>NZ_RQYT01000020.1 GCF_003932785.1 Arachnia propionica | reverse complement strand
TGGTTGAGGTGGAGCGGTGGGGTGCGTTCCTGACCTCGCGGTTGCCGGAGTTCTTGAAGGACTCCCGCGTGACGATCCGGCCGATCGTTGATCCACTCCACCACGCACCGGAGGATCTTCACGACCCCTCGCTCGGGTTGCGGACCGCGGTCACCGCATTGATGCCAGTCGATGTGTTCCCCTACGCCTCCCGCACCTCCAGGGCCTGTGATCTGGACCACACCATCCCCTACCGCGACGGCGAGACCGGGCAGACCCGGTGGGGCAACCTCGCCCCGTTGGCCCGCAGGTCGCATCGGGCGAAAACCTTCGGCGGCTGGGTCCTGACTCAACCCGCCCCGGGCTGGTTCCACTGGAAGTCTCCGGCAGGGTTTGAGTATCTCGTCCACGCCACCGGTGGCACGATGTGTCTCCGAACTCCGGAACCAGAACCCAGGCTGGAGGAGCCACCCCCACCCTGGCTGGACCCGCCCGAGCCCCCGGAGACCAGGCCGGTCGAATCCGAAGCCTGGGAATGGATCCAATACGCCCTCTGCTGAACATCCTCTTTACGCACCCGCGTTGACCGGGGCTGATTCCCCCTGCCCCCGGCCGGAAGAGCGTCGGTGAGGATCCTCTTTCTCCACGCTGGTCGAGCCGAGGGGTCCCTTTTCCCTCCGTTGGTCGAGTCGGGTCCCGGAACGAAGTGGAGGGGCCCGTGTCGAGACCCGGTGACAGTTCGCAGGGACCGTTGCGGAGGTCTCGACACGAGGCCTCCGGCCTCGGCTCGACCAGCGGAGAAGTACCGACCCGGGCGCGCATGTCGCCCGGGTGCTGGGCACTCTGCCCCTGGCCGATAGTTCCCTTCCTCCCGCTGGTCGAGCCGGGACCCGGAACGAAGTGGAGGGACCCGTGTCGAGACCCGGTGACAGTTCGCAGGAACTGCTGCGGAGGTCTCAACACGGAAGGCTCGACCAACGACGCCGTGACAGGCCGCTACTCGCAGGCCACCCCGTCGCCGTCGCGATCCAGCTTGGAGCTGTAGCCCGGGTCGCCCCGGTGGAGCGGCGTCACCCCCGCGGCCCTGGCCTCACTGCAGTTCTTGTAGTAGGCGCTTGACCCCTTCCTGGAACTCTCCTGCTTGCCCGCGTTGCTGTCCACCAGCCCTCGTGGTTCACTGACGGCCGTTTCCGTGACCACGGAGGTCACCGTCACGGTCGGAGCCGGTTGCGGTTCCGCCGTCACGGTCTCGGTCGCCATGACCGTGGCCGTCGTGGTGGCGGTCGCGGTGGCCGTCGCTGTGGCCGTGGCGGTCACCGTCGGGGCGGGCGCGACGCTCGTCGCGGACTGAGGGACCGCCGTGTGCGTCCCTTCCCCCGCTCCCCCGGCGCCGATCGCGATCCCGACGATCCCGGCCGCCGCCCCGATGAACCAACGATTCCGGAACAGCTTCTTCGCCGCCCCATTCCCCTGCTGTTCAGTCATGGCGCACAACGTAGTGAGGACGCCCAGACTCATCCATTCCTGTCGGCCATTCGGACAGTAAAGGTGTTCGGGGTCGTCAGAGCTGCCCGAACATGAGGGTGCCGACGATGACCGCTGAGGCCACGCAGCACACCAGGGTGAGCGGCATGAACCGGGTCGCGAACCGCGACCCGAAGGCCCCGGACTGCATGGCGAAGAGCTTGATGTCCACCATCGGACCCACCACGAGGAAGGCGAGCTGCGCCGTCGGGGAGATCGTGGAGAACGACGAGACGACGAAGGCATCCGCCTCCGAGCACAGGGACAGCACGATGGCGAGCACGGCCATCGCGAGGATCGCCGCCCACACGTTGTCCGTGAGGAAGGCAAGCACCCCCACGGGCAGCAGCACCTTGAAGGCGGCGGCCACGGCCGCGCCGATGACGAGGAAGCCTCCCGCCTGGAGCAGGTCGTGCATGGCCGTCTCCCGGAACACCGTCGCCCGGGTCTGGCCGTCGTGGTGGTGGCCGTCCTGAGGACGCATCCACTCCTGTTTGCCGACCGCCAACCACAGCCAACACGTCGCGACCACGGCGAGCAGCGAGGCGACGAGCCTCGCCCACACCATCATCGGGTTGCCGGGGAAGGCCACGGCCGTCGCGACGAGCACGATCGGGTTGACGGCGGGGGCCGCCAGCAGGAAGGCCAACGCGGCGGCCTGGGGCAGGCCACGACGCATGAGCGACTGCGACACCGGGACCGATGCACACTCGCACCCGGGGAGCACCATTCCCGCCACCCCGGCCGTCGGGACGGCCAGCAGCGGTGAACGCGGCGTGATGCGGGCCAGGAGATCCTTCGGCAGGAAGGCCGCGATGGCCCCGGAGACGGTCACGCCCAGCACCAGGAAGGGCAGCGCCTGGATGACGATGCCGACGAACAGGGTGCTCCACGGCACCAACGCCCCTTCGAGCCTCACGACCGGTCCCACCCGATCGGTGATCTGGAGCAGGACGATGAGCAGGATCACACCCAGGAAGGGCAGCAGCCAGACGCGGCGGAAGGTGGCGCTCACAGGTAGGGCTCCTCGGGCTTGGCGACGACCTCCACGTCGGTGGCGACGATGACCGGGAGCCGGTCACTGGCCGCCAGGTCGATCACCCCCTCGACCTCCACCCAGACGTCCCTGCCCTCCGGCATCGGGGCGCCCGTCACGACGGCGGCGAACAGGGTGGAGTCCGCCACGCAGCAGAAGATGCGGAACCGGTTGACCGTCCACTGCTCCTCCGGAAGGGTCGACAGCCGCCCCACGAAACCGAGGAGCCGCACCGGCTTGCCGACGAGTTCCTCCGGATGACCGAAGACGTATCGATCCGAGTAGTCCTGGAGGCTGAGCTCGTTGACCTCCTCCTCGTCGAGCGGCGGGAAGACCAGCGCCTCATCCGCCGCCACCCGCTGCTGCGGCTGCGCCTCCCTCAGCGCATCCGCACCCAACGACGACGGCACCGCCATCGCGAACAGCAGCGCGGGCACGAGCAGCAGGGCACCGACCTTCGGGACACCGTGGCCGTGGCCGTCAGCGGCTCCTCGCCGCCCGGCCTGCTCGGCGGTCTCGAGCAGGGTCCACAGCGCCAGGACCCCGCAGGCGATGCTCGCCGCCAGCAGATAGGGGCCGAGCCAGGCCTGGAGATAGTTGAGATAGGCCCCTGTCATGACCATCGAGAACACCACGGTGGCGAGCATCAACACGGCGGTCGCACCGAGCGACGCGCGCATCGTCTCGTCCAACCGGGTCCTCGGCCGGGCCTCGTTCTCCTCGTGGGTCATGCTCTTCCTGACTGGTCGGCGACAGGCCGGGGTTGACCCCCGCCCCCTTCGATTATGCCGGGCTCACCGGAAGGACTCCCCCACGAGCAGCCAGGCGACGGCGAGCGGATCGGCCCTACGGGACAGCGCGCACTTCAGACGCGACGCGGCGGCGTCGGCGACGGCCGCCAACTCGACGTGGTGGGGCGACTCCGGGCGCGACGCGAGCCACAACCGGGCCAGGGTCACGTCCCTGGCCGTGTAGGTCGGGGGTACGGAGCTCGGCAACCCGAACTCGAGGGTGGCCAGCAGCTCAGCGACTCCCCCATCCCCGTCGGCCGCGAGGAGGCTCCACGCGGGTCCTCCCGGTTCCCGGCACAGCTCGACCACTGGATCCACTCCGCCGCTGAGGAACGCCGCGATCGCCACGACCGCGCCGTCGTCGCTGCCGGGATGATCCGCGAGGAACCGCGTGGCCGCCTGCAACGGGTCGTCGCCGAGCGGCAGTTCCGTGCTGGAGGCCGCCCGCAGCGCCGCGAGGACACTGAACAGCGTCGGCTCCTCGAGTGAGGCACCCAACGCCACGTCGAGCCGATCCAGCTGTGCGTCATCGTTCCCAAGGCTTGGCTGGGACAGCAGCCAGGCCAGCAGCCACGCCTCGATGTCACGGTCCCGGCACCTGTCGAGGGCCGAGGGGACGATCCACTGCATCGGGTGGTACCACCCGACCTCCACCTCGGCCACACCGTTCGGGCCGTGAACGGCGAGCTGATGCAACCCCACCCGCCCCTGGACGAGGGAGGCCTCCTCGGTGGTGCGGAAGGTGAGGTCGGTCCCGGACAGGGCCACATCGAGGTCCCGCACCTCGATCTCCTGTCCCTCCGGCAGATGGCGACGTTCCGGCACCCAGGCGGGGAGAGGGAAGGCACCCCGTTCCACCGGCTCCTGCCGCCAGCGGGACCACACCCGCTGGCCGGGGGCGAGCCGGACGGTCTCCCCGAAGAGGCGCGCCGCAGGACCGGAGACGGGGTTGCGGGCGTCGCTGCACCATCCGCTCAGCATCCGCCACACGGCGGTGCCGCCCGGGGCGACGACGAATCCGACACTGCCGGACAGCCAGGCGACGGGGCAGTCGGGGTCCCAGTCGAGCAGCAGCCCCGCCGTGGTGGTCTCCGTTCCGCCCGTGTTGGTGAGCACCACGTCGAGGGAGGCCGCTGCTCCCCGATGCTGACGCACCTCGAGCTGCACCGGGCCGAGCCAGTACCCCGTTCCCTCGCTGTCCGGGATCTCGACGGCCCCGTCGGGCAGGTGAAGGGTGGGTTCGGTCACTCCCCACCGACCAGGTCGGTCACGGGGGCCTCCGGGACGATCGCGGTGACGACCGAACCGTCGGCGCGGCGGCCCCCGGTGACGGGGTTGCGCCCGGTGAGCGACGGCAACCGTTCACCCTGACCGTCAAGCGCGACCCGAACGGGCTCGCCCGGCTCCACCCGGATCAGACTGCCCCGCACCTCCAGTTCGACGGCATCGCCTGATTCGACGTCGAAGGTGATCGCGTCGGGCTGGAGCAGCACCCGCACCAACGATCCGCGGACCTGGATCGGGAAACGCATGTCGTCCCAGTCCTCGGGCAGGCGCGGGTCGAAGCTGATGTGCCCCTGGTAGTCCCGCATGCCCGCGAACCCGAAGATCAGGGCGTTCCACACGCCGCCCGTCGAGGCGATGTGGACACCGTCGCGGGCGTTGGCGTGGATGTCGGCGAGGTCGACGTACAGGCCCGTGAGGAAGTACTGCATCGCCATGTCCTGGTAGCCGACCTCCGCCGCGATGACGGACTGGACCACTCCCGACAGCGTCGAGTCGCCGGTGGTGATCGGGTCGTAGTACTCGAAGTCGGCGCGTTTCTCCTCGCGGGTGAACTGATCCCCCTGGAGGAACAGGGCGAGGACGACATCCGCCTGCTTGAGCACCTGGAACCGGTAGATCACGAGCGGGTGGAAGTGCAGCAGCAGAGGGAACTTGTCCGCCGGGGTGTTCTCCAGGTCCCACAGCTCGCTGGTGAGGAACTTCTCGTCCTGCGGGTGGATGCCGAACGTCTCGTCGAAGGGGATCACCATGCCGTCGGCGCACCGGTCCCACTCGGCGACCTCCTGCGGTGTGACACCCAGGGTCCCGATGACGCGCTCGAAGGCCCAGGGGTCCTCGACCTCCATCTCCCGCATGAGGGCGGCGGCCCGACGCAGGTTGGCGCGGGCCATGACATTGGTGAACATGTTGTTGTTCACCACGGCCGTGTACTCGTCGGGCCCGGTCACCCCGTGGACGTGGAATCGTTCGCGGCCGTCGGCCTCGGTCCGCCAGAACCCGAGGTCCGCCCAGAGCCTTGCGGTCTCCACCATGACGGCGGCACCATCGCGGTACATGAACTGGATGTCGCCGGTCACGTCGCTGTACTTGGCGAAGGCGTGGGCGATGTCCGCGTCGATGTGGTACTGGGCGGTGCCGGCGGCGTAGTAGGCCGACGCCTCCTCCCCGTTGATGGTGCGCCACGGGAACAGCGCTCCGTCCTGGCTGAGCACCCGGGCCCGTTCCCTCGCCTGCGGCAGCAGCCCGACGCGGTAACGCAGCGTGTTCCTGGCCACCCGGGGGGCGGTGTACATGAGGAACGGCACGAGGTAGATCTCGGTGTCCCAGAAGTAGTGGCCCTCATACCCGGATCCGGTGACCCCCTTGGCGGGAACCCCCAGCTGGTCGGAGCGGGCGGCGGCCTGGGCCAGCTGGAACAGGCACCAGCGCACGGCCTGCTGGATGGCCGGCTGCCCACCGATCTCGACGTCGGAGTCCTTCCAGAAGACGTCCAGCCACGCGCGCTGGGCGTCGAAGAAGTGGTCGAAGCCCTTGTCCCGCACCCTGTCGAGGGTGCGTCGGCACCGGTCGTACAGTTCGATGACGGGCACGCCCCGGGACGTGTGGTAGGCCACCGCCTTCCGGATGACCATCGGCACCCCGGCCCTGGCGTCGATCCGGTAGACGAGTTTCGCCTGATCCTCCTCCACCCGGGTGACCACCTCGAACGGGTTGGAGGTGTCCAGGTGGTGGTCGGCGGCGACGCACAGGGTCATGCCGGAGCCGGTGGTCTCGTAGCCGAGGGCCATCCGGGTGTCCTCCTCCCACTGGCCGCGGGGCTGGAGGACCCGCCCGTTGAAGCGCCCCGCCCGCCGCGGGTCGAAGCCCTCCTCCTGGGAACGCCGGTGGTCGTCGAAGCCGTCCTGCCGGTTCACGATCTGCGACGACAGCACCACGGGCGCATCACCCCCGATCATCGTCAGCTCGATCTCGAACAGGGCCAGGTGGCGGTCGGTGAAGCTGACCATCCGTCGGGAACGCAGCTGGAGGCGTTTGCCCGACGGGGTGCGCCACACGATGCTGCGGGTCAGGCACCCCTCCTTGAGATCCAGGGCGCGCTCGTAGGAGTCAAGGTCCGAGATACCGAGGGTGAGAGGTTCGTCATCGACGTAGATCTTGATGAGCTTGGCATCCGGGACGTTGACGATGGTCTGGCCGGTGCGGGCGAACCCGAACGCCTCCTCGGCGTGCTTGATGGGCCAGGTCTCGTGAAAACCGTTGATGAAGGTGCCGTGGGCGTAGGACTTGCGCCCCTCCTCGGGATTGCCCCGCATGCCGAGGTAGCCGTTGCCGACGGAGAACAGGGTCTCGGTGACGCCGAGGTCCTCAAGACTCGGCTCGAGTTCGACGAACCGCCACGGCTCGACGGGGAACCGGGAACGGTTGAGCGGGTCGGTGGCGATCCAGCGCATCAGTCCATCAGCCTTTCGAGGTCGTTGACGACGAGGTCGGCGCCCGCCTCGGTGAGCGCCTCGACACCCACGCCGCGATCGACGGCGACGACGAGTCCGAAGTCACCGGCGGCCCCGGCCTGGACCCCGGAGAGGGCGTCCTCGATGACGACGGCCCGCTCGTGAGGGGTGCCGAGCAGGTCGGCGGCGTAGCGGAACGTGTCCGGCGCGGGCTTGCCCCTGAGGTCGTGGGCCAGCGCGACCTTCCCGTCGACGATGACGCTGAAGTGCTGCTCCAGCTGGGCGGCCCTGAGCACCGGGACGGCGTTCTTCGACGAGGACACCACCGCCAGCCGGGCGCCCCGGCGGGCGAGTTCCTCGATGAGGGCCTTCGAGCCCGGGTAGGGGGTGACGCCGTCGCGGGCGATGATCTCGTTGAAGGCGTCATTCTTCCGGTTGCCGAGACCGCACACCGTCTGCTGTCCGCCGTCGTCGTCCGGTTGCCCCTCGTCGAGGGTGATCCCGCGGGAGGCGAGGAAGTCGCGTACCCCGTCGTAGCGGGGTTTCCCGTCGACGTGGGCGTAGTAGTCCGCATCGGTGTACGGGGACTGGTCGCCGAGACCCGAGAGGAACTCGTTGAACATCTCGGCCCAGGCGCGCATGTGCACCTCTGCCGTGGGGGTGATGACTCCGTCGAGGTCGAACAGGTATGCCTCGTACTGGCTCAGATCCATGCGCGCAAGAGTAGCCTCCTCAACCCCTGACACGCTGACACGACGGGCACCAGTAGAGGGAACGTCCCGCCAGGTCCGTCATCGCCACCGGTGTGCCGCACACCAGGCACGGTTGCGCCGCCCTGCGGTAGACGTAGACCTCGCCGCCGTGCGGGTCCTCCCTGGGCGGGCGTTGCTGCACCTCAGGCGAGTGTTCCTCCGCGACGGTGTCGATGCGGCCGCGGTCGACGGCGACCCCCATGAGCCCCTGCAGATCGTGCCACAGCGTCAGCCAGGTGGCCTCGTCGATCTCCCGCCCCGGGACCATCGGATCGAGCCCGTGCCGGAACAGCACCTCGGCCCGGAAGATGTTGCCCACCCCGGCGGCGATCCGCTGGTCCATGAGCAACGCCGCGATGGGTTGCCGGGAGCGTTGGATGCGCGGGAGGACGTCGCGGGGGTCGTCGTCGGGGCGCAGCGGGTCGGGGCCGCTCCCGGCATGGACGTCGTCGCGCTGTTGTCTCGTCAGCATCCGGCACCACTGCGGCCCGTGGAGGTCGGCGGCGACCTCCCCGTTGCTGACCCGAAGCCGCACCACGCCGACGGGGGCCGCCTCCGGCTGCACCCGCAGCTTGCCGATGAGCCCCAGATGGATGTGGATCCACTGCGGCTCGGCGACGTCGAACTCGATCAGGAGGTGTTTGCCGACGGCCTCCGCCCCGGCGAGGACCCGCCCGTCGAGCCGGGACGCCTCGGTCGCGAACCGCCCCTGGGGTGAGGACACCGCCACGGGACGGCCCGCGAACTCCTCGTTGAAGACGCGGGCGAGCCGGTGGATGACGTGTCCTTCGGGCATGGTGCTCCTATTCGATGAGGTCGCGGATGTCGTCGGCCGTGATCGCTCCCGAGGCGAACTCGCCGGTGTCGACCACCGAATCGAAGAGCACCCGTTTGCGTTGCTGGAGGGCGAGGACCTTCTCCTCGATGGTGTCGCCGGCGACGAGCCGGTACACGTGGACGGTCCGGGACTGACCGATCCGGTGGGCCCGGTCGACGGCCTGGTTCTCCGCGGCAGGATTCCACCACGGATCAAGGACGAAGACGTAGTCGGCCTCGGTGAGGGTGAGCCCCACTCCCCCGGCCTTGAGGGAGATGAGGAAGACCGGGTCCGTGCCGTCGCGGAACTCCTGGATGCGCTCCTGCCGGTTCCGGGTGCGCCCGTCGAGGTGGGCGTGGCCGATCCCCTCCTCCACCAGGGCCTCGCGGACCAGGTTGAGGAAGCTCGTGAAGGAGGAGAACACCAGCGCCCGGTGCCCCTCCTCCGCCAGTTCCCGCAACTGGTCGACGAGGGCGTCGATCTTCACCGACGTCACGGGCGGCGCCTCGGGGTCGACCAGCCGGGGGTCGAGGGCCAGCTGGCGCAGCCTCGTCAGCGCCCGGAAGATGGCCACCTTGTTGCGGCCGAGGTCGTCGAGCATGCCGAGCACCCTCACCCTCTCCCGGGTGAGGCGCTGCTCGTAGGCGCGGCGGTGGGCAGGGGGCAGTTCCACCCGCACCACCTGCTCGATCTTCGGCGGGAGTTCCCGCACCACCTGGGCCTTGGTGCGGCGCAGCATGAACGGTCGGACCCGGGCCCGGAGTTCGGCGAGGACCGCGGTGTCGCCGTCGTTCTCCACGGGTCGGCGGTACCGCTCGGCGAAGCTGGCCGGGTGGGGGAACAGGCCCGGGGCGGCGAGCGCGAACATCGACCACAGGTCGCCGAGGGAGTTCTCCAGCGGGGTGCCGGTGATGACGAGGGTGACAGGGGCCTGAAGGTCCCGCACCGCCTGGTGGGTCCGCGAGCGGGGGTTCTTCACGTACTGGGCCTCGTCCAGGACGAGGCCGCGCCAGCGGAGGGCCAGGTAGTGCTCCGCCTCGATCCGCAGCAGCGTGTAGGAGGTGACGACGACGTGGGCTCCGCGGACCTCGTCGGCGAGGCGGGATCCGCGGCGGGCCTTCGTGGCGGTGATGGTGGTGACGGCGAGCTCCGGGGCGAACCGCGCCGCCTCCGCCGCCCAGGTCCCGACGACGCTGGCCGGGGCCACGACCAGGACGGGGTGGGTGTCGAGGTCGCCTCGCTGCCGGGCGCGTTCCAGCAGCGCGATCGTCTGGAGGGTCTTGCCGAGCCCCATGTCATCGGCCAGCACCCCACCGAGGCCGGCCTCCCACAGCCTCGCGAGCCACGACAGCCCCTCCCGCTGGTAGGGCCTGAGCTCCGCCCTCAGCCCGTCCGGCACCGCGACGTCCACGGCGGCGGCGACGGCGAGGAGGCCCCGGACCCGTTGCCGCCACCGGTTGGAGTGTCGCTGCTCGATGGCGAGCTCCTCCAGATCCGCCATGAGCCCCACCTGGTACGGGCTGATCCGCAGTTCGCCGTCCGTGTTCGGATCGTGGAGCGCCCTGGCCTCCTCGATGAGCTGCCGCAGCCGATCGAAACGGGGGGTGGTCAGCTCGAACCAGGTGCCGTCGTCGAGCAGCATGGCGTCGTCCCCGGCCGCCAGCGCCATCATGATGTCGGCCAGGTGCACCTGCCTCCCCGCGACACGGATCTCGACGTGGAGGTCGAACCAGTCGCGGTCGGCGGTCTCGAGGGCCTCGACCACGATCCTCGGGGCCTCGTCACAACGCCGGAACCACTCCTCGACGGCGTCGCCCTCCACGACCACCCCGGCGGCGGCGAGCCGGGGAACGTCCTCGGTGGCGAACCGGGCCGCCGCGATCCCGGACAGTTCGACGCGCGATGCGAGACGACCGTCGGCGGCGAGCAGGGCGGGACGGTCGAGGAGTTCGGCGACCCGCCGGATCAGGGCCTCCTCCCGGCCCCGGTCCCGGGACGCCCCACCCGCCCCCGGGTCGAGGGGCACGTCGGTGCTGCAGTCGTCGGAGCGGTACCGGAACGTCCACCGCGCCCGCAGGGACTGCCGCTCGGCGTGGCTGAGGGTCAGCACCAGCACCGGGGCGGGGAGCAGCGAGGCCAGGTCCTCCCCGGTGTGGAGCAGCCCCTCACGGGCCAGAGTGGGCAGGTACAGCAGCCGGAACCTGGGCACGTCCTCGGCCGGGACCCGCAGGTCCATCGGGGTCGGGACGAGGGAGCGCAGGGCCTCGGGCGGGGTCTCCTCGAGCTGCACGAGCCGCAGGTTCCCTCCGGGGGCGAGCTCCCCGACGCCGTGGGCGGGGAGGCCGATGAGGAATCGTCGCCCTCCGTCGGGGAACGGGCCGAGGGTGCCATCCACGGTGAGCCGGAGGGAGCCGTCCTCCTGGGTCTCGGCGTCCATCCACAGGCGACCCGGTTCCGGGGCGAGCGCGACCTGCCGGAGCCCCTCCCCCGGAAGCAGCGCCACTCCCGCCGCCTCGATCCGACGCAGCAGGGGCCACACGAGGGGGCCGAGCTCGCCGAGCACGAGCCAGGTGGCCGTTCCGGCGGGGTGGTGGCCGCCCTGGAGGTGCAGCAGCTGCTGCAGCAGGGCCAGCTGCCGCGGCTCCCAGCCGGCATCGGGGTAGGGCGAGTGCAGGTCGCTCCAGGCGGCCCGGTTCCTGGACCAGCCCTGGGCGGTGCGGGCGAGGGGGCGGAGCAGGATCGCGTTGGGGTCCTCCTCGCCGCCGCGGGCGCTGAACTCCAGGCCAAGTTCTCGACCCCCGCCGGTGGCAGGCGGCATCATCGCGGACACGACGCTCTCCCACGTCGTCGTGGCGACCGCGCGGGAGTCCCTGACGGCGAGCAGCGCGGCGACGGCGTGCTTGCAGCCTCCCCCGATGGGGCAGGAACACGTGCTGGAGAGCCCGTACTGGTCGTGACGGACCCGGACGTCGTGGCTGCGGCTGCCCTCCCCGCCGATCCGGGCGACGACCTCACCCCGCTCGTCGATCCCGCTGCTCAGGACGTGCCCGGAGGCGACGTGGGTGCGGCCGCGCAGCAGGGCCGGGACACCCCAGGTGAGTTTGATGACGTCGTCGGTGATCCGCGACACCCATTCCGACGCGTCACGATCCATGACCGACAAGACTATCCCGGGTTCGTCGCAGGCAGTGTCACGATGCTCCAGCCGTCGACCAGTCCGAGCGCCAGCGAGCCGTCGGGCAACGCCAGGATCCGCCTCACCTCGGCCCCGACTCCATGCCGGGCGAGTCGTGACCCGGATCGGGGATCCCAGAGGTCGATCCCTCCGGCCACGGTGCAGGTGACGACCCGGCCATCGGGAAGCGTGGCGACATCGGCGATGCCCTCGGGACAGGACAGGACGGCGAGGACCTCCATGAAGGTGGCATCGACGAGGATGATGCGTTGCTCGTGGTCACCCACGGCGACCCATCCCGGTCCGGGGTGCAGCTGCCGACCCAGCGCGGCCCCGTCCTCGGGTCGATGGCTGCGCAGGTCACCGGAGGCGGGGTCCCAGAGGGTGAGGTGGGTCACATGCGCGATCACCAGCTGCGGCCCCTGTGGCGTCAGCACCCAGGCGACCGCCTCCGGTTCCAGGCAGGGATGGTCGACATCGTCGTCGCGGAACGTCGCCACGTGTTCCCCACTGGCGAGATCCCACACATCCACCTCCGGTCCCGCGCCGAAACAGGCGACGCGGCTGCCCCCGGGTTCGGGACGGAGGAACCACCGTCCCTTGGTGTTCGTGGCCCACGTTCCGGTCGGGGTGAGGGTACGCGGATCCCACGAGGTCAATGCACCATCCTCTTGGAGGGTGAGCACGGCCGCCCTCCCGGAGGCGTCTTGGTGGGCGACGGCGTCGGCGAATCGACCGGGCAGCGTACCGATCAGTTCTGCCGTCGCGGCGTCCCAGAGGTCGTACTCCAGGCCGCTGGAGAGGAGGTCCTCCCCCGTGACCCCGGCCGGGTGGTAGGTGGTGAGCAGCAGGCCAGCTCCCCCGGGCTCAGGCACATGGTCCAGGGGCGCCCCGGAGCCCTCGCGCCCGGTCGGCCCCGGCATCGGATGACCGAGGGCCTCGTCGAACCGCCACAGCCGCACGCTGCCGTCCCGGCAGGCCAATGCCACGGTCTCCCCGTCGCCGAGCACGACCACCCGATCCATCCGCCCCAGATGGCCGGTCGGGAAGCGCCCCAGCAGGTCCTGTGACCTCGGGTCCCAGAGCATCACCGAGGGGAACCTGGCGTCCCACAGCTCCGAGACCGTCGAGAGGACCGTGACCAGCCGCGGCTCCCCGGAGACGGCCCGGAAGAAGGTCACCGCCGAGGTCTGGTTCTCGGGGTGCAGCAGCGGGCCGCCGAGCACATCGCCGGTGACCGGATCCACCCGGATCACCCGCTCGTCGAGGACCACGGCCAGGCCGCTTCCTCCCGACTCCAGGGGCACCACGATCATCGCCTCGGCATCGTCGTCCGGCACCGCGATCGGTTCGAGGACCGTCTCGCCGGTCCCCGCATCCCACAGCCGGATCGAGACGCTCCCCCTTTCACGGTCGGCCGCCAGGGCCACCAGCACCTGCCTCCCCTCGATGGTGAGGACCCCCAGATGACTCAGCTCGTGGTTGCCCTCACCAACGACCTGGAGCGGCTCCGAGCTCACGGGATCCACGACCAGGATCGTGTCCCCTGCGTCGTCACGGCCCACCACCGCGGCCAGGAACTCCCGGGTCCCGCACCGCCAGGCGAGGACCTCGGTCACGACGTCGAAACCGGTGCGGATCGGATCGCCGCACGGTTCCCCCGTGCAGGGGTCCCAGAACCTGAGGGTCCCGTCGTCTCCTCCCGTCACGACGCGCGCGCCTCGGTCCGGCGCTGCGAGGGAGCAGACGGCGTTGACGGCGCCGTGGTGACCCACAAGACGCGCCACCTCCCGCCCGCGCTCCGGATCCCACACCACGCCCGAACCGTCCGTGCCCACGCTCACGAGCAACTGCTCCCCGGTCGGCAGGTCGACGACAGCGAGGTCGGTCACCCCGCCGTCGTGCCCGGCCAGACGACGGTGCGGGGCACTCGACAATCGCCGGGCACTCCGCACCGGGAGGTCGCACTGCATCGACATGGGCACCCAACGTACACTCCACGCATGAGCACCAAACCGCCGCCACGGGAGTTCGGGCGCGACGGCGTGAGCGGGATCGTCAGCCGTCACCGCGCCATCAGGGCGCGGCTGCTGCCCCGTCGTCGCCGCTGACCCCGGCGGGCCCCAGCTCCAGCAGCTTCACGAACCCGGCCTCGTCGAGGATGGGCAGCCCCAGTTCCTCGGCCTTGGTGGCCTTGCTGCCGGCGTTCTCCCCCACCACCACGAAGTGGGTCTTCCGGCTGACCGACCCGGCGGCCTTCCCGCCGCGGGCGAGGATCGCCTCCTTGGCGCCGTCGCGGGTGAACCCCTCGAGGCTGCCGGTCACGACGACGGTGATCCCGGCCAGGGTCTGCCCACCGACGGCGGCATCCTCCCCATCGGCGGGCTCCACCACCTCGTCGGCCATGCGCACGCCCGCCGCCCGCCAGGCCTCCACGATGGCGACGTGCCAGTCGACCGTGAACCAGTCCTTCAGGGACTGGGCGATGACCGCCCCGACCCCCTCCGTGTCGGCCAGTTCCTCCATCGACGCCTCGCGGATCCGCTCCAGGCTGCCGAACCGGCTCGCCAGGGCGCGGGCCGCGGTGGGACCGACGTTTCGGATCGACAGGGCGACCAGCACCCGCCACAGTGGCTGCTGCTTGACCGCCTCGAGGTTCTCGAGCAGTTTCACCCCCGTCGCGTTGACCCCACCTCCCCGTGACGAGTACACGGTGGTGCGGGCCAGGTCCTCCGCCGTGAGCGAGAACAGGCCCCCCTCGTCGACGAGGAGTCCGGATTCGAGCAGATCTCTCGCACCCACCGCTCCCAGCGCCTCGATGTCGAAGGCACCCCGGGCGGCCAGGGCGAACAGGCGTTCCCGGAGCTGACTGGGGCAGCTCCGGGCGTTCGGGCACCGCAGATCCTTGTCCCCGAGCCGCTGCTGCACCAGTCTCGTCCCGCAGGAGGGGCAGTGCGTGGCCATGACGAACTCCCGCTCGGAGCCATCCCGCAGCGACTCGACCGGCCCGAGGATCTCCGGGATGACATCCCCCGCCTTGCGCAGCACCACGACGTCGCCGAGCCTCACCCCCTTGCGCGCCACCTCGTGGGCGTTGTGCAGGGTCGCCATCGCGACGGTCGACCCGGCGACCAGGACCGGCTCCATGGCGCCGAACGGGGTGCAGCGTCCGGTACGGCCCCCGCCGATGCGGATGTCGAGCAGCCGGGTGTGCACCTCCTCCGGCGGGTACTTGTAGGCGATGGCCCAACGCGGGGCGCGGGACGTCGCGCCGAGTCGGTCCTGCTCGGCGAGGGCGTCGACCTTCACGACGACGCCGTCGATCTCGTGGCTGGCCTCGTGCCGGTGCTCGCCGTGGTGGGCGACGTATTCCCGGACCTGGTCCGCGGTGGTGAGGACCCGGGTGGCGTCGCTGACCGGCAACCCCCAGCGGGACAGCGCCTCGTAGGCGGCGCTCTGCGAGCCGAACTCGACATCCGTGACGGCCCCGACGCCGTGGACGATCATCCGCAGGGGCCGGGCCGCGGTGATCCTCGGGTCCTTCTGCCGCAGCGACCCGGCTGCGGCGTTGCGTGGGTTGGCGAACCGGTTGTGCCCGGTCGCCGAGAGGGCGTCGTTGAACTCCGCGAACTCGGCCCTGGGGAAGAAGACCTCACCCCGCACCTCCAGCAGCGACGGCACATCCGCACCACGCAACCGGTGCGGAACCCCCGCGATCGTCGCCACGTTGCCGGTCACGTCCTCCCCGGTGCGGCCGTCACCGCGGGTCGCCGCCACGGCGAGCCGTCCATCGACGTAGCGAAGGTTGACGGCGAGCCCGTCGATCTTGAGTTCACACAGGTAACTTTCGGCCGGAGTCTTCGCCAGCCAAGCGTCCAGTTCTTCACCGTTGAAGACGTTGTCGAGGCTCAGCATCCGCTGCAGGTGCGCCACCGGGGCGAAGTCCGTCTCGCGGGTGAAGGCCACCTGCTGGGTGACCGAATCGGGGCGCCTCAGCTCCGGATGATCGGCCTCAAGCGCTTGTAACTCGCGGATTCGTTCGTCGTAGGCGGCGTCGGAGAGGATCGGTTCGCTGCCACCGTAGTAGGCGTCGCTCGCGGCGAGGAGCTCCTGATTGAGCTCCTGCCACCTCGTGGCGGGGTTGGTCATGACCTCATGCTTGCACAGTGCGCCTGTTCTCGTCCCGGGCGTGCGCGCGTTACAGTACGAGGGTTCAGGAATTTCACTGATCTCAAGAATCGAAGGTGTTCATGGCAACCGCCAATATCACGCGAGAAGAAGCAGCTGCCCGTTCCGACCTCGTGCAGGCCAAGGCCTACCGGGTCACCGTCGACGTCACTGGGGATGGCGTGGAGGACAAGGAGCACAACTTCCTTTCCCGCACGGAGTTCGACTTCTCGTCGAAGTCCGGCTCCACCCACCTCGACATCATCGCCGACGAGATCCGCTCCGCCACGCTGGACGGCGTCGCCCTCCCCCTGGAGGGGTTCGACGGGTACCGCCTGCCGTTGGCCGACCTGACCGAGGGGGACCACACCGTGGTCGTCGAGGCCGTGGGCCGCTACTCCCACACCGGGGAGGGCCTCCACCGGTTCGTCGACACCGACGGCAAGGTGTATCTGTACAGCCAGTTCGAGACGGCGGACGCCCGACGCATGTACGCCACCTTCGAGCAGCCGGACCAGAAGGCCACGTTCCAGCTGACCGTGCTCGCCCCGGCCGAGTGGAGTGTGTTCTCCAACTCCCCCAGTGTCGACGGTGTCCCCGCGGGCGAGGGGGTGGCCCGCTTCGAGTTCGCCCCCACCCCGCGGATGTCGACCTACATCACCGCCCTGGTGGCGGGCGAGTACCACGTCGTCAAGGGGGAGATCACCTCTGCGAAGGGCGTGCTGCCCGCGGCCGTCGCCTGCCGGGCGTCGATGGCGGAGTTCCTCGACGCGGACACCATCCTCACGACGACGCAGCGGGGCTTCGAGGTGTTCGAGGCCGCCTTCGGGGTGCCGTACGCCTTCGACTCCTACGACCAGATCTTCGTGCCGGAGTTCAACTTCGGGGCGATGGAGAACGCGGGCTGCGTCACCTTCCGGGACCAGTACGTCTTCCGTTCCCGCGTCACCGCCCGCGAGATGGAGGCGCGCGACAACACCATCCTCCACGAGCTCGCCCACATGTGGTTCGGCGACCTCGTCACCATGCGCTGGTGGGATGACCTGTGGCTCAACGAGTCCTTCGCCGAGTGGGCCTCCCACTACGCCGCCGACGAGATCGCCCGCAAGCACGGCACCGACTCGCACCCGTGGGTGTCGTTCTCCAACGAACGCAAGGGCTGGGCCTACCTGCAGGACCAGCTGTCCACCACCCACCCCATCGCCGCGGACATGAGCGACCTGGAGAAGGTCGAGCAGAACTTCGACGGCATCACCTACGCCAAGGGCGCGTCGGTGCTGAAGCTGCTGGTGTCCTTCGTCGGCATCGACTCCTTCCTCAAGGGGGTCGGCGAGTACTTCACCAAGCACGCCTTCGGCAACACCACGCTGGCCGACCTGCTGACCGAGCTCGAAGCCGCCTCGGGGCGGGACCTGTCATGGTTCGCCTCGGAGTGGCTAGAGACCAGCGGCGTCAACACGCTGCGGGCCGAGTTCGAGGTGGACGAGAAGGGCACCTTCACCCGCTTCGCGATCGTCCAGACCGCCCCTGAGCAGCATCCGACACTGCGCACCCACCGGCTGGGCATCGGCATCTACGCCGTCCGTGACGAGGCGCTGGAGCGGATCGACTACGTGGAGATCGACGTGAAGGGCGAGCGCACGGAGGTCCCGGAGCTCGTCGGCCGGTCCCGCGGGGCCGTCGTTCTGCTCAACGACGGCGACCTCACCTTCGCGAAGGTCCGGCTCGACGACGCGTCCCGCGCCGCGCTGGTCGCCCACATCAACGGGTTGCACGACCCGCTGGCGCGCGCGATCACGTGGTCGCTGTTCTGGGATGCCGTCCGTGACGCCGAGATCGCTCCCCAGGAGTTGGTGTCCCTCGCCCTCGCCGGGATCGGCAGCGAGAAGGACATGGCGGCGGTGACGACGGTGCTCGCCCAGGCGGCGGCCTGTTCCGGGCGCTTCACCGCCCCCGAGCTGCGGGAGCAGGCGAACGCCCGTCTCGTCGCCGGCCTCGCGGGGCTGCTGCGTGACGCCGAGCCGGGGTCGGACGCCCAGCTCATCATCGCCAAGACCCTCATCGGCACGTCCCGGAGCCCGGAGGCGTTGGAGCTCATCAAGGTGTGGCTCTCCGGCGAGGAGGTGCCGACGGATCTGTCGGTGGACACCGAGCTGCGTTGGCTCATCGTCACCGCCCTGGCCCGTGCCGGGGTCTTCGGTGAGGAGGAGATCGCCGCCGAGTTGGAGCGCGACAACACCAACGCCGGCGCCGAGCGCGCCGCCGGGGCCCGGGCCGGGATCCCGACGGCCGACGCGAAGTCCGCCGCCTGGCAGCTCGCCGCCGTCGACGCGAGTGTGCCGAACGAGACGCACCGCAGCATCGCCTCCGGCTTCGTCCACTACGGACAGGACGAGGTGCTCGCCCCCTACGTTGACGCCTACGCGGATCTGCTGCAGAAGGTGTCCAAGCGGGAGGACGGCTGGGAGACCCGCGGCTACGCGGCGATCGGCACGGCCCTGCGCTGGCTGTTCCCGGAGCCCCTGGCCACCCGGGAGGTCGTGGACCGGTTCCGCCGTTACCTCGAGGAGGGTGAGCCGACCGACCAGGTTCGTCGTCTGCTGAGCGAGAGGCTGGACGAGGCGGAGCGCAACCTCCGGGTCCAGGAACGCAGCCGCGCCTGATCGGAAGGGACCCTGTTGAAGCACCTGCTCAGCATCGCGGATCTGAGCGATTCCGAGATCGCCTCGATCCTGGAGCTGGCGGAACGCATGCACCGGCTCCAGGACGAGCCCGTGAAGAAGCTGCCGGACCTGAAGGGTCGGACGGTGGTGAACCTGTTCTTCGAGGACTCCACCCGGACCCGCAGCTCCTTCGAGATCGCGGCGAAGTGGTTGTCGGCTGATGCCATCAACATGTCCGCGAAGGGGTCGTCGGTGTCGAAGGGCGAGTCGCTGCGCGACACCCTGCTCACCCTCGACGCGATGGGGGTGGATGCCATCGTCATGCGCCATCCCGGCTCCGGGACCGTCGCCCAGGCGGCGGGGTGGGTGCGGGCCTCGATGGTCAACGCCGGCGACGGCACCCACGAGCACCCCACCCAGGCGCTGCTGGACGCCCACGCGATGCTGCGTCACTTCCGCGCCCACGACCAGGGCGACCTGTCGGGCAAGGTCGTGGCGATCACGGGGGATCTGCTCCACTCGCGGGTGGTCCGCTCCAACGTGCTGTTGCTGCAACGGCTCGGCGCCGAGGTGGTGCTCGTGGCGCCGGTCACCCTCATGCCCCCCTCGGTGTCGTCCTGGGGGGTGCGGGTGGTCACGGACATCGACGAGGTGATCGCCGACGTCGACGTGGCGATGATGCTCCGGGTGCAGCGGGAACGCATGCAGCACGGCTACTTCCCGTCCGAACGCGAGTACATCGAGGCCTACGGGTTGACGGTGCCGCGGCTGGCCAGGCTCCGCCCTCACGCGGCGATCGCCCACCCCGGCCCCATGAACCGGGGTCTGGAGATCAGTTCGGCGGCGGCCGACGATCCCCGTTCCATCGTGCTGGACCAGGTCTCCGCGGGGGTGGCCGTCCGGATGAGCGTCCTCCACCATCTCCTCGCCGATTAGAAGGAACAGCCATGTCCAGTCACGTCATCTCCTCGGTCACGCTCCCCGACGACACGGTGACGGACCTGTTCGTCGAGGATGGCCGTTTCGTCGCGGAACGCCCCGTGGGGGCGGAGGTGATCGACGCCGCGGGCCTTCGGGCCCTGCCCGGTCTGGTGGATCTCCACGTGCATCTGCGGGAGCCGGGACGCGAGGACGCGGAGACGGTGGCCTCGGGGTCGTTGGCGGCGGCGCGGGGCGGGTTCACGGCCGTGTTCGCGATGGCCAACACCCAACCCGTGACCGACACCGCCGAGACCGCCGAACGTGTACTGGACCTCGGGGCGGCGGCGGGCCACTGCCGGGTCTTCCCGATCGGTGCCATCACGAAGGGACTCGCGGGCAAGGAGCTGTCGGAGATGCTGCTCATGCACCGCTCCCGCGCCCAGGTGACGGTGTTCTCCGACGACGGATCCTGCGTCATGGATGCCGGTCTCATGCGTCGGGCCCTGGAATGGGTCAAGCCGTTCGACGGTGTGCTGGCGCAGCACTCCCAGGACTCGTCGCTGGCCGGGCCGAGCGCCTGCTGCCACGAGGGCGAGCTGTCCGGGCGGCTGGGGCTGCCGGGCTGGCCCCCCGTCGCGGAATCCGTCATCATCGCCCGCGACGTGGCACTGGCCGAGGCGACGGGGTCGAGGCTCCACGTCTGCCACATCTCGACCGCGGAGGGCGTGGACGTGGTGCGGTGGGCGAAGAGGCGTGGCATCCGCGTCACCGCCGAGGCCACCCCCCATCACATCTACCTGGACACGTCGAACCTCAGCGGCTACGACACCACGTTCAAGGTGAACCCCCCGCTGCGCACCGACGAGCACATCGAGGCGGTGCGCGAGGCCTTGGCCGACGGCACCATCGACATCGTCGCCACCGATCACGCGCCGCACGCGCCCCAGGACAAGGACCACGCCTTCGTGGATGCCCGGCCAGGGATGCTCGGCCTGGAGCAGGCCCTCGCCGTGGTGCAGGAGGTCATGGTGGACACGGGGCGCCTCACCTGGGCGCAGGTGGCGGAGCGGATGAGCCATGCCCCGGCGCGGATCGGGAGGGCCGAGGGACACGGCCGCCCCATCGCGGTCGGGGAGCCCGCCAACCTCGTGCTGCTCGATCCCACCCGTCGGGCCGTCGTGGACCGCGCCGCCACCGCCTCGCGCAGCCACAACAACCCCTACCACGGTCGCGACCTGCCCGACCCGGTGGAGCTGACCATGTGGCAGGGCCGCATCACCCACCGCCGGTGAACCCCAATCCCCGGGACGTAACGGATCGAGATGTGACATGCTTCGCCACTGCGCAGAGTCCCTGCTCGCACTACTCCGGGTGTACGGGTTCGAGGAACGCCACGGCTCGCGGGCAATCAGTTTTCTGGGCCCCATCGAGGGCAGCTTCTTCTCGGCGACCATTCCGTTCGACCTGGACGGCGGGGAGGAGGCCGCACAGCAGGCGCTGGCTGTGGCTGCGGACACGGGACGTCGCCAGTGGTGTTGGACCCACTCCGGTTCCTCGGCCTCACTCAGCTGTTGGCGTCTGGGGTTCCAGCAGGCACCATCCGTCGCCTTGATGACTGCCGAACCCGGACGGTCACGCCCCGAGGCCGCGCCACGCCTCCCTGCTTCGGCCACCATCACACGGGTCACCGACGCCGCATCCTGTGAGTCGTTCCGTCGAGTCCACCTGGCCCAGTTCGCGGCTGCAGATCCGTCCGCCGACCACACCGACACCGTGAACCTGTTCGCCTCGAACGCGGTCCTGCTGCACCCGTCGCTGAGAGCGCTGGTGCTGTCGCACGACGACGAACCGGTGGCAGCCGGGTACTCCCTCACCACCACAACGAGCCACGGCATCTACTGGGTGGCCACCACACCCTCGCACCGCCGATGTGGGTACGGAGGGCGGATCACCGCGCAACTCGCCGCTGCGGGGCCCGAGAACTCGGCGATCCTCCTCCAATCCACCCGCATGGGCTTCGGCCTGTACCGCGGACTCGGCTTCTCCTGTCATGGCCTGATCGAGCGTTGGATCACACCTCCGTGACAAGCAGCCGGGCGAGTGAACCACGTGAGGGTCTTGCGCCGCTCCAGCAACCGTGAGAGTCTCCGCCATGCCCGTTTCGCCTCCCGCTGTCCCTCTTCCCTGGGGGTCCATGGTCGGCGACCACTGGCCGTGCCTCGTCCGGATCTTCAACCCCGCCACCTTTCCTGACGGCTTCCCCGTCCGGTGGAGCGACCTCGCCCCCGGCGTGGACCTCGCCCGTGCCTCCTGGGAGTCGGCCACGGGACGAACCTACCGGGGCGGGGTGGGCGCCTCCTTGGCGCCCTGGGAACCTGAGGAAGGTCCTGAGTGTCCCCACTCCCGGGTCCCACTCATGAGGGTCCTGCTGGCCCTGGCCACCGGGGCCGTGTGGATCGGACAATGGGACGGCTACGGCGGACGCCGCCGCCCCTCCCCCGCTCAGCACCTGACGACCCACAAGGGGGTATTGCGCAGCTACGACGTCGTCGAGGTGACCGAGGAACTCCGCCGCGCCCTGGAGGATCCCGCTGACCCTCCGATGTTGCCGAATCGGATGTGGGACGAGGGGGGCACCTTCCAGTTGGACGCCGACATCGACCTGCCGAGCATGATCGTCGGGTGCACCGAGCGGATCGCGGCCGCCATCGAGGCGGACCCCGACCTGGAGGTCGTCCGCATCAGCGCCGACGACCCGGTCCTCCTCTGACATCGGCCGGATGACCCACCAAGTAGCCGAAGGCCACGCGGCCACCGAACTCCCGCACGCCCAGCCGCGTGGACCAGTACCGGTCCACCAGCCCGCCCGCCACCACTCCCGCCAATCCCAGTTCCGCCGTCACCAGTGACAGCTGCTGCATGACGGCGCCGGCCTCCAGCAGCGCGAACCGGCCGCCCCGTTCGTCGTACTTGTCCGTCAACCGATCCGTGAAGAGCACCGCCACCACCATCGCAGCCGGTTCCCCCGTCACCGGCGCATTGATGCGCGACGACGCCTCCTCCCACGCAGGGGCGGGGTCCGGCAGCTCCACCAGGCCGTGGTCGACGGCATCGTAGTAGGCCATGCGTGCTCCTGGCCGCCACTGGACGAGGAACACCTCCACCGCGTATGAGGCACCGGCAGAGGGGAAGCTCCGGTGTTCCGGACCGCCCCAGGCACGGCAGGAGGCCAGCAGCCGGGACAGCTCCTTGTCACCCAGCGGGCGGTCGCCGAATTCCCGGATGCTGTGCCGCCGGACCGCGATGCGGTCCAGGGCAGTACGCCTGACCCCGGGCAGCGGCAGTGGTGCGGCGGAGTACTCGAGTCTCAGCGTTCTGCCGTCCCCGTCGAAGGCCGCCATCTGTCGCCCGAACTCGGCGAGGTTGTGGGTATCGAGGCTCGAGGCCTGCCAGAAGTCGTCGAAGCACCGGGTCACTCGCCCTCACCCCCGGGAGGTGGGCCCTCCGGCCGCCGGGGCGGCACATCAGCCAACTGCTCGGCAAGGGTTCGACCATGAGAGCCACGCACTGTCAGGAACACGATTCCGACCACGGCGGCCACCACGGCCGAGAACACCAGGTACCGGCGGAATGCTGACGTGGCGCTGCCATCCTCCCGTTTGATGAGCGTGATGAGCCCCTGCCCGACGATGAGGAGCTCGAAGAACCCGAACGCATAGACCACCACCATCATCCCCGTTCCGATCCCGAGGCGGGCGTGGGGACGCAGTATTCGCCCCAACGCCAGGTACGCCGCCCACGTCAGCAGGACCCCGAGGATCAGCAGGGGAATGATCTCCCCGCCATACCCCGGGATCACGGCGCTCAGGAGGAGGGGGACGATCAGTAGCCACGGCGCCACGACCCCCAGGATCGCTCCACACCAGGTGGCGAGAGGGGACAGCCCGCGCCGGTTCCCCGCCACCGCGGCCGCCCCGGCCCCGACGATGCTCGCGGTGGCCGCAGTCGTCACGCAGCAACAGCAACAGCAGCACGAACAGCAGGTCGGAGTGGCCACCGTGCCCGAGAACTCCCTGGCATCGAACTGGGTCCGGAGGGCTTGCATGGGGACATCATCCCAAGGGATGCGGCATGCGGTTGGGAAAACGGGACACCCGGATCCGATCGGGATAGCGCTCGGCCAGCATCCCCTCCACCCTTCCGATGAGTGGCCACTCCTCGTGGGCGTAGATCTGGGCCATGTCCGGGGAGAGGACCTTCACCACGTGCAGGCCCGCCTGGATGGCGTCGATGGTGGTGATGTCCCGGTAGAGGACGCGGATACCCGCCTCCTTCAGGGCGTGTCGCGCGGCGTCGAGGGGCTCCCCCTCGGGGGTGATTGAGGGGGGCTCGTGGAGGCCGCCGTCGTGGTTGAGGATCGGCAGCCGGGGCCAGTGCTCCGGGTTGCGGGTGTAGAACATCGCGTGGTGGTCGAAGCTCTTCACCCGGGCGTAGTCGGTGAGGTCGCTCACGTCGACGTACTCCCCGTAGATCCCGGCGAACAGGACCCCCTGGTTCCACTCCAGGAAGGCCTTCTCAGCCGCCGCCCCCCACGTACTGCGGCAGGCCACCCCGAGCGAGTACCGCCACTGGCCGCGCTTGGGGATGCCGCCCATGACGGCGGCGACGGGGAACGGACTGTAGGCGGGGGTGAGGTCGAAGAGGGTGAACTCGCCGTCGAGCCGCCCCACCTCCCGGACCTGCTGCTCGGCTGCGGCGACGGCCCGTCCCGGCAGCCCGTGCAGCCAGGTCGTCATGAGGGCATCACGTTCGATCAGTTCCAGCAGCCCTCGCAGCAGGGCCTCCCGTGCGGTGGGGGCGGCGGCCAGGCCGGACGAGGTCGGCATCCCGGTGCGATGCGGGTCCTGCAGGGTCACGAAGGGCTGCGGCACCCACCACGGGGCGTTGTCCTGCAGGTCGTGGGCGACGACGTAGGGGCAGTCGTCGTCGAACAACGCATGGTGGGGAAAGGCGGGATGGGCCCGTTGCTCGATGGTGAACAGCGCGAACTCCTCGGCGTCGATGCGCGCCTCGGCAGGGGTGCCCCGGCGCGGTCGCGTCGGCAGGATCACCTGCGCCGAGGCCGCCCGTTCGATGGCCTCCCCGATGGCGGCGAGCCGGGCGTCCCTCTCAGTCCGGGCCACTCCCCCGGCGGCACTCTCCCATGGCCGGTCCACCACCCGCGGGACGCCGTAGTGGACGACGGCGGTGACGTCGGCCATCGACAACCGGGCCCGCTGCGGCTGCAGGACCAGGCCGTGCCGATTCCCCACCGCCCCCTCCATGAGCAGGGAGCTGAGGCTCTCAGTCATCGGCGGTGGGCTCGTCGTCCGACGGCTCGGTGACCCCCGCCAGCCTCTCCACGAAACTCACACCACTCCGATCATCACGCCTCTCCCACCGGCCACTGACGAGCATCGCGACGATGATCGCCAACACGGGGTACGCGGTGAGCAACAACACCGATAGCCCCGGGATGCTGAACAGCACGGTGTAGACGAGGATGGCCTCGAGAAGGCCGATACCGAGGACCGCGCCCGTGACGATCAGCCCGCTGCGGATCGCAGTACGGGGCCGAAGCCACATGGCCAAGGCCTGGTAGGCCGCCCACATCAGCAGGACGCCCAGGCCCAGCAACTGGAGGATCCCGCCACTCATCTCCCACGGACCGAAGACAGCCAGGGTGAGCGGCGCGATGAGGAACCAGGGCGCGAATCCCCCCAGCATGATGGCGAAGAACGCCGCGAGCCGGGGCATGCGGTGGTGTCGGCTCGCCTTCGCTGTGGCACTGGCCCCGACGACGCTGGCCGTGACGAAAGTCGTCACACAACAGCAGCAACAGCAGCACGAGGAACACGTGGGCGTGGCCACGGTGCCGGAGAACTCACCGGCATCGAACTGGGTGCGGACGGCTCTCATCCGGGGATCACTCCTGGGTTGTCGAAATCTGAGCAGTAGGGGCAGACAGGCACCGTCAGCAGCCGTTCGCTCATCACGCGTCGCTGCTGCAGGTCCCAGGCGACGATCCGACCCACCAGGGAGGTGTCGCCGTCGAGGCATCGTTCGACCTCGGTGGAGACGAGCGCGGCGACCAGGGGCCCGAAATCCGTGACGACCGCGGGCTCGGGGGCGGGCTGGTGATCGCCCCAGCGTTCCCGTACCCGCCCGAGGAGACAACCGATGCAGGGGGTCTCATGGGGAATCACGAGGGGGCCCAGCGAGACCGTGTGGTGGAACGAGATGTCGGCGTACAGGTGGACCCGGTCGAGTTCGACCTCGAGGACCCGCTCGAAGATGGCACGGTGGGTCGACCGATGGCGCACGACGACGACCAGATCTGCCTCGTCGTCGGTCACGTCACAGGTGAGTTGCCCCCGCACCCCGGACGGCAGGTCGTCCCCGAACAGGCTGACCCGCCCCGAACGTCGCTGGAGAACGGGGCCGATGACCCCCGCGGCCCGCAGCTGCTCGAACTGCCCGGATTCCGTCGTGGGCACCTCGTCGCGGGCCACCCCTCGGTCGGCAGCCAGCCGGGCGGCCAACCATGAGGCGTCCAACTCGTAGCGGGCATCGTCGCCCCCGTGGATCTCGAAGCCATCCCCGACGGCGCTGATCCGCCACGCCGGGGACACCCGATAGGTCGCCATGCATGGAGTCTAGACGCCTCGTCAACAGGCATTGGGCGCGGTTCGAATGCTGTCAGCCCTTCACGGCTCCAGCGGCCAGTCCGCTCACCCAGAAGCGCTGGAGGAACAGGAACAGCACCACCAACGGCAGAACACCGAGCAGGGATCCGAGCATGATCGACCCCTTCTCCGGGTCGAAGTAGGAGACCATGCCGTAGAGGCCCTGGGTGACCGGCTTCAGCGCCGGGTCGTCGAACATCATGAGCGGCAGCAGGAAGTTGTTCCACGTGGCCACGAAGATGAACAGGAAGATCGTCACCATCGCAGGGGCCAGCAGGCGCAGCACCATGGTGAAGAAGATCCGCGCCTCACCCGCGCCGTCGATGCGCGCCGCCTCCAGCAGTTCGGTCGGAACAGACGCCTTGGCGTAGACCTGGCCGAGGAACACACCGAAGGGGCTCACCATCGACGGGATGAGCATCGCCCACACCGTGTTCACGAGCCCCGCGTGGAGGAACATCACGTAGAGCGGCACCGTCAGCAGGGCCACCGGCATGAGGAGCCCGATCATGATGACCACGAGGATGACGTGGCGACCGGGGAAGGCGAACTTCGCGATGGCGTACCCGCAGGCCACCGACACCACTGTGCCGACGGCCGCCGACACCGTCGAGTAGAACACCGAGTTGAGCACCCAGCGGGGGAACATCCCGTTCGTCCACTCCATGAGGAGGTTCCAGTTCGAGGCCCAGTTCACCTCCGCGAACCAGAACCCGAAGGAACTGACCATCCCACTGTTCGACTTCGAGGAGGCGAAGAACAGCCACAGGATGGGCATGAGGAAGTACACGGCGACGAACACCAGCAGCACCGTCGTGAGGTTCCTCGCCGTCGTCGACGGGGCGATGGAGCGCGGCGGCTGGTTGGGGATCGACGGCCGGTACACGAGGCCGTCCCGGGTCGTAGCGGTCGGCGTGGCCATGTCAGTCCACCTTCCTCTGGATCATGGCGTAGACGAAGGCGAGCACCCCCGCCACCAGCGCCATGAGGATCGTCACGGCGGATGCGGGTCCGGGCCCACCCGGGGTCAGGGCACCGTAGGCGGTGTTGTAGGCCATCATCATGGGGGTGTAGTCCTGCGGCATCCACGTCGCGACGTGCTGGAGGACGGCGGGCTCGTTGAACAGCTGGATGGTGCCGATGATCGACAGGAGCACCGCCAGCAGCGCGGCGCCACGCACCAGGGGGATCTTGATCCTCGTCGTGATCCGCCATCCGGAGGCCCCGTCGATCCGGGCGGCCTCGTACAGCTCCCCGGGAATCGCCTGCAGGGCGGCCAGGAAGATGAGCATGTTGTAGCCGGTGTAGGTCCACGTCGTCATGTTGGCCATGGACGCGAGGATGATGTTCTCGCCGAACAGGTCGAAGGGCAGGGCCCCCGCGAACGGGGACAGCGTCGGCTGATACAGGAAGCGCCACAGGATCGCGGCGACGAGTCCCGGAACCGCGAAGGGAAGAAAGTAGGCGAGCCGCCACAGCCCCGGCCGCCTCACCAGGTAGGAGTCCAGCAGCAGGGCCAGCAGAAGCGCCGCCCCGATCATGATCGGGATCTGGAAGGCGCCGAACAGCATCACCCGGCCCACGCCGGCCCAGAACGCGGGATTCGCGGCAACCTCCTGGAAGTTCTGCCAGCCGACGAACGTCCGGACGAGCTCGCCGCCACCGAACAGTCCCCCGCCCTTCGGCAGGTTCCGATGGAAGCCCTCGATGACGGAGACGACGATGGGGGCGATGAACACCAAGCAGAACAGCAGCACGAAGGGCAGCGCGAACAGCCACCCCGAGATGGCCTGATGTCTGGCTTGGCGGCTGATCCGCCGTCGCGGACGGTCAACGGTCGTGGACATGGGGCACCTTTCCGGATGGGGGTCGGGGTCGGGCGCCACCGCGGGACGGCGCGCCCGACCCCGACCCCTCAGTTCACTCGGGTCACTCGGCGACGGGCAGGCCCGCGTCCTTGAGCGACTGCACGGAGACCTCCTTGGCCACGGTGAAGATGTCAACCACCTTCGCGGTTCCCGCGGCCACCTCGGTGGCCTTCTCGTTCATCCTCGGGCCGACGGCGGAGAAGCCGGGGATGTACCCCCACTCGGGCGCGAGCTGGCCGTTGGCCTCGGACAGGACCTTGAACACATCCTGGTTGCCGAACTGCTTGAGGGTCTTCTCCGGCGTCGAGACGGAACCCTTGGCCGCGGGCAGCAGACCCTGCGAGGCGAGGGCGTCGATCTGGGTGTTGAACCAGGCATTGAACTCCATGGCCTCAGCCTTGTGGGCGCAGCCCTTCATGACGGCGACGCCGGAGCCGCCGTCGGGCCCGGTCATGGCGGACCCGCCGAAGGTCGGGAGCAGCGCGACGCGCCACTGGCCCTCGGCGGGGGTGCCGTCGAGCTTGTCGAGGGCGAAGCCGACCTCCCAGGCGGGAGCGATGTTGCCGATGAGCGTCCCGTCGACGAGGGCCTTGTCGTACTCGTCGGTCCAGCGAGGCAGGGTGAGGGTGGCTTTGGCATCGAGGGCCTGCTGCCAGAAGTCGGCCACCACGGCGGTCTTCGCGTCGGCGGTGTCGACGACCCACTTCTCGTCCTTGGCGGTGTACCAGACGGCTCCCGCGCTCGCGGCCTGGGCCGACATCCAGTAGCCCATCTCGTCGGTCTCGAAGTCGAGGATGTACTTGCCTGCGGCAGCGGCGGTCTTCGCAGCGGCCAGCAGTTCGTCGGAGGTGGTCGGGACCGTGATCCCGAGCTTGGCGAACTCGGCCTCGTTGTACATGTAGATGAGCGGGCCGGTGTCCTGGGGCAGGCCGACCATGGTGCCGCCGACGGACATCTGACCGTAGGCGCCACTGAACTTGTCCTTGTACTTCTCGGCCTCGCTGGTCACGTCCTCGAGCAGGCCCTTGACGAAGAGTTCGGGGGCCTCGCCATAGCCGACCTGCGCCAGGCAGGGGGCCGAGTTCGCGGAGACCTGCTGCTCCAGCTTGGCGATCATCTCGGGGGCCTTGCCGTCGAACTTGGTCGACTTGACCTGGATCTCCGGGTGCTCCGCATTCCACTGGGCCACGATGTCGGCCACCTTGGTCATGCCCTCACCGTCGGGCAGCCGGTGCAGGTACTCGATCTCAACGACCTCGCCCTTGCCGGAATCCGTCGACGGCTTCGACTCCACGGCCTTGGACGAGCCGGTCGTGGCAGCGGGAGTGGCCGAGCCACCACAGGCTGTCAGTCCCAGGGCTGCGGCGGACAGCAGTCCGGTGACCGCGAGCAGTCGCTTCATCTGCATTGATATCTCCTTGGATCAGTGGTGAACAGGAGCTGTTCCTCGTGTGCGATCACGATAGGCAGGTGCGCAATTGTCGATCAATGTTCACGCTCCCAATCGTTCGTACTGGCGATCGACTTTGCGCGAACTGTTACATTTCCGCAATCTTCTCGAACCATTCCGCGACATCGTTACTCTGTGGCTGTGGCGAAGGGAGGGTCATGACGCAGCTGCCCGCGGGGTTCTCCCCCATCACCCGGTCGTGGTTCACCTCGACCTTCCACGCCCCCACCAGCGTGCAGCAGGGGGCCTGGCAGGCCATCCGCTCCGGGGACCACACCCTCGTCATCGCCCCCACCGGCTCCGGCAAGACCCTCGCCGCGTTCCTCCACTGGCTCGATCGCCTCGCCTTCCAGCCCCGAACCGGCACGGGAACCCGGGTGGTCTACGTCTCCCCCCTCAAGGCGCTCGGGGTCGACGTCGAACGCAACCTCGCGCAGCCCCTCGCCGGCTTGGCAGAGAAGGCAGGGTTGAGCGAAGCCCCCTTCCAGCCGGTCACGGTCGGGGTCCGCTCCGGCGACACCAGCGCCAGCGAACGTGCCCGCCTGAAACGGCACCCACCCGATGTGCTCATCACCACACCCGAGTCCCTCTATCTCATGCTCACCTCGTCGGCCCGCGAGACGCTGCGGGACGTGGCTGCCGTCATCGTCGACGAGATCCACGCCGTCGCGGGCACGAAGCGCGGCTCCCACCTGGCACTCAGCCTGGAACGACTGGACCTCCTCGTCGGCCGCGACGTCCAACGCATCGCCCTCTCCGCGACCGTGCGGCCCGTCGACGCGATCGCCCGGTTCCTGGGCGGCGACCGGGACGTCACCGTCGTGGCCCCCGAGGCGACGAAGGACTGGGACGTCGCCGTGCGCACCGCACCCCTGACGGACCCGTGGCCGACGATCCACCAACGCATCCTCGACGACGTGCTGGCGGCGCGCTCCACCCTCGTGTTCACGAACGCGCGACGGACCGCCGAGACCCTCACCGGCCGCCTCAACGAGCTGTGGGCGGAACGCGGGGGCGACGGTTTCATCGCCCGCGCCCACCACGGCTCGGTGAGCAAACACCTGCGCGAGGAGATCGAGGCCGACCTCAAGCAGGGGCGACTGCGAGCCGTCGTCGCCACCGCCACCCTGGAGCTCGGGATCGACATGGGGGCCGTGGAGCAGGTGATCCAGGTGGGTGCGCCCCCGTCGGTGTCCTCCGCGTTGCAACGGGTCGGCCGGGCCGGGCACCAGGTCGGGGCGACCTCCCGGGGCCGCATCGAGGTGCTGCACCGCGGTGAACTCGCGGCCGCCGTCGTGACGACGGGGGACCTGCTGGCGGGGCGGATCGAACAGGTCCACCTCCCCGAGACCCCGCTGGACGTGCTCGCCCAGCAGACGGTGGCGGAGGCGGCCGCACATCCGGGGACCGGGCTCGAGGTGGCGACGTGGCTGCGGGCCTGTCGCAGGAGCCACCCGTACCGTCACCTCACGCAACGCTCCCTCGACGACGTCCTGACCCTGCTGCTCGGCACCTACCCGAGCGCGGACTTCGCGGAGCTGCGGGCCCGGCTGACCCTCAGGGACGGTCGGTTGTTCCCACTGCGCGGCGCCGGTCGGCTCGCCCTCACCTCCGGCGGCACCATCCCGGACCGCGGACTCTACGGGGTCTTCCTCGACGACGCGGAGGGGCCGGGACGTCGGGTCGGGGAACTCGACGAGGAAATGGTGCACGAGACCCGCGTCGGTGAGACGTTCACCCTCGGCGCCTCCTCGTGGACGGTCGTGGCGATCACCCGGGACCAGGTGCGTGTGGTACCCGCACCTCCGCTCAGCGGGCGGATGCCGTTCTGGCGCAGCGAGGAGCCGTCGCGCCCCGCCGAGCTCGGGCGACGCATCGGGGAGCTGACCCGACGCGTCGCCTCCGGCGAGGACCGGCTGGAGGTGCCGTGGATCGACGAGGCGACCCGGGCGGAGCTGCTCGCCCATGTCCGCGACCAGATGTCGGCCACCGGCGTCGTCCCCGACGACGGCACCGTCGTGGTGGAACGGTGCCGCGACGAGCTGGGCGACTGGAGGGTCATCGTCCACTGCCCGCTCGGCAGGGCCGTCCTCACGCCCTGGGCCGTGGCGATGGCGGCAGCGATCGAGGAGTGCTCCGGGGTGGATGCCCGGCCGATCGTCGCCGACGACGCCATCATCCTCCGGCTCCCGGACGGGCAACTGCCGCAGCAGTTCGTCGACCTGGTGCACGTCCCACCGGAGCGGATCGAGGACATCGTCGTCGAGAGGATCGCCACCACCGGGCAGTTCGCGGCACGCTTCCGTGACGCGGCGGCCCGCTCCCTGGTGCTGCCGCGCCGGATCGGCAGACGCATGCCACTGTGGCAGCAGCGGAACCGGGCCGCCCAACTCCACCAGGTCGCCCGCTGGCACCCCCGCTTCCCCATCACCGTCGAGGCGGTGCGGGAACTGCTGCACGACGAATGGGACCTCCCCGCGCTGAAGGACCTGCTGCAGAACCTGGCCTGGGGTCGGCACCGGGTGGTCGAGGTGGTGACCGCCTCGCCGTCGCCCTTTGCCGCCTCCCTGCTGCACCGGTACGCCGCTTCCTTCATGTACGAGGGCGACCTTCCCGTCGGCGACCGGGGCGGGGCCGGGCTCGCACTGGACGCGGAATCGCTGGAGGCCCTCGGGCTGGGCCGCGATCCGTCCCGCATCCTCGACGACGCCGTCGTCGAACGGCTGTGGGGTGAACTCCAGCACACCCTGCCGGGGCGAAGGGCGCAGGACCTCGACGAACTCCTCGACCTGCCCCGCCGGCTCGGCCCGCTGACCAGGGACGAGCTCGCCGCCCGCTCGGACGTCCCGCTGCCCGCCGAGTTGCCGCCGGCCTGGGCCGAGGTCGAGCTGGCCGGTGTGACCCGGATCGTCGCCCGCAGCGACCTGCCACTGTTCACCGGGGCTCCCGGGGAGGTTCCGGGGCGGGACCCGCTCGTGCAGCTGGTGGACCGGTTCGCCCGCACCCGCCCACCCTTCCGCGTCGCCGACCTGACCGCCTCCCTCGGCATCGAGCACGGTACGGCGGAGCGGCTCCTCGACGCGGAGGTCTCCGCAGGCCGCCTCGTGCGGGGAAGGCTGGGCACCGGGCACGGCGTCCACTACTGCGACGCCGGGGTCTGGCAGCGCCTCGTCGAGCGGTCCCTCGCCGAGGCCAGGGCCGGGGTCACCCCGCTGCCGGGGAGGGCCTACGCGCGGTTCCTCCTCACCGAGGTGCACCGCATCGGCAGCTGCGACTCGGTGCTGGAGGCGCTCGGCGTGCTCGCGGGAACGGTCCTGCCCGCGAGTCTGTGGGAGACGCACCTGCTGCCCTCCCGGTGTCCCGGGTACCGGCCCCAGGATCTCGACCTGCTCCTCGCGCAGGGGGCCGCCGTCATCCGGGTCTTCGGTACGGGCGAGGATCCGCCCGTCGCCATCGTGGACGTGCGCGACCTCGATCTCCTGCCGCCACGCCCCGATCCGGAGGACGCGGCGCGGGAGTTCGCCGCGCAGCTCGGCGACGGCATCATCCCCACCGACCGGGCCGACGAGGCGTGGGCGGCGGCCGCGGCGGGAACGATCGCGCCCGGATCCATGGATCCTCTGCGAGCCCTGCTCGGGGCGATGCCGCGGGTCACGCCGACACCGCGCCCCACCCGGCGCCGCATGGCCCGACCCCTTCGTCCCGCCCCGGGCAGCGCCGCTCTGCCGGGACGCTGGTACGCGGTCCGCGACGAGCCGACCGGAGCGGAGGTGTTCCTCGCGCAGTGGCTCGGACTGTTCGGGCTGGTGACCCGCCCCGTCGCGACGGGGCTGCCGGGCGGCTGGTCGGCCGTCTACCGGGACCTGCGTCAGCTCGAGGCGCAGGGGGTGGTCGATCGCGGGGTCTTCGTCGAGGGGCTCGGCCCGGCGCAGTTCGCCCCACCGGACTTCACGCAGCGCACGGCCCCGTTCCGGGAGCACGGCGACCCGACGGCCCACCTGCTCGCCGCCCAGGATCCCGCGAACCCGTACGGGCAGTCCTTGGCCTGGCCGTCCCATCCCAGCGCCCGACCCACCAGGGCCACCGGATCCCTGGTGGTGCTCTCGGACGGCGAGTGCCTCGCGCATCTGGGGCGGGGGCTGCGCAGCCTCACGCTGTTCCAGCGGGAGGGGGCGGCCAGCCGGGTCGTGTCCTGCCTCGTGGCCGCCGTCGCCGAGGGCAGGCTGAAGCGGTTCCGGATCGAGGAGATCGACGGGGAGCGGGCCACCGCCCATCCGCTGCACCAAGAAATGCGTCAATCGGGGGCGAGGATCCACCCGCAGGGTCTGGTCATCGAGCCGTGACGAGCCTGGCGGTCAGGGTGGCGCGGAGCGTCTCGGGCAGGTCGGTTTTCGTGGGCACCTCGTCGGCGCCGGTCGCGGCGACGAGAATGGTGCGGCCACGGGCGAACAGGGTGCCGTCGTCGGGATCGAAGACCTCCCCGGCGAGGGTGATGGACGATCTGCCGAGGGCCACGGGGGCGGTCCGCACCGCGTACGGCCTGATCCGGTGGGGGATCTGGTTGACGTAGTCGACGTCCTGGCGGGCGATGAGCCAGGTGAGGCTGGACTCCCCCGCCCCCGACCGGGTCATGGCCGGGTCCCAGGCGGTGGTGGCGGTGATGCGTGCCTGCATGAGGTAGTCGAACACCTTGACGTTGTTGACGTGACCGTAGGAGTCGAGGTCGGACCAGCGGATCGGGCACGGCGTGACGGTGCCTGCCTCCCCCAGTTCGGGGGCGTCGAGCTCCCGCAGGGGCTCCGTCTCGGCGCGGTGGGAGCCGAGCCATTCCCGATCCGCCTGGGAGAGCCGGACCGGAGAGCCGGCGTCGAAGTCGAAGGGGCAGAGCACCGTCCGCGCGGTCGCGACGCGCGTGTCGCCCTGATGGAGGTCATAGGCCACCTTGAAGCGGGCCCCACCCAGCTGGGAGATCCACAGCGACACCCGCACCCCGTCATCCGAGTACGAGATCGGGGCGTCGTAGCGGATCTGGTGCCCCACCACGACGACGCCGGAGTCCAGCAGGTCGGAGCACGGACCGGCCCGGAAGAACTCCGCCCGCGCCTCCTGCAGGTAGTCGGCGACGAGGGCGTTGTTGACGTGCCCCTGGGCGTCGAGGTCGGACCACCGCAGCCCGATGATGGTGGCGAACATCTCAGTCCTCGGCGTCGTAGAGCGACTCGATGAGGTCCGCGTGACGCTGCGTGACGGCCGAACGACGGATCTTCATGTTCGGGGTCACCCCGTCGTTCTCGACGGTGAGTTCGTGGTCGAGGATCGCGAACCGTTTGATGGTCTCCCACCGCTCCAGGCGGGAGTTCGCCTTCTGGAGTTGGCGCTCGATGGACGCGTGGATCTCGGGACGCTGGCTCAGCTCCGCATAGCTGAGATGTCCGAGCTGATGCTTGTCGGCCCACTTCTGCAGCAGCACGGGATCGAGGACCAGCAGCGCGGAGCAGTACTTCCTCCCGTCGCCGACCGCGATGGCCTGGGAGATGTAGGGGATGTTCGTGGTCACCGCGTTCTCCACCTTCTGGGGCGCGATGTACTTGCCTCCGGAGGTCTTGAAGAGATCCTTCTTCCGGTCGGTGATGGTGAGGTTGCCCTCCTGGTCGAACTCGCCGAGATCGCCGGTGTGGAACCAGCCGTCGGAGAAGGCCTCCGCCGTGACCTCCGGCAGGTTGTGGTAGCCGGGGGTGACGATGGGGCCGCGGATGAGGACCTCCCCGTCGTCCGCGAGCCGGGTCTCGATCCCCGGCATGACCTTGCCGACGGAACCGAACCGTGGCTCGGAGGGGACGTTGAGGAAGGCGATGGCAGAGGTCTCCGTGGCGCCGTACCCCTCGATGATGAGGATCCCCGCGGAGTAGAACCACTCCTGCACCTGGCTCGACAGCTTCGCGGAACCGGAGATGAGGAACTTGATGCGGCCACCCAGCTTCTCCTTGAGCTTGGAGAACACCAGCTTGTCGGCGATCCGGTAGCGCAGGGCCAGCCCCCTCGGCATGGGCCTGCCCTCGAGGCGGTAGCTGCGCGAGTCCCGCCCGACGGCGAAGGCCCACCGGGCGATCCTGCCCTTGATCCCGGTGCTGCTCGTCAGCACCGCGGCCCGCACCTTCTCGAAGATCCGGGGTGCCCCGCACATGAAGGTCGGCCTCACCTCGCCGAGCCCCTGGACGATCCGGTCGATCCGCCCGTCGACGGCCGAGGCGAAGCCGTAGGCGATCTGGCAGGCGATGAGCGCCTTGCCGAAGACGTGCGAGAGCGGCAACCACAGGTACTGCAGGTCGGTGTGGTCGATGATCTCCCAGTGCTTGGTTCCCGCCCCCTCGTAGATCCACGAGGCGTGCAGGAGCCGCACCCCCTTCGGCTGGCCAGTGGTTCCGGAGGTGTAGATGAGGGTGGACAGGGTGTCCTTGGAGGTGCTCGCGATGGCGCGATCGACGGCCTCGGGATCCTGGGCAAGGCGCTGGCGCCCGAGCTCACCGAGCTGCTCGTAGGAGATGACCCGGTCACTGAGCGTCACTCCCTCGACGTCCAGCACCACGATGGTGTGGATCTGCGATGCGAGGGCGGCGGAGACCTCCACCTTCCGCAGCTGATCGGCGTTCTCCACCACCACCATGACCGACCCCGAGTCGGTCAGGATGTAGTCGACGTCCTCCTCGGCGGTGTTGGGGTACACGGTGGTCGTTGCCCCTGCGGCGCAGGCGACGGCGAGGTCCACGAGGATCCACTCCAACCGGGTGGAGCTGATGATCCCGACCCGCTCCTCATACCCCAGGCCCCGCGCGATGAGTCCGGCCGCGAGTTCATCGACCCGCGTGCGGGCCTGGGACCACGTGAGGCGGTGCCACGTGTTGGGACCCTCCGGGGCCCGATCGGGATCCATGAAGGCGAGCGCATCCGGGGTCGTCGCGACGCGGTTGCGGAACATGTCCCCCACCGAGTTGGCGAAGTTCAGAAGGTCGTCCTGCAGGCTCATGGCCCCTCCTCGTTGATATTGCGCAGTGAGCCTAGTGCAATGGAGGCCCCTGATCCACAGGCTGACGTGATCAGGCACTGCCGATAGGATGACATGATGAACGAGGTGCGCTGGCTGGATGCCGAACAACAGAAGATCTGGCGGAACCTGTTGAGTGCGACGCATCGGATGCAGAACTACCTGGATGCCGATCTGCGTCGCGCCGGTCTGGATCTTGCCGAGTACGAGATCCTGGTTCGGCTCTCCGAGGCGCCGGAGCGCAAGCTGCGGATGAGTGAACTGGCGGACGCGGTCAGCCAGTCCCGATCCCGCCTCACCCACACGATCAAACGGATGGAGTCACGAGGTCATGCCCGCCGGGAGAACTGCTCGGCCGATGGACGCGGGGTGCTCGCGGAACTCACACCAGCCGGTCTGGCCTTCCTGGAGAAGGTGGCACCAGGACACGTGGCCGCGGTGCGGCGCATCCTCGTCGATGTCGTGGATCCGGAGGACCTCACGGTCGTCGGTCGGGCGAGCGAGGCCATCCTGGCCGTCCCCGACCACGAGGGTGATCGGTGAGGAGGATCGGGGGCGACCGCAGTGGATGCTCCTCTCCGCGCACCCTCTAGTATGAGGAGGCGTGACGAGCCGTCTCCGCGCTGCCCTGGGCCCCTTGGCCCACCTCGTCGATGACTCCACCCTGACCCGGGCGTTGTACTCCTCGGACGCCTCGCTGTACCGGGTGGCTCCGTTGGCGGTCGCACGGCCGCGCACCCGTGAGGAGCTCATCACGTTGGTTCAGGCGGCGCTGCGCTGCCGCATTCCCGTGACCGTCCGGGGTGCCGGGACGTCCTGTGCGGGCAACGCCGTCGGCGAGGGACTGGTCATCGACGTGGCCCGTCACCTGAACCGGATCCACGCCATCGACCCGGAGGCCCGCACCGCCGTCATCGACCCGGGTGTGGTCCAGGAGTCCCTCCAGCAGGCGGCCGCACCCCACGGGCTGCGCCTCGGCCCTGACCCGTCCACGTCGTCGCGGTGCACCGTCGGCGGGATGATCGGCAACAACGCGTGTGGTCCCCGCGCTCTCGGCTACGGGCGCATGGCGGACAACGTGGTGGAACTCGAGATCATCGACGGCCACGGGCAGCTGCGGCTGCTGGGTCGCGAGGACCTGCCCGAGCTCCGCGATCTGGTCATGGGCAACCTCGGTACCATCCGTACCGAGTTCGGACGGTTCTCCCGCCAGGTGTCCGGCTATTCCCTCGAGCATCTCCTTCCGGAGAAGGGCTTCGACGTGCCGAAGTTCTTCGCGGGGACGGAGGGGACCCTGGGCGTCATCACCCGCGCCACCGTCCGACTGGCCCCGGACCCCGCACATCGGGTCATGGTGGCCCTCGGCTACCCGTCCATGCCGGATGCGGGCGACGACATCTCCCGGCTGCTGAGGTTCAAACCGACGGCCTGCGAGGGCCTGGACCGCCGCATCGTCGACGTGGTCATCCGCAAGCAGGGCCGCGAGGCCGTCGGCGAACTGCCCGAGGGCGAGGGCTGGATGTTCGTGGAGCTGGCGGGCGAGGACCCCGTCGAGATCCGGGGCCGCGCCGAGGCGTTGCTGGCGGAGGCGGCGACGAAGGCCGGATGGATCGTCGATGACCCGGCCCGGGCGGCGGGGCTGTGGAAGCTCCGAGCCGATGGCGCGGGCCTGGCCGGGGTGTCCCTCGACAAACCGGCGTACGGTTCCTGGGAGGACGCCGCGGTGCCCCCGGAACGGCTCGGCGCCTACCTGCGCGACTTCGAGGCCCTGCTCGAACGTCATGGGCTGCACTCCCTGCCCTACGGGCACTTCGGCGACGGCTGCGTCCACGCCCGCATCGACTTCCCCTTCGAGGCCCCGGACGGGCAGGCCCGCTACCGGGCGTTCATGCTGGAGGCGGCCGACATGGTCGCCTCCCACGGCGGCTCCATGTCGGGGGAACACGGCGACGGCCGGGCCCGCTCGGAGCTGCTGCCGAGGATGTACTCCCCCGACGCGCTGCGGCTCTTCGCGGCGGTGAAGCACCTGTTCGACCCGGAGAACCTCCTCAACCCGGGGGTGCTCGTCGATCCCGACCCCACCGACGCCAATCTCCGGATGGTGGCGGCAACTCGTTCCCCCCTCAACGTCTCCGACCCCCACTTCGTCACCCAGGTGCACCAGTGCTCCGGGGTCGGCAAGTGCCTGTCGAACACGACCGCCTCCGGCGGGGTGATGTGCCCGTCGTTCCAGGCCACCCGCGAGGAGAAGGACTCAACCCGGGGTCGCGCCCACATCCTCCAGGAGATGGTCAACGGTTCCCTCGTGACCAAGGGTTGGCGCTCCCCCGAGGTGGCGGAGGCGCTGGAGCTGTGCCTCAGCTGCAAGGGCTGCGCCCGGGACTGCCCGACCGGCATCGACATGGCCGCCTACAAGGCCCGGGTCACCCACGAGCGGTACCGGGGCAGGCTCCGTCCCCGCAACCACTACTCGCTCGGCTGGCTGCCCCGCTGGGGACGGATCATCACGCGGGTGCCGGGGCTGGGGGCCCTCATCAACCTCGTCGGACGCGCCCCTGGGCTCGGCGCCCTCCTCAAGTGGGGGGCCGGCGTCGACGGCCGCCGCCAGATCCCCCGCTTCGCCGCCAGGGCTGCCCGGCGTCGTACCCCGCTGCCCACGGGGGGCCCCAAGGGGCCGGTGCTGGTCTGGGTGGATTCGTTCAGCGACTGCTTCGAGTCGACCTCCTTCGCCGCGACGGTCCAGGTGCTGGCCCGCCTCGGGTACGAGCCCCGGGTGCTGCAGGAGACCGCCTGCTGCGGCCTGACCTGGATCTCGACGGGGCAGCTCGACGGCGCCCGCCGGCAACTGGCCCGCGCAGCCGCGGCCCTGGCTCCCGTGGTCGCCGAGGGCATCCCCGTCGTCGGGGTGGAGCCCAGCTGCACCAGCGTGTGGCGTTCCGACGCCCCGGAGCTGCTTCCCGACGACCCGAACGTCGAGGCCCTGAACGGCGCCGTGCTCACCCTCGCCGAGTTCCTGACCGCGGACCCGGACTTCCGGGTTCCGGACCTCAGCGGTCACACCATCGTCGCGCAGCCCCACTGTCACCACGCCTCGGTCATCGGCTGGCAGGCCGATCACCGGTTGTTGACGAGCTCCGGGGCCGAGCTGATCCGGGTCGGCGGCTGCTGCGGACTGGCGGGGAACTTCGGCGTCGAGATCGGCCACCACGACGTGAGCGTGAAGGTCTTCGACCACGATCTCGGGCCCGCCGTCGCCGCGCACCCGGAGGCCATCGTGCTGGCCGACGGGTTCAGCTGCCGGACCCAGCTCAAGGGTCTGGCGGATCGTGATGCGATGAGCCTGGCCGAACTGTTGGCCACCCATCTCTGAGAGGAGCAGCCATGACCGTCATCGAGGCGGTGATCGGGGACATCACCGCGCAGGCCGTCGATGCCGTGGTGAATGCCGCGAACTGGACCCTGCTGGGCGGGGGCGGCGTCGACGGGGCGATCCACCGGGCCGCGGGTCCGCAGCTGCTGGCGGCCTGCCGGGAACTGCGTGACACCACGCATCGCAAGGGGCTGCCGGTGGGTGAGGCCGTCGCCACCCCCGGTTTCGACCTGCCCGCCTCGTGGGTGATCCACACGGTGGGACCGAACCGGGGAGCCGGCCAGGACGACCCGGCGCTGCTGCGGGCCGCGTTCGACAACTCACTGCGGCTGGCGAAGGAACTCGGCTGCGCGAGCGTGGCCCTGCCCGCGGTCTCGGCCGGGGCCTTCGGCTGGTCCATCCATGACGTGGCCGCGGCCGCGGTGACCGCAGCCCGGACCGCCCAGAACGATCCCGGCAGCCTGGAGCTGATCCGGTTCGTGCTCATCTCGGAGCGACCACTGGCCGCCTTCCAGAGGCGGCTGGATCTCCCATGACCCCGGCGGCGTGGCGGCAGGTGTGTGAGCTGAGGCACCCGACCCCACCGAACCGGCACCACCTGGTGCACGACTCCACGATCAGGGCCATCGTGGTCCAACACCGTCCACATGGTTCCTGGCGGCTCGTCACAGGCGCCGATGACGGCGCGGTCATCGCCTCGGATCCGAACACCTGGGAGTTGGGCTGGTGCCGCTTCGACGTTCCCGTCCTCGCGGTTGCGGCACCCGACGAGGGCATCGCGGTGGGGCTCGCCGACGGCACCCTGCTGCTCCTGGACCCGGAGGTCGCGGAGGAGCGGTGGCGGGTTCCCGATGCGCATCCAGGTGGCGTCACGGTGCTCCACCTCGTGGGCGACACCCTGGTCTCCGGTGGCACGGATGGTCGGATCCGGTGGTGGCGGATCGCCGACGGCTCGCCGACCGGTGAGTTGCAGGGCCATGAGGGCATCGTCAGCGGGATCCTCGCCCTCGACGACTCCCGGCTGGCCACCGTCGGCGGGGACGGTCGGCTGCGGCTGTGGGACCTCGCCTCCGCCGCCCAGGTGCAGAGCATCGACCCCGGCGGCGGTTTCCTGACCTCGGTCCTCATCCGGGGTGGGCAGCTGGGGGTGAGTTGTTACGACGGCACGGTGCGGTTCCTGGATCGGACCGGGGTCACGGTGGTGCCCACCCCTGACGGGTTCCCCCTCTGGGCGGCCCTGCCGACCACGTCGGGTGACGAGCTCGCCGTCGCGGGGGATGTCCGGGGCTTCCGGCTCATCGACCCCGGCACCGGCCGGGTCCGCTGCCGCCCGGTGTGCAGGCCCCACGACTGCTCCGCGATGGCCACCACGCCCGATGGCGGCTTCGTCGTCGGCGACGCCGACGGGATGCTGTGGCTGTGGGATCCCGCCCTGCTGCCCGTCACCCAACCCTCCTTCCAGCCGGTCTTCGCCGTCGCGCCGGTCACCCTCGACGGTCGCGCTCTCCTGCTGACGGGGGACGTGACCGGCGTCATCCAGGTCTGGGACCCGGCGACGGGGGAACCGGTGGGTGAAGCCCTCCACGCACACACCGACGCGGTGCGGGCCCTGGTCACCCTGGTCGCCCCGGATGGGCGGCACCTGCTGGCCAGTGCCGGCGACGACCGCACCATCGTCGTGTGGGACCTCCGCACCCGGCAGGTGCTCAACGTGCTGCGGGGGCACGAGGACTGGGTCTCCTGCCTCGTCCCGGTGGGGATGGAGGGTCAATCGCGTCTGCTCTCGGGGGCGGAGGACCACACCCTGCGGTTGTGGGATCCCCTCGGCGGGCAGCTCGGGGAACCATGGTCCGGTCACACCGACTGGGTGCTCTCCACCGCCACCTGGACCGAGCCCGATGGCACCGTCCGGATCGCCAGTGCGGGTTTCGAGGACGCGGTCCTGCTGTGGGACGCCGCGGGTGGGCTGCTGGGCGAGCTGTTCCCGGGCGCCAAGGAGCAAGGATCGTTCCACGATGGTCTGCTCCCGCTCGATGGGGGCCGTTTGGCCACGCTCGGCAACGACGCGGCCCTGCACATCTGGGATCCCCACCTCGGGGAGGAGCTGGCCCGCATCCCGATGCCCGGCGAGGCGATGCCGCTCGACGTCGTCGCCCTGGGCCCCTCAGGGGAGATCCTGGTCACCGTGGACAAGGACGGATGGTTGCGAGCCTGGCACCGGGAGGGAGAACTCCTCGCCGAGCGGCGCATCGGCGCCACCCTGTGTCTCGCAGCCCTGGGCCCGGACCTGGTCGCGGTCGGGTTCAGCACCGGTTGGACGACGTACCGGCTGGTCACTGACGGTTGAGCAGCGGGGCGAGGAACTCGCCCGTCGCCGAGCCCTCCGTCGCAGCGACCTCCTCGGGTGTGCCGACGGCCACGACCTGCCCGCCCCGTGACCCGCCGCTCGGCCCCATGTCGATGATCCAGTCGGCGGCCTTGATGACGTCGAGGTTGTGCTCGATCACGACGACGGTGTTGCCCGCGTCGACGAGCCGGTGCAGGACGGCGAGCAGCTTGCGGATGTCCTCGAAGTGGAGGCCGGTGGTGGGTTCGTCGAGCACGTAGAGGGTGCGGCCCGTGGACCGTTTCTGCAATTCGGCGGCCAGCTTGACCCGTTGCGCCTCGCCGCCGGACAGGGTGGTCGCCGGCTGTCCGAGGCGGACGTAGCCGAGACCGACCTCCTCCAGGGTCCGCAGGTGCCGGGCGATGGCGGGGATGGACTCGAAGAACGTCACCGCCTCCGAGATGGACATCGCCAGCACCTCGGAGATCGACTTGCCCTTGTAGTGCACCTCGAGGGTCTCGCGGTTGTACCGTGCCCCGTGGCACACCTCGCACGGCACGTACACGTCCGGCAGGAAGTTCATCTCGATCTTGATGGTGCCGTCGCCGGTGCAGTTCTCGCAGCGGCCGCCCTTGACGTTGAATGAGAACCGGCCCGGCTGGTAGCCGCGGACCTTCGCCTCCGGGGTGGTGGCGAAGAGGCTGCGGATCTTGTCGAAGACCCCCGTGTAGGTGGCCGGGTTGGAGCGGGGGGTGCGTCCGATCGGCGACTGGTCGACCTGGATCACCTTGTCCAGGTGCTCCAGCCCCTTGAGTGAACGGTGCCTTCCGGGGACGGCCTTGGCGTTGTAGATCTGCTTCGCCGCCGCCGTGTAGAGGATGGAGTTGACGAGCGACGACTTGCCGGACCCCGAGACCCCCGTGACCGCGACGAGCCTCCCGAGCGGGAACTCGACGTCGATGTCCCGCAGATTGTTCTCGCTCGCCCCGAGGACGGTCACCGCCTTGCCGTTGCCGGGGCGACGCACTGACGGCACGTCGATGGCGAGCTGACCCGAGAGGTACCGCCCGGTCAGCGACTCCTCGCAGGCGAGCAGGTCCGTCACCGGGCCCGAGACGACCACCTCTCCGCCGTACTCCCCCGCCCCGGGGCCGATGTCGACCACCCAGTCCGCGGCCCGCACCGTGTCCTCGTCGTGTTCGACGACGATGAGGGTGTTGCCCAGGTCGCGGAGCCTGATGAGGGTCTCGATGAGTCGGAGGTTGTCGCGCTGGTGGAGCCCGATGCTGGGTTCGTCGAGGACGTAGAGCACGCCGACGAGTCCCGAACCGATCTGGGTGGCGAGCCGGATCCGCTGCGCCTCGCCGCCGGAGAGGGAGCCCGCGGCGCGGGAGAGGGTGAGGTAGTCGAGCCCGACGTCGAGGAGGAACCGGAGCCGTTCCCGGATCTCCTTGACCACCCGTTCGGCGATCCGGGCGTCCCGCTCGGACAGGTGCAGCCGATCCAGCCAGGCGAACGCGTCGCCGATGGACAGGTCGGCCACCTCGGCGATGGTGCGGTCGTCGACGGTGACGCAGAGGCTCTCCCGCCGTAACCTGGCGCCGCCGCAGCCGTGGCAGTTGATCTCCCGCATGTAGCCGCCCCAGCGTTCCCGCCCCGCGTCGGTCTCCGCCTCGCCGTGGCGGCGCTTGACGAACGGGATGATTCCCTCGTACTTCTGGGAGAAGGACCTCACCCGCCCGAACCGGTTCCGGAAGGAGACGGTGACGGCCCCGGGGACACCGTGGAGCAGCACCTTGCGGTGGGCCGCGGACAGGCTGCGCCACGGCGCCCTCATGTCCATCCCGTACTCCAGCGCCAGGGCCTCGAGCACGTGCTCGAAGTGTCCCTTGAGGTGGGGGGTGTTCCAGGGCGCGATGGCCCCGTCGAGCAGGCTGAGCGACTCGTCGGGAACGATGAGTTCGGGATCCGGTTCCAGCATCGTGCCGAGCCCGGAGCACTCCGGGCAGGCGCCCCACGGCCCGTTGAAGGAGAACTGGCGGGGTTCGAGTTCATCGATGGCGACGTCGTGCTCGTTGGGGCAGCCGAGTTTCTCCGAGAACCGCTTCTCGCGCTCCGGGTCGTCGGCGGGCAGGTCGACGAACTCGACACCCACCACCCCTTGGGTGAGCTGGAGGGCCGCCTCGATCGACTCGGTGATGCGTTGCCTGGCCGATTCCTTCACCACGACCCGGTCCACCACGACGTCCACGTCGTGCTTCCGCTTCCGATCCAGCGGCGGCACCTCGGTGAGCGGATGGATCTCGCCGTCCACCCGGACCCGCGCGTACCCGTCGGTGACGAGTTGTCGGAACACCTCGAGGAACTCTCCCTTGCGGCCCCGCACGACGGGGGCCAGCACCTGGAACCGGGTGCCCTCGGGCATCCCCATGAGCCGGTCGACGATCTGCTGGGGGCTCTGCTTGCCGATGGGGGCACCGCACTCCGGGCAGTGCGGGACTCCGATCCGGGCGAACAGCAGCCGCAGGTAGTCGTACACCTCGGTGATGGTGCCGACCGTCGAGCGGGGGTTCCGGGAGGTCGACTTCTGGTCGATGGAGACGGCCGGCGACAAGCCCTCGATGAAGTCGCAGTCCGGCTTGTCCATCTGGCCGAGGAACTGACGGGCATAGGCCGAGAGCGACTCGACGTAACGACGCTGTCCCTCCGCGAAGATCGTGTCGAAGGCCAGCGACGACTTCCCCGACCCGCTGAGCCCCGTGAACACGATGAGGGCGTCCCGCGGCAGGTCGAGGGACACATTCTTGAGGTTGTGGACCCTGGCGCCACGGACGAGCAGGCCACGGGAGGACGGTCGTGCTTTCACGAGACCTCATGCTATGCCGGTGCACCGACGGACGCGGAGGCTGCTAGGTTTGTCGGCATGTCCAGTGGCGATCCCGACCAGGCACAGTCCCCCTTTGAAGCTGTCCTGCACGCCATCCGGGACCGAACCCACCTGCTGCTGGGACGCACCATCACGTATTCCGCGGACGACTGGTGTGCGCCCTCGATGCTGCCCGGCTGGAGTCGCGCTCACGTCGCGGCCCACCTCATCACGGGGGCACGGAACCTCACCCGGATCGCCCGAGAGCTCCTGGCGGGCACATCGCCGGATCTTCTCGAACCCAGCCTCGGTGACGAGGACGAGGTTCTCGCGACGGCGGACGGCCTGGACATCCAGATCGCCCTCGACACGAGTGCGGGGGAACTCCACGACGAACTGGCGAAGCTGACCGACCTGACCGGGGCCTTCCACCTGCGTCCGGGCCTGTACATCGCGGTCCATGAGCTGCCGCTGGTGCGGCTGCGGGAGGTCGTTCTCCATCATTTCGATCTCGAACCCGCGGACGAGGGCATCGACCTCGACCCGGAGATCGCACGTCGGCTGCTGGACTTCGAGATCACCTGCGTGAAACCTCCCATCGGCCCGGTGAGGATCCGCACGGACGAGGGCCTGACGCGCACCATCGGGCGCGGCCCCACCATGCCCACCCTGACCGGCCCGACGGGGGACCTGTTCCTCTGGGCGGCCCGCGGGGCACTGACGAACCGGGTCCACGAGGCGTAGCACCGGATCGACCGGGGCCACATGCGGGCCGGCCCGCCACCGTTCAGCATCCCGCGTACCACAGCCCACTTCCCCCATCCCGCCGGTTCGCCTGCCTTGACGCTGTTTCGCCTGCCATTTCCACGGCTCGCCTGTCTAGTTCGGCAGGCAAAGTGAAAGAAGGCAGGCGTTTCCAACCCAAGGCAGGCGAACCCGTCGTAAGGCAGGCGAACCCAGGGGTGCTGAGGAGGTCATTCGTGACTCTTCTCCGCTGGTCGAGCCGTCCGTGTCCAGACCTCTGTAAGAGGGTGCGCGGATAGGGGGATCGTGACGAGGATCGTCACGGTGGCCTCCTGACAAGGCGGACGACGAAGAGCGCACTGGATCGTGCGTTCGAGGAGGACAACGAAGTCAGGGGGTCACCGGGGCGACCGCAGTAGATGCGCCTATCCGCGCACCCTCTAAGAGTCCCTGCGAACTCTCACCGGGTCTCGACAATCGGGCGCGCCACGCCCTCAGCTCGACCAACGGGGAACGGGAGCATCGCCACTTGTCCGCTGGTCGAGCCGCGAAGCGAAGCGAGCGTGTCGAGACCTCCACAACAGTCCCAGCGAATCCTCACGGGGTCTCGACACGAGCCCCTCCACTGCGTTCCGGGACCCGGCTCGACCAACGGGGAACGGGAGAACCGGCCACGGGAGCACGGGCACCCAGATCGACACCTTTCCGCTGGTCGAGCCGAGGCCGCAGGCCTCGTGTCGAGACCTCCGCAACGGTCCCCGCGAACTCTCACCAGGTCTCGACACGGGCCCCTCCACTTCATTTCGGGTCCCGGCTCGACCAACGGAGGGAAAGGGCCCCTCGGCTCGACCAGCGGGGTGGGAAGAGGGTGTTCAGTGGAGGGCGTATTGGATCCATTCCCAGGCCTCGGATTCGACCGGCCTGGTCTCTGGGGGTTCGGGTGGGTCGAGCCAGGGTGGGGGTGGTTCCTCCACCCTGGGTTCTGGTTCCGGAGTTCGGAGACACATCGTGCCGCCGGTGGCATGGACGAGATACTCAAACCCTGCTGGAGAGCGCCAGTGGAACCAGCCCGGCGCTGGTTGAGTGAGTGTCCAGCCGCCGAAGGTCTTCGCCCGATGTGACCTGCGGGCCAACGGCGCCAGATTCCCCCACCTGGTCTGCCCTGAAATCCCGTCGCGGTAGGGGATGGTGTGGTCCAGATCACAGGCCCTGGAGGTGCGGGAGGCGTAGGGGAATACATCGACTGGCATCAATGCGGTGACTGCCATCCGCAACCCGAGCGACGGGTCATGGAGATCCTCCGGAGCATGGCGCAGTGGATCGACCACGGGTCGGACGGTGACCTTCGAGTCCTTCAAGAATTCCGGCAGTCGTGTGGTGAGGAAGGCGCCCCACCGTTCGACCTCCGCCACACCCGAGCCCTCAGCATCCGGATCCAGAGCGGGATCATCAGCATTGATGTGAACGATGAGGGTGGTCTGGGGCAGCATCTCCTGCCCACCCGCCCGTCTCGCGAGGACACCGACCGCCGCGGCGCGGCGTTGTTTCAGATCCCCCGCCTCGGTGGGGAGGGTTTTCGCCACCTCAGTCAGGGCATGATCGAAGTCGATGGCGTCGCGGGGATCCAACAGCCCATACAACGCGCAGTGGCCGTTCTTGACGGTATCGACTGCCACATAGCGGTTCTCCCGCTGCTGGATCTCCCGCTCTTTCGCTGCGTCGGGGTCGGCGGCGATGATCCAGGCTTCGAGGTTGCGGCGGATCCGCTGCCACGACCACAACCTCAACGCCACCGCGAGTTTCCGATCCAACCGGGCAGCAGCCTCCGCATTCAGCTGGGACACCGACGGTCGGTTCACCACCTCCGCGACCTGCCACCAGCGAAGATTCCCCGACAGGAAGGCCTCCCACAATGCGGGGAACCGGAACCGCACATCCAGAACCGTTCCGATCTTCTCCAACGCCGCATCCGGGGAGATCTGAAGAATCCCACCCACCTCATGGGCGAGGAACTCACCCACCGACGGAGTCCCGTCCCCACCCGGCTCGAGGAACCCTTCCACAGCCTCCATCACCGCGGCATCGTCGACCT
>NZ_RQYT01000181.1 GCF_003932785.1 Arachnia propionica | reverse complement strand
TACGGGATGCAGGAGCCCTCCAACGGGACCGTGTGGTGGGGAGACCGGAAGTTGACCGAGCTCAACGAGAAACAGCGACAGAAGCTCCGTCGAGAGTGTTTCGGGTATGCCACCCAGGACGCTCTGGTACTGGAGGAGGAGACCCTGGAGACCAATGTCTGCTTGGCCGACGCATCCCGGGATGAGGCACGCCGATATCTCGACGACCTTGGCCTGGGGGATCTGGCCGGAACCCGCGCCCG
>NZ_RQYT01000019.1 GCF_003932785.1 Arachnia propionica | reverse complement strand
GATTCGCCAGAAGTGTCACCACCACACCCCGCCAAAACGTCACCGATGTCCTGAGGCAGAACTGTCACCGATGTCCTGCGACATAACATCAAAACGCCTGCCAAACAAGACAGGCGAGCCGCCTTCAAGGCAGGCGAGCCACACCCAACACAGGCGAACCCGAGGATCATTGGCCTCCGCTCCCACGAGGTCGACGAACTCGCTGACCGTCGCCCGGGGAACCGCTCCCGGGCGACGGCCAGCGATGATCTCCTCGACGGCGCGAAGCCGCATCAGCTGCAGCCGCTGGTGGAGCCGCAGCCCTCGCAGACGTAGCACGACCCGCTGGGTCGCATCTTGGTGCCGCAGGTCATGCACAGCGGCGCATCCACCTCACGGCCGGTCAGCGACTCCATCAGCTCGGCCGTGGTGTGGGCGTCGATGAGGGAGGGCTGGCGGGCGCCGTCGACGTCGAACGAGTCGTAGGCGTCGTTGCGGAGGCTCTCCGGCTCCGGCAGGTTCGCCTCGTCCTCCTCCGAGAGGTAGGAACCGGTCTCCACGTAGCGGGCACGCTCGGCTGCGGTGTAGATGCCGAGTTCGGCGCGCTCGTCGAAGCTCAGGTAGTCCAGCGCCAGGCGACGGAAGATGTAGTCCATGAAGGACTGGGCGATCCTCACGTCGGGGTCGTCGGTCATGCCGGCGGGCTCGAACTTCAGGTTGGTGAACTTCTGGACGAAGCTCTCCAGCGGGACGCCGTACTGAAGGCCGATGGAGACCGCGATGGAGAAGGCGTCCATCACGCCCGCCAGGGTGGATCCCTGCTTGCCGAGCTTGAGGAAGACCTCACCCAGACGACCGTCCTCGTAGGCCCCGGAGGTCATGTAGCCCTCGGCCCCGCTCACGGAGAAGCTGGTGGTGCGGCCGAGACGGGACTTGGGCAGGCGCTCCCGCTTGGGACGGTAGACGATCTTCTCGACCACCTTCGTCTCGACGATCGCCTGCTTCTCGTCGGACTTCTTCGCATCCGACAGCGGCTGACCCACCTTGCAGTTGTCGCGGTACACGGCCAGGGCCTTGAGGCCGAGCTTCCACCCCTGCATGTAGACATCTGCGATGTCCTCGACGGTCGCGGACTCGGGCAGGTTGACGGTCTTGGAGATCGCCCCGGAGAGGAAGGGCTGCACCGCCGCCATCATCCGCACGTGCCCCATGGGGGCGATGGCGCGCTGACCCATGGCCGTGTCGAAGACCTCGTAGTGCCGCTCCTCGAGTCCGGGGGCGCCGACGACATGCCCGTGGGAGGAGATGTACTCCACGATCGCATCGACCTGATCAGCGCTGTACCCGAGCTTCTTCAGCGCCCGGGGGATGGTCTGGTTGACGATCTGCATGGAGCCACCACCCACGAGCTTCTTGAACTTCACGAGCGAGAAGTCGGGCTCGACGCCGGTGGTGTCGCAGTCCATCATGAAGCCGATGGTGCCGGTCGGGGCCAGCACCGAGGCCTGGGCGTTGCGGTACCCGTTCTGCTCGCCCAAGGCGATCACATCCGCCCACTCCTTCGTCGCGACGTCGTGCAGGGCACGGTCGTCGGGAAGGATCGTCGCCTCGTCGTTGGCGGCCTGGTGCTTGCGCATGACCTTGCGGTGCGCCTCGGCATTCGTGGCGTAGCCGTTGTACGGGCCGACGATGCCCGCGAGTTCCGCGGAACGCCGGTAGGACACGGCCGTCATGATGGAGGTGATGGCAGCCGCCGTGGAGCGGCCACCGTCGGTGTCGTACCCCTTGCCCATCGCCATGAGCAGCGCGCCGAGGTTGGCGTAGCCGATACCCAACTGGCGGTAGTTGCGCGTGGTCTCCCCGATCGACTCGGTGGGGAAATCCGCGAAGCAGATGGAGATGTCCATGGCGGTGATGATGAGTTCGACCGCGCGCACGAAACGCTCCGCGTTGAAGATGCCGTCCTCGCGCAGGAACTTCAGCAGGTTCAGGCTCGCGAGGTTGCAGGAGCTGTTGTCGAGGCTCATGTACTCGGAGCACGGGTTCGACGCCGTGATGGGGCCCGTCACGGGGTTGGTGTGCCAGGCGTTGATGGTGTCGTCGTACTGGATGCCGGGATCGGCACACTCCCACGCTGCCTTGGCGATCTTGTGGAACAGTTCCCTGGCGTCGACGCTCTCGATCACCTCGCCGGTGGTGCGGGCACGCAGGCCGAAGGAGTCGCCCTGCTCGACCGCCGTCATGAACTCGTCGCTGACACGCACTGAGTTGTTCGCATTCTGGTACTGGACCGAGGTGATGTCCTTGCCGCCGAGATCCATGTCGAACCCGGCGTCACGCAGCGCGCGGATCTTGTCCTCCTCCCGTGCCTTCGTCTCGACGAACTCCTCGATGTCCGGGTGGTCGACGTCGAGGACCACCATCTTCGCGGCGCGACGGGTGGCGCCACCGGACTTGATGGTGCCGGCGGAGGCGTCGGCACCACGCATGAAGGAGACCGGCCCGGAGGCGGTCCCACCGGAGGTGAGGAGTTCCTTGGAGGAACGGATCCTGGAGAGGTTGAGCCCCGCGCCGGAGCCTCCCTTGAAGATGAACCCCTCCTCCTTGTACCAGTTGAGGATGGACTCCATGGAGTCGTCGACGCTGAGGATGAAGCACGCCGACACCTGCTGGGGCGAGACGGTGCCCACGTTGAACCACACCGGGGAGTTGAACGAGAAGTACTGGTGGAGGAGCATCCAGGTCAGCTCCGCCTCGAAGACGTCACCGTCGGCATCCGTGGCGAAGTAGCCATGGTCCCGTCCGGCCTTGACGTACTGGCCGACGACGCGATCAATGAGGGTCCTCAGGCTGGCCTCGCGCTGGGGCGTGCCGAGGGCGCCGCGGAAGTACTTGTTGGTGACGATGGTGGACGCGTTGACGCTCCAGAAGTCGGGAAACTCCACGTCTCGCTGCTCGAAGACGACCTCCCCTGTCCTCCAGTTGGTCTGGACGACGTCCCGCTTCTCCCAGGTGACCTCGTCGTAGGGGTGCACCCCTTCGGTGGAGAACACTCGCTCGATGGTCAGTCCACCCGCCAGGGCGGGTTGGCTACCGGCACTCTTGCGACGGCTGGAGTTCTTGGTCACGGTGGCGGTCATTCTTTCCTCACAGGATGCTGGCAACGATGGTTCAGCCGATGAGTGGCTGCTGGGACTCCGACGGTTCCGTCTTCGTCCTTCGGGTCCGCGCCCGGCCACCAGGACGGGGCCCGGACTCGGAGAGGTGCTCGGGGGCTCGGTTCTTCATCGCGGCGATCTCGGCGGTGAAGTCATCCACCGAGTCGTAGTTCTTGTACACGGAGGCGAACCTCAGGTAGGCCACCGGGTCCAGTTCGGCGAGGGGACCGAGGATGGCAACTCCGATCTCCTCCGACGGGATCTCAGCATGCCCTGAGGATCGCAGGGTCTCCTCGACCCGCTGTCCCAGCGCAGCCAGTTGGGCCGGAGTGACTGGACGCCCCTGGCAGGCCTTGCCCACACCTTTGATGATCTTGTCACGGCTGAACGCCTCGACGACGCCGGAACGTTTCACCACCGACAGCTGGATCTGCTCGATGGTGGTGAACTTCCTGCAGCACGTCGGACAGTTGCGACGTCGTCGGATGGCCAGACCGTCGTCCGTCACCCGCGAATCGGACACCTTCGTGTCCTCATGGCGACAGAACGGACAGTGCACGGCGGTTCCTCCCAAGGCGCCCGATGTCGTCGGGCGACGATGATGAACAGCTGCACCCCAACAGCCCCCTTCAACAGCGTTTCCACAACTTGTTGATAAAACACAGGGGTGCAACTACTAGATGTAGGAACCTTAGAGCCAGCAACCGCCTCGGTCAAACACCCGGGGCGTGTCGCGGGAAAGTGTCATCGTTCAGCCACATGGGCCCAGGCGGGGTCTCCGGGGACGGGGTCGGCGAAGGGGTCCGGCTGGGCCATGGCGAGCAGCTTGGGAGCCGCCACCAGGCACCCGATCACGACCAGCGCCACGAACAGCAGCGTCTGCAGCCGGGCGAGCAGGACCGCCCGGGGGCGAGGCGCCACGACCCCGGCGGGACGACGGGAGCACCCGGCCACCACACCACCGCGACGAGGAAGGGCCCGGCGGGACGCGGGGCGGGTGACCCGAGCCACCTCTGGCTGACGACGGGCGACGATCGGCTCGATGCTCAGTGCACTCATGACTTCCTCCTGTTCGGGCGATGGCCGCCATTCGCGGCTCATCGAACGGGCGTTCGAAACGCTACCGGATCGTCGAGCGAGTTTCAAACACCCATTCGAATCACCGCGGCTCCGTGCCCGATGCCCCAGAGTCAACACGTCGGGTCCGACATTTTTCCGACAGCCTCCACCGCGGGCCGCGGGAGGACATCGCCAGGGCGGCACATGAAGCTGGGAACGGGGCCCGTTCCCAGCTCGAACGGATGTTCGGATTCAGGTATGATGGGGGCATGGCAGAGGACATGAGGGAGGACGGCAAGGCTCCCGTCACGGAATTGACGCCCAGGCGTACCCCACGGGCAGGCCGGCCCAGCAAGGCCCGCGCCGCCGCGGAGGTTGCCCGCATCGCCATGCTTCCCGACGGCCCTCCCGGGCCCGACGGGCTCACCCCGCGCCAACGCCTGCTGCTCAAGCTCATCCGCGACGCCGTTCAGGCCAACGGATACCCGCCGAGCATGAGGGAGCTGGCCCAGCGCGCCGGGCTGTCCTCCACCTCGTCGGTGGCCTACCAGCTGAAGAGCCTGGAGCGCAACGGCTTCATCCGCCGGGACCCGCACCGGCCGCGCGCGATGGTCGTCACCATGCCCGAGACCCTCGCCCCCGAGGCTCCCGGCCCCTCGATCCCCTCCGAACAGGGCTTCGACTCCTCCCCCGCCACCGTGACGGCGCCCCTCATCGGGCGGATCGCCGCCGGAGGTCCGATCCTGGCGGAGGAACAGGTGGAGGACGTCCTCTCACTGCCGAAACAGCTCGTCGGCGACGGCACCCTCTTCCTGCTCGAGGTGAAGGGGGACTCGATGATCGACGCCGCAATCTGCGAAGGTGACTGGGTGGTGGTCCGCCAGCAACCCACCGCCGTCAACGGCGACATCGTCGCCGCGCTCCTCGACGACGAGGCCACGGTCAAGACCTACAGGCGGCAGGACGGACAGGTCTGGCTGCTCCCGCACAATGATGACTACGACCCCATCGACGGATCGTCGGCCACCATCATGGGCAAGGTGGTCGCCGTCATGCGTCGGGTCTGAAACCCGGCCCCACCAAACTCCAGGGAGAAGCCATCATGGACCTCACACCAAGTCGACTCGTGGTGACGCTCGTCACCATCGCGGCATTGGGCGCGGTCGTGTTCGCACTGCTGTTACCACACCTGTCCCCTCCCCGCCCTGAGATCCGGGAACCCGGCATCGTGGTGGAGTCCCCCACCTCCACACCCTCACCGTCGGTACAGGCCGCCGTCACGGCACCCGCCGCGGAGACGAGCACCACCCCAGTCCCCGAAGCGAGCACCACCACCCAGGCGCCCGAGGCAACCGCGCCGGCCACCACGGCGCCGACGGCCCAGCCCACGCCAGCGGGGGCGGGTGCCGGCAACGGCAATGCACCACAACCGACAGCCGCGAGCTCGCCGCGGCGGACGACGGCGCAGGCCGTCAAGCCCCGTCCGCCGGTCGCGTGGGACAATGACGACGACCGGGATGACGACGGTGATGACGACCGCGATGATCCCGAGGAGCCGGGCGAGGACTGATCGGGGCCTGGCCCCGGTCCGCGATCAGACGAGGCGGTAGCCCATGCCCCGGACGGTCTCGAACCGATCCTTGCCCAGCTTGTTGCGAAGGTAGGACACGTAGACCCCGACGACGTTCGTCCCGGGGTCGAAGTCCAGGCCCCAGACGAGACTGAGGAGTTGCTCCCGGCTCAGGACCTGTCCCGGGTTGCGCAGGAACACCTCGGCCATCGTGAACTCTCGAGCCGACAGATCCACCCAGACACCGTCCACGCGTGCCCGGCGACTGCGGTAGTCGAGGGTGAGACCACGATGGCTGATCTCGTTGGGGCCCTGCGAACGTTCGGCCCCGGGGCGCAGCCTCAACCGCACCCGGGCCAGCAACTCCTCGAACGCGAACGGCTTGGCCATGTAGTCATCGGCCCCGCTCTCGAGCCCGGTGACCCGGTCGGCGACGGAGGACCTGGCGGTGAGGACGATGACCGGGACGTCGACGCCGCGCCCCCTCATCTCCTCCAGCACCTGGAACCCGTCCATGTCCGGGAGACCGACATCGAGGATCACGAGGGCAAACCTGCCCTGGGAGGCCAGCTCCACCCCGGCCCTGCCCGTCCCGGTTGTCTCGGATGTGAAGCCCGCCGACTTCAGCCCCTTCGCGATGAATCCGGCGATCCTCGGTTCATCCTCGATGATGAGGATGCTGCTCATGCTTGTCCTCCCCCTTCCAGCGCGTCATCTCTCGCGAGGCCTCCTGGGGCGTCAAGGGTAGCCACAGCGTGAAAAGGGAGCCCTGTCCCTCCTCGGACTCGATCTCCAGCCTACCGCCGTGTGCCTCGGCGATACTCGTCACAATACTGAGCCCGAGCCCCAGCCCGCTGGCGAAGTGGGCAGCCGACTGGCCACGGACCGAGCGCTCATGGACGGTGGCCATCTCCTCGGGAGTCATCCCGATGCCCTCGTCGCGGACGTAGAAGAGCACCTGCCCGTTGCAGATCATGCTCCCGATCCCGATGACGCTGCCCGGCGAGGAGTACTTCACCGCGTTGGCGGCCAGCTGCAGCCAAGCCTGGGTGATGCGCGCCGGGTCGAGCCACGCCGACCCCTCGGCGAGGTCCTCCAGGATCCATCCCCGCTCCCCGAGGCCACGGGCCTTGGCCAGTACCTGAAGGGTCAACTCCGCGAGCTCCGTCGACTCGGGATTGATGAAATCAGCCTGGTTCGCCTTGGCGAGCACGAGCAGGTCCTGGACGAGGACGCCCATCCGGTCCAGCTCGTCGATCGACACCTCCCGGGTCTCCGCGACGTCCTCCGGGTCGTTGACGTCGAGCAACTCCAGGTGCCCCCGCACGATGGTGATGGGGGTGCGCAACTCATGGCTGACGTCGTCGAGCAGCCGCCGGTGCGCCTCGACCGTGGCCTGGACCCGATCGAGCATGCGGTTCACGGCACGGGCGAGGGCGGACAGGTCGTCGCGGCCCCGGCTCGGCACCCTCGTCGTCAGGTCGTGCTCGTCGATGGCATCCGTGGCCCGTCGGAGTTCCCCGATCGGCCGTAGCAACCTGCCCATGGCGAGCCACGCTGGCACGATGAGGGCGAGGACCGTCGCCACGGCCACCACGGTGTACTGCTCCATCGTGCTCTTCAACTCCGCGGTTGCACGCCTCATGTCGATGACATGGACGAGCGCCCCCACCTCATCCCCCACTCGGATCGGGACCACCAGCGTCCGATAGGTGGTGAGGCTGGTGGTGATGGTCTGGATGAGACTCTCCCGCCCTGAGAGGTGGGGGCGCACAGCCGCCATGAGTTCGGGGTCCGCTTCCGGTCGTACCCGGACCGGGGCTTGCTGGATCCAGTTGATGCGATCCCCCACGAAGGCCAGCTCCCCGGCGGGCGGGCTCAGGACACTCCGGCTCAGGTGGTAGCCCAGCACGTCCTTGACCGAGGCGAACGGCGCTCCGGTGCCGGGATCCGCCTGCGTCACCTCCAGTTCAAGTCGTGCCCGTACCCGCTGCAACTGCCGCGTGGCGTCGTCCTCCGCGTGCCGTTGCTGGAGCGAGTGGACGATGAGCCCGGACAGGGCGAGGGCGCATCCGGACACGAGGACCACGGCCAGCATGATCCTGACCCGAATCGCACCCATCAGGAAACCCACGACCCGTCTCATGGATCCCATTGTCCCGTGATCGGCCCCCTTCCGGCGACGACCACCGCCCCGGGACCCCGTCGATGGCTCCACCTGGCCGCTCCGGAGTGGATCGAGGCTCAGCGCCCGAGACCCGTGTACTCCCACCCGGCCTCACGCCAGAGCACCGGGTCGAGACAGTTGCGACCGTCGATGACCACCTTGCGTCGTACCTGATTGAGCTGCGAGGGATCCAGGGTCCGGAACTCCGCCCATTCGGTGAGCACGAGCACCAGGTCGGCATCCCGGAGGGCCTCGTTGACATCATCGACGGCGTGCAGCTCAGGATGCCGTGCCCGAACCGCGTCGAGAGCCTTCGGGTCAGTCACGGTGACGTGGGCCCCTGCCTGCTGCAACCGCGCCGCGATCTCCAGGGCAGGTGAGTCCCTGATGTCGTCGCTTCGAGGCTTGAAGGCGGCTCCCAGCACCGCGATGTTGGCACCACTCATCCCGTCACCCAGGCTGTGGGTGGCCAACTCCACGACCCGGTCACGTCGGGCCTGGTTGATCCGGTCGACCTCCTTGAGGAACGCCAACCCGGTGACGCCGAGTTCCTCACCCCGGGCCATGAAGGCGCGGATGTCCTTCGGCAGGCAGCCGCCACCGAATCCGACCCCGGCCTGCAGGAATCGGTTGCCGATCCGTACATCGTGGCCGATCGCCTCCGCGAGGGCCGTCACGTCGCCACCCGTGACCTCACAGACCTCAGCCATGGCGTTGATGAAACTGATCTTGGTGGCCAGGAACGAGTTCGCAGCAACCTTGACGAGCTCTGCGGTGGCGTAGTCGGTGACCAGGCGCGGGATTCCATCGGCGAGCAGACTCGCGTAGACCTCGTCGAGGAGTCGCTGGCTCTCCCTCGCCTTGTCAGGATCGGGGCTCACGCCATAGACGATCCGGTCGGGGCGCAGTGTGTCCTCGATCGCGAATCCCTCCCGCAGGAACTCGGGATTCCACAGCAGGAGCCCACCCGCGGCTTCGATGCGTTCCGCCAGAGCCGCTGCCGTACCGACGGGCACGGTGGACTTGCCCACCACCAGCGCGCCGGGACGCCGTTCCAGCACCGGCAGGAGGGAGGCGACGGCGGACTCCACGTAGCTGAGATCGGCGGCACCCGTGGGGCCCTGCGGGGTACCCACAGCGATGAAGTGCACATCAACCGCGGCGAGTTCCTCCGGATCGGGCTCGGTGGTGAACCGCAGCCGTCCCGTCGCCGCAGCCTCGGTCAGCAGGCTGTCGAACCCCGGCTCGTAGAACGGGGGACGATGCTGCTGCAACGCGGAGATCCGCCCCTCGTCGACGTCCACTCCGAGGACGTCGTGGCCCAGGCTGGCCATGCAGGCGGCGTGAACCGCACCGAGGTAACCGCATCCAATGACTGAGATCCTCATGACAAGGTCCTTTCCAACGTGTCGTGATGATGAGTCCTGGCAGCGCACTCCTCCAGCCAGGGTAGGAGCCAGCTCTGATCGGCTGGCCGGAAAGCATGAACGAAGCCGATGCGCAGACGGGCTGCCCGGCGGTGGAGCACCACGCGGGCCGGGTTCACCTCGAGGGCGGGGACGGCCCCAGCGAGGAGGTCCACCATCCGAGTCACCCCCTCGACGGAGAGCACGCCCTGACGACCTCGCACCTCCGCGTGGGCAAGGGCGTTGCCGAGGTCCTGGGCGATCTCGCCCCTGGAGCCCAGGTCGAGGTCCAGCAGCGTCAGGCGCTCGCCGTCCCACAGCAGTTGCTTGTCGTGGAGGTCGCGGTGGATGACACCGATGGGACCATCGTCATGACCCGACAGGTCCGCACACACCTCCTCGACGGCCCGGTCGAGGGCCGCATTCCGAGGGATCGCGCCGTGTTCGAGGGCCAGACCGTGCCACCGCGCGAGGGTCGCAGCCTCGTCATCGGCCGAGTGAGTGGGCAGGTCCGCCTCCCCACCGGCCATGGCCGGCCAGGCCTCGACGAAGCGTCGCCAACCCTCGACACCGGCATCGCCGAGGTCGTGCAGGCTCGCACCCGGGGCCTTGGCGAACTCGATCCTCGCGTCATCGTGGCTCAGCACCTCGGGGGTCGCGATCCCTGCACGGGAGCACAGCTCCGCGAAACGGCGGGAACCATGGACCACGGGGGCCGCTTGACCGGCACGGGTGTACTTCGTGACGGTGTCGCGGGTCACGGCGACAGCTCGCCGACCGTAACGGTGCACGACGATGGTGCCGGGTCGATCCGGGGAGAGCCCCGGCAGGGCGGGGTCCGTGCCATGGTCGAGGATCGTGACTCCGGAGGCGGACGCGCTCCCCGCGCGGAGCCGCCCCTGGTCGTCCACCCACTCGAAGGCGAGGGTGCCCTTCTTCCCCGGCCACACCCGGGTCACCCCAGAGCGTTCCCACAGCTCTCGCAGATCCGTCACGGCAGCGTCCCTTCCAGGAGGGCCAGCCGCTCCCCCACCTGGATCCGCCAGTCGGGGCAGGCCCTTCGCAGCGGGTCCATCAGGCGATGCATCCGGGACGCGGCCACGTGCAGCGCCAGTTCCTCCCGCTCCGGGACTGCGCCGCCGGCCGCCGCGTACCCGGCCATGAAGGCCTCGGCCAGCTCGGGACTCGCCTCCGCGATGAAGGAACCGAGGTCCTGCGACGGTGCCCCCGACTGGGCACGATCGAAGTCCGTGAGCCAGACCCTCGACCCGTCGGCGACAGTGAGCACCTGGTCCGGGGAGAGGTCGCCGTGGCACAGCACGGGTGTCGTGGGATCGCCGAGGGTCAGCCGTGCCGCGGCCTCCCGAACCGGGACGGCCAGTTCCGGGGCCACGTGGTCGAGCAGTGCGGCGTGGCGGTGGGCCTGCCGGACCGGATCAGAGTTCCGCCTGTCCAGCAGGCCCCGCATCGGCCCGCTCGGGAGCGGCGCGGCGTGGAGACGGGCGACGAGTTCCCCGGCCGCCTCCGCACCCATCGCACTCGGGAACCCTTCAAGGTCCCCCTCCCCGGTAAAGTGGTGCACCGAGCAGCCCGGCACGGAGCCATCATCGAGTCGCTCGGGGCAGGGCACGATCCCCGCCACGAGGTCCTGGATCTCGTGGTCGTCGCGTGACCCCCCGGCCACGACACGCACGACCCGGTCCGCGTCACGAATGACGACCCGCCGCAGCGGGTTGTAGCGGAGCAGGTCCTCCGAGGCCCAGCCACCGAGCAGCCCGGCGCGGGTGGCGTCCCGCAGGTGCCGCCAGAGCTTCGGATCGGCCATCACCGGCCCGGTGACGGAGAGCAGCCCCTCCCCGAGATCCCTCACCTCCACCGTCTGGCCGTGCCGAGCCGCATCCCGGACGGCAGCCTCGGCCTTGCCGTGGTTGACGGGCCACAACACACGCATCCATCCGATGCTGCGTCCCGAGGCACCGTCCGCCAGGGCGATGCCCAGCGACGTCGACGGTTTGATCCGCACCCGTGCCGCCCGGACGTCGCGTCCCGCGTGTTCGCTCAGCCACGACGGGTCGAGGATCCGCTCGAGCAGGTCACTCAGCTGTCGGTCCATCACGCATCCCCCATCGTGACGGAGTCAGCGTCCCGACCACTCGCCTCGATCCAGGACCGGAACACGGGACTGGTGGCGAGCAGGTCCTGCGGGGAGCCGTCCATGCGGATCACTCCGCGCTCGATCCACACCACACGGCTGGCGCGCAGCACCACCTGGGCGTCGTGCGTGATCGCGAGGGTGGTCCGCCCCGCCGCGAGACGGTCGATGGCGTCCAGGACGAGGGCCGCACCCTCCGGGTCGAGCCCGGTGGTGGCCTCGTCCAGGAGGACGAGCCGGGACCCGCGCATGAGGGCCCGGGCGATGGCGATACGTTGGCGCTGACCCCCGGAGAGGGTGCCGCCGCGCTCCCCCACGACGGTGTCGTAACCGTCGGGCAGCTGGGTGATGAAGTCGTGGGCGTTCGCTGCCATTGCCGCCGCCTCGATCTCAGCCTGGCTGGCACCGGGGCGTCCCAGTTCGATGTTGGAGCGAATGGTGCCGGTGAAGAGCACGGCTTCCTGGTGAAGCAGGGAGATGTTCGCCCGCAGTTCGGCGAGATCAAGATCGGTGAGCGCCTTGCCGTCGAGCCGCACCACCCCGCCGGACGGGTCCATGGCACGCACCAGCAACGAGACCAGCGTCGACTTGCCGGATCCCGACGGGCCGATGATCGCAACCCGTTCCCCGGGGCTGATGGACAGGTCGACTCCGTGGAGCACCTCGTGACCGTCGTAGCGCGCCCGGACCTGCTGAAAGTCGACCGCTCCCTTGACCAGGCCCAACGGGGTCGGGTTGGCGGGACTCGTCACGTCGGGGACGAGTTCAATGAGGTCGGCGACCCGCTCGCCGGAGGCAGTGGCGCGAGCGATGCGTCCGGTGTACTTGGCCATGTCACGCAGGGGCTTCATGGCGGTGCGCAGGTAGTTGACGAACAGGACGAGATCACCCGGGGTGATGTCGCCGCTGACGACCCGGAAGGCACCGCCGATGAGCACCACGGCTGTCGCCACACCGACGATGACATCCGTCGTGCGTTCCAGACGGGCGGCGAACCGTCGCGACTGGACGCCCTCCTTGAGGGAGACGGTGTTCGCCCCGGTGAAGTACCCCTCGACGGTCTTCTCCAGACCGTAGGCCTGCACGACCGGCATCGCCGTGAGGCACTCCTGGGCGGTGTTGGCGAGCTGTCCCTCACCCTTGCGGGTGCGGCGGGCCGCCGAGGTGATCTTGCCGGAGGTCCTGCGCGAGGTCAGGGCGAAGCCCACGATGGCGAGCACGACCACCCCGGCCAGCAACGGGTCGAGCACGAACATGATGACGACCATGACGAGCAGGGTCACGACGTTGGCCAGCAGCGGGAGCCCCGCGGTGGTGGCGACCTCCTGCATCCGAGCCACGTCGCTGACGAGGCGCTGCACGGTGTCGGCGCTGCGGTTGCGGGCGTGGAATTGCAGGGAGAGGGTCTGGACGTGGCGGAATGCGCGAGCCCGCAGCGTCGTGGCGGCACGCGCCCCGATGAGCGCGAAACACAGGGTGGCCAGGTAGTTGCTCGCCGCCCGCAGCGCGACGATGAGGATCAAGGCGACGCCACACGTGATGAGCAGGCCGACGGAGGCCGGCCTTCCGGAGATGTCCGCTCCGAGGGAGCTGCTCACCGCGTCGATGACGATCTTCATCGGCCACGGTTCGAGCACGCGGAAGATGACGTCGAGCAGTAGAGCGATGGTCCCGGAGACGATGAGCCATCGGTGCGGTGCGACATCGGGGCCGACGAGGCGGAGTGTCCGGCGCATCGCCGATGCCTGGGGTTTGGGATCAGCCACAGGCCACCCCCGCGAGGTCAAGGATTCGGGACACCGCGGCCTCCCAGCCGTGCCGTTCCTCAGCCACTCGACGGGCCGTGGCACGCAGTTCCCTGCGACGTGCCGGGTCGGCGACCAGTTCGTCCACGGCAGCAGCCAACGCTGCGGGTGCGGACGGCGGCACCAGGACCCCGCAGTCGTGCAGGATCTCGGGCAGCTGGCCGACGGAGGAGGCAACCACCGGCAGCCCGGCGGCGAGGTACTCGTAGACCTTCAAGGGCGAGAAGTATTGGGAGTCGCTGCCGCCGAGATCGGGGTAGGGGGCAACGCCGATGGCGGAGCCAGCCAAGTGGTCGGGCATCTCGCTGGGTGCGATGGCACCGCGGAAATCGACCTTGACACCCAGTTCTGCTGCCTGACGCTCCAGGGCCTCTCGCTCCGGACCGTCACCGATGATCCGCAGCTGCCAGGTCTGGCTGGCGTGTGCGGCGGCCCGGACGAGGTCGGCGACCCCGTGCCATGGCTTGAGGGTCCCGACGAAGGTGACCACGGGATCCCCGTCGGCCTCGGCCTGGGGCCGGATGCGACTCAGGCTGACCCCGTTGGGAACGGTGTGGGCCCTCGCGGCGGGCACCCGGCCCAGGACCCAGGAGCGCACCGGGTCGGAGACGCAGATGACGGCCCGGGCCACGGTGGCCTGGCGGGTGAGGGCCCGCTCGGCCGCCTCCTCGTCGACGAGGTGACGGTGCTGCTGCTGTTCCTCGATGAGGGGGGCGTTGACCTCCAGGATGCCGGGGATGTCGGCCAGATCCGCGATGACGGAGCTGAACAGGGAGTACCGCTCGTAGACGAGGTCGGCGCCATCCTGCCGAATCCGCTCGGTGATGCTGCGGGAGGCCTCGATCTGCGCCTGTTCCCTGGCTGCGGGTTCCTTGGCGTCGAGGGGGAACTCCACGACCTGCAGGTCGGCGAGATCGGCCGGGACCTCCCGGCCGCGCCGGGTGGTGTAAACGGTGACGGTGCATCCTCGCGCGAGGAGTTCACGCACGACCTCCTGGACGTGGACGGAGGCCCCCTTGGTGCCGAAGACGGGGATCCCGGGATCGACGCTGACATAGGCGACGCGCATCAACGGTCCCCCTCCTTGCTCTGGAGACCGGACAGACGTGCGGCCTGCCGACGACTGTCGAACTGTTCCTCGATGAGGCTGCGGGCATTGCGGGTCAGCGTGGCCAGGGGCACGCGGCTGTCAGCGACGTCGGCGAGGGCCTCGGCCAACGCATCGGCGTCCCCGGGCTGCACCAACAGCCCGGTCTCCATGTGCCTGACGACCTCGGGAAGACCGCTGACCGAGGTCGCGAGCACCGGGGTGCCGAGGGCCATGGCCTCGAGGACGACGGTGGGAAGACCGTCGATGTTGCCGTCGTCTGCCGGGACGCAGGGTGCGACGAAGATGTCGGAGTCGCGCACGAGGTCGATGACCTCGCCCTGGGTCTTCGGGCCGACGAGTCGGATCCGGTCGGCGAGCCCGGCCTGCTGGATCCGGGTCTCCAGCGCGGCACGTTCCTCCCCGTCGCCGGCGATGGTGACGTCCACGGGGACGTTGCCGAGCCGGGAGACGGCGTCGATGAGGACGTCGAAGCCCTTCTTGGGCACGAGTCGACCGACGGCGGAGACCCGCAGCACCTCGCCCCGCGGCGCGGGGTCGCGGTACGGGAAGCGTCGCATCTCGAGGGCGTTGTACTGCAGCACGATGGAGGCGTCGGTGTCGCTCAGGGCCTCGGCCAGGAAGCGCTCGTTGAAGCGGCTGATCGCGATCACCTGCTGGGCGTCGCCGCACACCCGACGCAGCCAGGTCTGGTCCACGGACTCGTGGTAGATGTCCTTGGCGTGGGTGGTCACCGTGTAGGGGATTCCCGTGAGCCGGGAGGCGATCCAGGCCATGCGCCCGGCCATGGAGGCGAAGTGGGCGTGCAGGTGGGTGATCCCCTCGTCGAGGGCCATCCGGGCGAGGGAGACGCCCTGGGACACCTCGGAGGGCGGCAGGTCGGCGATGTCGGGGACCATCGCGGCGAACCGCTGCTGGAACTGCGGGTACTCGGTCAGCGCGCCCGCGATCGCCTCCCAGAACTCGGTGCTCTTCATGGGGCGCGGGACCCACCGGACCGGGGCCTGCACCCGGGCGATCTCCGGGTGGAACCGCGCATCGGTCGTCGGGCGCAGGGCGAAGATGCTCAGCTGCTCCCCCTGCGCTTCCCGGGCGAGGATCTCGGTGACGATGAAGGTCTCGGAGAAGCGGGGGTAGACCTTGAGGACGTATCCGATGCGATTCATGCCACACCCACCAGATCGTCGACGAGATCGGAGGCGTCGAGGGCGGCGAACAGCTCCTCCATGCTGGCGAGGATGTCGGCGGCGAAGCGCGGCACCGTGGCGAGGCCGTCGATGTCGACGCGGTCGCGGTCCACGCGGCCGGTGACGGCGGTGGCCGCCCACTCGGAGAGCGCCTCGGCGGTGACGTCGTTCCAGCGGAGGTGGTCGACGGCGTCGATGCGGCCGAGGGCGCGGGCCCGGATGAGCTGCTCCTGGCGGGGCACCTCACGGGGGATGAGCAGCGCCGGGGTCTGCGTGGCGAGGATCTCGCAGGTGGTGTTGTAGCCCGCCATGGAGATCACCGCGGCGGCGTTGCCGATCTGCTGGGCCAGGCCCGGCCAGCTGCGCAGCACGTGGGTGCCCTCGGGGGCGAGGGCGCGGACCGCGTCGAACTCGTCGTCGCTCAGCTGGGGGCCGGTGATGACGATGTGCTCGTGTCCCTGGGGCGGGGTCATCCCGACCGCTGCCCGCAGGATGTCGCCGCCGTCGGAGCCACCGCCCACTGTGGTGAGGACGAAGGGGCCGTTGCAGAGTTCGCCGTCCTCGTGGGCGGCGGGGCGGTCCTTGGCGAGGAAGCCGGTGAACCGGGCGCGACCGGCCAGGGCGGCCGGGATCTCGCCGGTGGCGAAGGGGTTGTGCACCTCGGGGTCGCCGTAGACCCACACCTCGTCGATGAACTCGAGCAGCCGCTCGGGATCGCCCAGCTTGGTCCACTCCTTGGCGGCCACCTCCGGCTCGTCGAGGATCTCGCGCAGCCCGAGGACGATGCGCGTGCTCGGGTGGTGCTTGCGCAGCTGCATGAGCGGGCCGCGCAGTTCCTCGGCGACGCCGAGGATGTGGCGGTCGACGATCACGAGGTCGGGCTCGAAGCCGAGCAACGCCGCCTCCAGGAGGGAGGAGCGGAGCTTCACGACGGACTTGAAGTCGCCGCTCAGCGACCGGGGCTGGTAGCCGCTGCTGCCCTTGGAGATGCCGGGGATGGTGATCCAGTCGAACCCGGGGGGCAGGGGGAACTCGGAGCTGCGGGGCAGGCCGGAGACGATGAGCCCGGCCACCTCGGTGCCGGTGGCCTCGGGAAGATGCTTGGCCAGCGCATGCGCGATGGCGAGGTTGCGGCGGGCATGACCGAGCCCCTGGGAGTCATGGCTGTACAGCAGCACTCGCGTGGTCTTCGACATGGTGGCGGCCCCCTCGTGGACACGGTTCTGGAACTTCATTGCTTCCAGCATCCACTGTGTCCAGAAGAAGGCCTTAAGCGTTTCGTGAGAGAAATCTTATGAAAGGTCGGACCAGTTTTTGGGGGTGGGGACCGACGCGCGCCGACCCCCACCCATGGGCCCGGAAGGCGTGGACGCGAGGGTTCTACCGTGACAGGGTCGAGAAGGATGCACCCACATGGCCGGACATCCTCGAAGTCTATCCCGTCAGCAGCTGCAGGATGCGGTCGCTGTCCCACGGCGCGATCGCCCGCCGCGTGACGGCGGGGTCGTCGAAGACCAGGTCCGCGCTGCGCCGGTCGTCGACCACCTCCTCGGCGAGCAGTGTGATGAGGCGGTCGAGGGTGAGGGGTCGGCTCAGCACCGCGTGCTGGAGATGGATGAGGGTGCGGGTGGCGTTGGCGTCGAGGTTGTACAACGAGCCCGCGGTGACCCCGGCGTTGTGATCCCACCAGATCACCTCCCGGGTCTCCAGGTCGAGGACCATGGGGGTGGCGTTGCGTCCCGTCGAGGTGAGATCCAGCCGAAGATCCACGGTGCTGGGCTCGAAGAGCTCCCCGGTGAGACCGTCGCGACGCATCACGCCCGCCCACGCCTCCGGCACCACGGCCAGGGACTGCCCCGTGAAGGAGTGGACGGTCATGACGACGTAGCGCCACCCCCTGCCCCGCAGGGTCTCGGGGTCGAGGTCGATGAACTCGGCGGCCCCCTGCGGGGCCGAGGTGATGTCGCCGGAGTGGGTGACACCGGGAGCCCTGAGCTCGTAGTAGGCGATCTCCTGGGTCTGCCGGAAGTCCGCAGTGATGCAGAAGGCGGACAGGTCCAGGTCCACCCGTTTCCTCGCCCCCTGCTCGAGGTCACGCCAGTGCATGAAGAAACGCACCACCCTGCCCTCGGGGAATCGCAGCCGCGACCCCCGGCCGGCGCTGCGCAGGCCCGGGGAGGCGGAGCGGTGCCCCAGCGGCACGGCGTACTGGGAGAAGAGGTCGCGGTTGAGCCACACCCTCCCCAACCGGGCCCGAGCGCGCAATCCATCCTCGATCGTCTCGAGAAGGAGTTGATCCACCCCGCGTCGGTTCCGCCGATTCGGGATGATGTGGGAGCGCTGATCCGTGCCCGCCTTGATGGTCACCACCCGTTCCGGCAGCACCGTGGCGTCAGGGGACGCGAAGTACTGCCACAGCTGGGCCAACACCGGCGTCGACACCTGCCCCGCGACCCAGGAGAAGGTGGTCGCCACCTGCACCTCGAGGGCCGCGTTCTCGTTGCACAGCCGGATGAGGTGGGCGAGACGTCGCGCGAGGACCCCGGGGCGGTCGCACAGCAGGTTGAGGGCGGCCGGGACGTCGCCGCGGGCCAGGATCTCCTCCAGGTGGGACTCGAAGCTGCGCGGCAGGGTGCCATTGGACAACCCGTGCAGCATCGCCGCGGCCCTGGGGAACCGAGCCGCGTGGTCACCGGGACGCAGGTGCCGGGTCAGGCGCTTCCACCGCTCCTCCCAGCGATGCAGGTCCTCGGCCCGGCCGTGCTCCTCCAGCAGGGCCAGCAGCCGCCGTCGTTCCCGTCGCGTGAAGGTGCGAAACCGCGTCGGAGTGGCCAACGACACGTCTCCGCCACTCATCGCCACCGCCAGGCGCAGCACATCGGTGGCCGTCCCGATCGAGGCCGAGAAGTCCAGCCCCGGGAAGGCGACCGCGAGCCACGCCAGGTTCTCCCGCACCTCGACGCGCGGCGCGGTGCCGGGCGCGAACTCCCTGAGGGCCGCGATGTCGGCGCGATCCGCCTGGCTGAAGGGCTGCCCCTGGGTCATGATCCCAAGAACGAGGTCCCGCAGTTCGTGCTCCCGGATCAGGGTCAGCACCGTGTCCGCGGGCGCATCCGTCAAGGGCTCGCGGGTCCTCGGGATGAATCGGGGAACCCACCGTCGCCCCGTGACATCCCCCAGGTAGTGGAGCATGGCATTGAGGTGGAGGGTGAAGGCCGAGGCCTCACGCACCTGCTCGGGGAAGTCCGGGTAGAACGGCCGATGGGTGACGTCCGCCCCCTTGAGGGTGGCCGCTGCCTGCACCAGGACCCAGGCGTGGTCGGCCGAGGTGAGTTCCTCCCTGGCCCGGTCGTCCAGCCGGTAGCCGAGTTCCCTCAGTGCGGCGAGGGCAGCGTTCACCCGCGCCGGGTCGGCCACACCCGCCCCGGCACCCCACCCGGGCAGGAACACGGCGGCACGGCGACGGATCGTGGCGGTGTTGATCCGCCACAGCTCCTCACTCATCGCCCGAGGATCCTGGCGTGGACGCTGTCGAGGTCCTCGTCGATGCTCCCTCTCATGTTCCCGATCCCCGGGTTGTCGGGGTAGCGCGGCAACACATGGACGTGGAGGTGGAAGACCTCCTGCCCCGAGTCCGCGCCCGCGTTGCTGAGGATGTTGCAGGCGCTCGCGCCCAGCCTCTCCTTGAGCAGATTGCCCACCGTGTGCACGGCGGGCGCGACCTCCGCGAGCGCGCTCCCGTCGGCGAGGGCGTCGACGACGTGGCGGCGCGGGATCACCAGGGTGTGGCCGAGCTGCCACGGGTTGATGTCGAGAAAGGCGATGACCGTGTCGTCCTCGTAGACCCGTCGTGAGGGGATCTCTCCCTCGACGATCCGGCAGAACAGGCAGTCGCCCATGTCACACCTCCCGCACCTCGAAACCGGCTGCGGCCAGCTCCTTCTTGACCTCAACGATACTCAGCGTCCCGTAGTGGAAGACACTGGCCGCCAGGACCGCATCCGCCCCCGCGCGGGCGGCCTCGACGAAGTGCGCCGCAGTGCCCGCCCCGCCGGAGGCGACCAGCGGGACCGCCACCGCGTCGCGGACGGCCCGGATCATCTCGACGTCGAACCCGGCGGTGGTGCCGTCGGCGTCCATCGAGTTGAGCAGCACCTCACCCACCCCGCGTTCGGCGGCCTCCCGCGCCCACTCGATGGCGTCACGACCGGCCGAGCGACGCCCGCCGTGCGTGGTCACCTCGAATCCCGACGGCGCCCACTCGGCGCGACGCGCGTCGAGGGAGAGCACGAGCACCTGGTTGCCGAACCGCGAGGTGATCTCGCCGATCACCTCGGGGCGGGCCAGGGCGCCGGTGTTGATGCCGACCTTGTCCGCCCCGCACCGCAGCAGGGCGTCCACGTCGTGGACGCTGCGCACTCCCCCACCGACCGTGAGCGGGATGAGCACGGTCTCCGCGCACCGCTGCACCATCTCCCTCGTGGTCGCCCTGCCGTCGGAGGAGGCGGAGATGTCGAGGAAGGTGAGTTCGTCGGCCCCCTCCGCCCCGTAACGGGCGGCCAGTTCCACCGGGTCGCCCGCGTCCCGGAGGTCACGGAAGTTGACCCCCTTGACCACACGGCCGTCATGGACGTCCAGACACGGGATGACCCGCAGCGCAACAGACATGGCCCCAATGTATGGGGTGTCAGTCCTCCTCGATGTCGGTGTCCACCACTCCCCGACGCATGGCGGCAACGATCTCCCGGCAGGTGCGTCTGAGATCCCCCGGCCCCACCGCCGTGGCGAGCTGCCCGGCGAGATCCACCACCTGGCGGACCCATCGGACGAAGTCGCCGGCAGGAAGGCCCGAGTGGAGCAGGACCTTCGACAACTCCTGCCCGCTGCACCACCGCCACGCAGCCTCGGCGAAACCGATGTCGGGTTCCCGGCCCCGTTCCAGCCGGTGGTTGCGTTCCAGCGCCCCGACCTCGCGCCAGACGCCGCGCAGCGCGGACTGGGCCGCCTCGGAGGCGGCATCGGGCATGCGGGGGCGCCGCGCCTCCCGGCTGGGGCGGGACTCGTAGAGCAGGGAGGACAGCACCGCGGCGAGCTGTGGGGCATCCAGCCCGGCGAACACGTCGCGTCGGATGCACTCGGCCGCCACGAGGTCCAGCTCGTTGTAGATGCGGCGGAGCATCCGCCCCGCGTCGGTGAGGTCGTCGCCGTCGAGGTAGCCCAGCTCCGTGAGGACGCCGCAGACCCGGTCGAACTGGACACCCAGCGAATTGGTCCGCCCCGTGATGGCGGCCTCCTGCCGGGCCTGCTCCCGTTCCAGACGGATCGCCCTGGCCGCGGCGACGGCGTGCACCTCGCGCTCCTCGCACGGGTGGCAGGGGTGACGTTTCAGCTCGCTGCGCAGCTCGGCGATCCGGGCCTTGTGGGCCTCGTCGGTGAGCGTCGGCTCCACCGTCGGGACCTCCGGGTCCAGGCTCTCGAGCTTGTCGGAGAGGGAGGCGAGCAGCTCCCGCCGGGACTTGCGGTCCTGCAGCGAGAACCGTCGCGGCACCCTGATCCGCCCGACGGGGACCGGGGCGCCGGGCAGGTCGTGGGGTTGCAGCCGCAGCACCGTGTGGTCGACGGCGATCACCTGGACCCACGGCACCGAGTCGCGGCTGCGCTTCTGGCCGATCCCGAGCACCACGCACCAGCCCTGCCTGGGCACGTGGATGATGTCCCCGGGCATGAGGGTGGCGATGGCCTCGGCGATGTCGTCGGCACGGCGCGCCCGCCTTGCGGCGGCGGAGGTGCTCTCCAGCTGGGAGACCTCGTCGCGCAGCTGGGCGTAGGACATGAAGTCGCCGAGGTGACAGTCCGCCTCCTCCCGCAGCTGGGCGATCTCCCGGGTGAGGTCCTTGCCCGAGCGGGCCGCCTTCACCACGTTCTTGTCCACCGTGAACTGCGCGAAGGACTGGTTGAGCACCTCCCGGGCCCGCTCCCGACCGAGAGTCGCGGTGAGGTTGACGGCCATGTTGTAGCTGGGTGCGAAGGATGAGCGCAACGGGTAGGTGCGTTTCGACGCGAGGCCTGCGACGGCGCGGGGATCCATCCCCGCCTGCCACAGCACGACGGCGTGTCCCTCCACGTCGATGCCACGCCGCCCGGCCCGTCCGGTGAGCTGGGTGTACTCGCCCGGCGTGATGTCGACGACGGCCTCCCCGTTGTACTTGACGAGCTTCTCCAGCACGACGGTCCGGGCCGGCATGTTGATGCCGAGCGCCAGGGTCTCGGTGGCGAAGACGAGCTTGCAGGCCCCCGTCGCGAACCCCTCCTCGACGATGGCCTTGAAGGCGGGCAGCTGGCCGGCATGGTGGGCGGCGATACCTGCGGTGAAGGCCGCGCGGAAGTCCTCGTAGCCGAGCGCGTCGAGGTCGTGGAGCGACAGGCCCGCGACGTGGCGGTCGGCGATCTCCCCCAGCAGGGCCGCCTCGTCGCGGGAGGTGAGGGTGACCCCCGCCGCGAGCAGCTGCGCGACGGCGGCATCGCATCCGGCGCGGGAGAAGATGAAGCAGATCGCGGGGAGCAGCCGGGAGCGTTCCAGCAGGCGCGCCAGGTCGGCGCGGGAGGTGGGTTTCCCGGCGAAGCGGGGGTGGACGTCGCCGCCGAAGGACCCCGGGCCGCGCCCCTTCTTCCCGCGCCCGGAGCGGCCGCGGGGTCGGCGCGAGTCGTCACGGACCCGGGAGGCCTCCGCCTTCGAGACCTTGAGGAGTTCCTTGTTCACCTTGGCGATGCGGTCGGCGGGGCGCTCCATCGCCGTGGGGGCGACGCCGTCGAAGAGGTCGACGAGCTTCGAGCCGACCAGCACGTGCTGGTACAGCGGGACCGGCCGCCGTTCGGAGACCACCACCTCGAAGCGGCCGCGCACCGTGGCGAGCCACTCGCCGAAGTCCTCGACGTTGCTCACCGTGGCCGACAGCGCCGCGATCTGGACGCTGGGGGCCAGACCGAGGATGACCTCCTCCCACACGGCGCCGCGGAACCGGTCCGCGAGGTAGTGGACCTCGTCCATCACGACGAAGCCGAGGTTGGTCAACCCGGTGGAGCCCGCGTAGATCATGTTGCGCAGCACCTCGGTGGTCATGACGACGATCGGTGCGTCCCCGTTGACCGACGCGTCGCCGGTGAGCAGCCCTACGGCATCCGCGCCGTGCCGGGCCACGAGGTCGTGGAACTTCTGGTTGCTCAGCGCCTTGATGGGGGTGGTGTAGAAGCACTTGCGCCCCGTCTCAAGGGCGAGCCACACGGCGAACTCCCCGACGACGGTCTTGCCTGCGCCGGTGGGCGCGGCGACGAGGACCCCGGCCCCGTCGGCCAGGGCCCGGCACCCGGCCACCTGGTAGTCGTCAAGGGGGAAGGAGTACAGCTCCGCGAAGCGGGACACCAGTTCGGTCACGTCCTCAACGTAGCAGCAGCCTCCTCACTCACGAACACGTTGAGGATGCCGGGCGCCACCTCGGCCGTGACCGGGACCGGGCCGAGTTCCTCACCGTCGCCCATGACGAACAGTCCCTCACCGGCGACCTCGACGCGGCGGGCGCGGAGCTGCTCGACGGCGGGATGGCGAACGAAACCGCCCGAGTACATCGACGGCAGCAGCCTGAGCAGGGTGGTGCGGGACACCGCCCCGATGATCGTGAGGTCCAGCTCGCCGTCGGTGGGGTCGGCGTCGGGGGCCACCTTCATGCCGCCGCCGAAGAGGCCGGTATTGGCGATGGCGACGAGCATCGCCTCCTGCTGGACGTGCTCACCGTCGATGATGAGTTCGTAGTGCAGGGGGGTGAACCCGGCGAGTTCCCGCAGCGCGATGTAGCCGTAGGACAGGGCTCCCAGACGCAGCCTGATCCCGTTGGTGGCCCGGTTCACCCGGGCGTCGTAGCCGGTGGAGACGACCGCACCGACGTAGCGGCCGGGTCGGCCCGGGTTGCTGATGCGGGTGAGATCGATGGTGCGGGTGTGCCCGTCGATGATGGTGGCGACCGCCTCGTCGACGCCCCGGGGCAGGCCGATGCCGCGGGCGAAGTCGTTGCCGGTCCCGGCGGGGATGATGCCGAGGGTCGCCTCGGTCCCGGCGGCGGCGTTGAGCCCGAGGTGGACCATGCCGTCGCCACCCATGACGAGGAGTCCGTCCCCGGGGCGGGCCGCCAGGGCGGCGGCGCGGGTGAGGTTCTCGGCCTCCACCCATGAACTCGAGGAGATGATGTGAAGTTCCGCGGTGGGAATCTGCTCGTGGAGTCGTCGGGCCACCTTCGGCAGCATCCGACCGGCACGTCCTCCGCCAGAGCGCTCGTTCACCACGAGGGTGAACAGGCGCGGTTTCGCCAGTTCGCTCACTTGCCGTCGTCCACGTCGATCTTGAACTGGGCCTCCTCGGCCTCCGAGATCCCCTTGCGCTTGTCGAGGATCCGGCAGATGACCTCCGCGACGAAGAAGAGGAGGGTGACGGGGATCGCCATGGCGAGCATGGAGAACGGGTCGGTGGAGGGGGTGGCGATGGCGGCGAAGACGAAGGAGCCGAAGAACACAGCCTTGCGCCACTTCTTCAGCTGGTAGCCACGCACCAGATTGAACATGTTGAGGGCGACGACGATGACGGGCAGCAGGAACGACGCCCCGAAGACCAGGATGATCTTGAGTTCGAGCATGACGAACTCGGCCATGTCCTGGTAGTTCATCACACCGAGCCCCGTCGGGGTGAGGCTGAGCATGACGGCGATGCCCTTCGGCCAGATCCAGTAGCCCAACGCGCAGCCGAGGAGGAACAGGGGCGTGCCTGCACCGAGGAAGGCCAGGGCGTACTTCTTCTCCTTGGCGAGGAGACCGGGCGCGACGAAGGCCCAGATCTGGTACATCCACACCGGCGTGGTGAAGATCAGGCCACACATGATGAGCACGACGATGCCGAGCGTGAACGGGCCGGTCACGCCCGTGTTGGCGAGCTGGAGCATCGCCTCCTCGTTCATCGCCTGCACGTCGCGTTTGGCCACCGTGTACGGGTGCATGATGAACAGCACGAGTGGCCGGTAGAAGAAGGCCGAGGCGACGGCGGCCAGGACGAGGGCGAGCACCGAGATGGTCACCCGGTACCGGATCTCCCTCAGGTGATCCCCGAGCGACATGCTCCCGTCGGGCGCCTCCGCCTTCGGAGGACGCAGCCAGCTGAAGCGACGCCGCTTGGGTTCGGCCCCGGCAGCCTCAGAACTCATGGCAGGGGTCAGTTCCCGAGCTCGTTCTCGCGGGCACGCAGCGCATCCTCGCGGGCCTTGAGCTCGGCCTCCTTGAGGGCCTGCTCACGGGCGGCCAGCTCACGCTGACGACGGACGAGGTCATCGTCGCCCAGGTTCTGGGTCTCGACGATCTCCGCCTCCACGACCTCCGGTTCCTCGGGCTTGGCGGTCACCTGGTCGGCGGACTTGACCTCCTCCTTGAACTCCCGGATGGATCGACCCACGCCCTTGCCCAGGCCGGCCAGACGGCTGCCACCGAACAGGAGCAGCGCGATGGCCAGGATGATGATGAGTTCCATGGGACCAATGCTTGGCATGTCATTCCTCGTCTCCCCGGGCACTTCCCGGGCTCACTGTCGCTGAAGTCTACTTGTCCCGCCCCCGGGGCAGGTTGAGGCGAACGGTCAGGTCACGCAGTTCGTCCGCCCGGGATCGCAGCACCCGGCACTCCTCGGCCAGGTCCTCAACCTTGGCGCGCAGCCCCACGGCATGGACGACGAGCGCCCCCACTGCGAGGAGCGCCACGCCGATGAGCACCAGCACCACGATCACGATCCGACATCCTAGTCATCGTAGGCAGCCAGCGCCCGCCTGGCCTCCTCCGCAGCCTCATTCCTGAGGGCCTCGTCCGCCACCCGGAGGACATCCGCGCCAAGACGGAGGAGCAGTTCGACTGCCCATTGTCGGGTTCCGACGGGAAGGGTGATGCTCAGGCCGCGCTCCGTGGGGGTCGACGAGGTGGTTGGATGGTGCTCGATGACCCAGGCGGCCCGCGGGTCCACCTCGAGGGTGATCTCCTCGCTGCTGTCCTGGAACCAGCCTGCGGTGTGCTCGGCCAGGCCGGGCCGGGGCTCGAAGGGCTCCTTGGTGGCCCGGCAGGAGACGACCCGGTCCAACCGGAAACTGCGCCACGCCCGGCGGGGGCGGGACCATGCGTCGAGGTAGGTGGCACCGTCGCAGACGCGGAGCCGCGCCGGTTCGACCTCGAGTTCGCTCACACCGTCGCGGCCGCGGTGGGAGATCACGACGACGCGCCGTCGTTCGGCGGCCTCGGCGAGGATGCGTCTGGCCTCGGGATCCCCTGAGGTCAGGTCCACCTCGATCCCGGCGGTGCGCCTGCCGCAGGCGTCGCTGAGCTTCTCCCTGGCGCTGCGGGCCGCGTCGGAGCCGAGGGCCACGAGGGTCTCCAACGCGACGAGCAGGGTGGTCGCCTGGGCGGAGGTCAGGGTCATCGGGCGGGCCAGGACGTCGGCGTTGCCCACCCAGATCTCGCCGTCACGCCGGGCCTCGTCGATGTCGACCTCGAACAGGTCATCCGGGAGTCCGCCCGGAAGGCCACAGAACTGGATGACCTCGAGGTCCTTCATGACGACCGCGGGCGTGGTCCCGAAGGTCTCCGCCGTCTGCGTGATGGAGACCCCGGGGTGCCCCACGAGGAAGGGCACGAGCTGGGTGAGGCGTTGCAACTGGTCGGCGGATCTCATCGGGTCCCTCCCGCGACGTGTCGGAGCTGGGCGATGACCTCGGCCACGAGCGGTGCCGGGTCGAGGGCAACGGCATCCGCGCCGAGGGAGCAGACCTCCCCGGCCAGCCCGAAGCCGAGTGGGACGTCGTGGACCACGAAGCCGGGTGGCGCCCCGGTCTGATCGGCGGATGCGGGAGCGCCCCGCAGCAGGTCCCGCCCACGGCCCTCCCGGACGGCGATCCGCGCCGTGGTGGCCTCCTCACCGAAGTCGGTGCTGACCTTCTCCGGCGGATTGAAGGCACCGGCGGCGCCGACGGCCCTGGGCTGGCCCGCGACCCGGTCGAGCCGGAAGCGGCGTCGCCCTTCCTTCTCGGGGTCCCAGCCGATGACGTACCAGCGGCCACGACGGCTGAACAGCACCCACGGCTGGACCCGACGAGCTGCACCCGCGTAGCTGAAGCGGATCTCGCGTCGTTCCTTGACTCCCTCGCTCCACACGTTCAGGTGGGAGGCCGCCTCGAGTCTGGGGGCGAGGGTGGCCAGCCGGGACGGGTCGGGTTCGGCCCCGGCCGCCCGTAGCGTCGCAAGGGCCCGCCTGGTCTCGTCCGCGGCGACGCTGTCCTGCCACACCCGCGCAGCCGCGCCGAGCGCCGCCAGTTCCTCCGGGGTGAAGCTGATGGGGGGCAGCTCGTAGGCACCACGGTCGATGCGGTAGCCGTCGCCCTCCTCGTCGACCTCGACGGGCACACCCACGGATCGCAGCTCCGCCTTGTCCCGCTCGAAGGTGCGTTCGAAGTTCGCGTCGTCGAGGTCGTGGTAGCCCTCGATGGTGGCGCGGATCCGGTCCCGGGACACCCAGCCCCGGGCGGCGAGCAGCATGATGAGCAGGTTGAGCAGCCGCTCCGACTTGCGTACCGACATGGTTCCTCCTCGTGCCTTGAGGCTACCGGGCCACGTTCCCGGCAACAATGGGGGCATGGCTGCTGCCCTCGTCGACCGCTACGCCCCCTCCCCCACCTCCGACCTGCACCTCGGCAATCTCCGCACCGCCCTCGCCGGGTGGTTGCTCACCCGGGCCGCGGGCGGGGCGTGGCTGATGCGGATCGAGGACCTGGATGCGGCCCGGGTCCGCGCAGCCGACGGAGCCGCCACCCGGCAGCTCGCCGACCTCCGGGCGCTGGGGCTCGACTGGGACGAGGACGTGGTGACGCAGTCGCAGCGTCACGACGCGTACCGCGACGCCCTGGCCGTGCTCCGGGATCGCACCTACGAGTGCTTCTGCACCCGCAAGGAGATCGAGCAGGCGGCCTCCGCCCCGCACGGCGACGGTCACCGTCCCTATCCCGGCACCTGCGCCGGGCTCAGCGCATCGCAGCGGGCACGGCGTCGCCTGGAACGTCCGGCGGCGATCAGGGTGCGGGCCGAGGGGGCGAGCTTCACCATCCGGGATCGTTTCGCCGGGGAGGTCAAGGGCGAGGTGGATGACTTCGTCCTGGTGCGGGGCGACGGAACCCCCGCCTACAACTTCGCGGTGGTCGTCGATGACCTGTTCCAAGGGGTGACCCAGGTCACCCGCGGCGCCGACCTGCTGAACTCCGCGCCCCGACAGGCCTGGCTGGCCGCGGAGCTGGGCGGACAGCCCCCCGGCTACGCCCACATCGGGCTCGTCACGAACCGAGACGGGATCCGGCTCGCCAAACGCGACGGGGCCGTCACCCGCGCGGACCTGCACGGCCTCGGCTGGAGCGATGCCGACATCGTTTCCGAGCTCACCGCCTCCTTGGGGCTGGGACGTCACGCAACGACGGCAGGGGCCCTGGCATCCCTGCCCGAGCCCCTGCCTGAAGCATTCCACTCCCCCGTCACCTGGACGGGGACGGATCTGGTTCCCGTGTGAGGCTAGAGGGCGCGCGGATAGGCGCATCTACTGCGGCCGCCCCGGTGACCCCCTGGCAGCGTTGTCCTCCTCGAACGCACGATCCAGTGCGCTCCTCGTCGTCCGCCTTGCCATGACGCCACCGTGACGATCCTCGTCACGATCCCCCTATCCGCGCACCCTCTTACTGGGTCGCCGTCTGGACGTCGAGGATGTCGATGACGTAGACGACCCCCTCGCCCGCCTCGAGCCCCTTCTCCGGCAGCCCGTTCGGGTAGGCCTGCGCGGCCGGCACCACGAGCAGGACCCGCGATCCCGCGGTCTGGTCGATCAGCCCGGTGCGCCATCCCTCGATCAGCTCGGCGAGCGGCTTGGACTGCGGGCTCCAGCCGTCGCCGACCGACTTTCCGGACTTGGCGGCCCAGGCACGGTACTTCACGGTCACCACGGATTCCGCGGTCACGGCGGCGCCGGGACCCTTGATGAGCGGCTGCACCTGCAGCGTGTCGGCGGCCAGCCCCTCGGGCACCGTGACCTCCGGCTTGCCGTCGGTGATGGTGACGCTCGGCAGGCCCTCCGCCGGGGTCACCTCCTCACCCATCGCCTCGGTGAAGGACGCGGAGATGATGTCGACGACGAAGACGAGCGAGTCCCCGGCCTCGATACCCACCTGAGGGCTGCCCTGGGCGTAACCGTCGGCGCCGGTCATCCCGATGAGGACCCTGGACCCGACCTTCTGCCCGGCCAGGCCCGTCCTGAACCCGGGCACGACGTGGCCGAGGGACAGGGGCGCGGGGGCGCCCTTGGCGAAGCTGGAGTCGAACACCTCGCCGGTGCGGCCGTTGACGCCGACGTAGTTCACCACGACGTTGGCCTCCTCACCGACGACCTGGCTGCCGCTGCTCTCGCGCAGCACCTTCGCCTGGGTGGTGGCGATGCCCCACGGCGCGGGAACGGTCACCTCGGGAACGTCCGCGTCGGTGACGGTGATGGCGCTGAGGTCGGCCGCGGGTTCGATGCTGCTCGTGGGCAGGGCCTCGGCGCTGGACTCCCCCGTGGCGGGGGCGGCCGAGGACTCCGCCGTCGAGGAACTCACCGACGCGGTGGGCTCGGGCGAGGCGGCGGGCTCCGGCGAGGAGCAGGCGGTCAACGCGACGGCACAGGCCGCCACGATTCCGAGGGCGGCGCGGGAACTGGGCAGGAGGTCATTCAAACGCACCCGAAAGATGCTACCCCACACCCCGGCACCCTCACAGATCGACGAGGTCGAGCAGCGCCCCGAGTTCGTCCCGGGAGAGGTCCCGGGCGGTCCCGACGGTGAGCTGCCCCAGCCGGACCGGGCCGATGGCGGTCCGGGCGAGCCGGTCCACGGGGTGCCCGACGGCGTCCATCATGCGTCGCACGATGCGGTTGCGTCCCTCGTGCAGGGTGATCGACAGCAGGGAGCGGGTCTCGCTGCGGGAGACGAGTTTCACCCGATCCGGCTTCACCGGCCCGTCGTCGAGGCGCAGCCCCTTCTCCAGTCGCTTGATGGTCCTCGGCTCCACCAGCCCGGCCACCTCCGCCAGATAGGTCTTCGGGACCTCGTAGCGGGGGTGTGTCATCCGGTTGGCGAACTCCCCGTCGTTGGTGAGCAGGATCAGTCCCTCGGTGTCGGTGTCGAGGCGGCCCACGTGGAACAACCGTTCGGATCTCCGGGGCAGGAGATCGGCCAGGGTGCGGCGGCCCTCCGGGTCGTCCATGGTGGAGACGACCCCCCGGGGCTTGTTCACCACCAGGTACTGGTGGCGGCGCGGCGGGGGGATCCTGGCCCCGTCGACGCGGATGGTGTCGCGCTCGGGGTCGACGCGTCTGCCCTGCTCCGTGACGACCTTGCCGTTGACCTCGACCCGCCCCTCCTCGATGAGGATCTCGCTGGCCCGACGGGAGGCCACCCCCGCAGCGGCCAGCACCTTCTGGAGGCGGATGCCCTCCTGCTCAGCCATGGCCCTCCTCCAATCCGGTCGCGGCGCGCAGTTCCGCCTCCAAGGCTACGGCGTCGGGCAGCAGCGGTGCCAAGTCGGGCAGCTCGTCGAGGGAGTCCAGCCCCAGCTTCTGCAGGAAGAGCGGCGTCGTGGCGAACCGCATCGCCCCGCCCGGCTCCTCGCCCGCCTCGGTGATGAGGCCGCGGGTCAGCAGGGTGCGTACCACCCCGTCGACGTTGACCCCACGCACCCCGGCGATGCGTCCCCTCGTCACGGGTTGGAGGTAGGCGATGACGGCGAGGGTCTCGAGGGCGGCCTGGCTGAGCCGGGCCCGGGCATCCGCGACGACCCCGGCCTCCAGCACCTCCGCGAGGTCGGGGCAGGTGGCCAGCCGCCAGCCGCCAGCGACCCGGCGCAGCTCGAAGCCGCGCTCGGTCTCCTCGTAGAAGGAGGCGAGCGCCTCCAGATCGGCGACGACCTCCGCCTCGGGAACGTCGAGGGCGGCCGCCAGCTGGGTGGGGGCCACGGGCTCGGTGGCCATCAACAGCATGGCCTCTATGGCGCGTCGGGTGCTCATGTCTCCTCCACGGTCTCGTACTCGTCCACCACCAGGGGCTGGTGGGGGTCGCCGCCCAGCCACCGGATGCCGAGCTCCCCCAGCGGGCTGGCCTGCTCGAAGCTGATCCGGCCCGCCCGGAACAGCTCCAGCACCGCCAGGAACCGCACCACCGTCGTGAGCCGGTCGCAGTCGGCGACGAGGGCGCGGAAGCTCAGCTGCCCACGGTCGCTGAGTCTCTCGGCCACCAGGGCGGTCTGCTCGACGACGCTGACCCGCGAGCCGTGCAGGTGGGTGAGCTGGACCACGGGGGCGGGTCGGGGGGTCAGGGCGCGGGCCGCCAGCCGGGCGAGCTCGTCGGCACCGATCGGCAGCTCGACCTCCGGCAGCACGTCGCGGAACTGCTCCTCGAGCCCGCCGGGTCGCCAGTGGAGCCGCTCGGCCGCCGTCATCCGCTCCGCCAGGTGGGCGGCGACCTGTTTGAACGCCCGGTACTGCAGCAGCCGGGCGAACAGCAGGTCCCTGGCCTCCAGGGCCGCGAGGTCCTCGGGGTCGGTGACCTCGCCGCCGGGCAGCAGCCTGGCCGCCTTGAGGTCGAGCAGCGTGGCGGCCACGACGAGGAAGGAACTGGTCTGCTCCAGCCCCATGGTGTCCCCGAGCGCCCGGACGTGGGCGATGAACTCGTCGGTGACCTGGCTCAACGCCACCTGGGTGACGTCGAGTTCCCGCTTGGAGATCAGCTGCAGCAGCAGGTCGAAGGGGCCCTCGAAGTTGGTGAGGTGGACGGCGAAGCCGGGGGTCGTCTCGGGAGTCTCCTCCTGACGCCGCCGGGTCACGGCCGGGTCAGCTCCGTCACCACCGCCGAGTCGACCCCGTTGGCCTCGAGGTCCTGCAACGCCAGGGCGACGGCGGTGCGCACCAGCCGTCCCCGGTCCAGGTTGATGCCGTGGATGCGTTTGAGCTGCAGGGTGGCGTCCTCAAGGGCGAAGAGCTCGTCGGAGGAGAAGTAGACCGTGATCTTCTGGTCGTGCTTCACCCGACCCGTCGCGGCGGGCAGGGCCTTGGAACGCGGCTGTCCCGTGTTCCTCGCAGGAGGTTCGGGTTCTGGTGGCGCAGCCTCCGGGTTCGTCAATCGGAACAGTTCGCTGGCACCGGGCAGTTTGGCGCGACGGTTCAGCGACACTTGAGCAGCACCTCCCGGGCCAGCATCCGGTAGGCGTCGGCCCCGGGGGATGCCGACGCATAGGTCGTGATGGGCTCACCGGCCACGGTGGTCTCGGGGAACTTCACCGTCCGACGGATGACGGTGTGGAAGACGTCGTCACCGAAGGCCTGCACGACCCGTTCCAGCACCTCACGGGAGTGGAGGGTTCGGCCGTCGTACATGGTGCCGAGGATCCCCATGATCTTCAGTTTCGGGTTGAGCCGGTCCGCCACCTTGGAGATCGTGTCGGTGAGCAGGGCGATGCCGCGCAGGGCGAAGAACTCGCACTCCAGCGGCATGATGACGTAGTCGCTCGCGGTGAGCGCGTTGATGGTGAGCAGCCCGAGGCTGGGGGCGCAGTCGATGAGGATGAAGTCGTAGCGGCTCCGCAACGGCGCGAGAACCCGGGTCAGGGTCTGCTCGCGCGCCACCTCGCTGACGAGTTGCACCTCGGCGGCCGAGAGGTCGATGTTGGAGGGCAGGATGTCGAGCTCGGGCACACTCGTGGGTCGCACCACCTCGTCGACGGTGCACTGCTTGCTGAGCAGCAGGTTGTAGATGCTGTGCTCCAGCGTGTGCGGGTTGACCCCGAGACCCACCGAGAGCGATCCCTGCGGGTCGAAGTCCACGAGCAGCACCTTGTACCCCAGCTCGACCAGGGCGGCGCCGAGGTTGATGGTGGTGGTCGTCTTGCCCACACCACCCTTCTGGTTGCACATCGAGATGATGGTCGCCTCCATCTCGCGCCCGGGATCGGGTGGGGGCGGGACCCTGAGTTCGGGGAGCCTGCGTCCGGTGGGGCCGATCTCCCCCTCCACGAGGGTGGACTCCGCAGGCGCATCCGGCACCTTGAACAGCTCGTCGGCCACTTCGCCTCCTGAAATATGTCGACAAGACCATCTTAGAGGGTGCGCGGGGAGGCGACTCACCCTCTCGGGACGGGGTGGGCACGAACCGCCGACCCGCCTCACCTGAAACGTTTCAATCGGGGTCTTGACGAACAAGGACGGCGATTCCTGCCCGGCCTGCGGTGCGCCCCTCGTCGTCCGGCACCCCGGGAGGGGGCGTCGCCGGATGTGGTCATCGGGCGCGGGGGTGCGCGCCCTGGTAGACCTCGCGGAGTTGGTCGATGGTGACGAGGGTGTAGATCTGGGTCGTGGCCACCGAGGCGTGCCCGAGCAGTTCCTGAACCACCCGGACGTCGGCTCCTCCCTCCAGGAGATGGGTGGCGTAGGAGTGACGCAGGGAGTGGGGGGACACCTCCTTGGTCACCCCGGCACGGCGGGCGCACTCCGCGACGATCGCGTGGGCGGAACTGCGGGAGAGGCGTCGGCCGAGCCGGTTCAACAGCAGGGCTCCCCCACCGTCGCCCTTGGTGGCGAGCCCGGGACGGGAACGCACCAGGTAGGCGTCGACGGCTTCCCGGGCGAAGCCGCCGAGTGGCACCATCCGCTCCTTGCCGCCCTTGCCGACCAGCCGCAGCCCGGTCTCGGGATCGGCCAGTGTGGTGGTGACCTCGTCGACGTCGAGGGCGGTGATCTCGGACACGCGCGCCCCGGTCCCGTAGAGCAGCTCCAGCAGGGCAGCGTCACGCAGACCGATGGGATCGGCCCGGTCCGGCACCCCGAGCACGGCGAGGACCTCGTCGACGGTGAGGGCCTTCGGCAGTCGCTTGCCCACCGCGGGAGGGGCGATGTCCTGGGCCGGGTTCGTCGTCGTGACGCCCTCGCCGAGGGCGAAGGCGTGGAGGTTGCGGACGCTCGTCACCTGCCGGGCGACGGAGGAGGTGCGCAGCTGGGTGCCGAGGTGGCGGACGTACTCGCTGATCTCGACGGGGGTGACCTCGGCGAGGTCGGTGATGCCCCGGTCCGCGAGGAACTGCAGGTACCGGGAGAGGTCCCGCCGGTACGCGGCCACCGTGTTCGCCCGAAGCCCCCGCTCCACCCCGATGTGGGCCAGGTACTGGCCCACGGCGTCGTCGGCGACACTCACGCTCGGCGCTCCCGGATGGGCCACGGCGCATCCCCGGGACGCAGCTCCTCGACGGCTCCCCGGAGGCGGGCGGCCTCGAGGGCCAGCACCCCAAAGACGAGGGACGGGCTCTGGCACCGTCCCGCCAGCACCGCCGCGACGAGCTGTTCCCGTTCCACCCAGAACGCATCCATGTGGGCCTCCTCCCCCTCCAGCACGAACCCCTCCGGTCGGCTGGCGGGGCGGGGGTTCCGCGCGAGGAAGACCCGCAACGACTCCTCACACGCGCCGGGGGTGCTGCACACGTCGACGAGGACCTGCCACCTGTCGGCCGCGAGTTCCGCCTCCTCCGCCAGCTCACGTTGCGCGGCGACCACATAATCCTCGCCGTCCTGGTCCAGCAGGCCAGCGGGGATCTCCACCAGCTCCATGCGGACGGGATGACGGTACTGCCGGATGACCGCGATCCGATCGGTGTCCTCGTCCCAGCAGACGACGGCCACGGCTCCCGGATGGGTGAGGAACTGCCGCGTGATCGTCTCACCCGACGGGGTGACGATCGTCTCGTCGACGAAGGCGGACACGTGCCCCACCCCCAGCTCCGCCCGGTTGGTGACCTCCCAGGCCAGGGGACGATCCCACTCCATCACTCGGCTCCTCTCCGCTCGCCACACGAGTCATCCCTCCAAGGATGCACCCCGCCGGAGGGTTCGCGACAGTTGCAGGAGCCGACACTCCGGCTCAGGCGCTGCAGCCCGTCGCCAGGCCCAGTTCCCGGAGGCTCTCGTGGGTGGCGGGCCCGTCCCAGGCCACCCAGTCCTCGGGGTTCGTCCCACCCTCGGTGGGGACGGTGACGATGTCGGCGGGGACGTCGCGGAAGGCGAGGAGGTCCAGCAGACCCGTCCCCGGGTCTAGGCTCACCTCGGGCATGAGGTCCCAGGCGATGGAGTGCAGCCGCACCGGGTTCCTCGGCAGTCGGTGGAGCAGCGCCCGCAACACCTCGCCGGCGCGTCGCTGCCTGCCGCCGGCCCCCTCCGGATCCGGGATCCAGCCGCCGTCCTGGAGCACCTCTCCCTGTCGGCTGCGCACGTACCCGAGCGCACTGCGGCCGTCGAGGACCTGCTGGCCCGCCGGGAGCTCGATGTGTGCCCACGGGTCCCGGATCGGCCGGGGGACGTCCACCTCGACCCCGCCCACCTCGTCGACGAGGGAGGTGAATCCGCGCAGGTTGACCACGACGACGTGGTCGACGGCCAGATCCAGGGTGCGGCAGAGCCCGTCGAGGAGGGCCTGCGGCCCCTGAAGCCAGGTGGTGGCGAGCCGGTCGTAGTGCTGGGGCTCGTACTCGACGAGCAGGTCACGGGGGATCGACGCCGCACGGACCCCGTCGGGTCCGGTTCTCAGCGCGAGAACCAGGTCGGCGCGGGCCCCCGGATCGGAGCCCGGTTCGCCGAAGTCGGCGCTTCCCTCCGGGGCGAGGGAGCGGTCATCGACGCCGACGAGCAGGAGGGTCCGTTCCCTCCCCTCGGAGCGGGGCAGGACGACGTCCAGCCGCTGGGCCCTGCCCTCGAGTCCCCGGAGCAGGGCGAGGGGCACGACGAGGGCGAGGACCACGAGCAGGATCAACGACGACACCAGCCAGCGGACCACCCGGCGACGTCGTCCGGGGACAGTAGATCCCCCCGGGCACGCGGGCCCGGAGGGATCTCCCGGTGTCGTGGGATCAGGCACCCGTGCGGGGCAGGCCCGGACGGCCGGCCTGCTTGCCGGACTTCGGCGCCGCCTTCTTGGCCGCGTCACCCTTCCCCTGGGACGCCTCGGCCTTGACGACCTTGACGGCGGTGATGGCGCGCAGACCGCTCGTCTCACCCGTCACCACGATGTGGTGGACGCCCTCGGTGGTGTTCTCCGGGATCCGGACGGTGAGCTCCGCCTTGCCCTCCTTGTCGGCCTTGGTCTTGGCCAGGTTCACCGGGGTGGAGTACATGTCCACGGACAGCCCCTCCTCGGAGTCGAAACCGGCGACGCTCAGCTTGACCTCGCCACCGGCGACGACCTTCGCGCCCGTCGCGGCGGTCTTGACCTGCGGGGCGCCGTCCTCGGCGACCGGCTTGGCGGCGTCGATGACCCGCTCCGTCGTCCGGGAGGCCGAGGAGTAGTTGTAGTCGTGGACGCAGGAGATGGAGAACGTGACCTGGCCGGTCATGCTCGCGGTGAGGTTGAGCTCCACCTGACCGTTGGTGGCCGGGTACTGGACGCGCAGGGCGCCGTCGCGCTCCTCGCCCTTGGTCTCGCCGACGAGCTTCACCGATGCGGCGGGGCTGAGGGCGACGACGGCGTGCTTGGCACCGTCACCGCACTGGGCGGCAACCATGACCGGGGCCCAGCCGTCGATCTGCTCGCCGACGGTGTAGTTGAGGGAGGGCTCATCGGAGCCATTGGCATGGGCCAGGCTCACGCCCGCACCGGAGAGAAGGGACGCAGCGGCCAGGGCGGCGAACGTGCGCTTCAACATTGGGGATCTCCATTCTGAAGAGGTGTGGTTCCGAGCCGAAAACTAACGCAGCGATAAACCTTGCTCCAACCTTTCGGATGACAGCGATCACAATACTTGTTCGAGCAACGAGAACTGCCCCAAGGATGACTAACGAAAGTTACAACTCCTTGTCCTTCCCAAGGATGATCCACGAAAAGTGAGCGGACGTTTTTCGAAGGGGTCACTCGTCCCGGGAGACGGCGATCCCCGCAGCCGCCCATTCCTGTTCCAGGTCGGGAAGGGAGTCCGCGTGCACCGCCGCGGTCAGGTCCACCAGCACCGTCGTGGCGAATCCCTCCCGGGCGGCGTCGAGGGCCGTGGCCCGCACGCAGTGATCCGTGGCGATCCCGCACACATCCACATCGGTGACGCCCCGGTCGCGGAGAAAATCCACCAAGGACCTCTCATCACGGGCCTCGACTCCCTCGAAACCGGAATAGGCACCGTCGAAACGCCCCTTGAGGAAAAGGCCATCCCAGGCGTCGAAGACCAGATCGGGATGTTGCTCGGCTCCCGGGGATCCAGCGACGCAGTGGACCGGCCAGGAGTCGACGTAGTCCGGGTCGGGGCCGAAATGCGATCCCGGGTCGATGTGGTGGTCCCGGGTGGCCACGACGAGGTCGTAGCCGTGGTCCCCAACCAGCAACTCGCTGACCCGGGCCGCGACGGCGGCTCCCCCGGCCACGGCCAGGGCTCCCCCCTCACAGAAGTCCCGCTGGATGTCGACGACGATGAGAGCTCTTGTCATCACCTCAGCTTAGAGGGTGCTCCGAGGCGAACTGCAGGAGTTCACGCGCGTGCTTCACCGCGGCCTGGGAGTCGGTGGTCCCGCTCATCATGCGGGCCAGCTCCACGGCCCGCTCCTTCGGGCCCAGCGGGGTGACGTCGGAGGTCGTGACCTCTCCGTCACTGGACTTGCTGATGACGAAGTGGTGGTGGGCGAAGGCGGCAACCTGGGCGAGGTGCGTCACGACGATCACCTGGGACGTCTCGGCGAGTCGGCGGAGCCGACGCCCGATCTCCAGGCCGACGGCCCCGCCGACGCCGGCGTCCACCTCGTCGAAGACGAAGGTGTGCCCGGGCGCGGCTCCCGCCAGCACCACCTCGAGGGCGAGCCGGACCCGGGACAGCTCACCACCGGAGGCGACCTTCCCCAGAGGGCCGGGGGTGGAACCGGGATTCGCGGCGAACAACAGCTCGATCCGGTCCGCACCGTGGGGTCCGCGCGCGGCGGGGGTGACGTTGAACTCCAGCCGCGCGGATCCGAGAGCCAGGGCCCGCAACTCGGCGGCGGCCGCCTCGGACAGCCGGGCGGATGCCGCCACCCGGTCCGCGGTGATGGCCGCCGCGTCCGCGTCGAGCAGCCGATCGAGCTCCGTGACCCTCGTCTGCAGCTCCTCGATCCGCTCGTCGGCCCCTTCCAGTTCATCCAGCCGCCGCCTGGACTCCTCCGCCCAGGCGAGGACCTCGTCGATGGTGGTGCCGTACTTGCGGGTCAGGTGGCTGAGCTCGCCGCGTCGGTCGGCGACGGCGGCCAACCTCACGGGGTCCGAGACCAGGTCCGCGGTGTAGCTGGCGACCTCCTGGGCGAGGTCGTCGATGACGTAGCCGACCTCGTCGAGCCGACCGGACAGCTCCCCTGCCCGCGGGTCACGGTCGGCCAGACTCCGCAGGGTCTTGCGCGCCATCCCGATCAGCGCCACCGCGCTGGGGGCGTCGAAGTCCTCCTCGGAGCCGCTCAGGGCGGTCTGGACCTCGACGGCCAGCGCCTTCAGGTCGTCGGCATCCGCCAGGCGTGTGGCCTCCGTGGCGAGGTCCTCGTCCTCGCCGGGTTGGGGGTCGCATGCGGCGATCTCCGCCAGGGAGTGGCGGAGCATGTCGACCTCGCGGGCCCGCTCCAGCGCCGCCGTCCGGAGCCGGTCGAGTTCCGCCGCCAGCTGCTGATGCTCAGCGTGGCGTTCCCGGTAGCGGGGCAGCGCCTCGGGTTGGGCGAACAGGTCGAGGATCTCGCGCTGACGTTCCGGCGAGGACAGCCGGAGCTGCTCCGACTGGCCGTGGATGGTGGCGATCTCCCCCAGCAGGGTCGACGCGGCGCTGACGGGAACCGACGCGCCACCGATGACGGCACGCGACCTGCCCTGGGCGGTGACCTGCCGCACCGAGACCAGTTCGATGCCGTCGTCGAGGCTGCCGCCGAGTTCCTCGACGAGCGCCGCGGTGCCCTCACCCACCTCCCAGCGGCCCTGGACGACGGCCTTGTCGTCGCCGTTGCGCACGAGGGAGGCGTCCGCCCGAGCACCGAGCAGCAGCCCCAGACCCGCCACGAGCATCGTCTTCCCGGCCCCCGTCTCGCCGGTGAGCGCGGTGAGCCCCGGCCCGAGCGTCAGGGACGCGTCCGCGACGACGCCGAGGGAGGACAGCCGCAGTTCCGTCAGCACCTGGGCTCCTTCGGGCCGCTGCGCCACCCGTTGACCGGGAGCTTGAACTTGCGCACGAGGCGGGTGGTGAAGTGCTGCTCGGACAGCCGCGCGATGTACAGGGGCTGCCTGCAGGCACTCACCTCGATCCGCTGCCCGAGGCTGATGTCGTAGCTGCGTCGCCCGTCGCACCAGATGACCCCCTGGTCCACGGGGCCGTCGAGTTCCAGCTGGACCGTCGAGTCCGGGGACAGCACCATGGGGCGGTTGAACAGGGCGTGGGCGGAGAGGGGCACCACCAGCATGGCCTGCACCTCCGGCCAGACCACGGGCCCGCCGCCGGAGAAGGCGTAGGCGGTGGAGCCGGTCGGGGTGGCCACGAGCACCCCGTCGCAGCCCCACCTCGACAGGGGTCGGCGGTCGATGCGGGCGCGGACCGTGAGCATCTTCTCCCTGGCCATCTTCTCCAACGACGACTCGTTGACGGCGAAGGACTGCCAGGCGACGGCGCCGTCGGCCTCCTCGACGCGGACCTCGAGCACGAGACGCCGCTCGATGTCGTAGTCGCGTTCCATGACGGCCTTCGGCAGGGTGCTCAGATCGGAGGTCTCGAGCTCGGCGAGGAACCCGACGTGCCCGAGGTTCACACCGAGCAGCGGCACACCCGCCGGGTGGGCCCATTCGGCGGCACGCAGGATGGTGCCGTCCCCGCCGAACACGACGGCCAGCTCCGCGGTGAGACCATCCGTGGCCCGCAGGTCCACCTCCGGGACCTGCCGGGAGAGCCGCTCCACGTCGTCGGCGAAGGTCAGGAAGGTGAAACCGGGCATCCGACGCATGAACACGCACGCGGCCTCGAGGGCCTCGGGGCGTTCAGGATGCAGCAGGACTGCCAGGGTACGACTCTCCACGCTGCCCAAGGGTAATCAGCCCCGGGAGGGTGCGCCACCGTCAGGGGGTTGTGGCACCCTGACGAGCCGGATGAAGAACTCCACGTTCCCCTCCGCCCCGGGGAGTCGGCTGGTCCCCTGCCAGACGCAGTCCCAGCCAAGTGATGCGGCCACGGCGATCACGTCGTCGACAGCCCGTCGTCTCAGTTCGGGATCGTGGACGACCCCGCCCGCACCGAGGCGACCACGCCCGACCTCGAACTGGGGTTTGACCAGCAGCAGCGCCTCCCCGTCCGGGCGGAGCACCGAGAGCAGGGAAGGCAGGAGCAGGCGCAGGGAGATGAAGGAGACGTCGCCGACGACGAGATCCATCCGCTCGCCGTCCAGGTCCTCGAGCGTGAGGTCACGCAGGTTGAGCCCCTCGTGGACCCGCACCCGCGGATCGTCGCGGAGTTCAGGGGCCAGCTGGTCGTGGCCGACATCGACGGCGTGGACGAGCTGCGCTCCCCTGGCCAGGGCCACCTGGGTGAAGCCCCCGGTCGAGGCGCCCGCGTCCAACACCCTGCCCCGCACCACGGTGCCCGAGTCGTCGAGGGCGCCGAGCAGCTTGTGGGCCGCCCGCGACACCCAGGGCTCCACCGTCGCCTCGATCACGGTGTCCGGTCCGACCTGCTGCGAGGGCCTGGTCGCCACCACCCCGTCGACCTGGACCAGACCTTCCGCGATGAGCGCTGCGGCCCGGGTGCGGGAGCGGACGAGCCCACGGGTCTGGAGGGCCTTGTCGAGTCTCACCTCGCCCGGTCCAGGCGGGGCAGGCTCGGCTGGACCGCGTCGGGGTTGAGCGCCACGAGCAGTCGTCGGTGCGCCTCCTGCAGCTGGGCGAGGGCATCGGCCACCGGCATCGTCGAGACCTCGCCGAGGTCGGCCATGGCCTCAGCGACCTCCTCGATGCGACGCACCGGGGCGGGTGCGGCGGAGCGGGGGGTGGGGGCGGTCATGGCACGAGGTCGAGGTCGTCGAGCAGGCCGGACACGTCGCCGCCCTGGAACCAGGCCGCGTGGAGCGCCGCCCAGAGCAGGTCGAGCTGGCCCTCGAGGTCGGGGGGCACCGGCGTGGCGCGCGTCGCGCCGTCGACGAGACGCACCTGGGCCCCGCGGACCCGGTATCCCCCCTCGACGGATTCGAGCGGGCGCGGGGGCGCCAGGAGGGCGGAGATGTCCCGGCCGATGTGGGTGGGGCGCCCCACCGGCGGGGCCTCGAGGAGATCCCGCTTGCCGTGGGCGCCGGTGAAGACGAAGAGGGAGTCCATCCCGACGTTGCCGGCGCCGATGATGTCGGTGTCGACCCGGTCCCCGACGAAGATCGGCGAGGTGGCCCCGAGCCGACGCACCGTCTCGTCCAGCAGCGGCCGGTAGGGCTTGCCCGCCATCTCGGGGCGGAACCCGACGCACGAGGCGATGAGATCGACCTGGGCGCCGCAGCCGGGCAGGATGCCCCGTTCGGTGGGACGGGTCTGGTCCGGGTTCGTCGCGAACCACTGGGCACCACGATGGATGGCCATGATCCCGGTCTCGAGCAGCGGCCACGGCAGCTGGGGATGATAGCCCTGCACCACCGCCACCGGCTGTTCCTCGAGGGAGGACACCGGCTGGAAGCCGCCCTCGGCGAGTTGCTCGACGAGGGCCGCCGTACCGACCGCGATGACCCGCGCCCCGGCGGGCAGGCGTCCCTGGAGCATCGTCACCGTCGCCTGGGTGGAGTTCACGACGTCCCCCGCCTCGGCGTCGATCCCGAGTTCCCGGAGGTGGGCCGCCACCTGGGCTGGGGTGCGGGCCGCGTTGTTCGTCACATAGCCGAGGCGGGCGCCCCGGGCGCGGATCTCCGTCAGCGCCTCCGGGACCCCGTCGATCGCGTGGGGGCCAAGGTAGATGACACCGTCCAGGTCGAACAGGGCCGCATCGTAGGACTCGACGAGGGCGGTCACCGGTCCTCCCCGTCGATCTCGGCGAGGATCTCCGCGATCTCCTCCTCGGGGCTGACCAGCTCGATGACCTCGGTCTCGATGGCGTCCTGGGGATCCTCCTCGGGCTCGGGGTCGAGCTCGAAGTCCTCCGGCAACGTCACCCCGTCAAGGGCGGCGACGCGCTCCACCGCGTCCAACTCCCCCTCGGGGTCCAGCCGGGCGGCGGCGTCGAACCATTCCCGCGCGGCGCCCAACTGTCCGTCGGCGACGAGGAGGTCGGCGTAGGCGTACCGCAGCCTGGCCTGCCCGAGACGAGGACCGATCCGGTGGGAGATCGCGGACTTCAGCAGCCGCAGGGCCTCGCCCCGCTGCCCGAGGTCGTTGCGGATGCCGGCCTCCACGAGGAGGCACTCGATCCTCAGCCCCAGGTTCTTGGTGCGGGGGTCGAGGCTCGCCAGCAGGTCGAGGGCCTCACGATGTCTGCCGACGGCACGTTCGCAGTCGGCGATCACCGGCAGCAGTTCGTCCCGTCCGTTCATGCGGCGCAGCGCCCGGTACTCCCTCAGCGCGATCTCGTAGCGCCCCGAGGCGTAGGCCGCCTCCGCTGCGGCCTCCCTGACGACGGGGATCCGGCCGGCCCGGCGCTTGGCGGCGGCCGCGTGGCGGTAGGCGAGGTCCGGGTCCTCGTCGAGGAGGGATCCCGCGGCGTAGAGGTGGGCGGCGACGGTGTCGGCCAGACCCTGCGAGAGCCCTTTCAGCTCGGCCCGCACCCCGATCGGCAGCCGCGAGGCGTCGAACTCCTTGGGGGTGTCGGGTTCGTCAGGGGCTGGGGCCGTGCCGGGGCTGGGGACACGGCGTTCCTCGTCCCTCGGCTCGAACCGGGAGGGACGCTCCTGGTCACGCCGGGTGCGGTGACGCTGGTCCCGGGACCGTCCTCGCCCCTGGGGATCCCGGTCGTCCCGTGCCTGCGCGGGCTTCCGCTGCCCGGGCCTGCCGTGACTGCGGTTGTCCCGGCCCTTGGGTCCCTGGCCCCCCGTACCTGGCCTGCCGCGTCGTTGGCCACCACCGCGGCCGGAGGAGTTCCCCTGTTCAACCATGTCCGCCATTGTCCCAAACCACCACGGACGATGGAAATCACTCGGGCAGGACGGGGCGACGTCACAAACTCGTAAGGATTCCTCCCTCGAACATGTCATGGTTGAGGGGGAAGACTGCTCTGCATGAAGAAATACCTTGCCCCTGTTGCTGTTGCCGCTCTGCTCTGCCTCGCGGGTTGCTCCGCCGGCTCCCCGACCGAGGCGATGTCCCCCGCCGACCGCATGAGCCCGACCGCCATGGCCCCCTCCGATGCCATGAGCCCCTCGGGTGCCATGACCCCCGGGGATCACATGAGCCCGTCCGACGCCATGACGGGTGACGCGATGGCCGCCCCCGCCCGCTTCGTGACCTGGGAGGACTACGAGGCCTCGAGGAGCAGCTTCGCCGACTCCAAGGTCGTGCTGTTCTTCAACGCGAAATGGTGCCCCGCCTGCAAGGCCATCGTGGGCGACCTCACCGCCGATCCGAACCGGATCCCAGAGGGGACGACGGTCGTGAGCGTCGACTACGACGACCACACCGATCTCCGCCAGCAGTACAAGGTGACGACGCAGCACACCTTCGTCGCCGTCGATGACAAGCAGCAGGAGATCCGCAAGTGGTCGAGCACCTCCACCGACGCCCTCCTCAAGGAGCTCCAGGGCTGATCCGATGGTCGTCACCGCACTTCTCTCCCTCCTGGCAGGCGTCCTCACGGTGCTCGCGCCCTGTGTCCTGCCCTTCCTCCCGGTCATCGTGGGTGGGAGCCTCGGACACGGTTCCAGGCGTCGCCCCTACCTCATCGCGGGCAGCCTCGTCGCGTCGTTGCTGCTGTTCACGCTGCTACTGAAGGTCAGCACGGCCTTCCTGCACATCGACCCCAGGGCCTGGGCCATCGGCTCCGGCACCCTGGTGGTGCTGCTGGGTCTGGTGATGCTGTTCCCCGGGGTGTGGGCCCGCGTGTCCACGGCGTTGAAACTGGACAATGCCCACCAGCTGCTGGACAAGGCCCGCGGCCAGCGCAGCGAGACCCTCGGGGCCGTCCTCACGGGTGCCGCGCTGGGTCCGGTGTTCAGCAGCTGCTCCCCCACCTACGCCTGGGTGATCGCCACGGTCCTTCCCGCCAGCCCCACCGTCGGGTTGTTCTACCTCGGCGTCTACTGCGTCGGCATGGCGGGGGCACTGCTGGCCATCTCCCTGGCGGGACGCACACTCATCAACCGTCTCGGCTGGGCGGCGAACCCGAGGGGCTGGTTCCAGCGGGTCATCGCGGGGCTGTTCATCGTCGTGGGTGTGCTCGTGGCCACGGGTCTCGACAAGGACTTCCAGGCGTGGGCCGTGGACCGCTTCCCCTCCCTCGCCGCGTTCGAGGAGGGGCTCATTCCCTCGGCGGAGGTGGCCATGCCCGCCACCGACCGGGGCGAGATCCCGAACCCAACGGCGGCCCCCGAGCTGACGGGGATCTCCGCCTGGATCAACAGTGACCCCCTCACACTCGCCGAACTGCGCGGCAAGGTGGTGCTCGTCGACTTCTGGACCTACAGCTGCGTCAACTGTGTGCGCACCCAGCCCTACCTCAACGCCTGGTACGACCGCTATCACGACGCCGGGTTCGAGATCGTCGGCGTGCACGCGCCCGAGTTCGCCTTCGAGAAGGTGAAGGAGAACGTCGAGAGGGCCGTCGTCGACGCCGGCATCAGGTACCCCGTCGCACTGGACAACGACTTCGCGACCTGGCGGGCCTACGACAACCGCTACTGGCCGGCGAAGTACCTCATCGACCAGGAGGGACGGATCCGTTGGGTCCACTTCGGGGAGGGGGACTACGAGGAGGCGGAGCAACAGATCCGTGACCTGCTCGGCGAGTCCGGGGACAAGGCGACGGTGTCCGACGAGGTGATGCAGCACACGCCCGGCCAGTCCCCCGAGACCTACCTGGGCACCCTGCGTGCGGCAGGAAACGACGTCACCCTCGTGGAGGGGAATCATGACTACGGCGTCGCCGGGGATCCCTCGGCCTCGGGACACTGGACCCTCGGCGGGTCGTGGCAGGCCGACGGCGAGTCCATCACCGCGACCCGAGACGGGGCCCAGCTGCGGTACCGGTTCTCGGGACGGGAGATGTACCTCGTCATGGACGGTCCGGCCGGGAGCAGGGTGAAGGTCGAGGTCGAGGGAGGCGTCACCCCCGGCGGGGAGCACGTCCAAGGTGACCACGCGGTCATCGACGGGGCAAGGATGTATCGGCTGGTGTCACTGCCCGAGGTGACGGGCGGCACCACGGTCACGCTGACCTTCGACGAGGGCGTGCGCGCCAATGCCTTCACCTTCGGATGACGCCTATGCTGAGCGGGTGGCGACCGTTCTTCTCGTGGATGACGACCCGACGGTGCGTGGCGTGGTCAGCGACTACCTGCGTGCCGCCGGTCACGAGGTCATCGAGGTCGGGGACGGGGTGGCGGCTCTCGGCCGGGCCGAGGGCTGCGACCTCATCATCCTCGACCTCATGCTGCCGGGCATCGACGGGCACGAGGTGTTCCGGCGGCTGCGTTCCGCCGGGGTCGGCGCGCCGGTCATCATGCTGACGGCGAAGAGCTCCGAGGCCGACCGGGTGCTGGGGCTGGAGCTCGGGGCCGACGACTACCTGGCCAAGCCCTTCAGCCCCCGGGAGCTGGTGTTGCGGGTGGGGGCGGTGCTGCGACGTCAGCAGCCCGCCGCGCCGGGACGGGAGGTCATCGCCGACGGCCCGCTGACGCTGGACCTCACCGCGCAGAAGGCCACCCTCGACGGCCGTCCCCTCAACCTCACCTTCCGGGAGTTCGACCTGCTGGCCCATCTGGTCAGCCATCCCGACGAGGTGTTCTCCCGCGACGATCTCATGCGGGCCGTGTGGGGGTGGGACGTCGGCGACGCCTCCACGGTGACGGTTCACGTCCGCCGGGTCCGCAGCAAGATCGAACCCGACCCGCAGTGCCCCACGCGCCTGGTGACGGTGTGGGGTCGGGGGTACCGGTGGGAGCCGCACCGTGACTGAGCAGCTCCTGGCCGTCGCGGCCGTGACCCTGGGGGTCGGCCTTGGGTGCGCGGCGCTGACCTCCGGGGTGGCGCGCCGCTCCGTGCGGTGGGCGGCGCTGCTCAGTCCGGTGGCGGTCGTCATCACGATCGGTGTGGGCCTGTTGTTCGGGGTGCGTCTCATGCTCATCGAATCGGTGCGGGTCCCCCTGCTCCTGCTGGCGGCGACGCTGCCCGCGGCACTGCTCGCGGGGATTCTCGTGTCGTGGCGCAGCCAACGAGTCATCATGGATTCCGCCCGGGAACTCGAGCGGGAGCGTCGCCAACGGGAGGTCGAGCAGGGCCGTCGGGAACTCATCACGTGGCTGTCCCACGACCTGAGGACTCCCCTGGCCGGTATCAGGGCGATGGCCGAGGCGCTGGAGGACGGGATCGCCCCCGAGCCCGCCTCCTACCACCGTCAGATCGTGGCCGAGGCGGAGCGGACGGCCGGGATGGTCGACGACCTGCTCGCGCTGGCCGGACTGCACACCGGCTCCCTCGACATGGGGCAGGAAACCGTCACCATCGGGGACCTCGTCTCGGATCTCGTCGGGCACCTGCAACCGCTCGCCCTGGCCAAGGAGGTCACTCTCACCGGCTCCGTCACCGGGCCGTCGACCGACGTGGTGGGGGACGGCGGTCTGCTGGCGAGGGCGCTGCAGAACGTGGTGGGCAATGCCATCTCCTACACCCATCCGGGCAGCACCGTGACCGTCGAGGTCGTCAGCGACGGCGACAGCGTCCACGTGCAGGTCAGCGACGAGTGCGGCGGCGTGAGCGACGAGGACCTGGCGCGGGTGTTCCAAGCGGGCTGGCGCGGGGATCGCGCCCGCACCCCGGGGACGGACTCCGGCAATGGCCTGGGCCTGCCCATCGTCCGCACCATCGTCGCCGCACACGCAGGCCGGGTCACCATGAACAGCCGGGGCGGCGGGTGCGTCGTCGAGATCACGCTCCCCCGCAGCCGCCCCACACAGCCGCGACCCTGACCCCCTCCACGGCGGATCACCGAGTAATTTCGCGAGCTGTCACCCTTTGGGCCGAATGGGTGGCGTCGGCACGGGTTTCGTGTTGGGGTGGGGGTGCAGTGTTTCCAGCACGATCACGAAGGAGTGGTCATGAGGCGGGTTTCGGTGTTGCTGGCCGTCACACTCCTGGGGTGCGCCCCGAGCACCCCCGAGGTCCCACGGGTGCCCACGGAGTCGGCCACGGTCACCCAGGTACCACAGACGATGACGGCATGGCCCAGCGAGGAACCGACACCGACGAAATCACCCGAGCAACAGGCGGCCGAGGCGGTCGTCGCCGACTACTTCCGCCTGAAGAACGAGATCCAGACGGACCCAGCAAAAAACATTGAACCACTACGCGCAATCGTAACTGGCAGTGTAGCCGACCAAGAAATTCCTTTCATCGAGGAGGACCGAAAGAACAACATCGTTCAAACCGGCAAATTCTCGTATGCAATTCAGGGATCTCAACAGGACACCACAGAAACAGTTCTAGTCACTGCATGCACGGATGTCACGGGAACGGATGTCGTCGATCTCGATACCGGCGAATCAATTTTGGATTCCAACCGCCCTAAGATCCGAGCTTGGCAGCTAAAGGTAACACAGGAAGACGAAGTTTGGAAGGTCGCACACTATACAACTGACGTAGCAGAACGGTGCGACGCATGAAACCTAAGGCTTGGATCACAGCAACGGCGCTACTACTCCTCAGTGTCCTTCCTCTGCATCCCGCACAAGCAGAAGACGAGCCCCCCGTGTCAGCAAACGAGCAAGGCCGTGTAGTCATTACTGTCCAAGCGCCTGGTTCACCGGGAAGCGGTGGTGGCTCCAAGGTGGTGTCGGAGCGGACGGAGTGCACGCACAAGGGCGCGGTGGTGCCGTGTCAGTCGGGGCAGATGTGGTGGCATCACGGGGAGGAGTGCTACGTGGTTCCGACCGTGGCACTGGATTCGCATCCGGATGACCGGGTGTGCGTCACCGGGGACGAGCTGGCGCTGTACCGGGTGGTGCGGTTGGCTGCGGATGTCGTGCTACCGGATCCGGGGCAGCTGGCCCGGACGGCAGTGGCACAGATGCAGTTGCAGCCGGTGCGGATCGCGACGAGTCCCCCGACGAGGCAGCAGGATGCCGATGGATTGACCTATGTGGGCTGGAACACGTGGTTGTGGAATGACAGTTCCGATCCCGCCAGTCTGGGACCGATCTCCAGATCGGCGTCCGCTGGTGGCTACACCGTGACGGCGACGGCGACCGTGGACCGGGTGGTGTGGGACATGGGTGACGGCGGCAGCGTGAGCTGCGGCGCTGGCACCCCGTGGGATCCGGCCCTGGTCCACAACGAGCCCTCCCCCGACTGCGGTTACGTGTACGAGAAGGACGGGGAGTACACCATCACTGCGACAACCCATTGGACGATCACCTGGGAGGGCCTCGGCGCCAGGGGTGTCATCACGATGGAGACGAGCGACCAGGCCACGCTCGTCGTGGCGGAGGCCCACATGGTGAACACGGCCATCGACGAATGAGGCCACTCCCCCGCCGCTCACGCCCGAGCCCGGGCCCCTTCTCTTTCCTGCCCACCCAGACACCGCGTTATGTCATTTTAGGGGTTTATCGGTCCGGAAACCCCAACAACCCATAACAAACCCCACACAAAAACATTCGTCCCCCCAAACAACGTTTGGGGGGACGAATAAATAAGTCCGGCAGCGTCCTAGTCTCCCACAGGCTCCCGCCTGCAG
>NZ_RQYT01000180.1 GCF_003932785.1 Arachnia propionica | reverse complement strand
GTCGGCGACGCGGCCCCGGAGTTCACTGCGACGGACATCGACGGTGGGCTGGTCGACATGAAGGCGCTTCGCGGCAAGCCCGTGTGGCTGCTGTTCATGGCGACGTGGTGCACGGGCTGCCGCACGGAGATGCCGGATGTGCAGGCCGCTGCGAAGGCGATGCCGGGGGTGCAGTTGGTGGTGGTCTACGTGGGCGAGCCGCAGACCGCGGTGAGTGACTACTCGAAGCGCGTCGGCAACGACTTCCCCGAGATCGCGGACCAGGGGCAGCAGATCGC
>NZ_RQYT01000179.1 GCF_003932785.1 Arachnia propionica | reverse complement strand
TCGGCAGTGTCAAGTGGTGGAAGCAACGAGGAGTCGTTGGAAGGCTTCGCGTGGGGTGAGGTAGCCCAGTGTTGCTCGGGGGCGTTCATTGAGTTCTTCAGCGATGGCGGTGAGGTAGGGCTGGTGTTGGGGTATCTGGGTGCCTTTGGGGAGGTAGTCGCGGATCAGTCCGCCTGTGTTCTCGTTGCTGCCTCTCTCCCAGGGGGAGTGGGGGTGGGCGAAGTAGACCGGCATCTGGGTGGCCATCGTGAATGCGGCATGGCCGGTGCATCTCGCTGCCCT
>NZ_RQYT01000178.1 GCF_003932785.1 Arachnia propionica | reverse complement strand
GCCCTGGAGGTGCGGGCAGCGTAGGGGAACACATCGACTGGCATCAATGCGGTGACTGCCATCCGCAACCCGACCGACGGGTCATGGAGATCCTCGGGTGCATGCCGGAGTGGATCGACCACGGGTCGGACGGTGACTTTCGAGTCCTTCAAGAACTCCGGCAGTCGTGTGGTGAGGAACGCGCCCCACCGCTCCACCTCAGCAACCCCGGAGGAGTCGCTGTCGGGGTTGAGGGCGGGGTCGTCGGCGTTGATGTGGACGAATACCGTGGCCTGGGGCAGCATGTCCTGCCCAC
>NZ_RQYT01000177.1 GCF_003932785.1 Arachnia propionica | reverse complement strand
GTGGGCAGGACATGCTGCCCCAGGCCACGGTATTCGTCCACATCAACGCCGACGACCCCGCCCTCAACCCCGACAGCGACTCCTCCGGGGTGGCCGAGGTCGAACGGTGGGGCGCGTTCCTCACCACACGACTGCCGGAGTTCTTGAAGGACTCCCGCGTGACGGTCCGGCCGATCTTTGATCCCCTTCGGCACGCACCCGAGAATCTCCATGACCCGTCGGTCGGGTTGCGGATGGCAGTCACCGCATTGATGCCAGTCGATGTGTTCCCCTACGCTGCCCGCACCTCCAGGGC
>NZ_RQYT01000176.1 GCF_003932785.1 Arachnia propionica | reverse complement strand
GTTGCTCATTTTGGCTCCAGCGCCGTCCTCTCCACCGCTGGTCGAGCAGGGTCCGGAGCCTGCGGAGGACCCGTGTCGAGACCTCCGTGGGACTTCCGCTCAACTCGAGTTCCTGCACCGTGTATCAGAGGTCTCGACACGGACGGCGCGCTGCCGCGCGCAATCCGGCTCGACCAGCGGAAAAGAAGGTCGTGAACAACACCTCAAGAGGTCGTTTCACAACTGTTCGAAGCCCGGAAAACCCGCCACCGTGACCCTCCCGAGGAATGATCCGCGGGGTCATGGTGGGCCTGGTTT
>NZ_RQYT01000175.1 GCF_003932785.1 Arachnia propionica | reverse complement strand
GGAGCTATGAATCCTGGCTGAAACCCGCCCGGGTCAAGGAACTCGAAACACAAGGAGAACGATTCTTCCCCCTCGACCTGGCCACCCTCGTCCACGAAGAATCCTCCCTTCTGGCTCAACGGATGCGCAAGGAAGCAATGCAGGATGGATGCAACATCGTCATCGACACAGTTCTTGGTTCTCCAAGATCGGTGACTGACATCCAGACCACGTTGGCGGCTGCGGGATATCGTGTCGAGATCATCGATGTCGAGGTTCCTGAAGCAGTGTCCCGAGAAGCGATCCGGCAACGATGGCGTGACGGCTAC
>NZ_RQYT01000174.1 GCF_003932785.1 Arachnia propionica | reverse complement strand
GTAGCCGTCACGCCATCGTTGCCGGATCGCTTCTCGGGACACTGCTTCAGGAACCTCGACATCGATGATCTCGACACGATATCCCGCAGCCACCAAACCTTCGACCAGTTGACGCGCTGAACTCTGCGACCCCAACACTGTATCAACCACCATGTTGGCTCCTTTCTCGATGGCGAGATGACGCATCCGTTTGGCGAGTTTGGAGGATTCTTCGTGTACGAGGGTGGCCAGGTCGAGGGGGAAGAATCGTTCTCCTTGTGTTTCGAGTTCCTTGACCCGGGCGGGTTTCAGCCAGGATTCATAGCTCC
>NZ_RQYT01000173.1 GCF_003932785.1 Arachnia propionica | reverse complement strand
GATCAAGCGTTGGAAATCCAACCGGGCCAGCAGCAACCGATGATGCGCACGCCACACCCCATCCAACCTACCCTCACGAATAACCACGGTCATCTTCCTTTCTTTTCAACGTTGCAGGTCATTCATTGGCTGGGGAAAGTTTTCTGTTTAACATCCCTCCTCCTGCAGCACCCGTTGCAGGGTGGTTGACTTCCCGGCGCCGGGAGGACCCGCCAACACCACAACCCGCCGTTCCTGCCGCACCTCGGGAAACCTCGACCACACCTCCCCCAACAACCGATCATGAAGATCACTTCTTCGCCGCCGAGGTTTCCC
>NZ_RQYT01000172.1 GCF_003932785.1 Arachnia propionica | reverse complement strand
ATCTCCATGACCCGTCGGTCGGGTTGCGGATGGCAGTCACCGCATTGATGCCAGTCGATGTGTTCCCCTACGCTGCCCGCACCTCCAGGGCGTGTGATCTGGACCACACCATCCCCTACCGGGACGGCGAGACCGGGCAGACCAGGTGGGGGAATCTGGCCCCGTTGGCGCGTAGGTCGCATCGGGCGAAGACCTTCGGCGGCTGGGTCCTGACTCAACCAGCACCCGGCTGGTTCCACTGGAAGTCTCCGGCGGGGTTTGAGTATCTGGTGCATGCCACTGGCGGCACGATGTGTCTCCGAACTCCGGAACCAGAAC
>NZ_RQYT01000171.1 GCF_003932785.1 Arachnia propionica | reverse complement strand
GGGAAACCTCGGCGGCGAAGAAGTGATCTTCATGATCGGTTGTTGGGGGAGGTGTGGTCGAGGTTTCCCGAGGTGCGGCAGGAACGGCGGGCTGTGGTGTTGGCGGGTCCTCCCGGCGCCGGGAAGTCAACCACCCTGCAACGGGTGCTGCAGGAGGAGGTGGCCGGGTTCGTCCATGTGGATGCTGACGAGTTCAAGAGCCTTCTACTGCATGAAGCAGTCGCTGACGGGAGCTATGAATCCTGGCTGAAACCCGCCCGGGTCAAGGAACTCGAAACACAAGGAGAACGATTCTTCCCCCTCGACCTGGCCACCCTCGT
>NZ_RQYT01000018.1 GCF_003932785.1 Arachnia propionica | reverse complement strand
GAGCTGAGCGCGCAACGCGCCCGATGGTCGAGACCTGGTGAAGATCCCCTTTCTCCGTTGGTCGAGCCGGGACCCGGAACGTAGTGGAGGGACCCGTGTCGAGACCTGGTGAGGGTTCGCAGGCACTCTTACGGAGGTCTCGACACGCTCGCTTCGCTTCGCGGCTCGACCAACGGAAAAGCAGCGACCCGGTCGCACATGCTGCCCGTCATCGGTTCTCCCGTTCCCGCTGGTCGAGCCGGGACCCGGAACGTAGTGGAGGGGCCCGTGTCGAGACCCGGCGACGGTTCGCTGGGACTGTTGTGGTGGTCTCGCCACGCTCGCTTCGCTTCGCGGCTCGACCAGCGGAAGGTGGCGATCCGAGACCACAGCACCCCCGACAGCCGAGACCCGGACAGGATGTGCAGGGACCCTCGCGGAGGAGGGGCCGCCCGGGAGGCCGGGATCAGGTGGTCGGGACCACGGCCTCCACCAGCACGGCGTGCGACCTCAGGTGGAGGAGGCCGTCCTGGGCCATTGCTGCCGCCACCTCGTCGTAGGCACTCCGCATCCGTTCCCGCACCGTCTCGTCCTGCGCCAGGTAGGCACGACCGATGCCCGCGATCCCGTGCTCGGGGCCCTGCCAGAGGTCCCCGGGCTCGATGACGAACTCCCACGACACCGTTCGCGCCGCCGCGACCTCCAGCCCGCACTCCTCACCCAATCGCGCCAGACCCTCCGGGCTCCGCTCGAAGTCCTCCTCCGGCGGTAGCCTCCGTGCGGGCGGCGCCTCGAAACCCTTCACCGACGTCACCGCCTGCCAGAGCTGGTTGATCTCGCCCTTCGATGCCTCCCAGACGGTCGCGATGACCCTGCCACCCGGCACCACCACACGCACCATGTCACGCAGCGTCCGCCGGGGCGACGCCACATGATTGACGACGAACGAGGCCACCGCATGGTCGAACATCCGGTCCGGGAACGGTATCCCCGGCGCCCCACCCGAGATCCACTCCACCCCCTTCGCTCCCCGACTCCGTGCCACCGCGAGCATGTCCTCGTCCGGTTCCAACGCCGTGACCCGCCAGCCCCGCGCCGCCGCGGCGACACTCAACCTTCCCGTCCCCGCCCCGACATCCAGCAGCCGCCCAGTCGCAGCCGACGGCAGCGCCGCGAGGATGGCCGGAACCGCCCCGGCGCACAACCGCGCGAAACTCATCTCGTAGGCGACAGCGGCGCCGCCACTCCATCCCGTGCCCATCCGGCCCCTTCCCACAGTTCAACACCCGACAACCTCTGTCAGCGTGGCTGGCCACAATGATCCCATGACCTCGGACTGGACCTTCGAACGCATCGTCACCCTCCTGGAGTATCCGCACGAGACGAAGGACGTGGTCGCTGCCGTCGACGCCCTGAACGACGAGGAACGAACCGCCCTCGACCGGGCCGTGAAGAAGCAGCTCCCCCAGCTCCGTCGCCGCTCCCCCGCCGCCCAGTTCTGGGAGAACCTCGTCGTGCTGCTGGCCTGCCTGGAGGCGACCCCCGCCCAGCTGATCTCGGCCTTCACCCAGTTCACGATGGGGCTGCTGCCGGGCGAACCGGTCGGCTACCAGCGCCTCAAGGACCGGGTCGCCGCCCGGGACCGCGACTGGGCCGCCGCCTTCGTCGCGGGGGTGATGAAGAAGAACGCCATCGCGGGCAGAGCCGCCGACATGCTGGCGCCGCTGGTCATCGCCCACGAGCTGCCGCTGCCGTCGAACCCCGCCTACCTGGAGGACTGGCTCATCCACTGCTCGGCACCGCGCCCGGGCATCCGCTGGGTGGAGCAGTTCACCCTCCTCACCGAGGTCCGCAACGGCCTGAGATACCACGAACGGACCACCGACGAACAGATCCGCGACGGCGCCAGGGCGCTCCGCGCCGCCGGGGAGCTCGACGACTCGCTGGCCTCCCAGCTCATCCAGATGATCGAGCGCGGCGACAACCGCAACTCGCAGGCCGGGGCCCTGACCTGGCTGGAACACCTCGGACTCAACCATCAGCTGTGGGAGCAGCGGGGACGGGTGATCGCGGCACTGTCCGCCGCCTCCCCCAAGACCGCTGGCGTGTTCCTCGACCACTGCCTGCGCCCCGAACTCAACGACGCCGAGCTCACCGACATCGCCGTCGCCGTCCTGCCCCGCCCCGAGAAGGCCCTGAAACTCCGGGTCCTGGCCGCCCTGCAACGAGTGACCGAGCCCGACGCCGACCTGCTCAGCACCGTCCAAGCCGTGGCGACGGCGAAGGACTCCACCCTCGCCGCCCCGGCCCGGGCCCTGCTGAAGGCCTGGGAAGCCACCCCCGAGGCCGTCTCGCCGCAGGGGCTGTGGCGGGAGCCGAGCGGACCGGGGTCGTCGCCGCTCGTCGAGACGCCGCCCCTCCAAGGTCCCGAACTGGACACCCTTCTGGCCGAGGCGATCGATGAGGAGGACCCGGAGACCATCGACATGTTGCTGTCCTCCCTCGTCGCAACCGCCCAGGCCCACGGCAGGGAGGCCGCACTGGAGATTTTCGACGATGTGATTGAGGACATCGACTGGTTCACCGGCGATTTCGGGGAGTTGCTCGGGATCGCGATCGGGCGAGACCGCTATGCCGCGGAGAGACGGCGCATGGTGACGGCCGTGAACCGGACCGCGCTGGCCCTGCGTCGGGTCCAGGAGGTGATCGACGGGCTGGGCACCCTGCCCTGCCTGCTCGCCACCCCGACCCACCGCCCGCTCCACGTGTCCTGGGACGGTCTGGCCGAACGCGTCGGCCGCTACCGCGAGGCCGGGCTCGCGGCCCGACCCGTCGACGTCGCCGCCGCCCTCGCCCGCGTGGACCATGCCACGACGCCCGCCGACCTCTCCCCGTTCGACCTGCCCATCGAGGGCACGACCCACACCCTCCCCGACGTCATCGCCGCCTGGCGGGACCAGCCAGCCCCACCCGGCCGCCTCGTCGGCGAGGACCTCAACTCCGCGACGCTGCAGGGAGGGGAGCCACCCACCCTGACCCTGCTGGATCTCCCCCACGGCAGGGAGAACCGCAACCTCAGCTCCACCTTCCATGCCACCTGCTGTTCCGGGATGTCATTGCTGCCAGCGCATCCGACGCTGCCCGCGGTGGAGGCGCTGCGTCTCCTCGCCACTCACCCCGGCTGGCAGGTCCTCGACACCCTCGCCCCCGCGCTGGCCGCCGCCTCCCGGTTCGAACCGCTGCTGGCGCTGGCCGTCGTCGCCATCGGCGGCAACCTCGCCAAGGCCCGCCACGAGAACTACGCCAGCCTGTTGGTGGACGCCTGGGACCAGGGCCGCCTCACCCCCGACGACCTGGTGGCCGCCTGGCGCAACCCACAACTCCAGTGGTTCACGGTGCGGCCACAGCGCCTCGCCGAGGTCCTCGACGTCGTCGCGGAGGCGGGCGGACTGGCCCTGGTGTGGCCGCTGCTCAACGCCGTCGCCGACGACCTCCTGGCCCGCCGGAAACCCCCGGTCAGCCTCCGCGCGGTCCTCGACATCCTCGCCGCCCACCAGCCGGACGTGCCCGCCGACGCCGCCCCGACGGGCCCCGTCGCGGCCGCCCTCGCCCGCCGCTGACCGGGCTCGACCTCAGGCGGCCCGGGCCGCGTGCTCCCTGCGGTACTGGGTGGGGGTCTGGCCGACGTGCTTCTTGAAGATGCGCGAGAAGTAGTTGAGCGGCGAGAAGTCCAGCTCGGCCGCGATCCGCATCACCGGCTTGTCGGTGTGGGCCAGCGCCAGCTTGGCCCGCTCCAGCCGCTTCGCCGTCACATAGGTGATGAAACTCTGCCCCGTGTACTCCTTGAACTTCCTCGCGAAATGCGACTCCGACCACATCAGATGGGCCGCCGCCCGACGCAGCGTGAGGAACGCCGTCGGGTTCCGTTCGATCTCGTTGAGCAGCGACACCAGCGTCGGCTCCCCTCCGGAGGCGGCCGACGCGATGAGGTCGTGGACCCGGATGAGCAGCTTCTCGCAGTACAGCTGGCACTCGTAGCGGTTCATCGGGCCGCGACGCCTGCCCCGGTGCCGGATCACCAGCTGCGACATCTCCCGCCCGCACTGCGTCGACTCCCCCGTCGCGATCCCGATGAGAAGATCCTCGTACTCGGAGAGTTCACTGGGATCCACCTTCTGGCTCCACCGCGGCAGCAGCCGGTCAAGGAAATCCCCCAGCAGGGTCAGGTTCGCCGCCAGATCCCCCTGGGCGACGTTGCGCGCCAGCAGCTCCGCATCCATCCGCACCCCGCCCACAGGGGACTCGACGGGCACCAACGGCAGCAGCTTCCGGGTCCCACCCAGCAGCGGCGCGAAACCGTCCCCACCCTCGGCAGGGCGACTCAACCGGCCCAGCACCCGACCCGTCGTCGCGAAATCCGCCTGCCCGAGGGTGGAGCCGAGCCTCGCGTTCGCCAGCTGCACCACCTCGTTGGCAGCGGCCTGCAGCTTCCCGAGGTCCACCACCGCCACCTCATCCATCAGGGAAGCGGCCTGCGGATCCCCGGCCAGGTCCGACGCGGCGAGGATCTGCCGCAGGTTCTCCTGCCCCGACGCAAGCAGCACCTGCCCCGCCATCACCGCGCCGAGGTACTGCTCCCCCCACATGATCGACACCGAGAAGTCCACCAGACCCGCATGGCACCGGTACACGACGGGCCTGCCCTCGATCGCGCTCTGCAACCCGCCGTGCGCGTCGCAGGTGTGACACTTCGCCCGGATCGCCGGGTCGCGTCGCAGGAACTGGCACAGGTTCGTGAACCGGGACGCCTCCGTCACGGGACGCCCGAGGGCATCGACGGTGATCATGGCGAGACCCGTGTCCGCGGCGAACTCATCCTGGATGCGCTGCAGCTCCCTCACGTCGACGAGCGCGCGCAGATCCATCGACGCCGGGACCGGGTTCACGTCACGATTCAGCACGACGCCTCCGGCCCCGACCGAACTCCTGCGGGCTCTCGGTCCCGCCGCTCCGTTCCGTCATGACAACTCCGTCCGGGGTGACCACCACGATAGAAGGCCCCACCCCACCACACAACCGATTCGGATCAAAGATGTGTAACAGCTCGGGCGAACTGTGTATCCGGATCACGTTAACGTCGCAGGAACGGACCACCGTCGGTCCGTCCGCCACGGGTCCACGACGAAGGAGTCACCCATGCAGGAAGCGCTCGGAATGGTCGAGACGAAGGGCTACGTCGGCGCGGTGGAGGCCGCCGACGCCATGGTCAAGTCCGCCAACGTGCACCTCATCGGCAGCGAGAGGATCGGCGCCGGATACGTCACCGTCATGGTGCGTGGCGACGTCGGTGCGGTCAAGGCCGCCACCGATGCCGGAGCCGCTGCGGCCGGGCGGGTGGGCGAACTCATCAGCGTCCACGTCATCCCGCGCCCCCACAGCGACGTGGAGCAGATCCTGCCGAAGCAGGGGAAGTGAGGTGACCCATGTCCGAGGACCTCATCAACAAGGTTCTGGCGGAGGTCGTCAAGAAGATGGGCACCCCCGCCGCCACAGCCCCCTCGGCAGCCGCACCCACCCCCAGCGCCACCGAGTTCGTGGGGGTCAACCCCCTCGGTGACACCATCGGCCTGGTCATCGCGAACGTCGACCAGCAGCTCAGCGACGGGATGAAACTCGGCAAGAAGTACCGCTCCATCGGCATCCTCGGCGCCCGCACCGGTGCCGGACCCCACATCTTCGCCGCCGACGAGGCGGTCAAGGCCACCAACACCGAGATCCTCGCCATCGAACTGCCCCGCGACACCAAGGGCGGCGCCGGCCACGGCTCCCTCATCGTGTTCGGCTCCGAGGACGTCTCCGACGCCCGCCGCGCCGTCGAGGTGGCGCTCGGCGAGCTGGACCGCACCTTCGGCGACGTCTACGCCAACGACGCCGGACACCTGGAGTTCCAGTACACCGCCCGCGCCTCCCACGCCCTCGCGAAGGCCTTCGGGGCACCGCTGGAGAAGGCGTTCGGGATCACCGTCGGCGGGCCCGCCGCCATCGGCGTCGTCATGGCCGACACCGCGGTCAAGGCCGCGAACGTCGACCTCGTCGGCTACGCCAGCCCCGCCAGCGGCACCAGCTTCTCCAACGAGGCCATCGCGTTCCTGAGCGGCGACTCCGGCGCGGTCCGGCAGGCCATCGTCGCCGCCCGCGACGTCGGCCTGTCCCTCATCAGTGCACTCGGCGGCACCGCCGAATCCGTCACCACCCCCTACATCTGAGGACTGAGCGATGCGTTCCAAGAGGTTCGAGGCGCTCGACGCCCGCCCCGTCAACCAGGACGGTTTCGTCAGCGAATGGCCCGAGGTCGGGCTCATCGCGATGGACTCCCCCGGCGACCCGAAACCCTCCATCAAGCTGTCCGGCGGCAGGGTGGTGGAGCTGGACGGCCGCACCCGCGACGAGTTCGACATGATCGACACCTTCATCGCCGACCACGGCATCAACCTGGAACTGGCGGAGAAGGCGATGGCGATGGACTCCCTGGAGATCGCCCGGATGCTGTGCGACATCAACGTCCCGCGCTCCACGATCATCCCCCTCACCACGGCGATGACCCCGGCGAAGCTCACCGACGTCGTCGGCCGGATGAACGTGCTGGAGATGATGATGGCCGTGACGAAGATGCGGGCCCGCAAACAGCCCGCCAACCAGTGCCACGTCACCAACGTGCTCGACCACCCGGTCCAGATCGCCGCCGACGCCGCCGAGGCCGCCCTGCGGGGCTTCGCGGAGCAGGAGACCACCGTCGGCATCGTCCGCTACGCCCCGTTCAACGCGCTGTCCCTGCTCGTCGGTGCACAGACGGGCAGGCCCGGCATCCTCACCCAGTGCGCGGTCGAGGAGGCGACGGAACTGCAGCTCGGCATGCGCGGGCTCACCGCCTACGCGGAGACCGTGTCCGTCTACGGCACCGAGGCCGTGTTCATGGACGGCGACGACACCCCCTGGTCGAAGGCGTTCCTCGCCTCCAGCTACGCCTCGCGCGGCCTGAAGATGCGGTTCACCTCCGGCACCGGCTCCGAGGTGCAGATGGGCTTCGCCGAAGGCAAGTCGATGCTGTACCTGGAGGCCCGCTGCCTGTTCGTGACGAAGGCCGCGGGCTCGCAGGGCACGCAGAACGGCTCGGTCAGCTGCATCGGTGTCCCGGCCGGGGTTCCCGGCGGTATCCGGGCCGTCCTCGCCGAGAACCTCATCGCGACGATGCTGGACCTTGAGTGCGCCTCCAGCAACGACCAGACCTTCACCCACTCCGACTTGCGGCGGGTGTCGCGTTCCCTCATGCAATTCGTGCCGGGCACCGACTTCATCTGCTCCGGCTACTCCGCCACCCCGAACAGCGACAACATGTTCGCCGGGTCCAACTGGGACGCGGAGGACTTCGACGACTGGAACATCATCCAGCGCGACCTCAGGGTCGACGGGGGACTCACCCCGGTGCTGGAGGAGGACGTCATCGCGATACGCCGCAAGGCCGCCCGCGCCCTGCAGGCGGTGTTCCGTGAGCTGGGGCTGCCCGACATCACCGACGCGGAGGTCGAGGCCGCCACCTACGCCAACTCCTCCCAGGACATGCCCAAACGCAACGTCGTCGAGGACCTCAAGGCCGCCGAGGACATGATGAACCGCGAGATCACCGGCGTCGACGTGGCCAAGGCCCTGTCCCGCGGCGGTTTCGAGGACGTCGCGGAGTCGGTGTTCAACCTCCTCAAGCGACGCGTCGCCGGGGACTACCTCCACACCTCCGCCATCTTCGACGCCGACTTCAACGTCATCTCCGCCGTCAACCACCCCAACGACTACGCGGGACCACAGACGGGCCACCAGATCAGCGACGAGCGGTGGCACCAGATCAAGACCATCCGCCAGGCCATCAGCCCGGAGAGCATCTGAGGTGAGTCATGAACATTGATGAGCACGCCCTCAAACAGATCATCGCCCAGGTGATCCAGGAGATGGCCCCCGACCAGGGCGGCGGGACGGCCACGAGCACCCCGTCGGTCCCCTCCCGAGGGGGCACGGCGACGATGGTCGCGACGGCGGCGGGGAAGCTCAGCCTCGCCGAGAACGGGCCCGCCGAGCGCGGCACCGACCCGAAGGAGGTCGTCATCGCGCTGTCCCCGGCGTTCAGCACCCTCATCCACGAGACGATCATCGGGCTGCCGCACGCGGCGGTGCTCAAGGAGATCGCCGCCGGCATCGAGGAGGAGGGCTGCCAGCACCGGTACGTCAAGATCTACAAGAGCGCCGACGTCGGGTTCATCGCCCACCAGGCGGCGAAGCTGTCCGGCTCCGGCATCGGGATCGGGATCCAGTCGCGGGGCACGACGGTGATCCACCAGAAGGATCTGCCGCCGCTCAGCAACGTGGAACTGTTCAGCCAGTCCCCGCTCATTGATCTGGCGACGTTCCGCGCCATCGGGAAGAACGCCGCGAAGTACGCCAAGGGTGAGTCACCGCAGCCGGTGCCGATCCGCAACGACCAGATGGCCCGCCCGAAGTACCAAGCCATCGCCGCCCTGCTGCACAACAAGGAAACCGCCCAGTGCGATGCGGCGAAGCGGCCCCAGTCGCTGACCGTGAGCACCGCGTAGGAGGGACACGATGGATCAGGAGAAACTCATCCACGACATCATGGCCGAGGTCATGAAGTCGCTCGGCAACGACTCGGTCTCGTTCACGAAGGCCAGCCCGACGCCCAGCACCCCGGCCCCCGCGCCCGCCCCGTCGGCAGCTGCGACGGGGCGAGTCGGGAAGGAGCAGTACCCGCTGGCGGAGAAGCACCCGGAGCTGGTGCGCACCAACACCGGCAAGGCCCTGCAGGAACTCACCTTCGAGAAGGTGAAGTCGGGCGAGCTCAGCCCCCTCGACTTCCGCATCTCCGCCGAGACCCTCGAACTGCAGGCCCAGGTCGCCGACGCCGACGGCCGTTGGACGCTGGCCCGGAACCTCCGTCGCGCCGCCGAGCTGGTGGCCGTGCCGGATGCGCGGCTGCTGGAGATCTACAACGCGCTGCGGCCGTACCGGTCCACGAAGGCGGAGCTGTACGAGATCGCTGGCGAGCTGGAGGGAAGCTACGGCGCGACGATCAGCGCCGGGTTCGTCCGGGAGGCCGCCGACGTGTACGAGGCACGCGGTCGGCTCCGTCAGGATTGACCGGGCGCGACGATGGCGCAGCTCATCGCGGGCATCGACATCGGCAACGCCACCACCGAGGTGGCGCTCGCCGAGGTCGGTGCTGCCGCTGGCCAGGTGCGGTTCCTGGCCAGCGCCATCGTCCCCACCACCGGCATCAAGGGCACGAGCCACAACATCAAGGGGCTGTTCCACGCCCTGAGCCGGGCCCTCGACGAGGCGGGCCGCCGCGTCGAGGAGCTGAGCGTCATCCGCATCAACGAGGCCGCCCCGGTCATCGGTGACGTCGCGATGGAGACCATCACGGAGACGATCATCACCGAGTCGACGATGATCGGCCACAACCCCGCCACCCCGGGCGGTCTCGGGGTGGGGGTCGGCACCACCATCGCCATCGACGCGCTGACCACGGCCACCCCGGGCCGCCACATCGTCGTCGTCCCCGGCACCGTAGCCTTCGACGAGGTCGCCGCGCGCCTCAACGCCGCGCCCGCCCACGTGGAGGTCGTCGGGGCGATCCTCCAGGCCGACGACGGGGTGCTCGTCCACAACCGGCTGCGCCACCGGATCCCCATCGTCGACGAGGTGCGGCTCATCGAGAAGGTGCCGCTCGGGATGCTCGCCGCCATCGAGGTGGCGGAGGTCGGGCGGATCGTGGAGACCCTGTCGAACCCGTTCGGCATCGCAACCGTCTTCGGCCTCGACGCCGACGACACCCGCCACGTGGTGCCGGTGGCGCGTTCCCTCGTCGGGAACCGGTCGGCCGTGGTCATCCGCACCCCGAAGGGGGACGTTCAGGAGCGGCGCATCCCGGCGGGTCGGCTCACCTTTCGGGGTACCAACACCCTCGACGTGGACGTCGACCGGGGCGCCGCAGCGATCATGGCGACGGCGGCCGGGGTGCGGGGGCTCACCGACATCGTCGGGGAACCCGGCACCAACGTCGGCGGGATGATGGAGCAGGTGCGGGTGACCATGGGGCAGCTCACCGGCCAGCATCCCCGGGACATCCACATCACCGACCTGTTGGCCGTCGACACCCGGGTGCCGCAGCGGGTCGCGGGCGGGATCGCCGACGAGTTCTCGATGGAGGCCGCCGTCGGGATCGCCGTCATGGTGCGTACCGACCGGCTGCAGATGGAACGGATCGCCGAGGAGCTCGCCGCCGAGCTGCGCGTGCCCGTCGAGGTGGGCGGGGTCGAGGCGGACATGGCCATCCGGGGCGCGCTCACCACCCCCGGCACCGCCGCCCCCATCGCGATCCTCGACATGGGGGCCGGCTCCACCGACGCCTCCGTCATGCGGGCCGACGGCTCCGGGACCTCGATCCACTTGGCGGGGGCCGGGAACATGGTGACGCTGATGATCCAGTCCGAGCTGGGGCTCGACTCCTTCGACCTGGCGGAGGACATCAAACGGCACCCGTTGGCGAAGGTGGAGTCGGTGTTCCACATCCGCCACGAGGACGGCACCGTGCAGTTCTTCGAGGACCCGCTGCCCGGCAACGTCTTCGCCCGCACGGTGGTGCTGAAACCCGACGGGATGGTGCCGCTCGAGCTGGACCTGCCCGTCGAGGCCATCCGGCAGGTGCGGATCCGCGCGAAACAGGAGGTGTTCGTCACGAACGCGCTGCGGGCCCTGGCCCGGGTCTCGCCGACCTCCGAGGTGCGCGGCATCGACTTCGTGGTGCTGGTCGGCGGCTCCGCCCTCGACTTCGAGATCCCGCAGCTGGTGACGAAGGCCCTCGCGGATCACCGGGTCGTCGCGGGCCGGGCGAACATCCGGGGCACGGAGGGCCCGCGCAACGCCGTCGCGACCGGCCTGGTGCTGGGGGGTGTGTCGTGACCCAGACCCGTCCCGCCATCACCGTCGCCGTCCACGACGCCGTCACCGACGCGCAGCTGACCGAGCTGCTGCTCGGGATGGAGGAGGAGGGCATCCCCAGCCGGGTGGAGCAGCATCCCGAGCTCAACCCGCTCGTGCTCGCCCACGGCGCGGCGACGTCGTCGCGGCTGGGGGTCGGGGTGGGGGTGGCCCTCGGCTACGTCGTGGTCACCACGGAGAAGCTGCCGGAACGTCGCCCGTACCTCGCCCACTTCCTGGGGCGGGAGCGGGCGGCGGACCGGATCATCGGGTCCAATGCGGCCCGACTCGTCAAACGCCTGCCGCTCAGGCCGGTGGACACGGAGAGGAGCCAGTGATGCAGGCCCTGGGAAGCATCGAGGTGGTCGGCCTCGTCGCGGGCATCGAGGCGGCCGACGTGGCGTGCAAGGCCGCGAACGTGCGGCTCGTCGGCTACGAGCTGGCCAAGGGCGGCGGCTACGTCGCCATCAAGGTGATGGGGGACGTGGGGGCGGTGAAGGCGGCCATCGACGCGGCCGAGACCGCCGCCGCGAGGCTGGGGCGGGTCGTCAGCACCCTGGTCATCCCCCGCCCGAGCGAGCAGCTGGAGACGCTCGTGTTCTCGCCCACCACGGTCGGCCCCGGCCGGGACGGCGACCAGCAGGGGAGCTGATCCATGATCTACACACGCACGGGCGACAAGGGCGACACGGGGCTGTTCGGCGGCTCCCGCGTGCCGAAGCAGAGCCTGCGCGTCGAGGTGTACGGCACCGTCGACGAGGCCAACGCGGCCCTCGGCACGGCGAAGGCGATGCTGCCTGTGGGGCCTTGGCGGCTGCGCGTCCACCAGGTGCAGCAGCGGCTGTTCGTGCTGGCGGCGGAGCTGGCGAGCGACGAGAAGGGGGCGGCGATCCTCGCCGGGAAGGTCGACGCCGACGACGTCACCGACCTGGAGCACCTCATCGACGACTGCCTGGCCGTCGCGGGGCCGCAGCGGGAGTTCGTGGTACCCGGGCGCGACGAGAGGTCGAGCGCCTTCCACCAGGCCCGCACCGTCGTGCGGCGGGCGGAGCGCCGGCTGTTGAGTCTGGCGGAGACCGAACCCGTCCGCCCCGAGGTCATCACCTATCTCAACCGGCTCTCCGACGCCGTCCACGCGCTGGCCCGGCTGACGGAGACGTGGCGGGACCAGGAGTTGGAGCAGATCGTGCGCGACGCCGTCACGAAGGTTCTCGGCGCCCCGTCTCCGCCGCAGGGCCGTCGCCTCGACCTGGCCGCCGCCAGGGCGATCGCGGAACGGGCGGAGGGTCGCGCCCGGCAGGCCGGGGTCGACGTCGTCATCGTCATCGTCGACGCGGGAGGCAACACGATGCTGCTGCACCGCATGGATGAGGCGCTGCTGGCGAGCACGGACGTGGCGCAGGGGAAGGCGTGGACGGCCGCGGCCTTCCGCACCACCAGCGCCGCCGTCGGGAAGCTCGCCGCCGACGGGGGTCCTGCGCCGGGGCTCGCGCACAGCAACGACGGGCGCGTCGTCCTGTTCGGCGGAGGCATCCCGATCTTCGTCGACGGCCGCCTGGCGGGGGCGCTCGGCGTCTCCGGCGGCAGCATCGACCAGGACATCGACATCGCCACCTTCGCGCTCGAGGGGTGGACCACTCAGGCCACGGGAGGACAGTCATGAGGATCGACCAGGCGAGGTTGGAGGCCACCGTCCGCGAGGTCGTCGCGGCGATGCTGGACCACAAGCCGCCCGCCGACCCGGCGACGCCCGGGCCGCCGCTCGGCGACGGGGTGTTCGCCGACATGGACTCCGCCGTCGAGGCCGCGCACACGGCGCAGCGCCGGTACCTCGGCTGCACGCTGGCGGATCGGCGACGTTTCGTCGCGGCGATCCGTGAGGTGATGCTCCACCCCGACAACATCACCTACATGGCGGAGCAGGCGGTCGCGCAGTCCGGGATGGGCGATGTCGCCCACAAGCGGTTGAAGAACGAGATCACGGCGCGGCAGACCCCGGGCGTGGAGGATCTCATCACCGAGGCGTGGTCCGGCGACGACGGGCTCACCACCGTCGAGTACTCGCCGTACGGGGTGATCGGGGCGATCACCCCCACCACCAACCCCACCGAGACCATCACCTGCAACACCATCGGGATGCTCGCGGCGGGGAACTCGGTGGTGTTCAGCCCGCACCCGCGGGTGGCGCGGCTGGCGTGCTGGCAGGTGCGGCAGCTGAACCGGGCGCTGCGCTCCGTCGGGGCACCGGACAACCTGGTGGTCACCGTCGCGGCCCCGTCGATGGAGAACACGCAGGCGATGATGTCGCACCCGAAGGTCGCGATGCTGGTGGCGACGGGCGGGCCGGGCCTCGTCAGGGCGGTCCTCAGTTCCGGCAAGAAGGCGATCGGGGCGGGGGCGGGGAACCCGCCGGTCGTCGTCGACGAGACCGCCGACATCGACCACGCGGCCCGGTGCATCGTCGACGGGGCCAGCTTCGACAACAACCTGCCGTGCATCGCGGAGAAGGAGATCATCGCCGTCGACCCGGTCGCGGACCTGCTGAAGTTCACGATGCTGAAGCACGGCGCCCACGAGGCGAAGGGCGACGAGGTCAAGGCCCTGGAGCGGCTGCTCATCGGCCCCGAGGGCAGGCCCCGCACCGAGTGGGTGGGCAAACCGGCGGCCGCGATCCTCGAGGCGATCGGGGTGAATCCTCCGGCCGGGGTACGGCTGGTGGTGTGTGAGACCTCGTCGACGCACCCGTTCGTGGTCCAGGAACTCATGATGCCGGTGATCGGTCTGGTGCGGGTCCCGGATGTGGACGCGGCCATCGACCTGGCCGTCGAGCTGGAGCACGGGAACCGGCACACCGCCATCATGCACAGCCTCAACGTGAGCAAGCTGACCCGGATGGGCAAGCTCATCCAGACGACGATCTTCGTCAAGAACGGGCCCTCCTACACGGGGATCGGCATCGGCGGCGAGGGGTACACGACGTTCACGATCGCAGGTCCGACCGGCGAGGGTCTCACATCGGCCAGGAGCTTCACCCGGCGTCGCCGGTGCGTCCTCGTCGGCGACCTGAACGTGCGTTGAGGCGGACAAAACGACGACACAGTGGGCGCGACAGCGGGACCTCGACGCCACGAGGATGGTTGCGTGATCTCAGCCACTGCTTCCCCAGCCCCTGTCCTCAGCTGCGCCCCGGCCCTCGTCCTACCCGGGGACCATGCCGCGATCCGCACCGTCACCGACGACGACCGCAGCCTTCTCGTCGCGCCCGGCGGGACCGTCGCGGAGGTCGTGGCGGGCCAGCTCACCCCGCTCGGCTACGCGGTGTCGCGTCCCGAGGGACCCCTGCATGCGAGTCTGCGCGGCGACGTCGTCGCGGTCGTGGAGAGCGACGGGCTGCGCTGCCGCAACGCCACCACCGGGGTGGCGCTGTGGCGTCGCACCGGGATGATCGAGGAGGTCGCGTTCACGCTGGACGCGTCGTTGCTGTGGGCAGTGGAGCGGGTCGCGCCGGAGCACATCCGGCTGCTGTGCCTCGCCACCGCAGACGGCGCCGTCGTCGCGGAACAGGACATGATGGACCCGTTCTTCGGGTCGACGACACGTCTGGTGGCGCCGCGGGTGACCTCCACCCCCGACAGTGAGCAGATGGTGCTGGAACTCGGGGGCGGTCAGGACGGCATCGGGTCGTGGCTGCTGACCCGTGTCAACGGGGACGTCGCCAGCACGGAGCTGTTCCCGCGCCAGGAGCGGGTGGTGACGGCGTGGTCGCCGTCGGGTCGGCGCGCCCTGGCCTGGGACAACACCGAACAACGGTACCTGGCGTGCGACTGGGCGGGGGTGTCGCCGGAGGTCACGGCTGTGGGGGACGACGACACCTTCGACGCCCACGAGGGGGTGGGGTACTGGGAGACCTTCCTCACCGAGGACCTCGCCCTGGTGCAGAGCGGCGACGACCGGCTGTGGGCCTTCGTCGTCGACTCGCTGCGGTTGGGCCCGGAGCTGGAGCTCGACGGGTTCCCGCCGTTCCCGAGCCGCCGGATCTTCGGCGGCAGCTCCGAGGCGTTGATGGCGCCGTTCAAGACGGTGCGACGCTGCGGCGGGCAGCTGGTGCTCACGACGTGGGCGCCGCTCGGCACCGAGCCGACAACGGTGGTCGTCGCGGTGGCGACTGTCCGGAAGGCCATCGCCGAACAGGGGGCTTGACCCCGTCGGTCCGGGCGCGAAGACTGGGGCCATGGATCATTCCTTCTTCGGTTCCGTGGCCCTGCCGGACGACGCGGATGTCGTGTGGGAGCGACCGGTCGAGGTGAGCGGCGGGCAGTTGCTCCTCAAGCTCTGGGCCGACCGGCGGACCGACCGACAGGCCCTCGACTGGCTGGCCGAGCAGGCGCAACGCCTCGACGAACTCCACGTCGAGGCCCGGGGGTTGCTGCTCGCGTACCTGGAGGATGACCGGTCCTTCATCGACGTGCACATCGAGGAGGCCGGGCTCGACCTGCCGTCGGAGGTCGCGACCTTCGTCGACGAACTGCCGTTGCGCAGGGTGGCGCTGTGGGCTGTCACCTTCAGCGAGGAGGAGGGCGATCAGGTCGAGGTGGTGATGGACTTCATGGTCGATCCCCAGGCCAGCGACGAGATCCTGGCCGTGAAATTCCAGCGGGACGGCGAGCCGTACGTGGCGTGGGAGAGCTGAGCATGAGGACGTTCCACGGCATCGAGGCGTTGCTGGAGGCGCACGACGAGCTGCCGGAGTCCGGTTTCCTGTACGTGTTGCACGGCGACGACGTGGACTCGCCGGAGGGCCTGGCGGAGAGCACGTTCGTGATGTGGGAGACCGAGGAGGAGGAGCTGTTCCTCGAATCGAGCGAGGAGCACTCGCCCTGGCTGGAGGCGCCGATGTTCGTCGACATCGTGGATGCATACCGGGACGAGGACCCGGACGCCTCGACGACGGACCTGACCCGCGCGGTGCTGCACTACTGGGAGCACGACGACTTCCTGACCCCCGCCTGACCCACCCGCCCGTAGTCAGCCCTTCAGCGCCCCGGCCTGCGCCGCGCCTGCGCCGTCCCCGTCCCCGCTCCCCTTGGTTTCGCCTGCCTTACGACGGGTTCGCCTGCCTTGGGTGGGAAACGCCTGCCTTCTTTCAATTCACCTGCCAAACAAGACAGGCGAGCCGCGAAAATGGCAGGCGAAGCGGCCTCAAGGCAGGCGAAACAACGGGGGGTCGACCAGATCCTCAGGTTCTGAACCTGCTTCCCACAAGGGGCTGAGCCCTCACGGACCTCCCCCGGGCGGGACCCGGGGGACCGTGGACTAGAGTTCAGGGAGCAGACAGTGAGGAGTTCTGGTGTACCCACGTGTTGCAGCCCGCGCCGCCGGAGTCGCGCTCCTGATCGCAGCCCCTGAGGACGGCATGCCTGAGGTGATCCACTGGGGCGGCGACCCCGGACCCGTCGACGAGGACCAGTTCGAGGCGTTGGCCTCGGGGGCGGCCTGGATGAGGACCGGGAACGGACTGGATGAGGCGCTCCGGGTGGGGATCGTGCCCGAGGCCAGGTTCGGTTGGACCGGGTCCCCGGGGTTGATCGGGTCGCGCGACGGGGTGGGGTGGAGCCCACACTGGCGGACCCGCGAGGTGCTGCTCGACGGTTCCCCCGTGACGGGGTTCGTCGCCACGGGACCGGCTCGACTCGGGTTCCACCTGAGCGCGACGGCGGCAGAACTCGACCTGTGGTTGTGGCTGGAGCTGCTGCCCAGTGGACTGGTGACCGCCAGTGCTCAGATCACCAATGTTGGGGACTCCCCCTTCGACCTCACGGAACTCACCCTGCGCCTTCCGGTCCCGTCCCGCGCCCGCGAGGTGATGGACTTCGCCGGGCGGTGGGCGGTGGAGCGGGTGCCGCAGCGACACACGCTGCACGTCGGCGCCCACCGTCGCGAGGGCCGACACGGCCGCACCGGCGCGGACTCGCCTTTCGTCCTGACCGTGGGCGAGGCCGGATTCGGCTACCAGGACGGCGAGCTGTGGGGCTGCCACGTCGCCTGGAGCGGCAACCACATCCACCTCGCCGAACGTGAGTTGCACGGGGCGCAGGTCATCGGCGGTGGCGAACTGCTGCTGCCGGGCGAGGGAAGGCTCGCCCCCGGGCAGGGATACACGACCCCCACCGTCCACTTCAACCACGCCGTCGGCCTCGACGCCCAGGCGGCCAGGTTCCACGAACACCTCCGCTCACTGCCGTCGGCTCCCGACGCCGAACGCCCCGTCTCCCTCAACGTCTGGGAGGCCGTCTACTTCGACCATGACAGCGAACGGCTCCTGGACCTGGCGGAGCGGGCCGCCGATCTCGGCGTCGAACGCTACGTCCTCGACGACGGCTGGTTCGGGGCTCGCCGCGATGACACGGCAGGGCTGGGAGACTGGGTGGTCAGCCCCGACGTGTGGCCGGACGGGCTGCACCCCCTCGTCGACCGGGTCAAGGCCCTCGGGATGCAGTTCGGCCTCTGGTTCGAACCGGAGATGGTCAACGAGGACTCGGATGTGGCCCGCGCCCACCCCGAGTGGATCATGCAGCTCGACGACCGGTTGCCGATCAGGAGCCGCCACCAGCAGGTGCTGAACCTGTCGATCCCCGAGGCCTACGACCACGTGCTGGGGCAGATGAGCGCCCTGTTCGAGGAATATGCCATCGACTACGTCAAGTGGGACCACAACCGGGACCTCGTCGACGCAGGGACGGCACCACTGGGTCGGGCCGCCGTCTCCGCCCAGACCCGCGCCTTCTATCGGCTGCTGGACGAACTGCGTCGCCGCTTCCCGCACATCGAGTTCGAATCCTGCTCCTCGGGAGGGGCCCGCATCGACCTCGAGGTGATGGAGCGGGTGCAGCGGGTGTGGGTCTCCGACAACATCGACCCGGACGATCGACAGCGCATGCTGTGGTGGACCGGCCAGCTGCTGCCGGCCGAGGTGATGGGCTCCCACATCGCCTCAGGGCACTCCCACGTGACCGGGCGCTGGCACGACCTCGAGTACCGAGCCGCGACGGCCGTGTTCGGGCATCTCGGCATCGAGTGGGACCTGGCCCGGGCCAGCGACGAGGAGATCGCGGCCCTGAAGTGGTGGATCGACTGGTACAAGGCGAACCGGCATCGCCTGTTGACCGGTCGGTTGGTCCGGCAGGAGCTCCCGGAGCCCGGTGTGTGGTTCAAGGGCATCGTGGGGCCAGAGGGTGGCATCTACAGCCTCGCCGCCGTCGAGAACACCTCGGAGGCGGGACTGGGGATGATCCGTTTCCCGGGACTTCAGCCGGACCGGCTTCACGAGATCCACGTCATCGAGCGGCTGCCGCTGCCGGAACGGGTGCAGGTGCCGTGGCTGCGAGAGGACCCGCCCCGCCTGACCGGGGCGCAGTTGGCCAGCATCGGTGTGCAGGCCCCGGTACTGCGGCCCTCGACGGCGATCCTGTTCGACATCCGGATCGTTCCACATTGACGACGAGTCGCCTTGCACAACCTCCATCGCCTCTGTAGACAGGGACTGCAATCCTGCCAATGGAGGTGAGTGATGTCACAGATCAACGGTGTTGTCGCGTCACGGGGAGGAGGGAGACGCTCTCGCAGCGATCTACGGCTCGCCCTGGTCATGATCGCCCCAGCGGTGCTGGGGCTGGTGGTCTTCCTGATCTGGCCGACGCTGTACGGCATCGCCCTGAGCTTCACCGACTTCAACCTGCTCACCAGCCCCAAGGGTGTCGGCATCAGGAACTACCTGCGGATGCTCGAGGACCCGATGTTCTGGAACGCGGCCTGGGTCACCATCTACTACGTCGTGGTCAACATCGGCATCCAGACGGTCCTCGCCCTCATCATCGCGGTGCTGATGCACCGCCTCACCCAGTCCACGGTGATCCGTTCCCTGGTGCTGACCCCTTACCTGGTCTCCAACGTGGTGGCGGCCCTGGTGTTCTTCTGGATCCTGGACACCCAGCTGGGGCTGGGCAATCAGATCCTGGTCAGCCTCGGGTTGGAGCGGATCCCGTTCCTCGCCAGTGATGCGACGGTGATCCCCACCATCGCCTTGATCAACGTGTGGCGCCACGTGGGATACACGGCCCTGTTGATCTTCGCCGGGTTGCAGACCATCCCCGAGTCGGCCTACGAGGCGGCCCGTGTGGATGGGGCCTCCGAGTGGCAGATGTTCTGGCGCATCACCATCCCGTTGCTGCGTCCGATCCTGGCCCTGGTGCTCATCATGACGATCATCGGGTCGTTCCAGGTCTTCGACACCGTCGCCGTGACCACGGCGGGCGGGCCGGTCAACTCCTCCCGGGTCCTGCAGTACTACATCTATGACATGGCTTTCGGGAGGTTCCAGTTCGGCTACGCCGCCGCGTTGTCGGTCGGCCTGCTGCTGATCCTCGTGGTCATCACCGTCCTCCAGTACCGGCTCACCCGTGCCGGTGAGACCGATCTGAACTGAGGAGCGTCATGTCCAGCATCGCAACCTCCCCCACCGCACCCGCCGTCGAGAAGCGTGACACCGGATCCAGGAAACCGGTCTCGATCGGAACCATCCTGGCCTGGGTGTTCATGGGTGTGATCCTGCTTGTCACCCTCATTCCCTTCTACTGGATGATCCGCACCGCCTTCTCCTCCAATGCCGCCCTGTACTCGGGCGCGACGAGCCTGCTTCCCGTCGACTTCAACACCGGAAGTTTCGCCCGGGTGTTCGGGTTGCAGACCGGGGAGGCCGCCATCGCGGAGGGCGGCTCCGGCCAGGCCATCAACTTCTGGCGCTACCTGGCCAACAGCATCGTGGTCGCCACGGTCGTGACCATCGGCCAGGTCTTCTTCTCCGCCTGCGCGGCCTACGCGTTCGCGCGCCTGAAGTGGCCGGGACGCAACCTCGTCTACACCTTGGTGCTGGCTGGTCTGATGGTGCCGGCGATCTTCACCTTCCTGCCGAACTTCGTGCTCATCAAGCAGCTCGGGCTGATCGACACCCTGCTCGGCATCTCCCTACCGACGATGCTGATGTCCCCCTTCGCCGTGTTCTTCCTCCGGCAGTTCTTCATGAATGTCCCGGTGGAACTCGAGGAGGCGGCATTGTTGGACGGGTCCAGCAAGGTCGGGATCTTCTTCCGGTTGATCCTGCCGATGTCGGCCGCGCCGATCGCCACCTTGTCGATCCTGACGTTCATCACCTCCTGGAACGACTACTTCTGGCCGTTGATGGTCTCCTACACCGACAATTCCCGGGTCCTCAACGTCGGCCTGGGTGTGTTCCGGGCCCAGAACCCCAACACCGGGCCGGACTGGTCCGGATTGATGGCGGCCGCCCTCGTCGCAGCCATTCCCATGCTCGTCCTGTTCGCCTGCAGCGCGAAGAGAATCGTCAACTCCATCGGCTTCAGCGGAATCAAGTGAGGTCCACCATGAACCGCAGATTCACGGCATTCATCGCCGCGGCAACCGCCAGCACCCTCCTGCTCACCGGGTGCTCCACCACCAAGGCGCAGGGCGACGGGGTGATCGACTACTGGCTCTGGGACTCCATCCAGCAGCCCGGCTACCAGAAGTGCGCCGACGCCTTCGAGGCCAGCACGGGAGTCAAGGTCCAGATCACCCAGTACGGCTGGGACGACTACTGGGCCAAACTGACCGCCGGGTTCATCGCGGATCAGGCCCCGGACGTGTTCACCAACCACCTCGGCAAGTACGCCCAGTTCATCGACCTGGAGGTGCTGGTGCCCCTCGACGACCTCCAGGCCACCGCACAGATCGACGACAGCGAGTACGCCGCCGGTCTGGCTGAGCTGTGGAAGGGGCAGGACGGCAGACGCTACGGCATCCCCAAGGACTGGGACACCGTCGGCTACTTCTACGACGAGCGGGTCACCGATGCTGCCGGGATCACCCGGGAGCAGCTGACCAGCATGGACTGGAATCCCGACGACGGCGGCTCCTTCGAGAAGGTGATCGCCCATCTGAGCGTCGACGTCAACGGTAGGCGGGGCGACGAGCCGGGCTTCGACAAGGACAACGTCGCCGTCTACGGCTTGGCCTCCGACGGCGCGGGCGGGGATGCGCTCGGGCAGACCACGTGGGGGGCCTACGCGGGGGCCGTCGACTGGGAGCCGCTGGACAAGAACCCGTGGGGGCGACGCTTCAACATGGACGACCCCGAGTTCCAGAAGGTGATGGCCTGGTACTACGGCCTCGTCGACAAGGGGTACATGCCGTCCTACGAGACCTTCGGCAACCAGCTCGGCTCCTACCAGCAGGTGGCCCAGGGCAAGGCCGTGCTCGGGATGAACGGGTCCTGGATGATCTCCTCCTTCGCCTCCATCCCGGACATCCAGCTCCAGATCGCACCCACCCCGGTCGGGCCGCTGGGACACCGGGCCAGCCCTTTCAACGGGTTGGCCGACTCGATCACCAAGTTCGCCGATGACAAGGAGGCGGCGGCGAAGTGGGTCGCCTACCTCGGTTCCTCGGAGTGTCAGATGATGATCGCCGAGGCGGGGGCGGTGTTCCCGGCGAGGCTGGAGGCGACCAGGCGTGCGCTTGAGGTGAGGGCCGAGGCGGGGCTGGACGTGAGCGCCTTCACGGTCCATCTGGAGGAGGGCACCACCCGCACCCTGGCGGTCACCAGCAATGCGGCGGACGTGGCGGCGTTGACCATCCCCGGATTCGAGGCCGTCTACGTGGGCCAGCGCGACGTGAGCCATTTCACCGAGCTCAACAACCAGGTGAACCGGCTGCTGGAGCTGACCTCGTAGGGCTGGCCGCTGGCTCAGCCGACCTCGTCCCGGGCCTCGATGAAGGCCTGGATCGCCTTGTCGAGGTCGTCGCGGGTGAGGGCGGCCGACAGCTGGGTACGGATGCGGGCCTTGCCCTTCGGCACGACCGGGTAGCTGAAGGCCCGCACGTACACGCCGCGGGCGAGGATGGCATCGGCCATGCGGGCCGCACGCACCGCGTCGCCGATCATGACGGGGACGATGGCGTGGTCGGAGACGGGGATCTCAAAGCCCTCCTCCGTCATGCGGCGACGGAAGTAGGAGGTGTTGTCGCGGAGCCGCGCCAAGAGGTCGCCGGAGGAGGCGAGCAGGTCGAGGGTGGCGAGGGTGGCGGCGACGATCGACGGGGCCAGGGAGTTGCTGAACAGGTAGGGCCGGGAGCGCTGCCGCAGCCACTCGACGATCTTCCCCCGGGCGCAGGTGTAGCCGCCGGAGGCGCCACCGAGGGCCTTACCGAGGGTGCCGGTGAGGATGTCGACGCGGTCCGTGACGCCGAACTGCTCCGGGGTGCCCGCGCCGGTGGGGCCGACGAAGCCGACGGCGTGGGAGTCGTCGACCATGACCAGGGCGTCGTAGTCGTCGGCGAGGGCGCAGATCTCGTCGAGGGGGGCGACGTAGCCGTCCATCGAGAACACGCCGTCGGTGGCGATGACCTTGTGGCGGGCCCCGGAGGCAGCCTCGAGCTGGGCGCGCAGGTCGTCGAGGTCACGGTTCCGGTAGCGGAAGCGGGCGGCCTTGCTGAGCCGCACCCCGTCAATGATGGAGGCGTGGTTGAGCTCGTCGGAGATGATGGCGTCCTGCTCACCGAAGAGGGTCTCGAACAGTCCGCCGTTGGCGTCGAAGCACGACGAGTAGAGGATGGTGTCGAAGTCGTCGGCGGCGCCGGGGCGGAGGAAGGCGGTGAGGGCTCGCTCCAGGTCCTGGTGCTGGGTCTGGGTGCCGCAGATGAAACGGACGGAGGCCATGCCGAAGCCCCACCGGTCGAGGGCGGCCTTGGCGGCGTCGATGAGGACGGGGGAGTCGGCGAGGCCGAGGTAGTTGTTGGCGCAGAGGTTGATGACCTCGCCGGAGGGGGTGGCGACGTGGGCGGACTGCGCGGTGGTCAGCGGTTCCTCGTGCTTGTAGAGGCCGTCGGCGCGGAGCTGGTCCAGCTGGGCCGAGATGTCGTCGATGAAGTTCACAGTTCCTCCCAGTTGAGTACGACCTTGCCTGAGCGCCCGTCACCGGCGACGGCGAAGGCCTCGGCGTGTTCGGTGGGGGCGAAGCGGTGGGTGATGACCCCGGAGATGTCGAGGCCGGAGCGGATGAGGGCGTTCATCGCGTACCAGGTCTCGAAGATCTGGCGGCCGGTGACCCCCTGGATGGTGAGCATGTTGAAGATGATGGTGGAGAAGTCGACGGTGAGCGGGTCGGCGGGGGTGCCGAGGAGGGCGATGCGGCCGCCGTGGGTCATGTGGTCGATCATGGAGCGCAGGGCGGCCCCGGAGCCGGACATCTCCAGCCCGATGTCGAAGCCCTCCCGCATGGAGAGGCTGGGGTAGATGTCGGTGAGGGACTGGCGCGACGGGTTGAGGGTGGCGGTGATGCCGAGGGACGCGGCGAGGGCGAGTCGCTCGTCGTTGAGGTCGGTGATGACGACGTTGCGGGCGCCCTGGAACTTCGCGACGAGCGCCGCCATGATCCCGATGGGCCCGGCGCCGGTGACGAGGACGTCCTCGGCGAGGGCGGGGAACTGGAGGGCGGCGTGGACGGCGTTGCCGAAGGGGTCGAAGATCGCGGCGACGTCGGGGTCGAGGTCGTCGGGATGGACCCAGATGTTCGCGGCGGGCATGGCGAAGTACTCGCAGAAGGCGCCGTCGACGTGGTAGCCGATGCCCTGGGTGCGCAGGCACAGGTGACGGCGCCCGGCGAGGCAGGCGCGGCAGCGGCCACACACGTAGTGCCCCTCACCGGAGACGAGCTGCCCGACCTCCAGGCCGCTCACCTCGGAGCCGAGCTCGACGATGATGCCGCAGAACTCGTGGCCGAGGATGCGCGGGGTGGTGACGGTGGCGGCGGCCCACCCGTCCCACCGGTCGATGTGGACGTCGGTGCCGCAGATCCCGGTGCGAGCGACCTTGACGAGGACTTCGTTCGGTCCGGGGGTGGGAACGGGAACGTCGATCAACTCCAGACCCGGACCGGGCTGCGTCTTCGCCAGTGCCAGCATGGGGCCATCGTTGCACAGCAGGCCACAGGCCCCCCACCTGGGGCTCGAGTCAAGCGGAAACCCTGCAAGAACGACGAGGCAGCGCCCCACCCCCTCCGAGCACGAACCGCCGCTTTGCTTCAACGACAGCCCCGTTTGAAACGTTTCACCAAGAGCAGAACGGCGGTTCGTGACCGCGCAGCTCTCCAGCACGCCCCTGCTCGCGAGACCCCTGTTGGCAGAAACCCTGCACATGCACGGCGTACGCCCCCTGGCGACGTCGCCACGGGCGTTGCTCCGCGCATTCGCAGGATCAGGCCGGACTGCCCCACAGCGTCGAGACCGGCATCGCCATCAGACGGTCACCTGCCGGCTGCCCGTCGCCGAGGGTCAGGACGATGCCCGCCAGGAACTCGCCGCCCAGCTTGTCCCGAAGCTTCACCAGGTGTTTGAAGTGGTCACTACGGGCCGCCGTTGCCGCCTTCACCTCCACCCCGATCACGCCCCGAGGCGTCTCGATGACCACATCCACCTCCGAGCCGTTGCGGTCCCGGAAGTGGAACAGGTCGTAGGGGTGCCGCGCCCAGCTGCGTTGCCGCAGCAGCTCCGACACCACGAAGTTCTCCAGCACCGGCCCCAGATGGTCCGAGCCGTGGGCTGTCTGGAGATGCTCCGACGTCAACGACGCGAGAACCGCAACCAACCCGGTGTCCGTCAGGTACGTCCTAGGGCGTTGCACCTGCCGTCCCGTCAGGTTCCGCGACCAGGCCGGCAGCCGCTGCACCAGGAACAACGACTCGAGGACCTCCAGGTGACGCAGCGCGGTCGGGCGCGAGCAGCCCAATGTCTCGGCCATCCGCTCCATCACCAACTCCGCTCCCGGCGCAGCCGCGATCAGCCTCACCATGCGGCGCAGCAGGGCCACCTGGGTACCCCCGATGTCCTGCGCGTCCCGTTCGAGCAGACGATCGGCGTAGTCGCTGAGCCAGCCCGTCCGCAGCCTGTCCGACATCCCCTGCACCGGCGGATAGCCGCCGCGCACCAGCCTGTCGACGACGTCCGCACGCTCACCGCGCCCGGCCCCACCCATCCGCGTCCCCGACCAGGCACCGTCGACCACGTCCGCAACCCAGTCATCGACCCGACCCGCCAGTTCCCCCTGCGAGAAGGGATGCAGCCGGATCGTCATGGCGCGCCCGGCGAGGGAGTCCTCTGCCCCCGGGACCCGGAGCAGGTTCGCCGACCCCGTGAGCACGAACCGTCCCGGACGTCGATCCCTGTCCACCTCCATCTTGAGCGGCAGGATCAGCTCCGGACAGCGTTGGATCTCATCGATGACGAGGCGTCCCCCGCCCGACCTCAGCAACCCCACGGGATCGCGTTGCGCGAACCCCCTGACCACGTCGTCGTCCATCGTGACATAGGTGGTGTCCTCGTCCCCGAGCATCGAGACGAGGGTCGACTTGCCGACCTGCCGGGCCCCCTCGATGACGAGCACGGGAGAGACCCCCAACACCTCCCGGGCCCAAGACTCCACGTTCCTGTGCACCACGTCCACCCAACAACATTAACATTTCGCTGCACCCCGGCCTACGATTCGCTGCACTAGGACTTACGATTCGCTGTAGGCTGGCCTGCGATTCGCTGACTGCTCATCCTGTTCGCGCAACCGATGCGCGGGCGTTCCATGACGTAAGGTCGAGGACACCCCGTCGGCTAAGGAGCCCCATGGAACGCGACACCGAACTACTGCTTCGCGTCGCCCGGCTGTATCACGTGCAGTCGGAGACGATGGACGCCATCGCCCATCAGCTCGGCGTCTCCCGCTCCACCGTCTCCCGCCTGCTCAAGGAGGCCCGCGACCGCGGCCTCATCCGCATCACCATCGTCGACCCGGAACGCCCCCTGAGCCGCATCTCCTCCCTCTTCGAGAAGAACTTCCGCGTCCAGGCCCACGTCGTCAGCGTCCGCCCCGGCTCCAGCTCCGTCATCCGCCTCGACCACGTCGCCAAGGTCGCCGCCCGGCTCCTCGACGACTGCGTCCACGACGGCGACACCATCGGCGTCGCCTGGGGCACCACCACCGCCGCCATCGCCTCCCAGCTCAAACCCCGGGACCTCAGCGGGGTGCGCATCGTGGGCCTCAACGGCGGCGCCAACGAACGCACCACCGGCCTTCCCTACGTGGGTTCCATCCTGCAACGATTCGCCACCGCCTATCGCGGTGAGGAACAGCTGCTGGCCCTGCCCGCCTTCTTCGACGACCCCGCCACCCGCGCCGCCATGTGGCGGGAACGCTCCACCCGCCACATGCTCTCGGCCCGCGCCTCGTGCACGGTGGCCGTGTTTGGGGTGGGCAGCCTCACCTCCGAACTCCAGAGTCACGTCTATTCCGCCAACTACCTCGACAGCCACGACCTCGCTGCCCTCGACGGCGCCCACGTCGTCGGCGATGTCTGCACCGTCATGGTCCGCGAGGACGGCTCATGGGGCGACGTCCCCCTCAATCTCCGCGCCACCGGCATGACCCCCGACGAGCTCCGGCAGCTGCCGCGCCGCATCTGCGCCGTCAGCGGCCCCGCCAAGGCCGCCGCCGTGCTGGGCGCGATGCGGGCCGGGGTCGCGACGGATCTCGTCATCGACGAGGAGACCGCCCGCGCCGTCCTCGACCGCCTCCGCCCCGGCCTGGGGAGGGACTGATCGACCAACACTGCGCAAACTCTCGCCGCAGTCAGTCCCGAGCATCTAGGCTTTTGACCATGACTGAACTCATCGCGACCTCCGTCGTCGACGGTGTGGCCACACTCAGCCTCAACCGCCCCCGCGCCATCAACGCCTTCAACCTGGAGATGCTGGAGGCGGCCCGCGCCGCCCTCGACGGCTGGGCGCGCGACGACGAGGTGCGCGAGGTGGTCCTCACCGGCTCCGGTGAGCGGGGGTTCTGCGCCGGGGCGGATGTCCGGGAGTTGGCCTCCCTGCTCACCGGCAACGCGGCCTGGCTGCACTTCCTGGAGGTTGAGTACCTCCTCGACCTCATCATCGCCCAGTACCCGAAGCACATGACCGTCCACATGCGCGGCATCACGATGGGCGGCGGGCTGGGCATGGCTGTCGGCGCGGATCGACGGATCGTCGACGCCTCGTCGCGGCTCGCCATGCCGGAGACGAAGATCGGTTTCTTCCCCGATGCCGGGGTGATGCGGTGGCTGTCGAAGGCCGGGCCGCTCGGCGTGCACATGGCGCTGACGGCGTCGGAGATCGGCGGCGGCGACGCCCTCGCGATGGGGCTGGCCGACGAGTCCGCCGACGGCGACCTGCCCACCTCCCTCATGGGCGAGCAGTGGCTGCACGACTGCTACGTCGGCGACGACGTGGTGGAGATCGCGCGTCGTCTCGCCGAGCACCCCCACCCGGATGCGCAGCAGGCGGCCCGGGACCTGCGGGCCCGCTCGCCGTTCGCCGTGCATGTGTCGATGCGGGCGCTGCGCCGCGCCGCGACCCTCGACCACAACGGGGTCCTTCACCAGGATCTACGCCTCGCAGAGCGGATGCTGCCCGTCGACTTCGTGGAGGGCGTCCGCGCACTCCTCGTCGACAAGGACAATCAGCCGAGGTGGCGCTGGTCGACGCTGGAGGAGGTCCCGACGGAGTTCGTTGACGAGGTCTTCGCGTACTGACCGCTCTAGACTCGGGTCCATGAGTGAGCGCAACGCGGCCCTGCCCAGCCCCGACGGCACCGTCGACCCGCACCTGTGGCTGGAGGACGTCACCGGCGAGGAGACCCTCGCCTGGGTGCGCAACCACAATGCGCACGCCGAGGGTGAGCTCGACGCCGACGGCGAGGTGACGGAGCTCGCCGCCCAGCTGAAGCGGATCCTGGACTCTCCGGCCAGCATCCCGCACGTGAAGCGTCGCGGCGATCACCTCTACAACTTCTGGACCGACGCGGAGCATCCACGTGGCCTGTGGCGACGCACCACCCCGGAGTCGTTCCGCACCGACGACCCGGAGTGGGAGGTCCTCATCGACGTCGACGCCCTCAACGAGGTCGAGGGGCAGGACTGGGTGTGGCACGGTGCGTCGGTGCTGCGCCCGGCGGAGGGGGAGCCGTGGCGTCACGTCATCGTCGACCTCTCCCACGGCGGCTCCGACGCGGATGTCAGCCGTGAGTTCGACCTCGTGGAGAAGCGGTTCGTCCCGGTGGCCGAGGGCGGCTTCGAGCGTCCCGAGGCGAAGGGGAACCTCGACTGGGTGGACCGTGACACCGTCCTGGTCACCCACGACTTCGGGCCGGGCACCCTGTCGACCTCCGGCTACCCGCTGCAGGTGCGTCGGTGGCGTCGCGGCACCCCCCTCGACTCGGCGGAGCTGCTCTACACCGCCGCCCCCACCGACATGCAGGCGGCCGCCTGGCACGAGGACAGCCCCGGCCACGAGCGCGACTGGATCTACCGCATCCGTTCCTTCTACGAGAACGACCTGCTGCTGCTCGACGACGACGGCAGCACCACCCTCATCGACGTGCCCGCCGACTGCCAGGCCCACCCGCACCGTGACCTGCTGCTGCTCGCGCCCCGCACCGACTTCGAGGTCGACGGGGTGCGGCTCCCCGCCGGGTCGTTGGCGGTGGCGCCGCTGCGGTCGTTCCTGCCCGGCTGGCAGGGGCAGCTCCCACGCGCGACGGTGCTGTTCACCCCCACCGAGACCACGTCCCTGGCCGACTGGTTCCCCACCCGCGACCTCATCGTCGTGGTTGCGCAGGAGGACGTCCGCACCTCCCTCACCGTCTTCGTCCCCGGCGACGACGGCTGGCGGGCGGAGCCCATCCACCGGGACCTGCCCGGCACGGTGGAGGCGATCCCCAGCGACGCGGCCATCAACAACGTCGTCCAAGTAGTGGCCAGCGGGTTCCTGCAGCCGCCGACCCTGTACCTCACGGATCTCACCCCCATGCTGGCGGGCGAGGCGCCGTCGCCGCTGGAGCAGCTGAAGGCGGAGCCGTCCCACTTCGACGCGACCGGGCTCGCGGTCACCCAGCACTTCGCGATGAGCGACGACGGGACGCGGGTGCCGTACTTCCAGATCGGCCCCGTCGATCCGAGGCCTGCGGAGGAGAGCCCGACCCTGCTGCAGGGCTACGGCGGCTTCGAGATCTCACTGACCCCCAGCTACGGGCCGCTGAGCGGCAAGGCGTGGCTGGAGCGGGGCGGCACCCTGGCCGTGGCGAACATCCGCGGCGGCGGCGAGTACGGTCCGGCCTGGCACCAGGCCGCCCTGAAGCAGCACCGGTACCGCGCCTACCAGGACTTCGCTGCGGTGGCGCGGGACCTCGTCGCCCGCGGGGTGACGACGCGGGAGCGGCTGGCCTGCCAGGGCGGGTCGAACGGCGGCCTGCTGGCGGGCAACATGCTCACCACCTACCCGGGCCTGTTCGGGGCGGTGGTGATCCAGGTGCCGCTGCTCGACATGCGCCGGTACACGCATCTGCTGGCGGGGGCGTCGTGGGTGGCGGAGTACGGCGACCCGGATTCCAGCGACTGGGACTTCATCCGCACGTTCAGCCCCTACCACCTGCTCGACGAGACGGTGGACTACCCGGCAGTGCTCATCACCACCTCGACCCGCGACGACCGCGTCCATCCGGGCCACGCCCGCAAGATGACGGCGGCGCTGGAGGGGCTGGGCGCGAACGTCCGCTACTGGGAGAACATGGAGGGCGGCCACGGCGGCGCCGCGGACAATGCGCAGGCGGCACGGATGAACGCCCTCATCTGGACGTTCCTCACCCACACGATCGGCGGGTGAGACACGAGGTCGGACCAGCAACCCGACACGACCCTCCAGGACGGCGATCCGTCGTAAGGCAGGCGAATCAGCGTGCTGAGGAGGCCGACGGGGATGATCCGGAGACAGCGCTGCCCCTCCTGGCCGGACGCCTTGGCGGTACGGTTGGCTGACGGCATCCACCCCACGGACCGCCCCGGCCGCGGCAGGGCCACCCGCCCCGAGTGCCCCGAGGAAGGCGAACTGGGAGCCGCCGCTGAACATCAGGAGGCTCAGCGCCATCGTCTGCCACACGTCGAGCCCCGCGGCCACGGCGAGCGCTCCGAACGAGATCCCGTAGGCCCCCGTCGCGACACTGACGGATGCCGCCATCCGCCACACGGCGACCCGAACCGTCACCCGGCGTCTGCGATCCCCGCGACGAGGCCGGCAGTGGCACGCTCGGCGATCTCCAGCACCAGGTCGACGGGGGTGCCGGCATCGAGTTGCCGGAACGCCGACTCCAGCACGCCCCGGGTCAGGCCGGCGGCGACGACGCAGCGGGCCGGGTCGGGCACGAGGCTGCCCCACGCCTGGCTCAGCACGTCGCGCATCACCCGGTGCGCCTTGTCCATGACCCGCTGCGTGGCGGGCGAGGGGGTGATGCCGTGGGAGAGGGTCATGAGCCAGCCGTGACCGGTCACGGAGGCCTGACGGATGTTCGCCGCCACCCACGCCACGATCCTCTGCCTCGGGTCGTCGAGGGGCTCCAGTTCCGCCTCCACCGCGTCGAGCCAGGCTGGTAGGTAGCGTTCCAGCACCAGCCCGCGCAGGTCATCGACGGAGTCGACGTAGCGGTAGATGCTGTTCCGGGCGATCCCGGCTGCCTGGGTGACCAGCCCCGCGGTGAGCTTCTCCGGCTCACCGGAACGCATGATCTCCTCGGCGGCGTCGACGAGGCGACGCTGCACCATCGCCCGGTGCTGGGCGACGGTGGGGGCTGCGATCTTCGGCACGGTGCTCCTTCCAGGTCCGTTGGCGACCGATTGTAGAGGGACGTCCCCAAATCGCGGAAGAACGGCACTGCCCGCACGGCTCAGCCTGCCTGTCCAAGGAGCATGACGCGGGTAGATTCCCTGTGTCCCCCGACTCGCCGCACCCGAGGAGCCCTGATGGATCCCCAGGCCCCCACCCTCCGCACCTGGCTCGGGCTGTGGGTGCTCGCGGCGGCGCTCGCCGTCATCGTCATCGACGGCACCATCGTCGGGGTGGCCCTGCCCACCATCATCGACGACCTCGGCCTCGGCCTCACCGGCGGGCAGTGGGTCAACTCGCTGTACTCCGTCGTCTTCGCGGCCCTGCTGCTGACCTTCGGGCGCCTCGGCGACCGGTACGGACGACGACGCATGCTGCTCATCGGGATGGCCCTGTTCATCGCCGGCTCCATCCTCGGCGGTCTGGCGACGGGGCCCGCCCCGCTCATCTCCGGACGCGCCATCCAGGGGGTCGGCGGCGCGATGATCCTCCCCGCCACCCTCTCCACCGTCAACGCCACCTTCCGCGGCCCCCACCGGGCCACCGCGTTCGGGATCTGGGGGGCCGTCATGGCCGGGGCCGCCGCGCTCGGCCCCCTCGTCGGGGGCTGGCTCACCCACGTCGCCGACTGGCGCTGGGTGTTCTGGGTCAACCTGCCGCTCGGGCTGGCGGTCATGGCCGCGGCCTGGCGGGTCGTCCCGGAGACCCGCAGCCAGCACAGCACCCCGCTGGAGCCGTTCGGCCCACTGCTGTCAGCCATCGGCTTCGGCTCGCTGATCTTCGGGCTCATCGAGGGCACCGACCTCGGCTGGTGGCGTCCCCGCCAGGAACTCCGCGTCGGCAACCTCACCTGGGGGCTCGACGCGCCCGTCTCCCCGGCCCCCGTCGCGATCCTCGTCGGCCTCGCGGTGCTGGTGTGGTTCGTGCTGCGCGAGCACCGTCGCCGCGACCTGCCGCACCTGGTGACCCTGTCCCTGTTCCGCATCCCGACCTTCGCGACGGGGAACCTCACCGCGGCCCTCGTCCAGGTGGGCGAGTACATCCTCATCTTCGTCCTGCCGATCCATCTCGTCACGGGCATGGGGGCCGACCCGCTCACCGCGGGGCTCGTGCTCATGGCGATGGCGCTCGGCGCCTTCGTCTCCGGCGGGGCCGCCCGGTTCCTCGCCATGCGGCTCAGCACGCGACGGGTGGTGCAGCTGGGGCTGGCGCTGGAGGTCGTGGGCCTGGCCGCCACCGCCGTCGCCATCCAGCGGGCCGCCTCCCCGCTGTGGCTGACCGCCGCGATGCTGCCCTACGGGATCGGGCTGGGGCTCGCCGCCGCGCAGTTGACCTCGTTGGTCCTCCACGACGTGCCCATCGACACATCCGGCCAGGGCTCGGCGCTCCAGTCGACGATCCGGCAGGTCGGGGCGGCGATCGGTTCCGCCGTCGGCGGCACCGTCATGGGTGCGGTGCTGGCAGGTACACCGATCGGCGAGGCCTCCCCGGACGGCCTCGCCCACGCCTCATCCGTCGCGATGTGGCTGGGGACGGGAACCCTTGTCGTCGCTTTCCTGACTGTGCCGCGGGCCGCGATGCAGGGCTCCAGGTCCTCCGATGCGTCGACACACGTAGAATGATCTGGCGACACCAGACGTTGAGGGGAACATGAGCGTTCACGAATTGATCATCATCGGGTCCGGCCCCGCCGGATACACCGCCGCCATCTACGCTGCCCGGGCGGCCCTGAACCCCGTCGTGTTCGAGGGGGCGTTCAGCAGTGGCGGCGCCCTGATGAACACCACCGATGTGGAGAACTTCCCGGGCTTCCCCGAGGGCGTCATGGGGCCGACCCTCATGACCAACATGCGGGCCCAGGCGGAACGGTTCGGTGCGCAGCTCATCACCGACGACGTCGAGCAGGTCGAGTTGACCGGTCCTGTCAAGAAGGTCACCGACTCCGCCGGGAAGGTGTGGGAGGCCCGCACCGTCATCCTCGCGATGGGCTCCGGCTACCGGGAACTCGGGGTCCCCGGCGAGGCCACGTTGTCCGGGCGCGGCGTCAGCTGGTGCGCCACCTGCGACGGGGCCTTCTTCCGTGACAAGCCGATCGTCGTCGTCGGCGGCGGTGACTCGGCGGTCGAGGAGGCCACCTTCCTCACCCGCTTCGGCTCCTCGGTGCTGCTGGTGCACCGCCGCGACGAGCTGCGCGCCTCGAAGGTGATGGCGGATCGCGCCGAGAAGGACCCGAAGTTGAGCTTCGCCTGGAACTCCGTCGTCGAATCCATCAACGGCGACTCGAAGGTCGAGTCCGTCACCCTCCGCGACGTGAACACCGGCGAGACCCGCGACGTCGAGGCGGCCGGGGTGTTCGTCGCCATCGGGCACGACCCCCGCAACGAGCTGGTCAAGGGCCAGGTCGACCTCGATGAGGGCGGCTACGTGCTCGTACGTGAGGGCTCGCAGGCCACGAACCTCGACGGGGTGTTCGCCTGCGGCGACCTCGTCGACCACACCTACCGTCAGGCGATCACCGCCGCCGGGTCCGGCTGCCGAGCAGCTCTCGACGCCGAGCGCTGGCTGGCCGCCCACGAGTCCTGAGCTCCAAGGAGAGAACAATGAGCGTCAAGAACATCACCGAGGCACAGTTCGCCGACGAGGTGCTGCTGTCACCCATCCCCGTCGTGGTGGACTACTGGGCCGACTGGTGCGGCCCGTGCAAGCAGCTGGCACCGATCATCGACGAGCTGGCCCGCGAGTACGAGGGGCAGGTGGCCTTCGTGAAGGTCGACACCTCCGCTGAGCCGGGGCTCGCCGCCCAGCAGGGGATCCTGTCCCTGCCGACCCTGCAGTTCTTCAAGGGGGGACGCGTCGAGCAGTCCCTGTCGGGGGGCAAGTCGAAGAATGCGCTCAAGAAGGTCATCGACGAGTTGATCTGATGAGCGACACGCAGTCCCTCGGCCCCGACCGACCCCGTCGGGGCATACCGACGCCTCCGGAGGATCCCTCCCTCGACGAGTCGGCGGCGGAGACCACCAACGTCAACGGGTTCGCTCCGATCCCGCGCCGTTCCGCCCTCACCCCGGCGAGCCCGTCGGAGGCCCCGGCGGTGCCGCGTCGTTCCGCCCTGACCCCGCCGTCCCCGGTTGAGCCCGGGCAGTGGCGTGCGGTGCCGAAGAAGGACGGCTCCCCGGCCGCGAAGCCGCCCCTGCCGGTGTGGCTGAAGGCCGTGGGGGCAGGCGTCGTCGTGGCCCTGGTGGCCTTCGCCGCCTGGTTCGGCTACTCGATGGCGAGGGTGTCCCCGGCCTCGGACCCGTCGAAGACGGCCTCCCAGGCCGCGTGGGAGCTGAAGCTGCCCGTCCAGGTGCAGGACTACGTCGCGGGTGAACCCAAGGATCCGGGGACACCCAGCCCTGACATGACGGTGCTGAGCGCGAACTACTCCGACGGGACCAACCAGGTGCTGCTGCAGCTGTACCGACCCGAGACCAGCGTCGAGGCCTACGTGACCGCGGCCGGGATCGAGAACACCGTCGTGGTGGGCGAGTCCACGTGCGGCACGCTCAAGGGCCCCGGCATCCCGATGTGCGTGCGGGTCGTCGACGAGACCGCGATCGCGGTGGGCGGGTTGACCTCGCAGTCGCAGGAGACCCTGGCCGCGTTGGTGGACGAGTTCTACGCGAAGCTGAGTGGCAGGTGAACTCTGTCCGATCGTCGGCGGGGACTTCCGGGATGCCGTGCTCGGGGATACGGTTGGTGGAGTGAGCCAGCCCCGACATGACACGAGGCTCGATCCCTTCGTCGAGCACTACTCGCAGCGCACCCACAACCTGAAGGTGTCGGCGGTGCGCGCCCTGTTCGCCGTGGCGAACCGGCCCGAGATCGTGTCCCTGGCAGGCGGGATGCCGAACATCACGGATCTGCCGCTCGATGAGCTGGGCGACGACATGGCCGCGTTGATCCGGTCCCGTGGCACCCAGATCATGCAGTACGGGTCAGGGCAGGGTGAGCCCGGCATCCGGGAACAGATCTGCGAGGTGATGGCGGAGGAGGGGTCACTCGCCCACGCCGACGACATCGTCATCACGGCCGGGTCGCAGCAGGGGCTCGACCTGGTGACCCGCATCTTCTGCGACCCGGGCGACGTGGTGCTGGCGGAGTCACCGTCGTACGTGGGGGCGCTGGGGACGTTCCACAGCTACGAGACGAGCGTCGAGCACGTGCAGTGCGACGCGGAGGGGGTCGTCCCGGAGGCGTTGCGGGAGCGCATCGAGCGGCTGCGCGCCGACGGGAAGCGCCCCAAGTTCCTCTACACGATCCCGAACTTCAACAACCCGTCCGGGGTGACGCAGCCGGTGGAACGGCGTCGCCAGGTGCTGGAGGTGTGCCGGGCGGCGGGGGTGCTCGTCGTCGAGGACAACCCGTACGGGCTGCTGTGCCTCGACCAGGATCCGCTGCCTGCGATGCGGTCGATGGACGACGACGTCATCTATCTCGGGTCGTTCTCGAAGACCTTCGCGCCGGGGTTCCGCGTCGGGTGGGTGTGTGCGCCGCACGCGGTGAAGGAGAAGCTGGTGCTGGCGCAGGAGTCGGCGACGCTGTGCCCGCCGGTGTTCTCTCAGTTCGCGATCAGCAACTACCTGGCGAACAACGACTGGCGGCACCAGATCGAGGTGTACCGGGACATGTACCGCGACCGGCGGGACACGATGCTGGCCGCCCTGGAACGGGAGATGCCGGAGGGGTGCTCCTGGACCCGGCCGGGTGGCGGTTTCTTCGTCTGGGTGACGCTGCCGGAGGGGGTGAACTCGGCGGCGATGCTGCCCCGCGGGGTGAATGCGCGGGTCGCTTTCGTTCCGGGGTCGGCCTTCTTCGCGGACGGGCAGGGGGCCAGGAACGTGAGGCTGTCGTTCTGCTTCCCGCCGTCGGAGCGGATCGCGGTCGGGGTGGAGCGGTTCGCCGGCGTCGTGCGCGGGGAGCTGGAGCTGCTGCAGACCTTCGGGATCTCCACCCCGCCGCACGCGGAGCGTTCCGGCGGCCCCGAACCGAACGTTGTGTGACCTGGATGGGAGACTGACGTCATGACCGTGTTCGTCATCGCCGGTGGCCTGAGCCACGAGAGGGATGTGTCGCTGCGTTCCGGGGCGCGGGTCGCCGCCGCGTTGCGGGAGGAGGGCCTCGACGTGGAGGTCGTCGACGTCAACTCGGAGCTCGTCGCGAGGTTGCAGGCCGACGAGGATCCCGTCGCCGTGCCGGTGGCGCACGGGGGGCTCGGCGAGGACGGGGCGCTGCGTGAGGTGCTGCGGGTGCTCGGGGTGCCGTTCGTGGGCTCGGGCGGCGGGGCGTCGCGTCGGACCTTCGACAAGTCGATCGCCACCCGGCTCGTCGCGAAGGGCAGGATCGCCACACCGCAGCAGATCGCGTTGCCGGACGACATCTTCCGGGAGCTCGGCGCCCAGGCGATCATGTCGGCGATCGGGGAGAAACTGCGGTTCCCGCTCATGGTGAAGCCGGCCCGGTCGGGGTCGGCGCTGGGCGCGGTGAAGGTGATGGCGGCCGAGGAGTTGCCGGGCGCGCTCGTGGGGGCGTTCGCGTACGGGAAGATGGCGGTCGTCGAGGAGTTCATCGACGGGGTGGAGTTGGCGGTGACCGTCATCGACGGTGCCGACGGGCTGCGGGCGCTGCCCCCGGTGGAGATCCGTCCCGCGGGAGGGGTCTACGACTACGAGGCCCGCTACACGGCGGGCGCGACCCGTTTCGTCACGCCGGGCGACCTGCCGTCGGAGGTGCTGGAGCAGGCCCAGGAGGTCGCGGTGCGGGTGCACGAGCTGCTGGGGCTCCGCGACATCTCCCGCACCGACATCATCGTGCGCGACCAGGTCCCGTACTTCATCGAGGGCAACGTCGCGCCGGGCCTGACGGAGACCTCACTGGTCCCGCTCGCCCTGGACGCGGCCGACCTGAGCCTGGGCAAGGTGTTCGCCGAGCTCATCGAGAAGGCGCGCGCCCGCCTCGGGTGAGGTTCGGGTCACCGCGGCGCCGCCGTCCCACTTCCCGCCCAACCCTTCCAGTCGCACCCATCCCCCTCCCGATTTCGCCCGCCTTCCGACGGGTTCAGCTGTCCGGCTCGTCGTCCTCGTCCGGGTGGGCCCCGAGGCCGTGGTAGCGGTCGAAGAACGCAGTGAGGCGCGCGATCACCCGGCGCTTGGTCCGTTCCCGGGCGCCTGATTCATCGAAGCGCGACATGCCCTTCGGCAGGGCCCGGGCGATGGCCGTACCGGAGGTCTGGAGTTCACCCTTCCGGAAGGCGGCCTCGACGAGGCTGCGCACCGTCGATTCCTCGAGCCGTTCCTCCCGGATGATCGTCGCCAGCTCTGTCTCGCGCTTCTCCGCGACGAAGGCCAGCCACTGCTCGTCGACCTCACCGTCGGGGGAGATCGACTCGACGAAGGTCTCGATGAGGTCCCGTTTGTTGCGCAGGCTCGGGCTGGCGTCCACGGCCCGACGGATCTCGGCGTGGATCTCCCGGTCCGTGCCGTCGCCGAACTCGTCCCGATGTTTGGCGACGAGCATGAGGATGTAGTCGACGTTGATCTCCACCTGTTTGATGAGTTCGATCTCGAACACGACGTCGTCGTTGATGAACTCCTTGTCGGCGTCCTGTTCGCGCCGGAACTCAGCGTGGAGGTCGAGGTAGAGGCTGCGGTAGTCCTGCGACTGGCGTTCGGTGAGGATCTCGTTGCCCGCGAAGTCATCAAAGGCCGACAGGATGTTCTGCAGGCGCAGGATCGCCCCGAACAGCCGGATGAACTCCTTGTGCGCCTCCTCCCCGACGATCGGTTGCCCCAGCGGGAAAGAGGCCAGCAATTCGGCCACCTTCTCGGCGTACTCGGCGTGGTACTCGCCGTAGGGTTTCAGCAGCACCACCCCGCGGCTCTCCCGGTTGCCGAAGAGTTCCAGCGCCTTGTTGGTCTCCTCCTCCAGGTCCCGGAAGGCGACGATGTTGCCGTAGGTCTTCACCGAGTTGAGGATCCGATTGGTCCGGGAATAGGCCTGGATCAGCCCGTGGGCGCGCAGGTTCTTGTCCACGAACAAGGTGTTGAGGGTTGTGGCGTCGAATCCGGTGAGGAACATGTTGACGACGATCACCAGGTCCAGCTCACGGTTCTTCAACCGCATCGACAGGTCCTTGTAGTAGTTCTGGAACCCGTCCGCACCGGTGTCGTAGCTGGTGCTGAACAGGTCGTTGTAGTCCTGGATCGCATCCTCCAGGAAGCTGCGCGCATCGTCGCCGAGCTCGTCGGTGTCGAAGGCCTCGTCGTCGAGGATCCCGTCGTCGCTGGCCTCGTTGGCCCCGTAGGAGTAGATGAGCCCGACCTTCAGCTGCCGGTCCGGTGGCAACTGTTCCATCTGGATCCGGAACTGGTTGTAGTAGCGCCGTGCCGCGTCGATGGAGGAGGTGGCGAGGATCGCGTTGAAGCCGCGGACCCGCCGGGTGGCCCGCATGAGATCCTCGCTGCGACGTCGCCTGCTGGCTGCGACGACGTTGGTCACCACCGAGTGCTCGTAGTGGGAGGAGCGTTTCGTCTTCTGGTCGAAGTGGTCAAGGATGTAGCGGACGATCTCTTGGATGCGTTCCGGGGCGAGCAGCGCCTGCTCGGTGTCGATGGCCGTGACCTGCTTGTCCACGACCGCGCCGACGTCGAGGGTGCGCACGTAGTCGATGCGGAACGGCAACACGTTCTTGTCCGTGATGGCGTCGACGATGGTGTAGGTGTGCAGCTTGGTGCCGAAGGCCTGCTCGGTGGTGCGGAGCCGAGGGTTGCCGCCGGAGGTGCTGTTGGCGGCGAAGATGGGGGTGCCGGTGAATCCGAAGAGGTTGTAGCGCTTGAAGGCCCGGGTGATGTCGGCGTGCATGTCGCCGAACTGGGAGCGGTGGCATTCGTCGAAGATGAGGACGACGTGCTGGTTGTAGACGGGATGGCTCCGATTGCCCCTGATGAAGGTGGCGAGTTTCTGGATGGTGGTGATGATGATGCGGGCCTCGGGGTCCTCCAGCTGTTCCTTGAGTACGGCGGTGGAGGTGTTGGAGTTGGCTGCCCCCTTCTTGAATCGGTCGTACTCCCTCATCGTCTGGTAGTCGAGGTCCTTGCGGTCGACGACGAACAGCACCTTGTCGACGCTCGGCATCGTGGCGGCGAGCTGGGCGGTCTTGAAACTGGTGAGGGTCTTGCCGGACCCGGTGGTGTGCCACACGTAGCCGCCGGCGTCGATGGTGCCGAGTTGGCGATGGTTGGTGGCGACGTCGATACGTTGCAGGATCCGCTCAGTGGCGACGATCTGGTAGGGCCGCATCGCCAGCAGGGACTTGTCCTCGGTGAACACGCAGTAGCGGGTGAGGATGTTGAGCAGGGTGTGTTTCGCGAGGAAGGTCTTGGCGAACGAGCGGAGATCCTGGATGGGTCTGTTCTGCGCGTCGGCCCACCAGGAGGTGAACTCGAAGCTGTTGGAGCGTTTCTTCGTGCCTGATCGGGTGTGGCTGTCCTTGATGTGGCGGTCCCGGGTGGTGTTGGAGTAGTACTTCGTCAGGGTGCCGTTGGAGATGATGAACAGCTGGACGTACTCGAACAGCCCGGATCCGGCCCAGAAGCTGTCGCGTTGATAGCGGTTGATCTGATTGAAGGCCTCCCGGATGTCGACGCCGCGCCGTTTCAGTTCGATGTGGACCAGCGGCAGCCCGTTGACGAGGATGGTGACGTCGTATCGGGTGGCGTGGCGGCCGCCGCCGGGGCTGGCGTCGTCGGCGTCGGGGGTCTCGTACTGGTTGATGACCTGCAGCCGGTTGTTGTGGATGTGGCTGCGGTCCAGCAACACGATGTTCTTCTTGGTGTCGTCGTCACGGCGAAGGAGTTCGACCGGAGCGATCTGGATACGGGCGGTCTTCTCGGCGATCCCTTCAGTGCCTCGGCAGAGCTGCTGGAAGAAGCGGCCCCATTCGGCGTCGGTGAAGGTGATGGAGTTGAGTGCCTCGAGCTGGCGACGCAGATTCGCGACGAGGTCCTCCTCTCGCGTGATGGTGAGGTGTTCGTAGGCCTGGGATTCGAGAATGCGGATGAGGTCTCGTTCCAGTTCGGCCTCGGACTGGTAGGCGGTCTCGTCGCTGGGTTCAGGGGTGTACTCGGCGACGACGGTGCTCTCCGCGGAGATCGCGATGGGTTCATAACTCATGAATCAGGCTCCTCCGTCCCGTTCGCAGTCGTCGCATTTCCATCACAGTCCTTCGAAGAAGTCCTCGTCGAGACGAACCAGGGTGTGGGTGGCCTCGACCTGGACGCCCACACCGTGCTGCACCAGCAAGCGGGCCAGCCGTGGGCCGTCGATGAGTTCGATGCGGGCGTTGATCCGTTCGGCCTCCTCGCAGGCGCCACGGGTGAAGGTGGCGGTGGTGATGTAGACGCCGCGATCGCCCTGCCTGCCGAGCAGGGCTCCTGCGAACTTCTGGATCTCGGGCCGATCGACGGTGCGGTCCACGGCCCAGCGTTTGGCCTGGACGTAGATGCGGTCCAGGCCGAGGGGGTCCTGGCTGATGATCCCGTCGATGCCACCGTCGTTGCTGAGCTGGGTGCGTTCCAGCGAGCCACGCTGCCCGTATCCCATGGCCCCGAGCAGTCGGATGACCAGGTGTTCGAAGGCCGCCGGGGTGGTGTTCAAGGTGGCCTGCAACACCTCGGTCTCGACGGTGGCCCGGTTGACACTGATGGCTTGGGCGATGAGGTCGGTCGGGGCAACGGCCTCCTGGTCGGCTGGTGCCGCGGGTTTGTCCTCCCGGGTGCGCTGCAGGAACTCACGGAAGGACGAGTACTTTTCCAGGGTCTTCGTGTCGATCCGCTCGGGATGGGCGCTGAGGGCTGCGATTCCAGCCTCGGTGATTCTCTCCTGGCCACGGGCAGGGCGTTCAACCAGCCCGGCGTTCACCAGGTAGGTGATGGCCCATCCCACCCGACTGGCGATCACCCGCTGTCTTCCGCTCGGCAACAGCGCGGCGCGTTCCTCCGCGGTGAGTTGGAACTCCTCCTCCAGGGCAGCAACGAGGTCCCGCTTCCGCCAGGTCTGACCATCGGAAAGCCGAGCCAGCACGGGTCGCATGCAGGTCTGGTAGTCGGGGATCATCGCTTCTCCTCGAAGGTGAGCAACCGATCCCGGTAGTACTCGTACTGCTTCCGCCGAGCAGCGATCTCAGCAGGCAGACCAGAACTGAGATGATTCACCAGTGCGTCAAAACGATCCAGAATGGACACGATTCGACGCTGCTCTTCAAGGGGAGGGAGCGGAATTCTGATCTTCCCCAGCCCTTCGCTTCCGATTCGCTTGACCTTCGCCCTCGAAACATGACGGTTTTTCTGCTCCCGAAAAGAAGTCGTCCGCATGACATACGAGACATAGGTGGGATTCTGACCTGACCGGAAGCAAAAAGAATCATCATGAATCGCAACAGGAACCTCGCCAAGCCATGCAACAGCTTTCCCAACATCCTCGACTGTTTCTCCAACAGCTGCGATCACCACATCTCCCGGTTGCGCATACCTGAGCTGACCCGAAATGTCTTCACGCACGTGACTGACTACCTGACTGGCCGAGACACCGTAGTGGGTATAGATTTCTCCGTAATGGATACACGGGATACCACAAGGTACCATGTCCTGCTTGGTAAATCTGCGCCCACGAACGAACTGCCCAATTTCACTCAATGAGGTCCACCCCCCCCCCGCCGTTTCATCGAAGGTCAGCAACTTGTCGCGGTAGTACTCATACTGCCGCATCCGGGCCTTCAGCTCCGCCTCCAATTCCACCCTCAGTTCCAACTCCAGCTGGGCGAACTTGTCCAAGACTCTCACGATCTCGTGCTGAATTTCAAGCGGGGGAACTGGAACACGAACTCTTTGAAGTTGCTTGGCCGAAACATCCACAACCTTCGTCCCGGTGGCCAAGGATTTCTTCTGGGAATAGAAGGAGCTCGTTTGGAACCAGTACGACAGGTACTTTGCATCTTGGCCGTGTTTGATGACCGTGGCGTGACCACCGGTGACGATCTGCTTTTCACCGAGCCATGCGACCGCCTTTCCCACGTCCTCGACGTTCTCGCTGGTATTGGTGATGATGATGTCGCCTGGATCAACCTTGGCCAACTTGACCGCCGTTTCTGGACTCACGAAGGAGATGGTCTTCGTGGCCCATGCCCCGTAGCGAGTGTAGATCTGGCCGTAATGTATGGCCCCCACTCCCTCGTCGGTCAGGACCGACTTGGGCATTCCGTTTCCGCGAACAAGCTCCGCGATCTCACCCAACTGCTTGAAGTCCACGCCATCGGGACACAGCTCAGCGATCAGGTCGTCGATCCTGCTCATTCTTCACCATCCTCCTCAGGATTCGCTGTCTGCCCAACGCTTGCCTCCAACTCAAGAAAACGATCAAAGTCACTGACGTACAGCTTGTCCTGTACCACTCGATACTTCTCGAACTCGGTTTCAGCATGAAGTTTGGCTTGTTCATGTGAAATTCTCCCCGGGCCCATCAGGATCTCTGATCCATTGAACTCGAGGAAGCCATCCAACCGTTTGGCCCAGTCCTCCATGGACATGGGGATCTTACGCGTTGCCTGCAGCTCAGCGTAGTCCAAATACATCGACACGAGGCGCTGCAGGAAATCAAGCTCCTCCTTGCTGAGGTAATTCTTGGCGATGGAGACATCTGACTTGACTATTTTTCCCGCGGGCGCAGAGGCCCAGGTGGTGAGTCCCATGTTGGGCTTCTCGGCGTTGGCCCGTTCCACGATGAGCTCCGCCGCCGTGTGACGATGGGTTGCCCAATGAAGCTTGTTCTGGACCAAGGCGTAGAATTCCCGAGTTGTCGCAGCCTGCGGGTCGTAGTCGAAAGCAGTGGCGTATATGTCCGTGATCTGCTGATAGAATTTCCGCTCCGAAGCACGAATCTCCCGGATGAGCTCCAGCTGGCGCTTGAAGAACTCGTCGGTGAATCGGTGACCACTCTTGAGACGTTCGACGTCCATGACCCACCCTTGAATGGTGTAGTCCTTCACAATCTGCGACGCCCACCGCCTGAATTGAACGGCCCTGGGATTGTTGACCTTGAACCCAACAGCAACCATCGCCTGGAGGTTGTAGTGTTTGACCATGTATTGCTTGCCATCGGGCCCAGTTGTTAAGTATTTCTTAATAACTGATTCCGGTTGGATCTCACCGTCGTCAACCAGCCGCTTCAAGTGCTGGGAGATCGCTGGCACTGTCACATCATAGAGTTCAGCCATGATGCGCTGCGTTCCCCAGATGTTCTCATCCTGGTAACGCAACTCCACCGCCGTGTCATCTCCCCCCGTGGCAGCCACGAAGGTCAGGTACTCGGCGGATGATGAGGTGGGTGGCTTGCTCATGGCACCGAGTCTCCCTCCAGGTCCGCGACGATCGCGTCGATCTCGGTCCGGAGTTCGGCCTGACGGGCCACGATGCGGGCGATCTCCGCGTTGAGTTCCGTGATGTCGACCGCCTCGCGGGTGTCCTCCTTCTCCACGTGCGCAGAGACGGACAGGTTGTAGTCGGCCTCGCCGATCTCCTCGTTGCTGACCAGCGACGCGACGTGGGGGACCTCGGCCCGGGCGGTGTACAGCTCCAGGATGCGCTCTTGATGCTCCGGCTGCAGCTTGTTCTTGTTGCCGACCCGGCTGAACTCCGCCGAGGCGTCGATGAACAGCACATCGTTGCTGGGCTTCGACTTCTTCAACACGATGATGCAGGTGGCGATCGTCGTGCCGAAGAACAGGTCCTGCGGCAGCTGGATGACCGCATCCACGTAGTTGTTGTCCACGAGATACTTGCGGATCTTCTGCTCCGCGCCGCCCCGGTACAGCACCCCGGGGAACTCGACGATGGCCGCCGTGCCGTTGACCGCCAGCCAGGACAGGATGTGCATCGTGAAGGCCAGATCGGCCTTCGACTTCGGTGCCAGCACGCCCGCAGGGGCGAATCGTGGATCGTTGATGAGCAGCGGGTTGGAGTTGCCCTCCCATTTGATGGAGTAGGGCGGATTCGACACGATGGCCTCGAAGGGTTCCTCGTCCTCGTGGTACGGATCCAGCAGGGTGTCGCCGTGCGCGATGTCGAACTGCTCGTAGTTGAGATTGTGCAGGAACATGTTGATGCGGGCCAGGTTGTAGGTGGTGAGGTTGATCTCCTGACCGACGAACCTGTCCACGTTCTCCGGCCCCAGTACCTTCGCGAATTTCAGCAGCAGCGACCCGGAACCCGCCGCCGGGTCGTACACCTTGTTGACGCGCTTCCGTCCCACCACGGTGAGCCGGGCCAGCACCTCTGAGACCTCCGGCGGCGTGTAGTACTCGCCCCCGGACTTGCCCGCCTGGGAGGCATACATCTGCATGAGGTACTCGTAGGCGTCGCCGAACAGGTCGATGGAGTTGTCCTCGAAGCTTCCCAGCGGCAGGTCACCGATGGCGTTGAGCAGCTTGACGAGCTTCTCGTTCCGCCTGGGGATGGTTGGTCCGAGCTTCGAGCTGTCGACGTCGAGGTCGTCGAACAGGCCCTTGAGGGCGCGTTCACTGGGCTGGCCCATCGCGGAGCCCTGGATGTTGCGGAACACCCGTGCCAACGTCTCGTTGAGGTTTGCGTCCTCAGCGGCCCGGGCACGGACATTGACGAACAGCTCCGAGGGGAAGATGAAGAACCCCTTCTCCTCGATGATCCCCTGCATGCCTCGCTCCGCAACGGCATCCGGCAGCTCCGCGTAGTCGTCGTCCCCATCAGCGTTGATGTAGGCGGTCAGGTTCTCCGAGATGAAGCGGTAGAACAGCATCCCCAGCACATACGCCTTGAAGTCCCACCCGTCGACGCTGCCCCGGAGGTCGTTCGCGATGCGCCAGATGGTGCGGTGCAGCTCCGCACGCTGCCCCTCGGTGGTGGTGGGAACCATGTCGTCTCCGGTGTCCAGGCACGTCCTGCGTGCTCCATCCCTTGCGCACCCTACGGTAGTGGCGTGCCCTGACATTTTCGAAGCCATGGGCATCAGCCCCTGAAACGACAGGTGCCCGGGCCGAGGCCCGGGCACCTGAGGAGATCAGTGGTCACTTGCTCCACTGCTTGGCCGAGGGGCTGAGCAGGAGGAAGACGATGGTGGCTGCCAGACCGTACCCGATGCACAACGCAAGAATCGTGGGGGCGAGGGCCAGGGTCTCGGTCATGACATGCATCACCAGAAGGATGGTGACCATGGCCAGCTGGGCGAAGCCTGCCCCGAGGAGCACCCCGTATCCCTTGCCCTTGAGGAAGGTGATGCCGCTGGCGAGCAGCGCGACGGCGGTGAGGAAGGTGCCGAAGGCGTTGATGTAGCCCAGGGCGACGTAGAGGCCCTCGTTGTCCACCTTGAGCAGGGTGGCGGCCAGATCCACACCTGTGACTCCGATCACGCTGAAAAAACCGATGATCAGTCCGAAACTGCCGCTGATGATGCCGAGCACCGAGGCCCCCGTCGCGGCACCGGGGCGCTTGGGTGCAGCCGCGTAGTAGGGGGGCTGTCCGTAGGCTGCCTGAGGCGGGTAACCGGCCCCGGTCGGCTGACCGTACCCGGGCTGAACAGCCCCATACCCTGCCGGCGGATAACCGGTGGGCTGCTGACCGTAGGGATTGGGCGGCATCATGGGCCCACCCTGGTGCGGAGCATCAAAGCCAGGAGAAGAAGAATAGGGCTGGCCGTTGGGTGAGGGCTGGAAACCGGGCTGTTGGGGGCCGGAGGGGTACGGCTCGCTCATGGGGGACCTTTCGTGAAAACTTCTCCTCAGAGCATAGACGTTGGACGAGTCACTGTCCGCTTCGAAGGACGAGCCTCGAGGATCCTCGTTCTCCGTCGGCCAACAGGGTTTCCGGCCAGACTCGCTGAAGCCGTCCTGGACCCACTGAGACACCGTTCTCTCCTCACACCGCAGCACACGAGTCAATGAGCCATCTGGTTCCAGATTTCTGGCGCTCCCTCCATCCCGCTGGCACACCGAGCTGGAACTCGAGCCGAGCGGAGTTCCACGTCGGTCTCGACACGGGTCCTTCGCAGGCTCCGGACCCGGCTCGACCATCGGGGGGAAGTCCTCGGAGCAGAAGAAAGCGGTCCCGCAATCGGATCACACCGGCTGGTTTCAGCCCTCCCCACGTCCGTGCCGAGGGATCGGGTCGCTCAGAATCGCTCTGAGACAAAATCCCTTGTCACAGGCGAGAGGATCAACCTGTTCGACACCCCATGCGGTGATTTATCGACAAAGACTCCAAGCGCTTAGCGGCTTGAGCTGTTTGCCGCTGCTTGGTTCAGATCGTGCGGTCCTCGATCACGGCGAGGATGCGTTCCAGGTCGTCCCCCGAGGCGAACTCGATGGTGATCTTGCCCTTGTGCCGACCGATCGCCACCTTGACCCGGGTGTCGAAGTGATCCGAGAGCCGCTGAGCGACGGCGGCCTCGCGCTCGGAGGGGAGGCGACGGACCTTCGTCGTCGGTTCCGGTGCGGCCTCAGGAGCGTCACCGAGCCGGACGATCTCCTCCGTGCTGCGCACCGAGAGACCCTCGGCGATGATGCGCTCCGCGAGTCGCTCCTGGGCGGAGGGGGACAACAGACCGAGCAGTGCCCGGGCATGACCCGCCGAGAGCACCCCCGCAGCCACCTTCGTCTGCACCGATGCTGGCAGATTGAGCAGCCGCAACGTGTTCGAGATCTGCGGTCGGCTACGGTGGATCCGCTGGGACAGCTCCTCCTTCGAGCACTCGAAATCGGTCAGGAGCTGCTGGTAGGCCAGGGCCTCCTCAAGGGGATTGAGGTTCGCCCGGTGCAGGTTCTCCAGCAGGGCGTCGCGCAACAGGGCGTCGTCCTCCGTGCCCCTCACGATGGCCGGGATCGTCTCCTTACCCGCCTGCTTGGAGGCCCGGAAGCGACGCTCGCCCATGATGAGCTCGAATCGGGACCCGACTTCACGTACAACGACAGGCTGGAGAACACCGAACTCCCGGATCGACGCGGTGAGTTCGGCGAGGTCGTCCTCGTCGAACACGGTGCGAGGCTGACGGGGGTTCGGGGTGATCTTCTCAAGGGGGATCTCCATGAAGTAGGAGCCGTCCTTGAGCTGCTCGGAGGGCTTCGTCTCGTCCGCCTCCGTACGGGCAAACAGGTCGCCCAGGCCCTTGCCAAGCCCTTGATGTGCCTTGGCCATCATCATTTCTCCTCGGTAACTGCGCGGTGTGCGATCTCCTCGGCCGCCTTCTGATACGCGATGGCTCCGGAGGACTTCGGCTGATAGGTGATGACGCTCTGACCGTAGCTCGGGGCCTCCGCGATGCGCACGGAACGCGGAATCTCGACGTCCAGGGTCTGGGTCGGGAAGTGGGTGCGGATTTCACGTGCCACTTCAGACGCCAGATTGGTGCGATTGTCGAACATCGTCAGCAGCACCGTGCTGAGATCGAGGGCGTCGTTGAGGTTGCCCTTGACCCGCTGAATGGTGCGGATGAGCTGGGCAACGCCTTCCAGTGCGTAGTACTCGCATTGAATGGGGACGAGGATCTCCGTCGCGGCCACCAGGGCGTTGAGTGTGAGGAGCCCCAGCGAGGGAGGACAGTCGAAGAAGACGTAGTCAACGCCGGATTGCTCGATGTAGGTGGCCAAGGCCTTCTTCATCTTGGCCTCACGGCCTGCGATGCTCACCAATTCAAGTTCGGCGGTGGCCAGCTCAATGGCAGCCGGCAACACGTGGAGATTCGGCGTGTGGGGAGATCGCTTCGCCAAGTCCTGGATCTCGGCACCCTGCAACAACACTTCGTAGGTGCCGGGAGTGCCCGGATCATGGTCGATACCGAGCGCCGTCGAGGCATTTCCCTGCGGGTCAATGTCCACCACGAGCACATTCAGACCACCAAAGGCCAGAGACGACGCAATGTTGACCGTCGTGGTGGTCTTTCCGACGCCCCCCTTCTGGTTCGCGACGACGAAGACTCGCGGCTTGGCCGGGCGCGGCAAGGTCAGCGGCGGTCCCTCGGGTTCGTACTCCACCCCATATTCATCCACGTAGTCCCAGGAGTCCTCACCCTCCTCTTGGAGAGCCCGACGGGGGCCGTTCGAGCGCTGCACCACCGTTTCACGTGAAACGTTGGCGTGCTGCTTCCACGGCTCCTCGGTCTTGGACTCCTGGCGACGCTTCCGAAAGAACAATCCCATGATCTCCTCCTCCGAACGAGCACAACTTTAAACTCCAGCACCGACGCAAGCGAGTTCCGCGGCGTTTCACGTGAAACGGATGACACGAAACGACAGAAATCACTGGACCGACCGGCGCAAGCGCGTCACTGACTCTGTCGTTTCACGTGAAACGGATCGTCGCTGTCGCGGAGGAGGACTCCGACTCTGAAGTTCGCTGCCCTTCGTCACCGCTGCTGGCAGACGCTTCGCTCCGTTGGCCGAGCCGGGCGGGAATCCCACGGAGGTCTCGACACGGGTCCTCCGGACCCGGCTCGACCAGCGGGGCTGTGGCCGACGCGAGGCACCGCTGGATGAGAGCCACTCGCCACCGTTTCACGTGAAACGACCTGCGCAGCACGCGTCAGCACAAGGAGTGAGTCCGAGACCCCATGCGGACGTCTTCCTCGGCTGGTCGAGCCGGACCGCGAGCGCCAGCGAGCCGTCCGTGTCGAGACCCCTCACTCACCGTGCAGGAACCCGAGCAGGCAGGGACCCTACGGAGGTCTCGACACGGGTCCTCCGCAAGCTACGGACCCGGCTCGACCAGCGGCGAGGAGACTGACGCCGGCGGCTGCTGGGTAAGAGGGTGCGCGGATAGGGGGATCGTTGCGAGGATCGTCACGGTGACCTCATGGCAAGGCGGACGACGAAAAGCGCACTGGACCGTGCGTTCAAGGAGGACAACACAGCCAGGGGGTCACCGGGGCGACCGCAGTAGATTCGCCTATCCGCGCACCCTCTAAGACCCACTCAGCACCGTTTCACGTGAAACGAGCCGCAGGAGAGCGGTCGGTACTCAAACATCGAGCAGACGTTTCGCTCCCTTGGCCGTGCCTCACCGCGAGTGCCAGCGAGGAATCCGACCCAAGATCTCTAATCCACCCACTGGTTGATCAGACCCAAGAGCGCCCGCCAACCGAGTAAGAGGGTGCGCGGATAGGGGGGTCGTCACGAGGATCGTCACGGTGACCTCATGGCAAGGCGGACGACGAAGAGCGCACTGGACCGTGCGTT
>NZ_RQYT01000170.1 GCF_003932785.1 Arachnia propionica | reverse complement strand
TTCCGCCACCAACACCCGCCGCAGCTCCAGCGCCTCCTCCGCCAACACCAACGCCCGACCCGGATCCACATGCCCGATCAAATCCCCCACCCGGCTCAGTGACGCCGCCAGGTCCCGCCTCGCCTCCAAACTCTCAGGCTGTTCCGCCACCAACACCCGAGCCAGGTTCAGCGCCTCCTCCGCCAAGCGGAGCGCCCGACCCGGATCCACATGCCCGATCAGATCCCCCACCCGGCTCAGCGACACCGACAGATCCCGCCTCGCACGGAGGCTGTCCGGCTGTTCCGCCACCAACACCCGCCGCAGCTCCAGCGCCTCCTCCGCCAA
>NZ_RQYT01000169.1 GCF_003932785.1 Arachnia propionica | reverse complement strand
ATGGGACTCCGTCGGTGGGTGAGTTTCTGGCCCATGAGGTGGGTGGGATTCTTCAGATCTCCCCGGATGCGGCGTTGGAGAAGATCGGAACCGTCCTGGATGTTCGGTTCCGGTTCCCGGCGTTGTGGGAGGCGTTCCTGTCAGGCTCGTTGAGGTGGTGGCAGGTCGCGGAGGTGGTGAACCGGCCAGCCGTGTATGCCTTGGGTGCGGAGGCGGCTGCTCGGTTGGATCGCAAACTCGCCGTGGCGTTGAGGTTGTGGTCGTGGCAGCGGATCCGCCGCAACCTCGAAGCATGGATCATCGCCGCCGACCCCCAAGCGGCTCGGGAGCGGGAAC
>NZ_RQYT01000168.1 GCF_003932785.1 Arachnia propionica | reverse complement strand
GGTGATGGGTTGGAGGCCGGTTGGGTCGTGGAGGTTGGTGGGGTTGTTGCCGGCGTAGTTGTAGGGGTTGGGGGCCCAGGCGGTGCCGGTGGTGGGGGGGAGGGGGTCGGGGGTGAGGAAGCCTCGGCTGTGGGGGTCGAGGATGCGGGCGCCGAGCCATTCCAGGCCTTGGATGTGGATGTCACCGGCCGAGCCGAGTCCTAGTGTTCCGTTGGCGAGGGTGGTGTGGGGGGTGGGTGGTTGGTAGGGGTTGGTGGGGGTGGTGTGGCGGTGGGGGCGCCAGGAGGAGGGGAGCCAGCCGTGGTTGGTGGTGGCGGTGAGGGGCCCGGCGGTGATGA
>NZ_RQYT01000167.1 GCF_003932785.1 Arachnia propionica | reverse complement strand
TCTCATCGATCTTGTACCCCGGCTTCGCCGTGGCCTTCACCACGACGGTCACCGTCTGACCCTCGGTCTTGATCACGGGCTGGCCGTACTCAACACCCTCGGTCTCCGGGATGGTCACGGTCGGATCGGTGGGAACCTCCGAACCGGGCAGGCAGACACCCGGGGTCACCGTCGGGGCAACCGGAACCACGGTCTTCGTGCACGGAGCGGCCTCACCGGTCCAGGTGAACACAACCTCACCGTTCACGACCGACCAACCCTCAGGCAGCTTCGTCTCATCGATCTTGTACCCCGGCTTCGCCGTGGCCTTCACCACGACGGTCACCGTCTGACCCTCGG
>NZ_RQYT01000166.1 GCF_003932785.1 Arachnia propionica | reverse complement strand
GGGTTGGTGGGGGTGGTGTGGCGGTGGGGGCGCCAGGAGGAGGGGAGCCAGCCGTGGTTGGTGGTGGCGGTGAGGGGCCCGGCGGTGATGACGTTGTGATCGCCTGCCTGCAGCAGGGTGCCGGTGGTGGGGTCGGTGAAGATGTCGTGGTTGTTGATGTGGGCGAGGTGGCCGAGGGCATCGACGACGGTGCGGGTGTGTTCGACACGGTCTGCGTGGTGGGTGGTGATGCTGGCGAGTCGTGACAGGGCGGTCCAGGTGTAGTCGCGGCGTCGGCCATCACTGTGGGTCTCGCGGGTGCGGCGTCCGGTGTGGTCGTGGGTGTAGGTGATGGTTTCGT
>NZ_RQYT01000165.1 GCF_003932785.1 Arachnia propionica | reverse complement strand
TCCGAGGGTGCCTTGAGGTCGAAGAATGGGAGAAACCCCGTTTTGGGGTGTGGGACAGACTGGGGCCCGGGAGGAGACATGTTCCGAAGACGTGGGACCGAGGCCCGCGACCTGCTCATCGTGGTGCCGACGGTACTGGTGCTGTGGGTCCTGCCGCTGCTGTCGGCCCGCCTGACCGGCTCATCCTGGCAGCTCCACCTGGGCGATCCGGGGGCGGAACCGGTGCCGACCCCGGAGTGGCTGTTCTGGCTCGGGGTGCTCCTCGCCGCAGCGGCCGCCGTCGCCACCCTGCTGCGGCGACGTTTCCCGATCCCGTGCTTCGTCGTCGCCCTGACCGCCACC
>NZ_RQYT01000164.1 GCF_003932785.1 Arachnia propionica | reverse complement strand
GGGTGACGGTGGTCTCGGATGAGGATGGGTCGCGGTCGAACACGTGGGTCGCGGATGCCCGGGGCCGGGTGGTGGGGATCACCGATTCGGACGGTAACCACTCGACGATGGCTTATGACCAGTGGGGCAACCAGGTGTTGGCCACCGACCCCGAAGGCAACACCACCGCACGGGCCTTTGATGAGCGGGGCCGCCTCATCATTGAACAGTTGCCTTCTGGCGCGGTGACGCGGCTCGGCTACGACGAGTTGGATCGGTTGACCGAGATCATCTCCCTCGAAGACGGAACGGAGGTGGCCCGGACCTGCATGTCTTACACCGGTGCCCAGCAACAGCCTTCAACCATC
>NZ_RQYT01000163.1 GCF_003932785.1 Arachnia propionica | reverse complement strand
AGGAGTCGCTGTCGGGGTTGAGGGCGGGGTCGTCGGCGTTGATGTGGACGAATACCGTGGCCTGGGGCAGCATGTCCTGCCCACCCGCCTGCCGGGCCAACACCCCGACCGCCGCGGCGCGACGCTGCTTCAGGTCCCCCGCCTCGACCGGGAGGGTCTTCGCCACCTCGGACAGGGCGTGGTCGAAGTCGATCGCGTCGCGGGGATCCAACAGCCCGTACAAGGCGCAGTGGCCGTTCTTGACGGCATCGACTGCCACGTACCGGTTCTCCCGCTGCTGCTGTTCCCGCTCCCGAGCCGCTTGGGGGTCGGCGGCGATGATCCATGCTTCGAGGTTGCGGCGGATCCGCTGCC
>NZ_RQYT01000162.1 GCF_003932785.1 Arachnia propionica | reverse complement strand
CCCGGGTGTTGCGGTGCTGCCTGGAGGCGCTCACCCGGGATTTCTCGTCGTATCGGGCGGGGTGGTTCTCGAGGATGTGGACGGCGTTGGAGCCGTCTGTCGAAGAGACGGCCCGGGATCAGGACCTGTTGCTCAGGTGTCTGGGGACGGGGATCACGGCGACGGTGTCGCTGGCGATCAAGCAGCTGGCCCGGCTGGCCAAGGCCGGGCTGCTGGATGGTTCGGGTTTCGTGGCGGCTGCTGCTCCGGCGCTGACGGCGGGGAAGGGGACGGCCCTGACGGTGGTGAAACTGTTGGAGCCGCTGCCGGACGCGGCCGAGGTGCTGGCTCAAGGACTGACCCATGAGCACGTGGATGTGCAGCGGGCGGTGGT
>NZ_RQYT01000161.1 GCF_003932785.1 Arachnia propionica | reverse complement strand
GGTCGTGGCAGCGGATCCGCCGCAACCTCGAAGCATGGATCATCGCCGCCGACCCCCAAGCGGCTCGGGAGCGGGAACAGCAGCAGCGGGAAAACCGGTACGTGGCAGTCGATGCGGTCAAGAACGGCCACTGCACCCTCTACGGGATCCTGGATCCCCGCGACGCCATCGACTTCGACCACGCCCTGACTGAGGTTGCGAAAACCCTCCCCAGCGAGGTGGGGGATCTGAGGCAGCGTCGCGCCGCGGCGGTCGGGGTGTTGGCCCGGCAGGCGGGTGGGCAGGACATGCTGCCCCAGGCCACGGTGTTCGTCCACATCAACGCCGACGACCCCGCCCTCAACCCCGACAGCGACTCCTCCGGGGTTGCTGAGGTGGAGCGGTGGGG
>NZ_RQYT01000017.1 GCF_003932785.1 Arachnia propionica | reverse complement strand
GGGATCTTGCCTTCCACACGGGCAAGCTTCGCGCTCAAACTAGCTGAGGCACCGACCCCACCCACGCGCTCAAACTAGCTGAGGCACGTCGGGGTCTTGACGCGAGGTCGGCCCTGGCGGCTACCATGGGGGCATAAACACCGGCCCCTCTCTCGGCAACCGGCCTTGCGCCACCTGTCGTGCATGGGTCGGTTTTCCTTTGGCACCATAGTGTGATGCGCTACACCAAGCCCCACCGGCCTTACGACCAGCAGGTTCGTCTCCTGGCCTCTCGGGGGCTGGACGTTGGTCGTGAAGGCGATGCGGTACGGGCGCTGAAGCGGATCGGCTACTACCGCCTCTCGGCCTACACCTACCCGATGAGGGCCTTCACCACCGACGATGCTGGCAACGTGCACCGCTCGGACGACTTCGTGGCGGGCGCGTGCCTGTCGGATGCCGTGGCGCTCCACGATTTCGACCACCGGCTTCGACGCACCTTGTTGCCTGCCATTCAGTCACTGGAGGTCGCCCTTCGCACAAAGGTGGGCTACCACTTGGGGAAGCACGGACCCCTTGCCCACCTGGACTGCAGCGGCCTTGACCCCCAGCGATGCAATGCAGTGTGGCACGGACTCGACCACGCACGGTCGAAGTACGACACCTGGCGCAGCGAGTACGACTCCTTGCAGCGTAAAGCAGACCGCGAGGATTACGTGGTCCACTTCGTCACCAAGTACGACGGTGATGTGCCGGTGTGGGCCGCAACCGAGTTCATGACGATGGGCTGCCTGATAGGGCTCTACCGGATGATGCAACCCAAGGATGCGCGGCGCATCGCGGAGGAGGTTGGGGTCAAGAATCAGCAGGTGTTGTTCGGCTGGCTGAAGGCCCTGAACGTACTCCGCAACCACTGCGCTCACAACGCGCGCATCTGGAACAGGAGCACCGTTTACCCACCGGACAAGATCAACAGGCGCATGGTGGGACAGGAACTGCACCACCTCGTGTCTGCCGACACCAACAAGGTCTACTTCCTGACGGCAGTCTTGGCCTACTTGCTGCGGCATGTCCATCCCGACTCGCGCTTCGCCAGTGATCTGCGGACGACCATGGGCAAGTTCCCCTCGGTGCTCGGATGGACACCTGAGAGCACCATGGGCTTCGTAGAGGGTTGGTTGACCGAGGAGTTGTGGAGCATCCACTGACCCCCTCCACAACTCCACTTGCGCTCGACCGTCGTCCATACGCCGTCTTCGCTCTGTCCAAGACCGGTGCAGACGGGCGGCATCAGCACACACCGTCGACCCCGACGCCGTGACGGCTACCGGGCAGGAAGAACCGAAACGCAAGGGCGTCTTCTGCGGGTGGGACCTGCACCTCTCGGTGAATGTTCCCGAGATCGGCGGGCAGGCCCGACCGGGACTGATCCGGGGCACATCCCTCTTCCCTGCTGGCACCTTCACAGCAGAGGGTGGGCTGGCACTCATCGCTGCATCGCTGCCGACCGCGGGCCCACCACGGTCCTGGTCGACCGTGATACGCCTACCTCGACACCGAAACCATCGACGATGGCAAGGGTTTGGTTGTGGAGCATAGGGGACTCGAACCCCTAACTTCCACCTTGCAAAGGTGGCACTCTACCAATTGAGTTAATGCCCCGAGTACCTCGACAGCATAGCCGCTGTCGAGCGGGAGCGCGAAGTTGGGGACATCCGTCCGGGCCCACCCCGTCCCGCTGCGCCCGCGCCCTGGTCCGGTCACGAATCGCCGGTTCACTTTGCTTGAAACGTTTCAATCTTGGTCTCGCGGAAGCAGAACGGCGGTTCGTGCCTGCCGGGGGGCGAGGACGACGGGGGAGCGAGGTCGACGGGAGGGCGGGGTCTCAGGACGGGTGGTTCAGGACGGGTGGGTCAGCAGTTTCGCGATCTGCTTGGCCGCGCGGATCGCCTTCGACGACGAGCTGCGCTCGGCCAGGGCCGTGATCGCCGGCAGGGGCGGCATCCGGGGAACCTCCGGGAGGTAACGGAGCACGGCCTCCAGCGTCGTGTGGGCCTCCTTCGGCAGTGGATCCATCGCGGCGATCTCCTCCGCCACCTCGGTCAGCAGCGGCCAGGCCAGCTGCAGCCCGCCCAGCTCGGCCGCCTTGACGAGCACCCGTGCTGTTGGCAACGGGTTCCGTTGACCGCGCCACCACCACTCCTGCCACCAGGGTGAGTGCCATGCCTGGACGAGATCGTCGGCCGTGACCCGGCCCTCGTCCCAGAGGGTGACCAGGGCCGTCGCCATCTCCTCTTCCTGCTCCCGCTGTCCGGTCGCCGTCAGGACCATCGCTGCGAAGGAGCCCAGTGCTCCGAGCCGGGGCACCGATCCGCCGATCGCCATCAACCAGGACGCGGCGGACCACTGCCTTCGGGACCGCAACAGATGTCCCCACGCCTGGCCGGGATGGCGGGGCAGCAGCCGGACACCCCACCCGAAGTCGGTCAGCCCTGGTCTCCACCACGGCGAACGATTCCACGGCACTCCCAGATCCAGAACATCCAGCAGAGGCGACTCATCGCCCACCACCTTGAATCCGTGACGCTGCCCCTTCAGCATGCGCTTGAGCAATGACTGTTCCGCCACCATCAGGCTCGGCTCTCCGGGTGGGGAGGCCCGCCACGCTGAGATCGTCTCCTCGGCGACGGGGACGGGCGAGCCGTCGTCGTCGAAGACCCGGCCCAACGCGACGTGGAGGTCCGAGGCGACTGGCTCCACCCCGGCCTCCCGGTACCGTTCGAGCCGCGCCACCAGCACCGGCCAGGCGAGATGGCCATCCGTGTGTGTCGGAGTGGACAGCAGGCACGGGATGTCGCCGACCGCGCGCAGAGCGTCACGGAACCTGGCCGCGGCCCAACGGTCCAGGCCGTCCCGCCATCCGGGCAGAGGGAACCTGCCGTTGCCGTGCTCCGCCTCGACCCAGATGTTCAGCAGGGTCCTCGGTAGCGACTGATTCACGTTGGCCGTCAGAGCGTCCTCCACCAGGACAGTGGTGGCCGCCCGGCCGTGCTCATGCCCATGAGCCACGAGTGCGGCCAACACCTGCTCCATCCAGAGGAGCTCCTCTCCACCCACCGCGAGGTCATCCTGCTCCACGGCTCGGCCCAACAGCCCGGACAGATCCGAGGCCCTCACCTCGTCGAGCTCCACCACCTCCGGCAGCGACGGCTCCTGCCACAGCCCGAGCCCCACCGTCGCGGTGCCGCCCCAGGCCTCGGTGAGTCCCGCCGCCAGCCTCACGATCTCCGCGTCCGGGTCCGCGGTCGCCGTCGCGACGAGCTCCACCAGCTCCGGCGACGGCGCGTCGATCCGCTTCAGCGCCCGCAGGACCTGCCGCCGCATCAGCTTCTCCTTGCGGCTCAGCACCTCCGGGGCGAGGGCCGCCAGCCGCTCGGGTGTGGCGTCGGGCAGCAGCTGCGCCAGCAGCTCCTTCACGACGGTGGAGTCGAGGAGGGAGATGAGGGTGACCAGCAAGTCGGCCTTCTCGTGGAGGCGGGGCAGCAGCCCCAGGTCCTCCAGCCACATCATGAGGTGACGCTGGTTCGCGGGCCGCTCCAGGCGGGCGACGGCGCGCACCAGGGCGTCGAGGAGGGCGTCGTCGTCGATGGGTTCGACGGTGCGCAGCTCGTCGATCCTCACCCGCCGCCGGTGCTCGTCGCGGGTGAGGAAGGAGCCCTGGAACGCCTCCGGGGCGGCGCAGGCGGCGAGGAAGTACTCCTGCCAGCGCACGCCCGGGCGGGGGAACGGGTCACCCGCCACCCAGCCCCGCCAGTAGCGGGGATCGGCGGGCAGCGGCAGGTCGAACAGGACCGGGAACCGGTGCGCCAGTGTGCTGGAACGAACGGCGTTGTCAGCGGAGGAGTACGAGCGTTCGCAGTACTCCGTCAGCCACTGCTCGCCGCGTCGCGCGAAGAGTTCCAGCACCGCGTCGCGGGTGGCGGGATCGTCGAGGAGCGGCAGCAGATCCCGCTTGTCCGAGTGCTTGAGGAACTGCAGCGGGGTCAACGGCAGGGCGGCCGCGACGACGTGGAGGCGCGACTGGGACCGGTCCCTGGCGCCATGCGACGGCGCCCGCTGGCCGGGCTCGGTCTCCTGCCAGATCCGCTTGCCCAGGTCGCTGAGCCGCTTCGCGGCCGAACCGGACGGCGCCGGGAGGTCCCGGAGCAGCGGGACGATCTCCTGCATCGAACGTTCGGTCAGGACGAGGTCCTCGATTCGGTCCCACGCTGTGTCCATGGCCGAATCCTAGGGCCCGCCCCCGTCAGGGGATCTCGGAGTCGTCCCCGCACCCTTGCGGCCCCGCGGGGCAACGCTTAGGCTGCTGTCAACGACAAGGGATCAACGTCGATACCCGATGGGAGGTGGGGGTCGTGAGAATCCACGCACTGGTCGCCCTAGGGGCCGTGCTCGCCCTGAGCGCCTGTCAGAGCGACGCCGCCGCCCTGCTCGACGTGCTGCGTCGCGAGTCCATCTCCAAGACCGACTGGGAGGGACTCGCAGTCGTCTCCACCGAGGAATCCCGGCCCGACAAGGACAAACCCGGCCAGCCCCATGTCACGAGGTGCTTCTCCCTGGAGGTCGACGGGGACACCGCCGTCTCCCAGGTGCTGGCGACCGCCCGTTCCGAGGGATGGACGGAGCAGGCCGACCTCAGCACCCCGAACACCGTCGTCGCCCACAAGTCGCACGGCTCCGACACGCTCGTGCTCCTCGTCGACGCCCACGCCGACGAGTGCCCCGGGCCGGGGCTGAGGGTGACCCTGACCTACCAGTGAACCGAGGAGAACCATGACCGCAGCCCGCCGCCTGACCACGTTCCTCGCCTGTCTCATCGCGGCGGTGCTGATGCTCGGCACCGTGCCGTCCCACGCCGACCCCCGCGCGGGGCAGCAGCTCAGCGTCGTCGTCCTCGGTGACTCCTACTCCGCAGGGAACGGGGCCGGGTCGTACTACGGGCCGCAGGGCTCCTTCCGCAGCCGCGCCAACTGGGGCCACCGCTACGTCGACTGGCTCAACGGGCAGGGCGTCCACGCGAACCTGACGGTGCTCGCCTGGTCCGGGAACACCATCGACGACGTCATCCGCAACCAGATCCCTCAGGTGCCGCGTCAGGCCGACCTCGTCATGCTCACCATCGGCGGCAACGACGCGGGCTTCGCCAGCATCCTCTCCGAGTGCTTCGTCGTCGGGATGCGCGACGCCACCGACTGCCGCGACGCCGTCGACCGGGCGCGCACCTTCGTGCGGGGGGACCTGAAGGACCGGATGCTCCGGCTGCTCCGCGCCCTCGACGAACGGCTGACCGGCGACCACGCGCGGATCGTGCTCATCGGCTACCCCCACCTCAGCCTCGACCGTCCCGGCTACGTCCTCAGCGAATGCCTCCGACGCAGCTGGGGTCGGTGCAAGGAGCGGCTGAACTACCCGGCCGCGACGGAGGTGCGCTCCGTCGGCGCCGAGGCCGCGCAGGCCCAGGCCGCCACCGTCGCCGAGTGGAACGCCGGGTCCCGGCAGCGGGTGAGCTACATCGACTCGGTGCAGTCGGCGTTCGCGGGTCACGAACCCGACCCCAGCTCCGGCTCCCGCAACGACTATCGCTGGCTCAACGAGTTCCTGGAGACCGAGGGGCGGCTTGGGGAGTCCGGGCGCACCGAGTCGCGGTTCTCGTGGGAGTACCAGGAGTGGTACCACCCGAACCTCATCGGTCACGACCAGCTGGCCGCCCAGCTGCGCAACCGGGTCGGGGTGCCGGACAGCACCCGTCCGGTGACCCTCGGCCACGTCGCCACCCTCGACGACGACGCCCGTCCGGCCGCGGCCGAGCAGCCCTTCGCCTGGATCCAGGGGCCGTATGTCCTTGCCACGGGGGAGTCGGTGACGTTGGACGGCCGGGCCTCCTTCACCCCGTCCGGGACCCTCGACCGCTTCGAGTGGGATCTCGACGGCGACGGCGTCTTCGAGGTGGAGGGCGGCCCCACCCTCGACCACAGCTGGCCGGACGAGTTCGTCGGGGAGGTCGCGCTGCGGGTGACCGACTCGCAGGGCCGCACCGCCGTCGGTACCGCTGAGGTCGATGTCAGCAGCGACGGCGACGGCATCCCCGCCGCCCAGGACAACTGCCCGGATGCCGCGAACCACGGGCAGGAGGACCACGACGGCGATGGCGTCGGGGACGTGTGCGACGCGGACCCCGGTATCCCCACCACCGACAAGGAGGGGATCACCGAGGCCGTGGAGGACGTCCCGAGCCCGGCACCCAGCCCGACCCCGACCCCGGGAACCCCAGCACCGGCCCCGTCGGCCACCGCGCCGGGGAAGGCCCCGGAGCGGCAGCCGTCCGAGCCGACGCGCAGGTCGCGCCCGGGGCTGCCCGCTACGGGCAGCTGACCCGCCAGCCGAGCAGCGGGGTGACCGGCTCGCCCGCCATGGCGCGCTGCAGGTCGTCGCGGAGGTGGGCGCAGTCGTCGGCGAACAGGTCCTTCCACCAGGGGCCCTCGAGGACCGCGTCGAGACCCGCCATCGACAGGTGGAACACCCCCTGCCGCCACGCCCGCGCCGCCCGACGCGGCTCCGGGTCGTGTCGCAGGTGCCACAGGGCGTACTCGATCGCCCTGTTCCCGGCCTGCTCCCAGCCGTCGACGGGTTCGACCCCGAGGGCGACCGCCGTCGCGAGGTTGTGGGTGGTGGCGATCTGCTGCCGCTCGATGATCGCCCCGTGCACCGCGACCGACCATTCGCCGGGCCGCCAGGTCGGAGGGGCCGCCGTGAGGCACCAGCGGGTGAACGCGGCGGCGTCGACGCGGCTCAGGAGGTCGGTGTCGAGGCCGTAGTAGCGCTCGTACAGGGTGCCGCGCAGCAGCGGGGCGGCCTCGCGGGCGGCGCGGGCGAAGGTGGGGCTGAAGGCGCACTCGAAGATGTCGGCCGCCAGTTCGCGGGTCCACGGGAGGTCGTCGCCCGCCTGCCGGGTGAGGTGGTCGAGCTCCTGGATCAGCTGGTTGGGGAAGGGGGTGAAGGGGTAGGAGGCGAGGGCGCGGGCCGCGAGGTCGCAAGCGGCCCGGCGGAGCGCGTCGGGGTCGTGGTCGGCGCCGGGGAGGTCGCGGATCCACGGTAGCTCGTCGAGTCCCACCTGGTGGCGCAGGTCGGTGAGCAGCAGGCTGCGTCGACGACTGAAGGCCAGGTGGGTGGCCCCGAGGAGCCGACCCACCCGGACGTCACGTCCCTCCCGCAGCCGCCAGGCCGTCACCTGGGGCGCGACCTCGGCCAGCACCTCGCACGACGGGATGATGCCCCGGGAGTGGGCGAGCAGGCGGAGGGGGCGCGCGACGGCCCGTTCGAGACTGAGTCCGAGACGTTCGGGCACCTCGGTGCCCGCTGGGACGCGGGCGGTGGCCTCGTCGACGGTGATGGGCGCGGTGAGGTCGTCGAGGAGGTCGTCGGGGATGCCCTCGTCGTCGCGGAGCTCGGAGAGACGGTCGGCGAGGATCGCCCCGATCTCCGCGTGCAACGGCCGGGATGCCTGGGCGTCCTGCTCGGCGCGGAGTCGACGGGCGCGGTCGCTGTGGGGGAGGCCCCGTTTGCGTTCGATGTCGTCGAGGACGCGGCGTGCCCGCCGCGAGGGCCACGGCGCGGAGCCCAGCTGCTCCAGCTCCTCGATGAGCAGGGGCAGGTTCTCGCCCCGCCGCCGGTACTTGCGGCAATGGGGGTGGGTGCGGAGCGCGTCGCGGTACATGGCGACGAGGCGGGCCGCGCGTTCGAGGTCGGCGGGGCGGGGCTCGTCCCGGGTGAGGAGTTCGGCGAGGAAGGTGACCACCTCGTCGCGCAGCGGGATCCAGACGGTGAGAGCCTCCTGCTGCGCCAGCACCTTCCAGGGTGTTCGGAAGCCTGCCAGGTCGGCGCGGGCGCGGGCCACGGTGTGGCGGTGGACGGTGCCGGGTGTGGCGGTCGATGGGGTGGTGGCGTGCGGCACGAACCGCAGTCGGTCGCGGAACGGTGCGAGTTCCGCGATGAGGCGGGCCGCCCGCTCCTCGTCGCCGCGGTCGTGGAGCAGCGCCACGGCCATGAGGGCGGTGTGCTCGGAGAGGTGGGCGGAGAAGGCGTCGTCGTCGAGGAGGGAGAGGAGGACGGCCCGGCCCTCGGGGCTGATCCACCAGTCGAACAGGGCGCGGCGGGTCCGGGGCAGGCCGAGCTCGTCGGCGAGTTCCGCCTCGTCGGGGTCGAGGGGGTTGGCTGCGAGGGCACGCCCGGTGACGAAGCCGCCGCGCACCACCTCGGGGGTCACCCACACGGGGAGGTCCTCGACGGGGGTGCGGCTGCCGATCCGGAGCCTGCCGGACAGCATCCCCGCGAGCACCTCACGCCACCTCGAGCCGCGTTCCACGGCGCAGCGCCGGGTGTCGGCGTCGGGGTCGTTCTCGGCGCGGCGCGCCTTCTCGGCCATCCCGACCACGTGGTCGATGAAGCCCATGTCGTCTCCTCGGGGAATCACGTCGGCAGTGCTGAATCTACAGCGGTCCCGTCGCTGGAGGTCGTCCAGGCCGGTCCCCCACCTGGCCGCCTGTCCTGCGTGGAGCTCCTGGATCAGCTGGTTGGGGAAGGGGGTCACGAATCGCCGTTCTGCTTCGCTTGAAACGTTTCAAACGGGGCCTCGTGGACGCAGGGCGGCGGTTCGTGCCGGTGGTCGGGGTGGGTCGACGGGTGGCGCGTCGGTGCCCGTCGACCGCCTTGTCGGGAGGCTGCCGTGCCGATCCTCGTGACGATCCCCTCTCCGCGCACCCTCTGAACTTTGCTCTGGCTGAACGGATGGCAGGCCAACCTTGGTGTACCGCGGGGTGAGCCATCTTGAAATGAACCTTTAGGCTGGAGACATGTCTGAGCAGAAGAAGCCGAAGGCCCGGCGCGGCAAGCCCCGCGCCCGCAGGATCCTCGGGCGGATCGCCCTGGGGTTCCTGGCGCTGTTCGTCCTCATCGGGCTCACGGGAGTGGGCACCTTCTTCTACCTCTACGCCACCACGAAGCTGCCCGACCCGAACAGCGATTTCACCACCAACACCACCTTCATCTACTACCGCGACGGTGAGTCGCAGCTCGGGTCGCTGGCCGTGCAGAACCGCGTCACCCTCGACTACGCCGAGATGCCGCAGGTCATGAAGGACGCGGTGGTCGCGGCGGAGAACTCCTCCTTCTTCACCGACCCCGGCTTCTCCATCTCCGGCATGGCCCGGGGCATGTGGAACATCCTGCGCGGCGGCGAGGTCCAGGGCGGCTCGACGATCACCCAGCAGTACATCAAGATCCTCTACCTCACCTCCGAACGCAGCGCCCAACGCAAGGTCCGGGAACTCATCCTCGCCATCAAGATGGGCCGCGAGGTGCCGAAGGAGAAGATTCTCGAGGGCTACCTCAACACCATCTATTTCGGACGCGGCGCCTACGGCATCGAGGCCGCCGCACGCTCCTTCTTCCTCAAGTCCGCCGCCGAACTCAGCCTCTCCGAGGCCGCCGCCCTCGCCGCCATCCTCAACAACCCGGCCGGGTTCAACCCCTCCGGCGGTGAGAAGCACCGCGAACGCCTCCTCGGCCGCTACCAGTACGTGCTCGGGCAGATGCTCGCCGAGGGCTACATCACCCAGGCCGACCACGACGCCGTCCACGGGGCCCTCCCCGAGTTCCCCGAGGTCCCCAAGTCCGACCGCTACGGCGGACCCAAGGGCTTCCTCGTCTCCCAGATCGAGGCGGAACTCGAATCGCTCGGCTTCGCCGAGGAGCAGGTCCAGGGCGGCGGCCTGAAGATCGTCACCACCCTCGACAAGACGATGCAGGACCACGCCGTCGCCACCGCCCAGCAGTACACCGAGCAGGCGGCCGCCGACGCCAAGACCCCGCAGGACCCCGCGCAACTGCACGTCGCCCTCGCCTCCGTCGACACCGCGACGGGCGGGGTGCTCGCGATGTACGGCGGCCCCGACTACGTCGAGAACTCCCGCAACTGGGCGACGACCCCCCGCCCCGCCGCGTCGACCTTCAAGACCTTCGCCGCCATCGCCGGGCTGCGCAACGGCTACACCCTCGACAGCATCCTCAAGGGCGACACCTTCACCCCGCGCGGCGACCCGGTGCCCATCCGCAACGAGTTCAGCCACCAGTACGGCGACGTCACCCTCCGTCGCTCCATCGCGGAGTCCATCAACACCGCCTTCGTCGACATGACCCAGGAGATGGACAACGGCCCCCAGGAGGTCGTCAAGGCCGCCAACGACGCGGGCGCCCCGGAGGGCCCCGGCTGGGACCTCAACAACCGGATCGCCCTCGGTGCCGCCGAGGTCAGCCCGCTGAACATGGCCAACGCGTACGCCACCCTCGCCGACTCCGGCCGGTACAAGCCCACCCACTTCGTGACCAAGGTCACCGACCGGCACGGCAACGTCCTCTACGAGGCGAAACACGAACCCGCCCAGAACATCGACGCCAACGTCGCGGCGCACGTCACCGACGCCCTGACCTCCGTCGTCTCCGAGGGCACGGGCAAGAAGGCCTCCGCGCTCGACCGGCCGGTGGCGGGCAAGACCGGGACCAACGGCGTCGACGACACCATCACCTCGGCGTGGTTCGTCGGCTACACCAAGCAGATCTCCACGGCCGTCATGTACGTGGCGGGCGACTCCGGCAACGAGGACCTCGAACCGTACAAGCGGCCGCAGGACCAGACCTTCTTCGGCTCCTCCTACCCCCTCATGACGTGGGTGGACTACATGACGACCGCATCCGAGGGGATGGAGAAGCTCGACTTCGACACCCCCGAACGGCTGAAGGGACAGTCCGCCTCCCCGACGGCGACCGCCGAGCCCAGCATCGTCGAGACCACCGAGGAGCCGTCCGAGACGGAGACCGAGGCACCAGTCGCCTCCGCCGAGCAGACGGAGCCGCAACCCGCGCCACCCACCACCGCCCAGGCCACGGCGTCGGCGCCCCCGCCGGATGAACCCCGCCCCTCACCCACGTCCAAACCCACGAGGTCGGCGGCCCCGACGGCGGAGCCCAGTTCACCCGTGGAACCGAGGCCGACCCCGACGCCCAGCCAGGAACAGCCCGAACCCCCCGATGAGGAGCAGGACGGAGGTGACGATCCCGCGCCCGGGAACCGGTAGGTTCTGACGCATGAGGAATGCGCTGCTCGCCGGACTCGGCGGTCCCATGGGCAGGTTCGCCCGCCCCGCCGGGCGTTGGTTCAACCCGCTCCTGTGGAGCATCCTCGTCGCGACGCTGCTGTTCCTCGTGCTGACGGTGCGGCAGCTGCCGTGCATCCAGACCTCGTCCCGCGACAACGTCGACGCGTTCATCCGGCTGTGCTACTCCGACATCTCCGTCGCCTGGACGAGCCAGCACTTCGGCGAGGGCGCCCTGCCGCTCGGCTCCGACCCGATGCTGCACCCGCCGCTGCTGGGCCTGGTCCTGCTCGTCGTGGTCCTGCTCACGAAGTGGCTGCGACCGGGCGGTGTCCCGACACCCGGGTCCGCGGGCAGCGCCCTCGACGTGCAGCTGGATCAGGCCCAGGTCTACTTCGGGCTCGTCGTGGTGATCCTGTTCGTGAGTTTCCTCGTGCTCGTGGTGTGCGTGAGCTTCCTCGGCCGCGACGCCCTGGAGGCCCGACGCCCGACGTGGGACGGGCTGCTCATCGCGGCTTCCCCCGTGGTGTTGGCGTCGGGGCTGATCTCCTACGACCTGCTGGGCATCGCCCTGTGCGCGCTCGGACTGCTCCAGTTCGCGAGGTCGCGCCCGGCCGTCGCCGGTCTCGTGCTGGGACTGGCGGCGGGGGTGTCACTGACCGCCGTGGCGGTGATCCTCGCCGTCGCCCTGACGATGGCGTTGCGGACGCAGGTCCGGGAGGTGTTCCGGTTCCTCGGTCCCGCCGCCGCGGCCCTCGCCGTCGTTCACCTGCCGTTGCTGCTGAGCAAACCCCAACTGGTGCTCGCCTTCTACCGCGGGGAGCTCAGCCGGGAGGCCGGGTACGGGTCGTTGCTGTTCGCGATGCGGTTCCTCGGCTGGGAGGTGCGCGCCGCCGGGTCCCTCGGTTTCATGCTGACCTGCTTGGCGTTGGTCCTCATCGTGACGTGGCTGTACCTGCGTCGGCTGCGTCCCCGCCTCGGGACGGTCGTCGCCCTGTTCCTGTTCCCGACGCTGCTCCTCGGCGCGTCCTTCGGCCCCCAGGCCGGGCTGTGGCTGCTGTTCGCGCTGGTCCTGGCGGCCCCCAGGCGTCCGCAGCTCATCGCGTTCACCGTCACCCAGGTGCTGTACTGGCTGGCGGTGTGGGGGTATCTGTCGAAGCATCTCACGCTGCAGCGCAGCGGCAACCCGAACCTCTACCTGCTGGCCCTGCTGCTGCGGGTCGGGGTGGAGCTGTGGATCCTCGTCGACTGCCTCCGCGACGCGGCCAAGCCGGGACGCGACATCCTCCGCACCCCGGACGTCCCGGACCCGATCGGCGGCATCCTCAACGACGGTGAGCGGCTCGCCGGTATCGACGAGCCGACGCTGGCGACGGAGGCCGAGGCCGCCGGAATCCCGGGCCGCCACCGGCCTTGATCCCTGGCCGAGGGTGGGTAGGGTTGCCGGGTATGGGATCAACAACTGTGTTGGGGCCACTCGGTCGGGCCCTCGGGGCCGGATCGGTCCGTAGCGCGCATCTCGGGGTCGTGGCTGCCCCCGTCGAGAGCGTCTGGGAGGCCCTCGTCACGTTGCGCTGGACCGACCTGCCGGTCGGCAGCGTCCTCATGCGGCTTCGAGGGCTCGGCCGGGTCGCCGACGATGTCACCTGCCTGGAACTGTTCGCCCCGTACGCGGCTATGCTGCAGGAACCGCCCCGCACCTGCGTCGTCGCGATGATCGGGAAGCCGTGGTCGCCCGTCCCGCGTACCCGCCCCGTCGGTTCCTTCGACGACTTCGTCGCCTTCAACGAGCCGGGGTGGCTCAAGTACGGCATGGAGTGGCGCCTCACCCCCACCGACGACTCCCGCACCCTCGTCGAGACCCGCACGCTGTGCCAGCCGACGAACCGTTCCGCTGCGGTCCTCTTCCGCGCCTACTGGACCTTCATCCGGGCCGGGAGTGCGCTCATCCGGAGGGAGATGATCGCCGGGATCCGCAGCCGTGCCGAGCAGAACGGGTCGTGAACGTCTGGTTCCTCGTCGCCGGTTTCCTGCTGCTCGCGGCCTGCGCCGTCCACGCCGTCGCCGGGGACAGGGAGCAGCGCCAGCTCCGTCCCGCCACCGGCGACGATCACGTCGGCTATTGGCTCACCGGACGTTGTGTCTTCCACATGGCCAGCATCGACCTGTTGGTGCAGGGGGTGGTCATCCTGCTGCTCGGTTTCCAGGTGATCCCCATCTCCTGGGCGCTAGTCGCACTCCTGCTGGCCCTCCAGGTGGGCTACCTCATCGCCTGGCTGGTCACTCTGGTGGCATCCGGGGCAAAGCGGAAGGACTACGGTCGACAAGCCCAGTGGGCCTTGTTCCTCATGGTCGTGGTACTGCTGTCGGTGGGATGGGCGATCCACTGACTGACCGTGAATGTCTGACGAATGTAGTACATTTGGTCTCATGCGTACGGTCACCAAACGCGAGCTGAACCAGAACACGGCCGCCACCCTTCAGCAGGTTGACGACGACAACGACGTCATCGTGACCGAACGAGGCAGGCCACGCTGGCGGATCAGCACGGTCAACGACTTCGAGGCGACGCTGTTGAGGTTGGAGCGTGAGGGCCGTTACACGCCGCCCTCGCCCAACCCTCCACCATGGCCGGATCATCCGGGCGGTCCTGCCTACACGGACGCCGAGGTCGAGGAACTGCTCCGTGAGATGCGCGGGGATCATTGAGTCATGCAGGGAGCCCTCGTCTACCTCGACTCCTCTGTGGCGCTCCGCGCGATCCTGAATGTTCCGCAGCGACCTCGGCTTCTGAGGTGGCTTGAGAGCCCGGACCGCTTCCTCGTCTCCTCACGACTGCTACGGACAGAGATCATTCGAACACTACGACGGGACGGTCGCCCTCTGGTGGAAGCCCAGCCTCTTCTCGCGCGTGTCGGGTTGTGGGACATCAGCCGCGAGACCCATGTGCTGGCTGAAGCCATCGGCCGCCACGTCAAGACCCTTGATGCGCTGCATCTCGCAACGGCTGTCCTGGTGGGTCAACCCATCACGATCGCCACACATGACGCCAGGATGGCCGCAGCGGCGGAGTACTTGGGGCTCCCCACCATTGATCCGGTGCTGGGCTGAGGATCAGTTCCAGCGCAGCTCGTCGACGGTCGTCGTCGTGAGGCGGCAGGTCACCGGGATCTCGTCGCCGACCTCGACCCCCGGCTCGGCCCCGCCGACGAACAGCATCGAGCCGTGCATGTGGGGTGGTTCCGCGAACGGGCGCTTCCGCCCGGCGATCGTGAACGGCGACAGCGACATGCCCACTGCATCCAGCATCCCCTTCGCCACCGTCACCGTCCGTGACCGGAGGCTCTTCTGCGACGGCGGGGCCGACAGTGCGATCCCGTGCGACGTACCACCCGAGACGACGACGATCCAGCCGTCGCGCGGCGCCCGCGCCTGGTGGTAGCCGTGCCGCTTCCCCCGCGTGACCCGGTGCACGTCGAGCACCGTCGCGGTCGTCGTCAACGACTCCTCCGCCCCCAGCCACAGCTGCGTGCCCATCCGCATCCGGGTCCGCACCCCGAGATGGGTCCGCAGCTTCCGGTAGTCGAGGACCCCCAGGTGCGACACCCACACCGCCCCACGCTGATGAGCCACGGCCGCCGAGGCCAGCCGCTGCGCCTCCGCCAGCACCCCCGTCGGCGGGAAGTGCAACGACCATCCCTCGAAGGTCACCGACGAGACGTCCACCGAGGCGATCTCCTCCGCCGTGATGCCGTGCCGGTTCATCGATGTCCTGATCTCCACCAGCACCCGGGTCCTCGGATGCGACCGCGACACCTGGTCGAGATCCTCCAGCCTGGAGACGGTGGTGATGACCCCGGGGTCGTCCAGCAGCGCAGTCGCGACGGGGTCGAAGGGGCGCCACGGGTTGAGCACGACGATGTCGCGGCTCCAGCCCGCCGCCCGCACGACCTCCACCTCCCGAGCGATGCCGACGGCGATGCAGTCATCGTTCATCCGGGCCGCCTCGCGGGCCAGCACGTCCAGGCCGAAGCCGTAGCCGTTGCCCTTCGCGACGGGCACCAGCCCGGGGAACTCGTCGTGGAGGGACCTGACGTTGGCCCGCCAGGCGCGGGTGTCGATGTTGAGGCTGAGAGTCATGTCACCGTCGCTTCAGGTACTGCTGGAAGGCGAAGTGGAGCAGCGGGTTGATGGGTCGATCCCATTCCCCGACGTGGGCGACGGCCTCGCCGCCCGTGCCCACCTTGAACTGGATGAGGCCGATCTCCGGGTCATCCGCGGCCAGCCCCTCGGTGATGCCCCTGAGGTCGTAGACCGTCGCGCCCGCGTCCCGGGCGTCGCGCATCATCTGCCACTGGATCGCGTTCGACCCGCGGACCTCCCGCTTCGCGGTGGTGGAGGCACCGTAGGAGTACCAGGCGTGCCGCCCCACCCGGATCCAGGTGGTCGCGGCGACGAGGTCGCCCTCGTGCTCGGCGAGATAGACGCGCATCCGATCCGGGGTCTCCTGGTTGAGGGCGTCCCACATCGTCTCGAAGTAGTCCAGCCCGCGCCCGACGAACCCGTCGCGGGCTGCGGTCTCCAGGTAGATCTCGTGGAACCGGGCCAGGTCGGCGCGCTCGCCGCGGGTCACGGTGACGCCGAGCTTCTCGGCCTTCTTGATGTTGCGACGCCACAGCTGGTTCATGCCCTTGAGCAGGGCGTCGTCGCTGAGGGCCGCGCCGTCGACATCCGTGAGCCGCACCTGGTAGTTGAACTTCGGCTGCCCGGCGGCGAAGCCGTGTCCCTCGCCCTGGGGTTGCCAGCCGAGATGCTCCAGCATCCGCATCACCCGGGTCCCGACGAGGGTGGTCTCATCCGGGGCGGCCTCGGAGAGCACCGAGATCTGCTCGTCGGCGATGGCGGCCTTCACGGTGGGGGCGAGCCAGCGTCGGTGCACCACCGTCGGGCCGATCCGCACGGCGAACGCCTTCCGGCGACGGGCATGGGCGACGAGCGCGTCGAGATGGGCCTCGACGTCGGTGCGTTCCCAGTCGAGGACCGGCCCCTCCGGCAGGTAGGCGAGGTACCGCTTGAGCTTCGGCAGCTGGCGGTACAGCACCAGCCCCACCCCGGTGAGGGTGTCACCGTCGAAGAAACCGATGGACTCGCTGCGCCATTCGGGCTTGGCCTGACCCCAGGAGGGGAGCTGCAGAAAACTGGCCTCGCCCAGCGCCTCGATGAACTCGAGATGCTGGGCGGGGGGGATGGTGTCGACGCGGATGCTCACAGCCCCAAACCTACCGGTTCACCGGGGGCGACGAGCGGGGGATCAGGTCATCGTGGAGTCAGCTGGCTGCGGATGTCCTCGGAGCCGCGCACCACCGCGAACGCGACCTCCAGCACCACCCGGATCGCGATGGCCCCGGCGACGAAGGTGACGGCACCGATGAGGAGCTGCACCAGGCCGTGCCCCGCATCCCGGGTGAAGGCGGTGATGACGTCGATGAGGACCAGCAGGCCGAACGCAGCCGTCAGCACCAGATAGGTGGCCTTGATGGCCCTGAGGGTGAGGAAGGAGGAGAAGTTGAGGTCGAGCAGCGAGCTGATGAACCCCGATGACGGCCGCGGCGGGGCGGGAGCCGGGGCTGGGGCCGCAGGGGGCTCGGGGGCCTGCGGCGGCTGGGTTCCCCAGGCCTCCATCGACTGCTGATCCCAGACCTGGCCGGTGGGCTGCGACTGCTCCCAGGCGTTGCCCTGGACGTTGGGGTCGTACGGCTGCTGTGGCGTGCTCATGGGGCAATCCTTCCAAGAAACGGGTGGAACGGGAACCGGCGGCGATGCCTCGCCGCCGGAACCAGTCACCACTGACCAATGGGATGTCAGACCTGGATGTCTCTCAGGTCCTCGCCGATCCGCATCCCGTAGAAGGACCGGTACACGAAGTAGCCGGAGATCAGCAGGAAGACCACCGCCAGCACATGCGCGACGGTCGATGCGCCCTGCGCGCCGATCGCGACCGCCAGCTCGACGGCGAGCAGCCCGAACAGCGTCGAGAACTTGATGACCGGGTTGAGGGCCACCGAGGAGGTGTCCTTGTAGGGGTCACCGACGGTGTCACCGACGACGGTGGCGTCGTGCAGGCCCGTCCCCTTCGCGGCCAGATCCACCTCGACGAGCTTCTTTGCGTTGTCCCAGGCGCCGCCCGCGTTCGCCATGAAGATGGCCTGGTACAGCCCGAACAGTGCCATGGCGACGAGGAATCCGATGAACAGGAACGGCTCGGCGAAGGCGAAGGCGAGGGTGGCGAAGAACACACCGAGGAAGATGTTGAACATGCCCTTCTGCGCGTACTGGGTGCAGATGGCCACCACCTTGTTGGAGTCCTCCGCGGAGGCCTTCGTCTCGCCGTCGAGGTGCATGTTGTTGCGGATGAACTCCACCGCCCGGTATGCGCCGGTGGTGACGGCCTGCATCGAGGCCCCCGTGAACCAGTAGATGACGGCGCCGCCGAGCAGCAGGCCCAGCAGGAAGGGGGCGTGGAGCAGGGACAGGTTCTCCAGCCCCGTGGTGAGCTTGTTCGTCAGCCCCATCATGATGGAGAAGATCATCGTGGTGGCGCCGACGACGGCGGTGCCGATGAGGACCGGCTTCGCGGTGGCCTTGAAGGTGTTGCCCGCCCCGTCGTTGGCCTCCAGGAAGTGCTTGGCCCGCTCGAAGTCGGCAGTGATCCCGTAGTCGCGCTGCAGGTCGTCGTGGATGCCCGGCAGTTCCTCGATGGTGGACAGCTCGAAGACGGACTGGGCGTTGTCGGTGACCGGGCCGTAGGAGTCGACGGCGATCGTCACCGGCCCCATCCCGAGGAAACCGAAGGCCACCAGGCCGAAGGCGAACACCGCCGGGGCGAGCATGATCTGACCCAGCCCGAGGGTGGAGATGAGGTAGGCCAGCCCCATGAGGCCCGTGATGGCCAGGCCGATCCAGTAGGCGGAGAAGTTGCCGGCCACCAGACCCGACAGGATGTTGAGCGACGCGCCCCCCTGGTTGGAGGAGACGACGACCTCGCGGGTGTGGCGGGCGTTGGTGGAGGTGAACACCTTGACCAGCTCGGGGATGAGGGCCCCGGCGAGGGTGCCGCAGCTGACGATGAGGGACAGCTTCCACCACAGCCCGTCGCCGAGCCCGCCGATGAGGGCGGCGGAGGTGGCGAAGGTGAGGGCGATGCACAGGATGGAGGTGATCCACACGAGGTTCGTCAGCGGCGCCTCGAAGTCCATCTCGTCGGCCTGCGCGTACCTGGCGCGGGTCATCGCCGCGTTGACGTAGTAGGAGATGCCCGAGGCCACCACCATGACCGCGCGGATGACGAAGATCCACACCAGCAGCTGCACCTGGATCAGCGGGTCGGAGATGCCGAGCAGGATGAAGGTGATGAGGGCGACGCCCGTGACGCCGTAGGTCTCGAAGCCGTCCGCGGAGGGGCCGACGGAGTCGCCTGCGTTGTCCCCGGTGCAGTCGGCGATCACGCCCGGGTTGCGGGCGTCGTCCTCCTTGATGTGGAAGACGATCTTCATGAGGTCGGCGCCGATGTCCGCGATCTTGGTGAAGATGCCGCCCGCGATGCGCAGGGCGGAGGCGCCGAGGGACTCACCGATGGCGAATCCGAGGAAGCACGCACCGGCGATCTCGCCGGGCAGGAACACCATGATGACGAGCATCATCGCCAGCTCGACGGAGATCAGCACCATGCCGATGCTCATCCCGGAACGCAGGGGGATGTCGTGGCACGGGTACGGCTTGCCCGCCATCGCGGCGTGCGCGGTGCGGGAATTGGCCAAGGTGTTGACGCGGATGCCGTACCAGGCGACCGCGTAGGAACCACCCATGCCGATGAGGGAGAAGAGGATCACCACGGCCGTCTTGCCCACCCCGAAGTTCGCGAGGAAGAGGTAGTAGACGACGATGATCGCGGCGATGAACGCCCACAGCAGCATGAGGAAACGGCCCTGCTGCTTCAGGTAGGTTCGGCAGGTGTCATAGATGAGTTCCGAGACCTCGCGCATCGCCTCGTGGGCGGGCATCCGCTTCAGCTGCGCGTAGGTGAGGATGCCGAAGGCCAACCCCAGCGCGCAGATGATGAGACCCAGGCCGAGCAGGGTGCCACCCGGCAGCCCCAGCATCGTCACCGCGTTGAGGTCGGGAAGCTGGAGGTTCGCCTCGCCGCCGACGTGGCCACCCCCCGTGCCAGCGCCGGACGAGCATCCTGCGAGCCCGATTGCGCCGATCGCGGCCCCGGGAAGCGCCCAGCGCCGTCGTGGATTGCCGTGAGTGTCCGCCCTCCTGGGCTCCTCGGTCATCGTTGCTCCCTTGCAGTGGTCTGGTGCCAGGCCCCGTCGCCGGACACCGTGGTCAGGACTTTACGCCGCTGGTGTGACACGTGTGTCGGCGGGGTGGGGTTGGGCAGATCCATTGCGCGGCAGGACAGGAGGGGGCCGGGTTTGGCATCATGCGGGGACACAGGAGGTGTTCGATGACAAGGGTGTGTTTCGAGTTGCGGGTCAAACCCGAACTGCTGGATGAGTACGTCGCCCGGCACTCCCCGGTGTGGCCGGAGATGCTCGCGGAGATCGAGGCGGCGGGCCGTCGCAACTACTCGCTGTTCCTCGCCGAGGGGGGCCGTCTGATCGGTTACTACGAGACCGATGACGACGAGGCCGCGCAGGCCTACCTGGCCGCCTCGCCCGTCGCTGCGCGCTGGGAGGCCGCGATGTCGCGGTTCTTCGTCGGGTTGGACGGCAGGGCCGACCAGGCGGCGACGCCGCTTCGGGAGGTCTTCAATCTCGCCGACCAGCTGGCGGCGGCTTCGCAGCAGTGACCCGTTGAGCGGATGCGCGGGCAGGGGGACGCCTGCCCGCGCATCCTCGTGCTCCGGTCCGGGTCAGGAACCCGAGACGATCCGATCCAGGACGTCGCCCCACTTGGATTCGAGGGCCGCGACGTCCGCGTCGGCGGGCAGGTGGTCGTGGCTGAGCCTCACCTCGGTGCCGTCGTCGACGGTGTGAAGCTGGAGGTCGACGAGGGTGGCGGGTGCGCCCTCGTGCGCGTGCCAGGAGAAGCGGATCTGCTCCAGGGGATGGAAGCTGCGGGTGATGCCGTACGTGCCGTCCGTGGCCCGCCAGTCCTCACCCTTGTTCCCGAGAACCCCACCCTCACCCAGCAGGGCGGCGACACCCTCGGGTTTCATGATGAAGTCCCACACCTCCTTGAGCGGGGTCCGGGTCACCCGGCTCACGACGACTTTGGTTTCGCTGACTGCCTCCGTGGTCTCCATGATGTACCTTTCGTCCACTCCGGACGTCGACCTTGGCGTCCGGTTCACCCAGCCTAGTCGGTCTCCCCGTCAGGCCAACAGTGGTAGAACGTTAGAGGGCGAGCGGCCACGGTTCACGTCGCACCGCAGTCCGAGCACGAACCGCCGTCCTGGTTCGTCGAGACCGCGGTTGAAACGTTTCAGCCGAAGCGGCCCGGCGGTTCGTGACCACCCCATCCGTCGGTCACCCCCTTCCCGCTCCCTCCCGTCGGCCTCCTCAGCACGCTGATTCGCCGGACTCAAGACAGGCGAAACCACCTGAAGGCAGGTGAACCCGGGGCAAGACAGGCGAACCCGAGACCTGCTCAGTTCTCCTGCGGCGTGCGTCCCTCGAGGACCCAGGTGAGGAACTCCTTGAGATCGCCGGTCTCGCCGTCGCGGCCGCCCCGTCCCACCTGCAGGGATGGGCGGGTCGCCTGGAGTTTCACACCGCGGAACCGGGCCATGAACCCGCCCGGCACGATGAGGACCTGGTAGCCGCCGTCGGTGTCGATGGCGATGGAACGGTTCTGCCTGAGGTACCAGCCCTGTTTGTCGGTGCGGACGACGTGCCCGTCGAGGGTGGTGGCGCGCAGCGGCACCGGGGCGATCCCGGCGGCCCGGGCGTCGCGGATGAACTGGTCGATGAGGACCTGGGCGCGGGAGGCCTCCAGATCGGCCGCCTGTTCCGCCAGTTCCAGGCGCCGCAGCGCGTCGGCCTTGCGTTGCTCCCTTTCATCCATGGCGGTCAGCCTACTCAGGGTGGAGGGGTCCCCGTCGGTGCCCCCGATGGCCTGTGCAAGGATGAGAACACCCTGTGACCCAAAAGGAGAGTTCAATGCCTGAATTCCGCTATGTCGACATGCTGCCCCTGGGTGAGGACGAGACCCCCTACCGGCTTCTGACGAAGGACGGGGTCGAGGTCGTCGAGGGGCCGAACGGGCGGAGCTTCCTCAAGGTGGCACCCGAGGCGTTGACCCTGCTGGCCGAGACCGCCATGCACGACATCGCCCACTACCTGAGGCCCGGGCACCTGCAGCAGCTGCGCACCATCCTCGACGACCCGGAGGCGTCGGCCAACGACAAGTTCGTGGCGCTGGACCTCATGAAGAATGCGAACATCGCGGCGGGTGGCACGCTGCCGATGTGCCAGGACACGGGAACCGCGATCATCATGGGCAAGCGCGGTCAGCACGTCCTGACGGAGGGCACCGACGAGGAGCCGCTGAGCCTCGGGGTGTACAACGCCTACACGAAGCTCAACCTGCGGTACTCGCAGAACGCCCCCATCACCACCTGGGAGGAGAGGAACACCGGCAACAACCTCCCCGCGCAGATCGAGCTGTACGCCGACACCGCCGAGGGGCACGAGAACACCTACAAGTTCCTGTTCATGGCCAAGGGCGGCGGCTCCGCGAACAAGAGCTACCTGTTCCAGGAGACGAAGGCGATCCTCAACCCCGACGCCATGATGTCCTTCCTCGACGCGAAGATCCGCAGCCTCGGCACCGCCGCCTGCCCGCCGTACCACCTCGCCGTCGTCATCGGCGGTACCTCCGCCGAGTTCTGCCTCAAGACCGCGAAGTACGCCTCCGCCCGCTACCTCGACTCGCTGCCGGAGCGCGGCGACCTCGCGGGCCACGGCATCCGTGACCGGGAGCTGGAGCAGCAGATCCTGGAGATGACCCGCAACTTCGGGATCGGCGCGCAGTTCGGCGGCAAGTACTTCTGCCACGACGTGCGGGTCATCCGCCTGCCCCGGCACGGCGCGTCGCTGCCGGTGGCGATCGCGGTGTCCTGTTCCGCGGACCGGCAGTGCCTGGCCAAGATCACACCCGAGGGGGTGTTCATCGAGCAGCTGGAGACCGACCCGTCGCGGTTCATGCCCGAGATCGTCGACGCCGACCTCGACGCGGAGACCGACGGTGTCTCCGGCACCGGCAAGGGCGCGGTGGTGCGGATCGACCTCAACCAGCCGATGGCCGACATCCTCGCCGAGCTGACGAAGCACCCCGTCAAGACCCGGGTGTCGCTGAGCGGCACCATCATCGTCGGCCGGGACATCGCCCACGCCAAGATCAAGGAACGCCTCGACGCCGGCGAGGAGATGCCGCAGTACCTCAAGGATCACCCCATCTACTACGCGGGCCCGGCGAAGACCCCCGAGGGGATGGCGTCGGGGTCGTTCGGCCCGACGACGGCGGGTCGGATGGACTCCTACGTCGACCAGTTCCAGGCGGCGGGCGGCTCCATGGTCATGCTGGCGAAGGGCAACCGGTCGCAGCAGGTGACCGACGCGTGCGCCAGGCACGGCGGCTTCTACCTCGGCTCGATCGGCGGCCCGGCGGCGCGTCTGGCGCAGGACTGCATCAAGAAGGTCGAGGTGGTGGAGTACCCGGAGCTCGGCATGGAGGCGATCTGGCGCATCGAGGTGGAGGACTTCCCGGCGTTCATCGTCGTCGACGACAAGGGCAACGACTTCTTCGCGGAGGTGTCGAAGCCGACGGTGCTGAACATCGGCAAGCGCGAGGGCTGCTGACGGCTGACGGGGCGGGGGCTCAGACGTCGCGGAGGCCGTCGCCCAGGGCGTCCAGCGCCGCCTCGACGTCCAGGGCCCGTGTCCCTGCGACCTCCTCCAGCAGGTGGCGGTAGGCCTCGAAGATGGTGTCGCGTTCCTCCGTCTCGATCCATGCGGAGCGGTTCCAGGCGTTGAACTGGGCCGCGATGCCGCGCATCTCCGTCGCGATCCGCTCCTGCCAGGCCGCCGCCGGTGCCTCCTCGGCCGCGTCGAGGAGGCGGCGACGGTGCTCCTTCCAGGCCGTGAAGGCGCGCTTGGCGAACCGGGAGGAGCGATGCGGGGATTCCTCCCACTCCCGGAACGGGTTGTGCCAGTTCTCCGCCACCCACTCCGGGGTGCGCAGCTGCCGGATCTCGGTGTCGACGCCCTTGTAGCTGCGACGCGCGGCCCGCCCCGCCGCGTCGGGGATGCTGCGGAGGTGGCAGTGCTCCAGCTGGGGCAGGTGGGGGAGCGCGTCGAAGCCGAAGCAGTCGGACATGGTGAGGCGACGCAGCTCGGGCCACGACGTGAGCGCCTCGATGTTCGCGACCATCGCCGGGGCGCCGTCGAGATGAAGGGCGTGCAGCCTCGGGTAGCTGCTGGCGAGTTCGGCCAGATCGAAGTGGTCGCCCGTCAGGTGCAGTTCCGTCGCGCCCGGGAGGGGGACGACGGCGGGAGTGGTCAGCTCCAGCCAGGGGCCGTCCCATTCGACGGGGACGGGGAACCGTAGGGTCAGCTCGTCGATCTGCGGCGGGAGGCGCAGTTCCGGCAGGGCCGCCTCGACGTGGACCTCGTGGAGCAGGGGCAGGGCCGTGATGAGTTCGACGAGGTGCGGGTAGGGGCGTTCCAGGGTGATCCCGGTGGCCAGGCGGAGCTGTTTCAGCTCCTCGAGTGGGGCGTCGAGCACCTCGTCGTTGATCCAGCTCCTCGGCACCCGTTGCCTGACGCCGCCCAGGGTGAGCCACGCCGGGCGGTCGCCGAGCTCGGCCTTGATCGCCGGTCCGCCCCGCTGCTGCCACCACCACTCGTACCCGGCCTCGCTCGCCCGGAAGAAGCCGTAACACTCCTGCCACTGCGTCACCAACGGCGGCAACCACCCCAGCTCCCGGAAGTAGCGGGGGATGTGGGCGTCGGAGGTGATGACGGTGATCTCCCCCTCGTAGCCGTACCGATGGGCGTGCAGCGGGCCGAGGCCGTCGAGGGTGGTGGGGAGGTCGGGCTCGAAGTGGTCGAGGCTCAGCCAGGACCGGGTCCGCGGCCCCACCCCGACGAGCTGCGCCAGGCCCCAGCGCTGGTGCCGGTGGTCGAAGATGCCGTAGACCGTGCCGATCCGGGGAGAGCTCACGTGGACAGTGTAGAAGTGGTAGGCGGGCTGGCCTCGACGCGCCGGAACGGTGACCCGCGACCGCCAATAGCACGCCGTGCTAGGTTGGCTGCATGGCAACGAGGCAGGAACAGATCGTGGCGGCGGCCTGCCGGCTCGCGCGAAGCTCCGGGCTGAACGCGGTGACCGTCAGGGCTGTCGCCGGGGCCGTCGGGATCGGGATGGGGACGCTTCGGCACTACTTCCCCAGCCAGGATGCCCTCCACGTCGCGGTCCTCGACCGCCTGGTGTGTGACACCGTCGACGACTCCTCGCTCCGGGATCACGACCTCGCCCCCGCCGAGCGCCTGTCGACCTGCCTGCGACAGCTCCTCCCCGACGAACGCCGGGACCACGAGATGTGGTTCGCCAGGCACCACGCCGGGATCGGCGCCGAGGCCACCGAGACCAGCCGGCAACACCTCGCCGCCACCACCCGCCGCACCCGGGAGCAGGTCACCGCCTGGCTGGAGCAGCTCGTCGCCGACGGGGCCCGGCTGCGACCGCGGGAGCGGATCAGCAGGTTCCGCACTGCGCGGGAGCCACTCAGCATCGAGGAGGCCGCGCTGATGCTCACCGCCCTCATCTCCGGCCTGCGGCTGGAGATCCTCACCCCCGACTCCGGCACGACGGTGGCCGAGGCCCGCGACCTGCTCGCCCACGTCGTCGACGACCTCGTCTCGTGAGGAGCAACCGCATCATCCGTCGGTGCGGGGTGCGGTTCATCGAGCGCCCCCTCGCGGACGGTCGCGCCGAGATCGCCTACACCCGCACCGGGCCGCCGGGAGGGCAGGTGGTCCTGGTGCTTCCCGGCGGCCCGGGCGTCGCCTCCGTGTGGCCGTACCGGGGGCTGCGGCACCGTGCGGCGCGGCTGGGGCTGGACCTGGTGATGGTCGAGCACCGGGGCGTGGGGCTGTCCCGGGCGGGATTCGGCCGGGGTGACATGGGCGTCGAGGCGGTCCTCGACGACATCGCCGCCGTCCTCGACGCGGAGGGCATCGACCGGGTCCTCATCCATGGCACCTCCTATGGGAGCTACCTGGCGCAGGGCCTGGGGGTGCTCCATCCGGAGCGGGTCGCCGGGATGATCCTCGACTCCGCGATGCTCTCCGCGGGGGACATGACGGTCGTCCTCGACGAGCTGAACCGGCTCTACTGGCACGGCACCGAGGCCACCCACCGGCAGGCGGGGATCGTGCGCGGCCTCGTCGCTGAGGGCGTCGTCACGGGGGCCGAGCTCGGATTCCCTCTCCAACTCCTCCACGAGTTCGGCGGGACCGAGCTCGTCGACCGGGCCCTCACCCTGCTCAGGCAGGGCCGAGGGCGGCGGACCTGGCGGTGGCTGCGTCACCTGGGCGATCTCGAGGTGTTGACACCACACCCCAACGTCATGGAGTTCGACCTGGCCGGGGAGATCGCGTTCCGGGAACTGGCCTACGACGGACCCGTCGGGGAATGGGTGCTCGACGTGCGTGCCCCGTTCCGCGCCATCGCCGACCAGTTCTCCCCCTTCGCCTGGGAGCCGTTCCGGTTCGAGAGGGAACTGGGGCGCTTCGACTGGCCGACGGTGGTGCTGAGCGGTGACCGCGACCTGCGCGCTCCGCGTCCGGTCGCCGAGCGGATCGTCGACCTGACACCGGGGGCGGCCCTGGTGCCGGTGGCCCGGCACGGGCACAGCGCCCTCGACACCCAACCCGGCCTGGCCCTGGCGGTGATGCAGGCCATGGTCGACGGCCTCACCCCGGCGACGCTCGCGCAGCGGTCGTGGTGCGGCCGTCCCGGGGCCCTCACCCGGATGCTGGAGGCACGACTGGCGTTGGCATCCCTGGGGGCGGGACGTCCCGGCAGCGGGTGAGTTTCGACGGGTTGCGCATCAGGTACAGCCGGGCGATGCGACCCTCCTCGACCCCCACCCAGACCACCTGGTCGACAACCCCGTCCAGCAGCACCAGCTGGGCATCGGCCCGGTTCAGCCGAGTCGGGATGAAGGTGAACCGTCCGGCGAACTGCCCGGCCAACCCGGCGAGGAACCGGGCCACCGGCTCGGCCCCGACCACGGGTCGCCGCGCCGCCGTCACCTTGCCGCCACCGTCGGCGACGAGGGCGACATCGGCGGTCAACAGGTCCACCAGATCCGCGACCTGGCCGTGGTGGATCGCGGCGAAGAACCGGGAGACCAGGTCGCGGGTGGCGGAGTCGTCGTGGGTGAATCGGGGGCGACGCCGCGCCGCGTGGCTGCGGGCCCGGGAGGCGGCCTGCCGCACCGCGGCCGGGGAACGATCGAGCATGCGGGCGACCTCGTCGAAGCTGAAGGCGAAGACGTCGTGCAGCAGCAGGCAGGCGCGCTCGATGGGGGAGAGGGACTCCAGGGCGACGAGGAGGGCAACCTCGACCTCCTGGGCGTGCTCGACCGCCGCGTCGGCTCCGTCGCTGGTCAGGACCGGTTCGGGTAGGTAGGGGCCGACGTAGTCGACGCGACGGGTGCGGAGCCGGTCGATGGCGAGGTTGGTGGCGACGCGGGCGAGGAGGGCGCGTGGGTCGCGGACGTCCCGGGTTGCCCACACCCGCGTCACCGCCTCCTGTGCGATCTCCTCCGCATCCGCCCAGCAGCCGGTGATGTCGTAGGCGAGCCGCACGGCGAGATCGCGGTGCTCCGCTGCCGGGATCATGCCGGCCCCCTGGACCACAGGGCGGGGCCATAGCCGGTCGCGAAGCGGGAGGGGACCAGCCAGGCCGCCCGGGAGATGATCTCCTTCGCCAGTGCGCCCAGCCTTCCGATGAGAACCCGACCGGTCGGCGTGCCGTCCGGGTGCAGGAACTCGCAGCTGCCGACGCCCCGCCCCAAGGAGAGAAGACGCTTGTCGTAGCCGAAATCGAGGGGCTTCGGTTCGCGCCCGGCGAGGCTGGCGAGCACCGCGTCGGCGACGGTGGCCCCCATCGGCATCGCGGAGGCGCAGCCGGTGCGCATCCAGTCGCGGCCCGCCACCCGGACCGCGTCGCCTGCGCCCCACAGCCCGGGCTGCGGGACGCCGTCGTGGAGGATACGCAGGTGGCGGTCGACGGTGAGGGAGCCGCCGGTGAGGGGTTCCGGGGCCGGGCCGGTGGTGTCGATGGTGAGGTCGCCGCCCTGCGGTTCGGGGGCGAGGTCGATGCCGAGCTGTTCGAACCGGGTGAGGAGCTGGCGGCGGGCGGTGCGGGCCAGGGCGGTGCCGACGGGGGCGTCGTGGATCAGCCGGAGGGTGAGATCCGGCCGCGCGGCAGCGATCTCGGCGACCGTCTCGATTCCCGTCAGTCCGGCCCCGATCACCTCCACGGTTCCCGAGCGTAGCCTGGCCAGCTCGTCGCGGAGGGAGAGGGCGGTCTCGAGGGAGTCGAGGGAGCCCGGTCGCGCCACACCCCTGCCGCAGGCCACCACGATGTGCGAGGCCGTGAGGGTGCGCCCGTCGGCCAGGCTCACCTGACCCGGGACCACGTCGACGACCTCGGCTCGGAGCAGGTCGGCGCGACGGTGGAGTCGATCCCTCAAGGGACATGCCACTTTGTCGACATCTCGGGTTCCCGCGACGAGCTGGTGCAGCCGAATCCGGTCGACGGCGCGGTCCCGACGGTCGATGAGCAGCACCCGTGCGCGGCGGGCCATCCGGTTGGCGGCCAGGAGACCGGCGTAACCGGCTCCGATCACGATGACATCCATACCCATGCGACGATCCGGGCGGTCGTTTCGTGACATGCCCACTCCAGCGCCCACGCTCGCCCCTACCCCTCAGTCTCGCCTGCCCTGAGTCCGGCTCGCCTGCCTTTTCGGCGGCTCGCCTGTCTCGTTGGACAGGCGAAGTGAAACGAGGCAGGCGTTTCCGACTCAAGGCAGGCGAATCAGTGGTTCGAGAGGGCGGGAGGGCGCCGCGCACCCTCTAACCTGTTGCGATGTTCTCGACCAACCCTGCCCCTGTTCAGGAGGTCGCCCATGCGTGACCGGAACGCCCTGGCCCGGGTCCTCGACCAGATCGACGGGCGCGGGTACCCCGCCTATCGGCAGTTGCGGGGACGGTATCGGCTCGGCCCCGTTGACCTCGCCGTGGATCACGTCGCCGCCGATCCCTACGCGCCCCCGTCCCGGGTGCGGCTCATCCTCGACCGTGAGGTCGCCGGGATCCCCGAGGATCTGACGCGCGATGCCGTCGGTCGGATGGCGGTGGGTGACTTCCTCACCCGCGCGTTCGTCCGGGCCGCCCACAGGCTCGTGCCGAGTCCCACCGGGACCGGCAACAGCGGGCTGGTGAGCATCGGAACCCCGGGCCAGGAGGTGCTGGAGCGCACCGGCGTGCTCATCGCCGACGACCGGGTCGAGGCCCGCATCGTCGTCGGCCTGCCCGCGCACGGGCGTCGGATCGACGGCCGTGGCGCCGCCCGGCTGCTCATCGACGTGCTCCCGCGGATCGCCGAGGAGGCCCTCCGATTCCGGAACCTTGATGGGGCGGCCCTGCGCGACCACGTCACCCTCTGCCGGGACCAGGAGCACCTGCGTCACCTCCTCACCGAGCGGGGTCTCGTCGCCTTCGTCGGCGACGGCGCCATCCTGCCCCGCCGCTCCGGCGACTCCGACCTGCCGCTCGGGGACGGGGCGGTGCCGTTCCGAACCCCGGACTCCCTACGGGTGCTCGTCGAGCTGCCGAGCGGCCGCTCCGTGACGGGCATGGGCATCCCGGAGGGGGTGACCGTGATCGTCGGCGGCGGGTATCACGGGAAGTCAACCCTGCTTCGGGCCATTGAACGGGGCATCCATCCCCACATCGCCGGGGACGGCCGCGAGTGGGTCATCACCAGGCGCGACGCGGTGACGATCCGCGCGGAGGACGAGCGGGCGGTGACCGGGGTGGACATCTCCCCGTTCATCACCAACCTGCCGACCGGAGCCGACACCCGATCCTTCTCGACGACCAGCGCATCGGGGTCGACGTCGCAGGCCGCGAACCTCGTCGAGGCCGTCGACGCGGGCGCGAGTGTGCTGCTCATCGACGAGGACACCTCGGCGACCAATTTCATGATCCGCGACGAGAGGATGCGGCGGCTGATCCCGGCAGCCGAGGAGCCGATCACGCCGTTCGTGGATCGGGTGCGGCCGCTGTTCACGGAGAAGGGGGTGTCGACGATCCTCGTCGCAGGCGGGTCGGGGGCCTTCTTCGACGTGGCCGACCACGTCGTCGCCTTCCACGCCTATCAGCCGCGGGACGTGACCGCGGAGGCGCGGGGGATCGCCAGGACTTCGACCCCCGCAGCCCCGGGGCCGGTGTTCGCGGCGAGGTCGGCGCCGCGGGTGCTGACGCGCGGGTCACTCACCTCATCGGGTGGGGGTAAACCGGCGCGGGCCAGGGGCAGGGCGGCCATCCAGGTCGGCGACGGGACCATCGACCTCCAGGCGGTGGCTCAGCTCGTCGACGCTGCGCAGACGGTGGCGGTGGCCCATGCGCTGGAACGCATCGCGGAGCTCGTCGCCGACCGGGACCTTCCGTTGCCGGAGGCCGTCGCGGAGGTCTGCCGTCGCATCGATGAGGAGGGCCTCGACTGGCTCTCGCCGTTCCGGGGACATCCCGGGCATCTCACCCGCCCCCGCCCACACGAGATCCACGCGGCGGTCAACCGGTATCGGGGCCTGAGGCTGGGGTGAGCAATGAGCCCGCGCTCACCTCGTCGTGTGTCGCAGCCGGGCGGTCTCGATCTGTTCGTAATTGGTCTCCGCCCACCGTTTCAAGGGCTGGATCACCTCGAGCAGGGAACGCCCCAGCTCGGTCAGCTCGTAGGTCACCGTGACCGGTACCGTCGCGATGACGGTGCGGTGTACCAGGCCGTCGGCCTCCAGGTTCCTGAGCGTCTCGGTGAGCATCTTCTGTGACGCCCCGGCCAGCTGCCGGTGGAGTTCGGCGGAACGAAGTCCGGTTCCGCTGTCCCCGAGACGACACAGGATCAGCATCGTCCACTTGGTGCTGATTCGGGCGAACAATTTCTGACTCGGGCAGTTGGCGAGGTAGACGTCGAATGCTCGTCGCTCCGATTCACGACGTTGGGCAGCGGTTCTGGTCGGCATCGGACCTCCGGGGTGGGTAGGGCACTTTGAAGTGCCCTCTTCTGTGGGACAAGAGCTGGGGCCATGGTAGGTGGGGATCACGAAAGGAACACCGATCATGAAGGCAGTCATCAGCAGAACCCCCGGAGAACTCGGTCTGGAGGAGGTTCAGGCGCCGCGTCCCGACACTGGTGAGGTGGTGGTGCATGTTCATGCCGCCGCACTCAACCCCGTTGATGCGCAGACTCTCGACGGTCTGTACCACGACCTCGGGATGATCACCCAGCCCGACGGTGTGGGCCTTGGCTGGGATGCGGCCGGTGTGGTGCTGGAGGTGGGGGCAGGGGTGTCGGAGGTCACACCGGGGGACCGGGTCGCGCTGCTCAGCCATGGGGTGGACAAGGCGCTCGGGGCCCTGGCGCAGCAGGTCGTGGTCCCGGTCGGGGCCGTGGCGATCCTGCCGGAAGGGCTCCCCTTCGACATGGCGGCCACGGTGCCGTTGAACGGGCTCACGGCGTGGCAGGCCGTCGACCGGCTGGGGGAGCCGGACGGGAGGGTTCTGGTCACGGGGGCCGCAGGGGCGGTCGGGGCGCTGGCTTGCGTGTTCGCCAAGGAGCGGGGCTGGGAGGTGGTGGGCCTGGCCCGCCCCGGTGATGAGGAGTTCGTCCGTTCCCTCGGGGTCGACTTCGCCCCGCAGTTGGGTGACGGGCCGGTGGATGCCGCCCTCGATGCGGCGGTGCTGCCGGAGCGCGTTCTGGAGGTCGTGCGTGACGGGGGTCGTTACGTCGGTGTCATTCCACCGGCGGTTCCGGAGCCTCGACGCGGCATCACCCCGACGGCGGTCTTCGTGCAGCCGGATCAGATCGTGCTGCAGCGGTTGCTCGATCGGGCGGCCGCCGGAGAACTCCCCCTCCGAATCGCTGCACGGTTTCCATTCGATGACATCGTGGCGGCGATGCGGATGGCGCGGGTCAGTGGTCTTCGGGGCCGGGTCGTGCTGTCCGTGGACTGAGGGGCTGCTCGCTACGATGGACCCACCTGCGACCTTGAGGAGCTGCGATGACCAGTTGGCGCGAGTTCGACCCGGCCCTGACCGAGGTGCTGACCAAACTCCCCGACGGGGCCCGTCTGGTCATCAGCGGCGACGGCGGGATCGTCCAGTTCGCCCGCAGCGGCGAGGAGCTGACGGTGGAGGTCGGCAATGAGTCCAGTGACGACCAGCCGCGGCTGAGTCAGCGTGGCTGGACCCTCGTCGACTCCTGGTCGGGGCTGTGGCGGCGTAGCTTCCCGCAGCCCGCGAACAGCGAGGCCGCGAGCACCGTCGTCGCGGAGACCACGCACGCCCTGCGCGGGGTGTTCGGGTGGATCGGGCTCGACGGGTACAGCTACTCGTCGTGGCGTGAGGTGAGCAAGCGGTTCCTCGGCCTCTTCCCGAAGACCGAGGAGAAGCCGCTGACCTGGCCGACCCTGGGTCTGGCCCAGGCTCGGGAGGACGGCCCCATCGACCACTGATGGCGGTCCGGTTGGGTGTCGTCGAATCCGTGCGCCTCCACGCATCACAGGTCACCGCCGGATGCCACCCCCTCCCTGACTGAATCTGCTGGAGCCCCTGGAGGCCAGACCGGTGGAATCCGAGGCCTGGGAATGGGTCCGATACTCCCTGTGCTGAACCTCGCCTTCCTTTCCGCTGGTCGAGTTCAGGGCGCTGTGCGCCCGATGGTCGAGACCTGGTGAGGGTATGCAGGGAATCTTGCGGAGGTCTCGACCAGCGGATGAGTGGCGAGCATTCCCGCCCGCTGGTCGAGCCGGGGCCCAGAACGTAGTGGAGGGGCCCGTGTCGAGACCCCGTGAGAAGTCCGCAGGACCTGTTGCGTAGGTCTCGACACGAGGCTCATGGCCTCGGCTCGACCAACGGAGAAACGTCGAGGACTGCGTCTCCTCGCTGGGCGAGTTGAGGGTGCTGTGCACTCGATGGTCCAGACCGGTCACGAGGACCATCACGCTGGCCTTCTGGCGGACGACGAAGAGCGCACCGGCCCGGTGTGAGTCGAAACGAGCAACCGCCTAAGAGGGTGCGCGGATAGGCGCATCTACTGCGGCCGCCCCGGTGGCCCCCTGGCTGTGTTGTCCTCCTCGAACGCACGATCCGGTGCGCTCCTCGTCGTCCGCCTTGCCATGAGGCCACCGTGACGATCCTCGTCACGATCCCCCTATCCGCGCACCCTCTAAGCCCTGTGAACGAGGCCTTCAGTGTCCTGTTCTCGGGAGACCGACAACCGGGCGGGTTCGGGGCCGCGGTCAACCATCCCGGGAGCTGCTGTCCAGGGTGCGGCAGCTGCGTCTGTTGGTTGGTTGTGGCTCCGCGTGGTGAGTCAGGCGAACCCCGCGTCCTTGGGGCCGCAGCCGAGTAGGAAATGTGGGGCTCAGAGGCTGACGTATGCCGTGGTGACGTGACAGCGTCGAACCTCCGCGAGTCCTGAACCGCCTGCACCGAAACGGGGTGCCCCTCCACTGGTGGGAAGGGCACCCCGTTCTGTGTGTCCTGCGTCAGCGCTTCTCGATCGGCACGTAGTCGCGCTTGGCCGGGCCGACGTAGATCTGGCGCGGACGTCCGATCTTCCGCTTCGGATCCTTCTTCTCCTCACGCCACTGGGCGAGCCACCCGGGCAGGCGACCCAGCGCGAACAGGGCCGTGAAGTAGGAGGCCGGGAAGCCCATCGCCTCGTAGATCAGCCCCGTGTAGAAGTCGACGTTCGGGTACAGCTTGCGCTCGATGAAGTAGTCGTCATTGAGGGCCGTCTCCTCCAGTTCCATCGCCATGTCGAGCATCTGATTGCTGCGACCCGAGGCGCGGAGGATCTCGTCGGCGTGGCTCTTGATGATCCTCGCGCGCGGATCGTAGTTCTTGTAGACGCGGTGACCGAAGCCCATGAGCCGCACCCCGGAGGTCTTGTCCTTGACCTGCGAGACGAAGGTCTTGACGTCGAGCCCCTCCTCCTTCAGGTAGGACAGCATCTCCAGCACCGCCTGGTTCGCGCCACCGTGCAGCGGACCCGACAGTGCGTTGACGCCCGATGCCACCGAGGCGTAGATGTTCGCATCCGACGAGCCCACCATGCGCACCGTCGACGTCGAGCAGTTCTGCTCGTGGTCGGCGTGGAGGATGAACAGGGTCTCGAAGGCGCGGACGACGGCCGGGTCGAGCTCGTACTCCTCCTGCGGGGTGCCGAACGACAGCCGCAGGTAGTTCTCCACGTAGTTGAGCTTCGTCAGCGGGTAGAGGAACGGCTCACCCACCGACGACTTGTAGGCGTACCCGATGAGGGTGGGCATCATGCCCAGCAGCTTCAGGGTCGAGACCTCGACGTGTTCGGGGTCGTGGGGGTCCAGGTGGTGACGGTTGAACGCCCCGGCACCCATGATGGCGGCACTGAGCACCATCATCGGGTGGGCGCCGCGTGGGAAGGAGCGGAAGAGCTCGCGCATCCGTTCGTCGAGCATCATGCGACGCATGACGTTGTCGCGGAACTGGTCCAGCTCGGCCTGGGTCGGGAGCTCACCGTAGATGAGCAGGTATGCGACCTCCAGGAAGGACGACTGCTCGGCCAGCTGCTCGATGGGGTAGCCGCGGTAGCGGAGGATGCCCTTGTCGCCGTCGATGAAGGTGATCTCCGACGTGCACGACGCCGTGTTGACGAAACCGACGTCCAGGGTGGAGTTCCCGGTGCTCGCGAGAAGTTTGCCGATGTCGTACCCGTTGTTGCCCTCCGTGGCCTTGACAACCCCGAATTGCAGCTCGGCGTCGCCGTGCGTGAAGGTGGCGTTCTCAGTCATGTCTTCCGGTGAGCCTTCCTGCCTCAGTGGCGACCACATCGTTGTCGCCGGTCCTGCACACGCCGTCCTGGCGCGTGCGCCCTACCATACAGCCCCGTCGGCGATCCGCGATTCCTGCGCATGAGGCGTCCCCAACTTCGTGGTCCTTCTCCCCGCCGGGCTTCGGGGTGGGTACGGTGTCCGCGTGAGCACAGCAGACCCCACCCAAGGCATGGCCCTGACGGAGAGGAAGGTCCGACGACGGCAGGTCCTCAGCTGGTGCATGTGGGACTGGGGTACCCAGCCCTTTGCGACGGTCATCACCACCTTCGTCTTCGGGGCCTACATCGCCTCCGGCTCGAACTTCGGTGCGGGGGAGCACGACGACACTCCCGCAGCCCTGCTCGGTGTGGCGATGGCGGTGGCGGGGGTGGTCATCGCCCTGCTGGCGCCCGTGCTGGGGCAGGGGTCTGACCGCTCCGGCAAGCGGATGCTGCACCTGAAGTGGCAGACCTGGCTGCTCGCGGGCATTTCGGCGGCCCTGTGGTTCGTCGCCCCGGAGCAGCGGTTCCTGTGGTTGGGGCTGGTGCTGCTCGGCGTCGGCAATGTCATCGCGGAGATCGCCAATGTCAACTACTACGCCGCCATCGAACAGGTGGCCACCCCCGCGACGGTGGGGAGGGTCTCCGGGCTCGGTTGGGGGATGGGCTATCTCGGCGGCATCGTCATCCTCCTGCTCATCGTCGCGCTCTCCGGTGGGGAGGTCGACGCGACGGATGTCCGCAACGGCATGCTGCTGTGTGGTGTGTGGACGCTGGTGTTCACCATCCCGACCTTCCTCGCCATCAAGGATCGGCCCGTCGAGTCCCCGCCCCCGAGACAGGGGATCGTCGCCGCCTACCGGGAGCTGTTCGCGTCGATCCGTCGCATCCATCGGAGTTCGCCCAACACCATCTGGTTCCTGCTGTCGTCGGCGCTGTTCCGCGACGGATTGGCGGGGGTGTTCACCTTCGGGGCGGTGCTGGCGGTCAGGGTGTTCGGCTTCTCGCCGTCGGGGGTGATCGTTTTCGGGGTCATCGCGAACGTGGTCGCGGGGGTGGCGACGATCGCGTTCGGTCATCTCGACGACCGTATCGGGCCGAAGCGGGTGATCCTCATCTCGTTGGCCTGCCTGGTCGTCTTCGGGGTGATGGTGTTCGTGCTGCACGATCGGGGCAAGTGGGTGTTCTGGCTGTTCGCGCTGCTGATGACGGTGTTCGTCGGTCCAGCCCAGTCGGCGTCGCGGTCCTTCCTGGCCCGGATCATGCCGGAGGGTCATGCGGGGGAGGTGTTCGGCCTCTACGCCACGACGGGACGTGCGGTGTCGTTCCTGTCCTCCTCGATGTGGGTGTTCATGTTGTGGGTCGGGTCGTTGCTGCTGCCGGAGGGTGAGTCGGCGGTGCATTTCGGGGTGCTCGGGGTGGTCGCGGTGCTTGCGGCGGGCCTGGTGGCCCTGCTTCCGGTGCGGGAGGACTGTGCCGGAACACGCAGGGCTTGAAAATGGTTGAAGGATCAATTATCATGGTGTCATCCACTGAGCCAAGGAGATTCACATGACCGTCCTCACCGACCTCAACGCCGACTACAACCTCGACCCGACCCACACCAACATCGGTTTCGAGGTGCGCCACGCCATGATCACCAAGGTCCGCGGCCACTTCGAGGCCTCCGGTTCCGCCCACCTCGTCGGGTCCGACCCGGCCGCCAGCAACGTCACCATCAGCCTCGACGTCGCCTCCGTCGACACCGGCAACAAGGACCGCGACGCCCACCTGACCAGCCCCGACTTCTTCGACGCGGCCCAGTTCCCCACCATCGACTTCCGTTCCACCGGCGTCTCCCTCAGCAACCCCACCGAGGTGGAGGTCACGGGTGACCTCACCATCCACGGCACCACCCGTCAGGTCACCATCCCGATGGAGCTCACCGGCGTGGCCGTGGATCCGTTCGGCAACGAGCGGGTCGGCTTCGAGGGTGGCCTGACCATCAAGCGCTCCGACTTCGGTCTCACCTGGAACGCGGCCCTGGAGGCCGGTGGCGTTCTCGTCTCCGACAAGGTCAACCTCGTCTTCGACGTCTCGCTCATCAAGGCCTGACCCCTGATCGGTGCCCCTGGTGAAGGGTGGCCCATCTCGGAGGATGTCATCACGTCCGCTGAGGTGGGCCACCCTCTTTCCGAGAGGGGATGTGACGGTGCCGACGAGGCCGTACCTTGCCCCCAACGGATAGGCTGGAGACATGTCCGAGTGGTTTGCCATCGACGAGGAGCTGTGGCGGGAGAACGGTGCGCCGCTGCTCCCCGTCTTCACCTTCTTCGACGGCTACCTCGACGCCGGGCGCGTCGGGGCCACCGTCATCGAGGCCCTGCTCGAACACTGCTCGCCGATCCTGCTCGGCAGCTTCGACTGGGACCTCGTCCACGACTATCGGGCGCGCCGCCCGTCGATGGTCTTCGACACCGATCACTGGGTCTCCGTCGAGGATCCCGCTGCCCGGCTCCACGTCGCGCGGGACGCCAATGGGGAGTCCTTCCTCATCCTGCGTGCCCCCGAGCCGGACCAGCGGTGGAAGCTCGTCGTCGCCGAGCTGGAGCGGCTGTTCCACCGGCTCGACGTCGGCCTGGTCATCAGCGCCCATGGATTCCCCATGACCCTGCCACACACCCGCCCCACCCCGCTGGCGATCTACTCCAGCGACGTCAACCTGCGGGTGCCGAATCCGCGCTGGCTGGACCGGCTCACCATCCCCGCGTCCTTCTCCGGCTACCTCGACCTCCATCTCGGTCGCAACGGCTACCGGACCCTCGGCGTCGGCGCGCACGTGCCGCACTACCTCGCGGGCGGGTCCTTCGCCCAGGCGGCGGCCGCCGTCATGCACCATCTCGCCGATGTCACCGGGCTGAAGCTGCCCACCGACGAGCTGGACCTCGCCGCCGAGGCCAACCTCATGTCCATCGAGGCCGACACCAGTGGCGACGAGACGGCTGCTGAGCTGCTGGCCCAGCTCGAGGAGCAGTACGACCGCTACGCGGAGGCGGCCAGCGAGGCCCTCCCGACCGCGGACGAACTGGCGGCCGCGGTCGAGAACTTCCTCGCCCAGCGTGACGACCCACAGCAGAGCTGACGAAAAACTCGCGACCTGCCGGAAAGGCAATGTTTCGCGACGCCCAGTCGGGACTAGGCTGGAGCCGCCAGTCCACCGTACGAGGAGCACTTGTTGAAGGGCATCGTCGTTTTCTCCGGATCCGCTCACCCCAGCCTGGCTGACGAGATCTGCGCTCATCTCGACCTCCCCAGGTCCCACGTCCGCATCTCCCGTTTCAGCAACGACTGCCTCCAGGCGCAGCTGCTGGCGAACTGCCGTCAGCGCGACGTCTACATCGTGCAGCCCTTGGTGCCGCCAACCCAGGAGCACCTCATGGAGCTGCTGCTCATGGTCAACGCGGCGCGCGGTGCATCGGCGGGGCAGATCACGGCGGTGATGCCGCACTACGCCTACGCCCGATCCGACAAGAAGGATGCCTCCCGGATCTCCATCGGCGGGCGGCTCGTCGCGGACCTGCTCGTCACGGCGGGGGTGGATCGGGTCCTCACGATGGCCCTCCACGCCCCCCAGGTCCACGGGTTCTTCTCCGTCCCCGTCGACCACCTCACCGCGCTCGGGGTCATCGCCGAGCACTACCGCCAGCGTGACCTCAGCAACCACGTCGTCGTCTCCCCCGACCTCGGCAACGCCAAGCAGGCGACGCTCCTGGCCCGGCTGCTCGGCCTGCCCGTGGCGGCGGGGAACAAGCAGCGTCTCGCCGACGACCGGGTCGTCATCTCCTCCATCGTCGGTGATGTGGTCGGCAAGAAGGCCATCGTCCTCGATGACGAGATCGCCACGGGGGGTTCGATCGTGGAGATCGTCGCGAAGTTGGTGGAGGAGGGGTGCGTCGAGGCGTCGGTGGCCTGCACCCACGGTCTGTTCACCGGCAGTGCGGTGGAGCGACTCACGACCGCCCAGCACATCGCGGAGGTCGTGACGACCAACACCGTGCCCGCCCCGGCGGACTTCCCGGGACTGCAGGTGCTCAGTGTCGCCTCACTGTTCGCCGAGGCCATCGCCCGCATCCACGGGGGCCGATCGGTGTCGACGCTGTTCAACGGTGTGGACCCGGCCTACGCGCCCCCGCCGGAGCCGGAGGGGCTCTTCTGACCCGGCCCGGTCCCCTCGGATCGCCCACCCACCCCCTGATTCGCCTGCCTTGACCGTGAATCGCCTGCCATTCTCGCGGCTCGCCTGTCTTGTTGGGCAGGCGGATTGAAAGAAGGCAGGCTTTTCCGATCCAAGGCAGGCGAAACCGGTCCGTCGCGACGTCGGTGCGGCCTCAGCGGGAGTGCCGGAGCCGCTCGACGACCTCGCGCCACGTCGGCACCACGACGCCGTGCGCCCGCATCTTCGTGCGGAGCTGATGGCGGGTGAGGTAGATGCCAACCACGCCGACGATGAAGAACGGGAACTGCAACGCCATGGCGAGGTCCAGTTGGGCCGCAGCGTAGTCACCATCGGGGGCGAGCCAGCCGAGCACCAGCCCGATCAGCAGCAGACACAGCGTCGCCCCGGTGAAGGAACCGGCGATGACCAGTCCGTTCGCTGCCCCCAGCCGGTGCTCCGGCAGCAGGGTGCGGGGGTAGTCGAAGCCGATACCGGTGCCGGGGCCGCCCGCCGCCATTGCGAGCACCAGCCCGGTGAGCACCCACCAGGGGGCCTGCCCCGGCCACAGCAGTGCCACCGCCCAGGCGCCGAGGTTCGCCAGGATGACGGTGAGTGCCAGGTTGCTGCGACGCAGGGGGTGCCGGGCCGTCAGCCACCCGATGATCGGGGCGAACACCATCGATCCGAACACGGTGAGGCTGAACAGCACCCCTGCCTCCGCCTCGGTTCGACCCTGCGAGTTGACCAGCCAGGGAATGCCCCAGATCATCGCGAACACGTTGACGCTGAACCCGCTGGTGAGGTGGACGAAGAAGCCCAGCCTCGTCGCGGGGTGACGCCAGGCGTCGACGATGCCGCGGGGGAGGTCGCGGATGCGTCGCTCCGCCGGGACGGGGCGCTCGACGCCCGCCGGGAAGTCGCGCACCAGGAACGCGCAGCCTGCCGCACAGGCAAGCGAGCAGGCGGCAGCGACGAGGAACGTCGTCGCCCAGCCGTGGAGGGCGTGGAGGGGGAGCAGCAGCGCGACGGCCGCGATCTGTCCCAGCTGCCCGAGCAGACCGGACAACTGGCTCAGCACCGGCACCCTGGACGCGGGGAACCAGGCCGGGATGAGCCGCAGCACGGCACCGAACATGCAGGCGTCCCCCAGGCCCAGCAACACGCGGGCACCCAGGGCAAGGGAGAAGGTGGAGGTGAAGGCCATGCCCGTCTGCGCCAGGGTCATGATGAGGGAACCGGCGACGAGCACCCTGCGGGCGCCGTATCGGTCGATGAGGACACCGATGGGGGCCTGGCTGAGGGAGTAGACGGCGAGCTGCACCATGACGAAGGTGGAGACGATGCCGACGCTGGTGCCGAAGTGGGTGGCGGTCTGCAGGCCGAGGGCGCCCAGGCTGGTGCGGTGCATGATGGCGGTGGCGTAGGCCAGGATGCTGAGGGTCCACACGACCCATGCCATGCGTTCGTTTCGCACCCCACTCCCTCCGGTCATTCGGGAAGAGTGTAGATGCTGCGGGTGAGGATCACGCAGTCGCGGGTCACTCCCCGCTCAGGGCCTCGATCCAGGCGGGTTGCGTGGGGGGTTCGGAGGCGGGGGTGGCGGCGGCGATGTCCTCGGCGGTGACGTCGCACCGCGCCTTCGTCCCGGGCTCGGGACCGAACTCGCGCCCGTCGAAGACGTTCTTCTTCACCCACTGGTAGTAGGCGAAGTGTTTGCCGGAGTCGTAGGGATTGTCCGAGGCGCAGCGGGCGACGTAGTAGCCGACGACCTCGGCGATGATCTCGGTGTCCCTCGAGCCGGCGTAGTCGGAGAAGTGGCCTTCCTTCTTCGTCAGTGAGGTGAAGTCTTGCCAGTAGCGGGGGTTGCCGAAGCGATCGGAGTTCCAGGCGTGGGTGAACTCGTGGATGATGAGGCGGGAGAGGCGGCCGGGGTCGTCACCGTCGATGACCTCCTGCCACTTCCGGAAGTCGAAGGTGACGTGGCCATCCTTGGTCAGCGACCAGTCGCCCCAGGCGTAGCCGCGGATCGGGCCCGCGTTGACGCCGATCTGGCCGTTCTTCTCGGCGATGGTGGGGAGGAAGGTGGTGCAGTTGAGGGCGTCGAGCGACTCCCACAGGATCCGGAACTGCTCCCGGTACTCCTCGGTCAGGTAGGGGCCGGTGAGCTTGAGGCCGAAGGTCTCGGTGAAGCGGTCCTTCAGCTCGGAGATGGGCACGTCCTTGCCGGGCCACGGGGTGCCGACGGGGCAGGGGGCGTGGATGCCGACGATGGAAGGGCCGGTGGGGAGGGGGGCCTCGTCGGCGGTCGCCTGTGAGGCGACGACCGCGGACACCGCTGCGACAACCGCTGCGAGTCCGAGCGCGAGTCTGCGCATCACCCTCCCTTTCGTCAACCCGACGCCCCAGACTCTCTCAGGATTCTCAGGATTGTCAAGCCGGATTCCATGCGGGCTGACCGAAAGGACCTCATCGATCGTTGACCTTCTTAGAGGGTGCGCGGATAGGGGGATCGTGACGAGGATCGTCACGGTGGCCTTCTGGCAAGGCGGACGACGAAGGGCGCACTGGATCGTGCGTTCGAGGAGGACAACGCTGCCAGGGGGTCACCGGGGCGACCGCAGTAGATGCACCTATCCGCGCACCCTCTTACTGCAGGATGACGTCGGCGGCCGACTGGTCGTCGACGAGTTGGCCCGGATTGGCCGACAGCAGCCGATCGAAGACGAGGGACGCCGCGCCGACGCTCTCCGAGGCGTGCGGGGAGTGGGCGGGGGTGAGGTCCACGTGGCGCACCGTGCGCAGGATCGCCCGCGAGTTGGCGGTCTCCCGCAGGGCTGTGAACGTCACCTCGGGCAGCAGCGGCCAGTAGGGGCCGCCCAGCACGATCTCGCGGAGGTCCAGCAGGTCGCTGAACACGGCACAGGCCGAGCCCAGGTGCTCGCCCAGCCGCTGGAACACCCCCCTCACCTGCGGCTCCTCGGCGCGGGAGCACAGCCTGCGGAACTGTTCGTTGACCGCGCCCGGGTGGCTCGGCTCGGGGTCGGTGCTCAGTCCGAGCTGTCTGGCCTCCCGCATGATCCCCGCCGGCAGGGTCAGCTGCCCCAGCGTGCCCGGGGTGCCGCAACACGGACAGGGGGAGCCGGACGAGGCCACCCGCAGGTGACCGATCTCGCCGATGTTCCCCGTCGCCCCGAGCTGCACCTCGCCCTTCGCGACGAGCCCGAAACCGACACCAGTGCCGAAGTAGAGGTAGCCGAAGTCGCCCTCCGAGCCGCGGAGCCACTTCTCGCCCGTCGCCGACGAGATGACGTCCTTCTCCACGAACACCGGCCAGTCGAACCGCTCCCTCAGTGCCGCCCGGAGGTCGAAGCTGTGCCACTCCGGCAGGTTCGGGGGCGCGACGACGACGCTCTCCACCAGTGGTCCCGGCACCGCGAACCCCATCCCGGCCACCCGGGGGTGGACCATGCCGGCGTCGTCGAGGAGTTCCCGGACCGACCGCTCGATCTCCGCGACGGCCACCTCCGGGCCGAAGTCCGGGGGCGTGGGGATCTCCCGGTGTGCGATCGGTTGGCAGGCCAGATCCACCACGACGGTGTGCACCATGACCGGGTCGACGTGGACGCCCACCGCCAGCATCGCCAGCGGCTCCGTCCTCAGGATGGTGCGGGGTTTGCCCATCCCGAGGTTGCGGGTCCCGGCCTCGCGCACCAGCCCGTCGTTGATGAGGCGACGGGTCACGTTGGAGATCGTCTGCGCCGACAACCCCGTCGACTCGCTGATCTCGACGCGGCTCAGTCCTTCCGGGCAGCGCCGGATGCAGTCGAGGACGACACGCAGGTTGTAGCCCCCGAGTCGCGGCAGGTTGACCCCGTGGTGCATGACCTCATTCTCCCATGCGGTCCTCCAGCAGAGACGCCCGGTCGGCGGGACCGGGGCCCGATCCGCTGCGGGGTGGACTAGTCTGCCGACCATGTCCACCTTTGACCTGCGCCTGACCGATCACCCGACCTCCGACGCGGACCGCGACGCCGTCGTCGCCGACCCGGTGTTCGGCAAGTTCTTCACCGACCACATGGCCGTGGCCGACTACACGGAGGGGCGCGGCTGGCACGATCACAGGATCGTCGCCACCGAGGACTTCCGGCTCCACCCGGCAGCCGCCGTCCTCCACTACGGTCAGGAGATCTTCGAAGGGCTCAAGGCGTACCGGCACGCCGACGACTCCGTGTGGCTGTTCCGGCCCGAACGCAACGCGGCTCGCTTCGTGTCCTCGGCGCAGCGGCTGGAGATGGCCCCGTTCCCCGAGGAGGCCTTCCTCGCGTCGCTGCAGGAACTGGTCACCCTGGAACAGGCGTGGGTGCCGCAGCCCGACGGCGAGAAGTCGCTGTATCTCAGGCCCTTCCAGATCGCCAACGAGCCCTACCTCGGGGTTCGGGAGGCGAAGAACTACATCTACGGTCTGCTCGCGACCCCCGTCGGGGCGTACTACCCGGCGCCGGTGAAGTTGTGGGTGACGCCGAACTACACCCGCGCCGCTCCCGGCGGCACCGGCGCTGCGAAGTGTGGTGGCAACTATGCGGCGTCGTTGGCGGCGGCGAACGAGGCCGCCGCGCACGGCTGCGGCCAGGTGCTCTACCTCGACGGGGCGGAGCACCGCTGGCTGGAGGAGTGCGGCACCATGAACTTCATGATGCTCACCGCCGACGGTGAGATGGTCACCCCGGCGCTCGGGTCGATCCTCCCGGGGGTGACCCGGGACTCGCTGCTGCGGCTCGCCGCCGAGCACGGTCTCACCCCCGTCGAGCGGCAGATCTCCATCGACGAGTTGCGCGAGGGCGTGACCTCCGGGCAGATCACCGAGACCTTCGCCTGCGGGACGGCCGCCGTCATCACGCCCATCGTCGGCTTCAACTCGCCGGAGCACGGGGAGCAGGTCGTCGGCGACGGTGAGCCCGGCGCCAGGACGAAGGAACTGCGGGCCCATCTGCTCGACATCCAGTATGGCCGGGCCGAGGATCGTCACGGCTGGATGCGGAAGGTCTGCTGAGATGATGCGCGCGATCATCGGCGCGCTCGGCTACGTCCGGCGCGGCGACTCGGTGCTCATGGTGCAGCGGACCCGCGACGGCGACGACCACCAGGGCAAGTGGATCGGCCTCGGGGGGAAGCTCGAGCCCGGGGAGGACGCTCTCGCCTGCCTGCGTCGGGAGCTCAGGGAGGAGGCCGGGATCGAGGTGACCGGCGCGCGGCTGCGCGGCACCGTCGCCTGGCCGGGGTTCGGCTCCGACGGGTCGGACTGGTTCGGGCTGGTGTTCCTGGTCGAGGGGTTCGACGGGGAGCCGCCGGAGCGCAACGACGACGGCCCGCTGGCGTGGATCCCCGTCGAGGAGCTGTTGGAGGTCCCGATCTGGGAGGGGGACCGCCACTTCCTGCCGTTGGTCGTCGATGATGATCCGCGACTGTTCCACGCGGTCATCCCGTACCGGGATGGGGAGGTCGTCAGCGAGGCGGTGGCGGTGAGTCGATGAGATGCGGGGCGGCGCGACCTGCCAGCGCGCCGCCCCGGGTCCGTGGGGTTGGGGTGGGATGGGTCAGCCCTGGCGGGCCTTGAAGCGGGGGTTCTTCTTGTTGATGACGTACAGATGACCGCGTCGTCGGACGATCTGGGAGCCTGGCTGCATCTTGAGCGCGCGGATCGAGGCACGAACCTTCATCACTCACCTCCTTTTGAGAAGCGTTATCATTTGCAACAAGGATAGGGGAGATTCCACGCGGGGTCGAACCGGGAGGGAGACGTGGTGGATCAGGTTGATGTGGTGGCGGTCGTCGGGGCCTGCCTGTCGGAGCGGCGACGCTACGCGCGGCACCTCGCCGAGCTCGTGGACGTGCCGCTGCTCACCTCGACGGACCTCCTCCAGCGCCGCGACCCGCTCGCCACCGCCAACCGCGAGGCCGAGTTCGGACCCGTCGTCATCGAGTTCCCCGACGGCACGCCGCTCCAGCAGGTCATCGGTGTCCTCGCCGATCCCGACGGTCGCACCCGGCTGATCGAGATCGTCTGCGTCGTCGACGCCGCCCACCTCGTCGCCGACCTCCAGGGCATGGAGACCGTCGCCGAACCCGTCGGGGACGGACCCGTCGAGGTCCGCTTCACCACCAGGGCCCGGGCTGTGTGTGCGCAGCTGGAGTTCGCATCCACCGTCGTCGTGGTGAACTGGGAGGCCTGTGAGGACATCGGGGCGGGTGTCGCCCTCATCGGCCACCTCGCGCCGCGGGCGAGGATCGAACTCGACGCCGGGATCGTCGTGCCCCTCGACCCGGATCGCCCCTACGGTCTCGACCAGGACCGGCCCGGCTGGGTCGCGCTCCTCAACGACGACCTCGCCCCGGCCCACACGCACCCACGCGTCCAGGCCTTCCGCTATGAACAGCACCGGCCGCTGCATCCGGGACGGCTGCTGACCACCCTCGACGCGATGTCGGGCAACCGGTTCGGCCTCGTGCTGCGGTCCAGCGGTTTCGCCCGGCTGGCGACCCGGCAGGGACTGATCGCGCAGTGGGATCACGTCGGCACGGTCATCTCGCTGGACCCCGTCGGGAAGGACCGGCCGGGGGAGGAACCGCTGTCGATCGGGCAGGATCTCGGGATCATCGGGCTCGATCTTGACGTGCCCGCCCTCGTCGAGGCCCTCGATGCGGCCGCCCTGACCGACGACGAGTTCCTCGCTGGGCCGACCCTGTGGGCCGGGCTGCCCGACCCCCTGCCCGCCTGGCCCCACCCCAGCCACCGTCGGAGGTAGGCGTTCGCCGTCGATGTGGCTCCGGGGGCGGATCAGGGTTGGATCAGGGGCTTTCCCGTTGGGAACGACCCGGTTCCGGGGGACACTTGAGAGAGCGGACAACACCCCAGGAGGAACCGATGAACCATCACGAAGACGCCCACGTCGACCACCACGCCGAGCAGGTCTTCGGTGAGGCGGCCCAGGAGGCGACGGAAACCCTCGAGGGTGAGGTCGTCTCGGGCACCACGACGGAGGAGTCGAGGAAGCAGTTCGGCGAGGACGCGACGAAGTTCGTCGTCGACGCCGGGTACGCGATCGCGGGCCTGGCGGGCCTCGTCGGCGAGAAGGCCAAGGCCTTCTACGACGAGCAGAAGTCGGAGTACGCCAAGACCCATCCGGACACCGATGCCCCCGGTGCGCGCCAGTTCTTCGAGCAGCTCGGGGCGCACCTCAACAAGTTCGTCGACGAGATCAACCGCGGCTTCCGCGAACTCAGCGAGAAGGGACGCGAGGTCGTGAAGAAGAAGGCGGAGGAGGCCTCCGACGCGGCCGAGAAGGTCGCGGAGGTCGTCGAGGAGGAGCAGCCCTCAGGCGAGTGAGAGTGATGAGGATCGGGCCCGGTGTCGCGGACATCGGGCCCTTCTTCATGCCCGGCGCTCGCCCTGTCAGTCGACCATGTCCGACGGCACCAGCCAGGTGTTGCAGCCCTGCAGGGTGGTGACGTGGAAACCGCGTCCTCCCCAGTAGGTGAGGGATTCGTTGGAGCCGTGGACCTCCTCCCCGACCTGCTTCAGCGCGCTCATCAGCCGGCGGTAGTCCCTCCCGCTGAAACCGATGTCGAGGGTGAGTGACTGTCGTGACTCGGAACAGATGGTCTGCAACTCCACGCGACGGCTGATCTCCAGCTCGTCGATGGGGAGCGTGTAAGCGAGCTCAAGGATTCCGCTGTTGTACTGGATGTGGTGGAACACCTCGTGGATGGTGGTCATCGCCGCATAGGTCGGGTCATGGAGGTCTTCCTCGAAGCTCTCCCGTCCCAGGTAGATGGTCTCGTTCGCTGGGCAGTACATCGCGGAGAAGCGAGCATCGTGATCCCCGCACGGGGTGCTGATGTGGGTCTCGAATGAGACCACCTGGACCGGGTTGAGGGGGCGCCCGAGTGTTGTGAAGTGGGGTGTCCAGGCCGTGAGGATGCACTCCGCGAGGTCCGCCGAGTAGCGGCGGTACTCCTCCTGGTCCTTGAAAGGATGGGGGTCGGGGCAGTCCGCCACCGGGTACTCGGCGAGGAAGAGGGGATGCCGCGTCAACGAGTCCGGGAAGGAGGTCTCGGGGAGGAGGTCCTCGACGGTCTGTTCCGGCAGCCAGGCGGGACGTCTGGGCTGAGGGTAGGTGGTGAAGCCGCCCGGCGACTCGGTGGCCTTCGGCAGCGGGGGTGGCTTGGGTTCCTGGCGTTCCCGGTCGGTGGCCAATGTGGGCATGTTGAGTATGAAGGAGGCCAGTAACACCAAGTACGCCAGTCCAGTGATTGTCCTCGCAAGGGCACGGTCACGTGGGTCGGGCTCGCCAGGGGAAAGTGCTCGGTTGGGTGAGGGGAGCGATCTCCACGCGTTCTGTCCCGACCGCGCAACCACGGGTGGCCGCACCGCGGAGGGAGCCCACTGTGGCCGAGGGGACGGGCCGGAGAGGCGAGGGCTTCGAAGGTGTCCTCCCTGCTGCGCCATGCGTCACAGCTTCTCAGATCCCGGTTCCACAGGACCAGCCGACGGGAGAATCGTGCTTCATCCTTGCGCGTCCGACGGGCGGTTCCCGGACCTGCCCATGCGCGGAGCTCGATGGCCGTCCGCGTTCCCAAAGCCTGCGCGCCGCGCATCTGCAGGGGTTTGGTGCCCTGACGGGTGACCTCACCCGGCCTGACGGAACTCCTGCACGGCCTCTCGGATCTCCCGGGTGATGCGCACCTCGACGCCGTAGATCTCCTTGATCGCCCGCATCAGGGCTTCGTCATCCGAGGCGCCCTTCCTCTGCAACCGGTCGTAGGCCGACACCAGCATCGTGGCCAACGCGTGGTCAGTGGTGGGCGGCTCGGCGAGGGCGCTGGTGTCCGAGAGCGCCTCCGCAGGGCCGTTGCTGTGGCTGGGGAGGGTCAGGTGGTCGTGGACCCAGGTCGCGCCCAGGACCTCCTTGGCCACCTGGAGCACCTTCCGGATGTCGGCGAGCACCTGCGCCTCGTCGATGGGGTCCTTGTGGTTTTTCAGGTACTCCTGCGTCAGGCCGCTGACCGGCCAGTGTCCGGCGACGTGGTTCGCCCCGAAGGGCCAGGACCGCAGGATGCGGAAGATCTGGACGAGCCACTCGCCGCGCTCCCCCTCGGTGGTACGCAGCACGGCATTCACCCGGCCGGGAGCCCCGTCATCCCGGTTCGTCTTCGCGGGGAAGCCGCGCTTGACGCGCTCCTTGCGACGCATGTCGGACATGTGCGTGGTCACCATGGTCCGGATGTAGCCGCCGACCTTGGCGACACCCTCGAGGTTTCTCTGCACGGACTCCTTCGTCAGGGAGGTCTCGACGTGCATCAGCAGCTCGTGCACGAGATCCAGGCATCCCTTGCGCCTGCATTCCTCGGCCATCATGACGGCACCCGGGTCGCCGTGGCCGTAAGGGGCTCGTTTGGTGGGGCAGTACGTGCCGTCATGGCAGGTGGTGGCACGCCACGCAGCCGTGGTGTGCCACACGATCTCTGCGATCTCGGGGAGGCTGATCGTCGTCATCCGCAGTCCCTTCTGACAATCACCGGCCGCCGTGGTCGATGTATCTCCTAGCCTGAAGGTCGACACCCCCGAAAGTGAAGGGTTCGGCTCGGATTGTCAGGGATCTGTCAGCAACTGGCCCCGCGGTCAGTCATCCATGAACCAGCGGACGCCGACGGCGTACCCGAGTTTGATGTCGGGGAACATGAACCGTTGTAGTCCGTGATCCGGTCTCATGCGGTTGGTCACATGGGCGCCAGGGACACCTCCGGGAGGGCCGGTCGTCTCGAAACTTTCGATTCGGGAGGGAAGCCGTTTGCCAAACTGGATGCTGATCTGGGCGTTCAAGGTGGTGTTGTGGGGGCGGAATCCGATCTCGGGGTGGAGGGAAGCGTGGTTGGGGAGCTTCAGGGAAGTGGAGAACGTGTGTGTGCTTCCCGAGTGGAGCTGTTCCGGAAAACGGTGGGTCACGCCCCACATGCCATGACCTAACGACACGACCTTGTCGACAGTGCAGCCGAGTACCTCCCTCCAGGCTGGTTGTCCGACCCGGAGGTACGGGATCGTCACCTCCTCGAAGAATGTGGGCATGGCAGGGGCAAGTACTCGGATGGTACGTTCCAAGATGATGACTGGGCTCGGCAGGGAGAGGTCGAGGCGTGCATGCAAACGGGTTATCGCGAAACTGGCGCGTTGGACCACGGTGTCGGTATCGGTGAGCAGCTTCGCGGCGATCTGGCGAGGTGCGATCTCCTCGCTCCACCGTCGGGCAGTTCTGGTTGATATGTTGGCCGCCAAGGCCGCGGCTACCAGACGTTTCTCCCGTCCCAGTGGAGCCCCCGGCCATGCGCCGGATGACTCATAGAAGACAAGTCGATGATCAGGGGGAAGATCGTTGGCAGCCTCAAGGACGCCGGCCCGGATCATCGGGGCGGCGATCAGGTCAGAAACGTTCTCCTCGATTCGCAGTATGCGGCGAAGTGCCGGGCACGGGGGAAGTTCTGGATGCATCAGGCCCCTGCGACACACACCCACGATCTCGGCTACCAGGGTGTCTTGGTCCGGCACCACTACGTCGATCCCCATCCAGATTCCTCCCCATCCGTCATCCTTTTGGATCTTAACTCTTGTCGCCCTCGTCGACGCAGCCAAGGTGGCTGTGGGGCCAAAATGAGCGGACGCGCTGTCCGTCAGATGCGTATGTACGACGCAGGAGGTGAAGTCCATGGCTCCGAGACTCTTCCGGGTGTGCTGTCAGTGGTTGGAGCAGCAGCAGGACTGGCGCATGCTCGCGCCCCGGGGCGGAGGGCTCAGCGCCTCCCTCGCTACGAGGCATTGGCTGCTTCGTGTCTACCGACGGGCCTTCCCCGAGTCGCTGAGTCGGGAGGACGAGGACCGTCGTCTGGAACTGTGGCTGGCGGAGTACGAGACCCAGATCCTGTCTGATCTGGCGGTGGTGCGACGCCTCACGGACTGCTCCATGGACGAGGCCAGGCGGCGGCGGGCCGCCGTGACCGCGGGACAGACCGCGGAGTGTCTGGTGCGTGCCGTGGCCAAGGGATGGCTCACTGATGAGCCGCTCGGGGAGATGGAGCTCGAGGCCGTGGCGAGTACCCATCTGGCCAATGCCCCGTCGTTGGAGCGGTTGCTGAGCCGGGAAGAGTTCCGGCGTTTCGAGGAGATGTACGAGCAGCTGTGGGACAGTGAGGGCGCAGCCCATCTTGCCGAGCACCCCTACAGCCGCGTCATGCTGGGGGACGACGAGCGTCCGCCGCTCATCCGTACTCGACGGGAGAACACATGGGATGCCCTGGGGCGTTCCGTGTACTCGAGATTCCACATGGCTGCGCAGGACCTCTCCGTCCCCGGCGTGGCTGATGACATCGCCCAGGCCGAGGTGATCCGGGCGTGCAGTCGGCTCGGGTTGAGTCACGAATCCGCGCTCGTCCTGCTCTACAGCCTCCTTCGAGGTCTGCTGCAGGGTCGGGCCTCCGTCTCGGATGGTCCCTGTGCAGACCCGGACGAGGATCGTTCCTGGGTGCAGGAGCCCGGGCCGATCACAGCTGATGTCGTTGCCGATGGGGCATCCGAGGTGCTGCTCAACGGGCAACTGATGGCCTTGGCGGAGGCGGTGATCCGTACCTTCTGCAGCAAGCAGGAGCAGGGCAGATATCTGCTTCGGACGGAGCAGATGGATCGCGCCCATCAACATGCGATGCGCCGCGCCTGGATGGACTGTTTCAAACGGGACCGTCGTCAACAGGCCATAGACGCGGCGGAGGCGCGGAGAATTGTCACCCGTGCAGTCTTCAAGGGGGTTCCCTCGGGGGAGGCCCACCTGAAGAGGGCGCGTACCTTGGGGATCGTGGAACTCACTCGCCCCGCCGAAGAAGCTGAACAGTCGTCACTGGCCGATGACATCGTCAATCGAGCCTGCGCGTGGTTCGCTGAACACCCCGAGGTGGCCCTGGGGCTTCGTACCCGGGACCCGGAACGGATGGAGGAGTACCGTCGTGCGGCCGAGGAGTTCGGGTTCCCTGACCTTGATTTCATGATGAAGCTTGTTGCAAAGGAAAGTTCATGACGTTCGACCAGCCCCGTGAGGTGTTGATCCAACACATTGGATTCGGCGCCGTCATGATAGGCGAGGAACCGGTGGCGCCGGCGGGGGCAGTGACCTTGGACATCCTCGGCGCAACCCTTGACTTCGATCCTTCCCGCCCGGACCGGCTGCCCTCCTGCCTGGTGGCCGAGCCCGACATCGCCGTCCCCGTCCTGGAGCAGATCTTCGGGAACACCCTTGCCGCCGGGGTGCTGGATCGCGCGCTCCAACGCAACGACGACGTGGTGTCGCGCCCAGTCGTCGGGCAGCCGGCGTTGGTGCTCCTGACGCGACTGGCGGAGGTGCGGTGGTGCCAACGCCACGCTGCTCTGTCCCTCGACCCGGGGCTGCTGCTGCTGGAGGAGCTGACCCTTGTCGCGATGCTCCGGGGCATTCTCGACGTCGACGAGAGTTGGGCTGCCGAACTCTTCCAGCTCCTGGAGGCTCTCATGGCCCGTCCCACGGCGGTGCACGCGGCGGTGGCACAGCCCGCCGTCAAGGCCCTGCTCATCGAGGCCCTGGACATTCTCGTGGCGGAGCTGTCGCCTCTCAGCACCGACCATGGCAAGGCCGTCGCCTGGGCCCACACCTTCGAGGAACCCGTCCCTCCGGCCGCAGGCCCGGTCACGGTCCCTGAGCTGTTGAAGCAGCTGCGTCCTGACCTGGCCCTCGCGGCCGGAGCCTCGCCCACGTCAGGCACGTCGACGGTGGACTGGCGGGACGTTCCGTTGGGGCTGCTGTCGCGTCGCGAGGGAAACGTGCGTTGGCGGGTGGAGCAGAGTGAGGGCGGGGGACGGGTCACGGCGACCGCGGAAGGGGCGGGCGACGTCTTCCGGCTCCTGGGGGAGGTGCCCACCCTCACGGGCGGGATGTTCTTCGACGTCCTCAGCGCTGAGTGGCCGCTGCCCATCGCATCGGGAAGGCTCAGCCCCGAGCCGGACGGCCATGACTGGAGTGGCGCAGTGGAGCTCTCCGCAGCACAGGCTGCCCTGCTGCGCAGGCTGACCGAGGAGGCGCCCTGCCTTGAGGTGAGGGTGCGGGGGGCCAACCCGGAGCCGCAGGGGAACGCACGAGTGGCGGAAGCCGAGCGATGGTGCGCACGGGCAGTGAGCGCCCTTCGGCTGCGCAACATCCTCGCCGCCGAGGAGTTGCTCGGCAGCGCTGAGGGCGCGCTGGAACATGCGGCGATGCTCTGGGAATCGGCCGGACGAGCCGCGGAGCGGGCGGCCACCCTGAAGCTTCTGGAACGTTCCCGCGACGATGCCGTCACGTGGGCGGAGACCCTCACCGTGGCCGAGACCATACTCGTTGCAGAACAGGGATCCTGAATCGCATCGCCGGAAGAGTGAGGGACGACTTCACCAGGCGATCCACATGGTGGCTCCTCCCCTCTGGTGCGGACGCGGTTCCTCCGGCGCCGCCGCCCAGAACTCCCGGGATCAAGGCGTTATTCACGGGGCTGATGGTGGGTGTAGAGGCGTTGTTCACGGGGCCTGGGCGGCTGCTTGTTTCCGTGGCAGAGCCGCCTTCTTCACCGTTGGTCGAGCCGGGCCCGGAGCCTGCGGAGGGCCCGT
>NZ_RQYT01000160.1 GCF_003932785.1 Arachnia propionica | reverse complement strand
GGTTTTAGCGTTGGAGGTGGTTGTGGGTTGTTCGGGATGGTTGTTTGAGGCTTGTCAGTCGTGGTGTGAGGGTGGTGTCCGGGGTGGGGCGGTGGAGGTCGAGTTCGAGGATGCGTTCTCCGGTGACTGTGGTTCCTCGGTAGCGGCGTAGTCGGGTGATTTCTGGGGTGGTGCGGGCGAGGGTTTCAGCGTTGTGTTCGGGCCAGGATCGTCCGTCGGGGCCGTTGAAGACTTCTCGGAGGTATTCGCTGGGTACCCAGCGTCCGCCGAGTCCTTGAGGGTCGGTCAGGGTTGTTTCGTAGCCGTCACGCCATCGTTGCCGGATCGCTTCTCGGGACACTGCTTCAGGAACCTCGACATCGATGATCTCGACACGATATCCCGCAGCC
>NZ_RQYT01000159.1 GCF_003932785.1 Arachnia propionica | reverse complement strand
GCTGCGGGCCTGGCCGTATGAGTTCGGGGTGGTCCACGACGACTGGTACGACAGCAAGTCCTGGGACGACATCGTGCAACTGGATCACGAAGGTCTCATCACTGATGACGAGTACAACGAACTCCGCGCGATCGCCGAGCAGCGCCCTGACTTCCCCTCATGAGCAACACGACAACAGAGGTGCTGCGCCGTACTGAAGAGCAGGTGAGGAGTGTTGTCCAGCGACTTGCCACGGAGCATTCCCTGCCTACTGACCCGGCAAAGGGAAGCCTGTGGAGTCACTTGGCTGAGACCGTCAGCCAGGCCTACATGTCTCGTGCGGACCGGGAGGGGGTGCGTGGGGGTCGGGCGATCATCATGGCCGGGCCACCCGGAGCGGGGAAGAGTCAT
>NZ_RQYT01000158.1 GCF_003932785.1 Arachnia propionica | reverse complement strand
AGGTCGACGATGCCGCGGTGATGGAGGCTGTGGAAGGGTTCCTCGAGCCGGGTGGGGACGGGACTCCGTCGGTGGGTGAGTTCCTCGCCCACGAACTCGCCGGGATTCTTCAGATCTCCCCCGATGCGGCGTTGGAGAAGATCGGGACCGTCCTGGATGTGCGGTTTAGGTTCCCCGCGTTGTGGGAGGCGTTCCTCACGGGGAGTCTGCGGTGGTGGCAGGTCGCCGAGGTGGTGAACCGGCCAGCCATCTCCCAGCTGAACGCGGAGGCCGCTTCGCGGTTGGATCGGAAACTCGCGGTCGCCCTGCGGTTGTGGTCGTGGCAGCGGATCCGCCGCAACCTCGAAGCATGGATCATCGCCGCCGACCCCCAAGCGGCTCGGGAGCGGGAACAGCAGCA
>NZ_RQYT01000157.1 GCF_003932785.1 Arachnia propionica | reverse complement strand
CCTGCCATTGACGCCGACGGCTCCAAGGACTACGGCAATTTGGAAGTGCTGGCCTGGGGAGGAAGCTACTACCGATTCGAAGGTGGCTTCGGGACGATCAAACTTCGAGCCAACCGACCCATCCTCATATATCACGATTAGGGCCTGACTTGGCTCATTTAGTGCGTTCCTTGGATGGCGTGAAGCCAGGTGGTGATGTTTGGAGGGAGGGGGTCTTCGGCGGTGATGATCTGGTCGCCGGCTTGGATGGTGATGGTGCGGAGCGGCAGAGGGTGTTGACGAGATGTCGGATGCTGACTTTGGTGCGTGTCTCGAGCCAGCGGGCGATGGCCAGGGCTGCGAAGACGATGGTGAGGTGAGCGTTGATGGAGTCTCGTTTGTGGTGGTAGATCGGGCGGGCGGC
>NZ_RQYT01000156.1 GCF_003932785.1 Arachnia propionica | reverse complement strand
GTTGACCGAGATCATCTCCCTCGAAGACGGAACGGAGGTGGCCCGGACCTGCATGTCTTACACCGGTGCCCAGCAACAGCCTTCAACCATCGTTGATGGGGAGGGCGGTCATACCCGGATGCGGTGGGACGAGGGCTTGTTGCTGGAGGTGGTTGATCCGACCGGGGTGAGGGTGCGGTTCGGGTACGACCCTCGTGGGGATCTGGTGTCCTCCACCGATGCCGAGGGCAACACCACCCGGCTGGTGCGGGACGCTGCCGGGCGGGCGGTGGAGATGATCCGCCCTTCGGGTGCGACGACCCGATTCCACTACACTCCCGCCGGATTGCTGGAGGCCAGGATCGACCCGGACGGGGCGCGCTGGGAATACCGCTACAGCCTCGGGGGTCGGTTGACCGCGATGACGGACCCTGCGGGTG
>NZ_RQYT01000155.1 GCF_003932785.1 Arachnia propionica | reverse complement strand
GTTGACCGAGATCATCTCCCTCGAAGACGGAACGGAGGTGGCCCGGACCTGCATGTCTTACACCGGTGCCCAGCAACAGCCTTCAACCATCATTGATGGGGAGGGCGGCCACACCCGCCTGCACTGGGACGAGGGCTTGTTGCTGGAGGTGGTTGATCCGACCGGGGTGAGGGTACGGTTCGGCTACGACCCTCGTGGGGATCTGGTGTCCTCCACCGATGCCGAGGGCAACACCACCCGGCTGGTGCGGGATGATGCCGGCCGGGTGAGCGAGCTGGTGAAACCCTCTGGTGCGACGACCCGATTCCACTACACCCCCGCTGGAGGCCAGGATCGACCCGGACGGGGCGCGCTGGGAATACCGCTACAGCCTCGGGGGTCGGTTGACCGCGATGACGGACCCTGCGGGTGCCACAACCGAACTCGAGTACGGCTCCCATGGGGAGTTGGTGGCGTTGGTGGACCCGCTCGGGCGTCGGGTGGAACAAGACTGTGATGATCTGGGCAACATCAACCGGGTCCAGCTGCCCGATGGCGCGACCTGGGAATTCACCCACGACG
>NZ_RQYT01000154.1 GCF_003932785.1 Arachnia propionica | reverse complement strand
TCGCCCTACCCGTCGCTCCAGCAGCCGCATTGAGCGCAGGCTGGCTGACCCTCTGGTTCATCCTGCGCGCCGTGACCGCCCTGAGATGGAAACCATGAGAATAAAGGATGACCTGCCCGACGTCTGTCAGTCAGGGTAGAGTGAGTCCGTGTCTGACGGATCGATTCTCGCCTCGTCCCCAGCCCCGTTGAGATGCGTTGGCTTGGGCTTGAGCTACAGCACTCATCGCGGGGAGCGAAGCGTCTTCAGCGAACTGGAACTGACCATGGAACCAGGAGATTTCCTGGCGATTGCGGGACGGAGTGGCTCGGGGAAGACCAGTCTGCTCCGGGTGCTCTACGGGATGCAGGAGCCCTCCAACGGGACCGTGTGGTGGGGAGACCGGAAGTTGACCGAGCTCAACGAGAAACAGCGACAGAAGCTCCGTC
>NZ_RQYT01000153.1 GCF_003932785.1 Arachnia propionica | reverse complement strand
ACGATGCAGACCTGGGTGTACTGCCGTTTCCTCAGCTGCTGGACCAGGAGCGCACCTTTCTCCTTCCCCTTCAGGGTTCCCTCGATCTTGACATCGAACCGGGCGGCGACAAGGTTCTCCCGCACCTTCCCGGCCGTTGCCGTGGACAGGGAATGCACCAAGGTGGCCAGCTCACCACGAAGGAGGGGTTTCCCATCCGCGAGAATCTCAGGGGCGTGCTCGGTGATCAGATGGTCCCAGTGGTCCCGGGCCTGCGCCAGCAGGTCGGGGTCGATCTCCAGCCCCGCCACGGGGTTGCCGAGCAGAACCTGTTTCACGTCATCGGCGTCCACGGTGATGACACCGTCCTCCACCACACCGAGCCGTTTCGACTCCTCCGGCCCCAGAGCGTTGCGCACCGCATCGACCCCATGACTCTTCCCCGCTCCGGGTGGCCCGGCCATGATGA
>NZ_RQYT01000152.1 GCF_003932785.1 Arachnia propionica | reverse complement strand
TCATCATGGCCGGGCCACCCGGAGCGGGGAAGAGTCATGGGGTCGATGCGGTGCGCAACGCTCTGGGGCCGGAGGAGTCGAAACGGCTCGGCGTGGTGGAGGACGGTGTCATCACCGTGGACGCCGATGACGTGAAGCAGATCCTGCTCGGCAACCCCGTGGCGGGGCTGGAGATCGATCCTGAGTTGTTGGTGCAGGCCCGGGACCACTGGGACGGGCTGATCGCTGAGCACGCCCCCGGGGTCCTCGGGGACGGGAAACCCCTCCTTCGTGGTGAGCTGGCCACCTTGGTGCATTCCCTGTCCACGGCAACGGCTGATGAAGTTCGCAGGAGGCTCACAGCAAGGCGGTTCGACATCAAGATCGAGGGAACCCTGAAGGGGAAGGAGAAAGGTGCGCTCCTGGTCCAGCAGCTGAGGAAACGGCAGTACACCCAGGTCTGCATCGT
>NZ_RQYT01000151.1 GCF_003932785.1 Arachnia propionica | reverse complement strand
CTGGGCCGTCTCAGCAAGCCTGCACACCACCACACTGCCACTACTGGCCCTCGAGCACGCCCTCCAGTCCACGGGAGCTAGCCGCGGCCATGAAGGCCTGATCCACCACAGCGACAAAGGCTCCCAGTACGTCAGCCTGGCCTACTCGCAGGCACTCATCACCGCAGGAGTGACAGCCTCTGTGGGCACCGTGGGCGACTCCTACGACAACGCCCTGGCCGAGACCGTCAACGGTCTCTACAAGACCGAACTCATCGCCTCCAAACAGGTGTGGGAGTCCATCGAGGCCGTCGAACTGGCCACCATGGGATGGGTCCACTGGTGGAACACAACCCGCCTCCACGAGGCCCTGAACTACCACTGAAGCGCCTGAGGTTTTGCGCCGCTCCTATGCGGGTTCTTTCTCTTGGACAGTAGCAGCATAGTGGATGGTTTCGTGGTGGGCGGGG
>NZ_RQYT01000016.1 GCF_003932785.1 Arachnia propionica | reverse complement strand
CTGGTGTGCGGCCTTGGGCTGCTGCCTTCTGTTTCTCCACGGGGAGGGCTTTGAAGGCTCCCATGGCGTAGGGGTCATGGCGGGGGATGCCCGCCTTGAGTGCGCGGCGGTACCAGGGTGGGAGCAGGAACCGGGGGAACCAGATGATGAAGCCGAGGAGCATGATGATACCACAGAGGAACCAGATGACACTCATGATTCGCATGAGAGCCAGTGGGGCAACAGGTGCCCAAGCGATGGTTCCCATGCAGAATGACCAGGTTCCTGAGTAGGGCAGGGTCAGAAGAGGGCTGGACCAGCCGCGGTAGCTGGTGACGAACCGTGGCACAGGTTCGGTGTAGACCTTCCAACCTTGACGCCAAGAAAACAGTCCGAGGAGGATGAGGAAAATACTCGCAAAGACATGTCCAGGAGTCAACGTCTCGATCACCAGTGGAACCATCTGAGCGCCGATCAACTGAAAAGTCCTTTCATGAAGTTCCACGCTCCTTCTCCGACGTCAGCGATGGCATCTCCGAGTGTCTTGTCCTTGCCAACCGGGATGCTCATACCAAGGCCAACTACAAGTCCGACGCCGAGGCCGATCAGGGGGCCGCCGACCGGAATGGCTGCGCCGATTGCCAAGCCAGTAGTTACTGCTGCTCCGATCTTCGCGGTGGAGCGGACGGTGGTGGTCTCGACGGTCTTCAGCTGTCGTTGGCTCTCGGTGAGTTCGGGGTTCTGTTCCCGGTAGCGTTTGTCCGCCTTGTCGTGCTCTTCGGCGACGGTGAGCACGATTCCTGCGACGAAGAGGCCTCGGCCCGCTGCGCGGCCCCAACCGGAGGTGCCGATCTTGGTGGTGACTGTGCTCTCGACCCCGACACCGACCTTCCCGAAGGGCAGATTCTTGAACTCCGATCGGAAGACATGCGGCCGGGTGTACTGGCCCGGCTTCGGACCGACCAGTGTCTCGAGGAAGCCGGAACGAGCCTTCGTCCCGAAGTCCCCGGGCGCAGCCGGTGGTTTGGACCATGCCTTGTCCCAGAACCGACCTCCTGTCCTCCATTGCACCCGGTGTGGTGGGAGCCGGATCTCTCGTTTCCCGATCCGGACCACGAAGCGTCTGACAGCACGGTGGATACGGACCTTGCGGCTCTCCGCCACGGTGGTGCCAGCGGTGAGTGCGCTGTCGTGTGCGATGACGTCCAAGATCGAAGGATCCCCTGGGAGTCCGTCGTTGCTGATCGCGCTCAGCTGGCCGTAGCACTCGTCGATGGCTGCCTTGTACTCGCCGACGAGGGCGTCGATGCGTCCCTGGAGTGTGACCCCCTCCTGCACCTTGTCTGAGAGGGTGCGCGGATAGGCGCATCTACTGCGGTCGCCCCGGGGACCCCCTGGCCGCGTTGTCCTCCTCGAACGCACAATCCAGTGCGCTCTTCGTCGTCCGCCTTGCCAGGCAGCCACCGTGCCGATCCTCGTCACGATCCCCCTAACCGCGCACCCTCTGAGTAGTCCTCGGCGTCTGGATCGAGCTGCTTTGCGCTGAAGATGGCAGCGTCCCCGGTGAGGTCACCGCGTCGCTTCTCGGCACGACTCCCCTTTCCGGGCCTCCTTTTGGAGCCCGTTGAGTTTGGCGGCGAGGATGCTGCTCTCACCGGTGCACAGTGCGCCGAGGGCGTCGATGTCTCCGGAGAGGGACTTGTGGGTGAGCGCAGCGTTGCGACCCTCGGCCTCCACCTTGGTGAAGATCTCGAAACAGGAAGGGGCATGGACCCGGTGGGTGGTCACAGGAGTTCCTCCGATGCGGTGATGACGGCACGGATCAGGGCAGCCCAGAGCGGGTCCATCGGGTCCTGTTCCAGGATGACCCGCCTGCGCTCATCCGGAGGTGGAGCGGCGAAGGCGAGGACGTCACCCCGGGACGGGGTGTGGAACCAGGTGACGGTGCGGTCGGCGGCCAGGCAGTCGAGGGACCATGTGCTCCAGCGCTGGGCACTGAACTCCGCGGCCTCCGGCGTGGTGGTGGGAGGGGCGGCCCCGGACTCGACCTTGGCCTGCACCTGCTCTGTGGTCAGCGACAGGTTCAACTCCAACGGCCAGGAGGGGCGGTGCCTGACCCAGGTCAACAGGATGCGGAAGAAGTCATAGGTCGTGTCCCAACCCAGCAGGAACTTCCCCGCCAGTTCCGGATGGGGGCAGAGGAACACCGTGGTGGAGTCGGTCATCCAGAACCGGAAGTCCGTGTTGGCCGGTGCGGTGGTGTTCAGCAGCCACGGCAGCCCCTGGTGGAAATGGCTGCCGTACCAGAACCCGTTCCCGGCCAACCTGCCCTTGCGGTCCACCAGACCAGCCTCAGCCAACTCGTCACGCGCCTCGCCCTTGAGCCGAGGGATCAATCCCCGTTGTGCCCCTTTCACGAGGGCAGCCGCCGTCACGGAGCCGATGGTGATCGGCTCGTCGGGGAGCACCAGCCGGGGCAGTGCCACCACCGAGAGACTCTCGCGCGGCGCGCCGTCGTGGCTCGAGGCCCACACGTCCAGCGTCGGTTCGGGAACCTGCGAGCGGGTCGGGGGAAGACCACGTTGCCCATCAGGGAGCGGACGCAACGTCTCGAGGATCTGATGGTGGGGATCCCCTGGCTGGAAGTCGAACAACGGCAACGACAGGGTCAGCTCCGCCACCACACCATGGGCGACGGCGAGATGCTGGATGCTGATGACGCAGATGGTGTTCCCGTGGACATCCTCGGGCCGGACCGGGGACAGCATGGTGATGCGACGCTGCTCCACGCCGTGCTGCTGCAACGGATCGACCTGCAGCACCAACGTGCCGGGGATTCCGTCGCCGACCCCACGCAGATTCGCCTGGCTGATCGCGGCCAGGGTGTCGGGACCCTCATCGACCTGCGACTCCCGCAGCACCACGTTCGGGCGGAACCCCATGAGCGTCTCCGGGGCGGTGCCGATCGAACAGCCGGGCTCCCGGGCCACCGACCAGTCCTCAGGCAGGTCACAACAGAAGGCGGAACCGGCAAGGATCATCGTCGAGCCCTTTCATGAGAACCGTGAGGTCGGCCCGAGTCTAGATGAGGTTCCGTTGTCGGTTCGTTCCCATCCCCGTCATCCGATGGTCCAACCGTGAGGTGCACCTGACGAGGTCTCGGGATCGTTCACCGGTCTGGCCGGTCAGCTCATCTCGAAGAGGTCTCCCTTGGGGCGGAACGGCAGCTGGCAGCCCTTTGGGACCAGGAAGGCGTGGTCGCGGGGGACGGTGAAGACGTCGCAGTCGCCGTCGGTGATGATGAGGATGGGGCCGTTCGTCGGGAAGTCCGGGTCCTCGACGAGCTTCCGCACCCCCGGCGCCAGCACCGTGCCGCCCGACTTTGAACAGTCCCCGGGTTTTTGCAAGTCACTTGGTTGAACTTTGTCCCGTGAATCGTGCCAAGAGAGCGAGTAGTCCTGCTGAGCACAGCAGTGGAGGAACCCATTGCCCGAAGCCGATCAGGCGGCCAGCTGAATTCCCTCTATATCCGAAGAATATTAGTAGAAGGGACGCCAAGAGGGTTAGAGTTGGCGCCCACCAATGGATGCGCCCAGAGCGAAGTGAGGCCAGTAGGCTAAGGCAAAGCGCAATACTGGAAAGGAGGCTGAATAGGGGAAGGGGGTCAAGATGGCCGACAAGTATGATGTCGAACCAAGGAGTTGGCCTCAGGACTTCGGCTCCACCTTCGGCTCCAAAAACCATCGCGTATGTAGGTAAAGACATCAATATAATGGAGGTAGAAATCGAAAGAAGGGCAAGAATTAAAAATGTTCTTTTATGCACGGGTGTCACCTTAGAAGGAAATGGGTATTTGAGCCAACCAGGCCAGAGTTTAGAATCACGGATTGTCGACCATTGTAGGTGTAGTGAACTATGTTGTGGCCGTCCTTTGATTTGCCGTATGCGACGACTGCGTGATCTATGGTTCTGCCGTCCTTGTAGGCATCGGGAAGTCTGCCAAAAAGTATGACTGGCCTTCCTTGATTGAGGGCGGAGTCGACGTTCGTGCTCAGCCAGTTGTACCATGCCTGGGATGCGACGCCCATCCTGTGAGTGGCGTGCGCTGCCAGGGCTTCTGCGACCGGTTTGCCCCACGATGCCATTGATTTTCCGCTTCGAATCAGGTCTGCGAAATCTGCGCCTGAAACTGGTTTGATGTTGTTTCCAGTTCGATGTGCTGCCGGGATTAACGTAACCCTTGATCGGGCGTGCCAGTATCGCATGACGATTGTTGCAGCAATCCAGCCGCATCGCCCTTCGGAGGGAGTGTTGTGCAGGACTGTGCATCCTGTGATGTAGCCATACTTGGGGATGCGAAATCTTGCATTGCTTCCGACTGGTGGAGGTACTTCCAAGGATTTGGAGTGGTTTGGGGGTGATGAAGACAGTGGGCTTTCGGATTGCGCCTGCGTTACGATCTCGTCAACTGCCTCACCTGTTCGAGAGTTGCTCAAGGGGGTGCGAGGGGCTCCGCTCAGGGCATTGATGAACCGGGACCCTCGGGTCTCGACCACATATTCTCCCAATCCTAGGTAGGCTGCGTTATTTGACGCGAAGTTGCGGAGTGGGCTGGGGGCTGTGGAAGAGCATTCCAGCATTATGCGATGCCTCGCGTCGGCGAGCATGTACCCGCTTGGCTCCAACTCCCACAATTCCAAGTGGGAACTGGGGCCAGAGAGCAGCTCTTTGATGTGGAAAGAAGTTCCGGCGGATTCAGGTAAGTGAATTCTGACCATTTCTGTTCGCCAATCGGCAGGCGTGGTCTCTGCGTTTGCCGGGGCTGTCCCTGCGATGGAGAGAAAGGAGCCTGCCGTGGCAGTGCGGAGTAAGAGGGTGCGAGGATAGGTGAATCTACTGCGGTCGCCCCGGTGACCCCCTGGCTGTGTTGTCCTCCTTGAACGCACGATCCAGTGCGCTCTTCGTCGTCCGCCTTGCCAGGCAGCCACCGTGACGATCCTCGTCACGATCCCCCTATCCTCGCACCCTCTAAGTTGCGCCTTGAAATGCTGGGCATGATTACCTCCGAGAAGGTCCTCGACGGTGAGGGGGGCAAGACGGTGTGTGGATGGGTGAATCCGCGACGGTCATCCTGCTGATGTTGTCTTTCGGCAACGGGCGATCTGGTGAGCTCTTGGTTGCCCGCCAATTCAGGAGGCTGCGGTGGCGGTCCCCCTCTCCACATGCCCTCTCAGGTACTCCACTCTAGCGCATCCTCATGCCCTGGGGGGCAGACAGGGTCTGAACTCTGATGATCAGCTCATCTCGAAGAGGTCTCCCTTGGGGCGGAACGGCAGCTGGCAGCCCTTCGGGACCAGGAAGGCGTGGTCGCGGGGGACGGTGAAGACGTCGCAGTCGCCGTCGGTGATGATGAGGATGGGGCCGTTCTTCGGGAAGTCCGGGTCCTCGACGAGCTTCCGCACCCCCGGCGCCAGCACCGTGCCGCCCCGGCCCTTGATCTGTACCCGGCCCGCGATGTCGCCCGGCGCCAGCCAGCCGAGGTCGTAGGCGGCCGCGTCGCAGCAGATCACCCGGACGTAGGGCACCTCCTTCGCCTCCGCATAGCTCGCGATCGACCCCAGGGCCTTGGCCAGGGTGTTGCGTTCCATCGAGCCGGAGGTGTCCAGCACCACCCCGAAGGTCCGGCCGTCGACGAAATCCGGCTCCCGGTGCGGGCGCGGGATGTCAGGGCTGCTCGACTGACGACGACTCAGCCGCTTCCACGTCCGGTGCGTCTCGACGGCGGGGAAGTGGCGGTCGAACCACTGCGCCAGCTTCACCTCCCACGGGATCGGCGGCTGCAGCAGCGCCTTGATCTCCTCCACCAGCCCCAGCGGCAGGAAGCCACGCTCCTGCTGCTGGTGCAGCATCAGGCCCTTGCCCAACTGGTCGCGGCAGAACGCGTCGAGGTCGGTGAACCACGGGGTCCCCTCCATCAGCGGCCGCTCCAGCATGTCGCCCTGCTTCCCGGCCAACGTCATGAGTTTGCGCTTCAGTCGGATGTCGGTGACGATCCGGTCGTAGACCTCCTCCGCCGAGAGCCCCCGCAGCTCCTCGTCGAACAACAACCCGTGGTCGGGGGCCTCACCGACCTGCATCTGGATCAGCCAGTCGTTGATGACGTAGTCGCAGGCAGCATTCCACAGGAACGGGTCCCGGCCCGCCCGCCTGGAATGGTGCCGCAGCGCCACGTGCAGCACCTCGTGGGCGATGACGAACTTCGTCTGCTCCACCCCCAGCCCCGCCGCGGGGTTGAGGTAGATGGTGCCGAGCTCCTCGTCGACGGCGGCGATCATCACCTTCTCCCGCTGGCAGATCTCCACGTTCTCGACGAAGGTGAAGGAGGCCACCATGCTCGCCAGCAGCGGGAACGACGAGGTGAACCAGTCGCGCGCCCGCAGTGTGGTCGCCGACAGCTTGTCCGGCCGCTCCCGCAACCCCCCGTGGCCGAAGGTTTCACGCAGCCCGGCGGCCATCTCGACGGCCTGGGTCACCGATTCGGCGATGCCCTCGGCGAACACCTTCGGCCACGACAGCCACGTCGGCTCCTGCCACCAGCGGATCCACCCCGACGGGGACTCCATACTGGGGACATCCGGCCCGGCCAGGGACAACGTCGCCGCCCACCCCGGAATGCCCTGCGTGGTGAACTCCCGGTACCAGCGTTGCTCGTCCCACTGCGGCAGGTCCGCTGGCAGCTGCATCCCCTCAGGGGTGCGGCCGAACTTCAGCCCCGTGACGAACCGGGTGGTCACGACGTCGCAGGCGGCCGACCACGCCACCCAGTCACCACGATCGGGCCGCCACAGCTCCATGGCGTAGTAGAGGCTGGCCCTGGCGAGCACGAACGCCCATTCCTCCGGGGTTGCCAGGCGCTTCGGGTGGATGTGGAGGGCGTGTTCACGCGCCACCTTGAGGTGACCGCGTTCCGGATGGTAACCCCCCTCGCGTCGGTGCAGCGAGATGCGATCCAGCAGGTGACCGAACACCGGGTGCTGGCCCGCCAGGCGAACCCCGTCCTCCCAGGCCTGCTGGGCGGGGGTGATCCGCGACTTGGTGCGGCTCACTGCTTCGGGTCGGGACGTTTCTCGATGAGCCGCGGCAGGTCCCGCACCACCTCGACCATGTACCACGACGGCAGCATCTCGCCGCCCTCCTCGGCCACGACGATCTGCGCCAGCTCCAGGCTGATCTGGGCCAACTGCTTCAACAGCCCCTTCGACGTGTGGACCAGGGCCTGCACGTCGCCGCTCGCCTGGTTCTTGGCGGCAGGCAGCGTCTTCAGCAGCCGGGCCCGGAACGCCTGCGCCAGGAAGTACAGGATGTCGCGGTCCTTCGGATCCGACGGCCACGACGCGTCGCCCTTGAGGATGGCGTCCAGCAGGTGCCGGTCGTCGGCGAGCTTCGCGAAGGCCCGGAACTGGGCGGCGTGCTGCGGGGTGAGACAACCCGACGAGATGGCCTCCACCATGTGCGCGGGGGCGTCGTCGCTGAAGCCGTGCAGGGCGTCGCTCAGGATGTGCCACGACCGCGGGGTGGAGAACGGCTCCTCGTGGCGCGGCGGCTGGCTCCAGAGGTGATCGGGACGCTGGGTCAGGTACTCGATCACCATCGGGTGAATGCCCGCCCCGGCCGCCCACTCCAGCCACTGGCTGGCCGAGACCCGCATGTGGACGTGCACCATGCGGTTCATCAGCGCCGACGACATCGGTTTGACGATCGCCGAGTCCTGGGCGCGGTTGCCCGCCCCGATCACGACGGAGCCCTCCGGCAGCTCGTACTCGCCGATCCGACGGTCGTGGATGAGGCTGTAGAACGCCTTCTGGACGTCCTGCGAGCAGGCGTTGAGCTCGTCGAGGAACAGACAGTACGGCTCGTCACGGGCGATGAGTGCCGGCGGGCAGAAGCGGGTGACGCCATCGGTGATCTGAGGCACCCCGATGAGGTCCTCCGGTGCCAGCTGGCTGCCGAGCAGCGACACGCACGCCAACCCCACCGACTCGGCGAACCTCTCCACCAGCGCCGACTTGCCGATCCCGGGCGGCCCCCAGATGAACACGGGCCGCACGGTGGCGACGTTGAGGAGGAACTCGCTCAACTCGTTGGGGGTCAGCGTCGCTGCGGCCTGCATCCTCAGCGTCCCAGCTTCTCGGCCACGTAGTCGATGTCCTTGTCGCCGCGACCCGACAGGTTGACGACGATGATCTCGTCCGCGCCCATCGTCGGCGCGAGACGGGCCGCGTGGGCCAGCGCGTGCGACGACTCCAGCGCCGGAATGATCCCCTCCGTGCGGCACAGCAGCTGGAACGCCTCCAGGGTCTCGGCATCACTGACCGAGACGTACTCGGCCCGTCCGACATCCTTGAGGAAGGCGTGCTGCGGTCCGACCGCCGGATAGTCCAGGCCCGAGGCGATGGAGTGCACCGGCCAGGTCTCCCCGTCAGTGTCCTGCAGCACCAGGGTCCGCATGCCGTGGAGGGTTCCCGGGGTGCCCAAGGTCATCGTGGCGGCATGTTCGCCGACGACGTCGAGGTCCTTGCCACCGGGCTCCACCCCGAAGATCCGCACCGACTCGTCCTCCAGGAAGGCGGTGAACAACCCGAGTGCGTTCGACCCGCCGCCGACCGAGGCGACGAGCACATCGGGCAGCCGCCCCTCCTTGGCGAGGATCTGACCCCGGGCCTCCCGACCGACGATCGACTGGAAGTCGCGGATCATCGACGGGTAGGGGTGCGGGCCCACCACGGACCCGATGGCGAAGAACGTGTCGTGGTAGTCGGAGGCGAACACCGAGAAGGCCGAATCGACGGCATCCTTGAGGCAACGCCCGCCGGACTCCACCGAAACCACCTTCGCGCCCAGCAACTCCATCCGCACCACGTTCGGCCGCTGTTTGGCGATGTCGATCGATCCCATGTGGATCTCGCACTCCAGCCCGAGCAGGGCGGCCGCCGTCGCCAGGGCCACCCCGTGCTGCCCTGCGCCGGTCTCCGCGATGAGCTTCTTCTTGCCCATCCGCTTCGCCAACAGCCCCTCGCCGAGGCAGTGGTTGATCTTGTGGGCGCCGGTGTGGTTGAGGTCCTCACGCTTGAGATAGATCCTCGCGCCGCCGAGGTGCCGGGTCAGCCCCTCGGCCAGGAACAGCGGCGACGGCCGACCGACGTAGTCCGCGAGCAGGGCCTCGTACTCGGCCTGGAACTGCGGGTCCTGGCGGGCCTCCGCGTAGGCCGCCGCGACCTCGGCGATCGGGGTCTCGAGGTGCGGGGGGACGAAGCGGCCGCCGTGGTCCCCGAAGAACCCGGCCTCGTCGGCGTCGATCAGCGAAGTCATGCGCGGCATGCTACCGCGTGGTGTCGTCGCCGTTCTCCTCGTCCGTGTCGTAGATGCCGGGGGCGTCGTAGATGAGGGAGGCCCCGTCGGCTGCCTCACGGAGTTCCCGCGGCGCGATGAGTCGGGCGATGTGGAACACGACGATGGTCACGAGCGTCCCCAACGCGATGCCGCCGAGGGTGAACTCGCCGATGGGCAGCTTCACGTCCCCGATGCCGATGATGATGCCCGCGGCGGCGGGGATGAGGTTGATCGGGTTGCCGAAGTCGACGCGGTTCTCCTTCCAGATCTTCGCGCCGAGCAGGCCGATCATGCCGTAGAGCACCACGCAGATGCCGCCCAGCACCGCGCCGGGGGTGGCGGAGATGATGGCCCCGAACTTCGGCGACAGACCGAAACCGATGGCGACGATCGACGCGACGACGTAGGCGGCCGTCGAGTAGACGCGGGTGGCGGCCATCACCCCGATGTTCTCGGCGTAGGTGGTGGTCGGCCCGGCGCCGACGAGGGTGGCGAGCATGGAGCCCCCACCGTCGGCCGCGATGGCGCGTCCCATCATCGGATCGAGGTTCTCGCCCGTCATCTCCGCGACGGCCTTCACGTGCCCGGTGTTCTCGGCGATGAGGGCGATGACGACGGGCAGCGCGATGACGATGGCGGCGAGGCTGAACTGCGGCAGGTGGAAGCCGACGACGTTGTCGGTGCCCTCGTGCACCCAGGTGCTGAGATCCGTCACTGGGGGCAGGCCGAACCAGTCGGCGTTCTGCACGGCCGACCAGTCGACGCGGAGCTTCTCGACGACCGACCCGTCGGTCCCGGTGGAGCGCATCGGGCCGAAGGCGAGGTCGAAGACCCAGGACAGCACGTAGCCGATGACCAGGGACAGGAAGATCGCGATGCGGCCGAGGAAGCCGCGCAGGCCGACGCTCAGCGCGATGACGATGACCATGACGATGAAAGCCAGCCACGGATCCTGCGGCCAGTACACGCCCGCGACGACCGGGGCGAGGTTGAAGCCGATGAGCATCACGACGGCGCCGGTCACCACCGGCGGCAGCGCCCGATGGATGACCCTGGCCCCGGCGAAGTGGATGATGAGGCCGACCATGAACAGCGTCAGTCCCACCACGAACAGCGCCCCGGACAGGGTGGCGGGGTTCCCGCCCCCCGCGTAGATGGCGGTCGCGACGCCGACGAAGGACGCCGACGACCCGAGGTAGCTCGGCACCTTGTGGTTGATGACGACGAGGAAGATCAGCGTCGCGATCCCGGACATCATCACCGCGAGCTGTGGGTTGAGACCCATGAGCAGCGGGAACACGAACGTCGCGCCGAACATCGCGACGACGTGCTGGGCGCCGAGCCCGATGGTGCGGCCCCAGCCGAGGCGCTCCGTCGGGGCGACGACCGCGCCCGGTTCCAGTTTCCCGTCGTTGTGCAGCTTCCACCCGAACATTGCAGTCCTTTCGCCTTCCGCGGGAATGCTACGACACCGGGCCGCGACAAGGTGCAAGGGTCCCGTTTCCCCCGTGCCCCCGGCGCGTCGGCGCTAGGGTGGGTGCATGGTGCGCGACGTCGTGGTGCTGGGGGCGACCATCGCCGGGCTGACGGCTGCCCGGCGGCTCGCCGCGGACGGATTCGCCGTCGTGGTTCTCGATCCGAACCCGGAACGGGCCTCCGCCGCGATCGGGCACGGGGTGGCTGCGGCCGCGCACGCCAGCACCTGCGCCAACATGGCCGGCGCCTACGGGGACGCCGCCGTCACGGAGCACGTCCGCCGCAACCTCGCCGGGCTGGAGGAGATCCGCAAGGTCATGGCGACGGCCGGGATCGCGCCCGTGACGACGCTGCTGGAGGACCATTCGCTGGGGGTCGCCCTGGCGCGGGAGCTCGACCGGGTGTGTCGGGTGCTCCGGGATGCGGGCGCTGAGGTGCGGGTCGCCGAGGGGCCGGGCGGGCCGGGGCTCACCTCCCGGGCCCTGCTGGTCGATCCCTACGAGTACGCCGCCGCGCTGCACACCCAGGCCTGCCGGGCTGGGGCGAGGGTCACCCACGACGTGACGGTCACGCACATCCGCCGATTCGACGGCCACACCGACATCACGGTGCGTCGCAACATGGCGTGGGAACGGGACTTCGAGGTGATCTCCGCCCACGCCGTCGTCGACACGCTGGGGGTGAGTCCGTGGGGGTCGCTGGCCGGGGCGGGGCAGCCGCAGTACGTCCCGACGCTGCGGATCCCGGTGGTCTCCGAGAAGGTGGAACTCCACGCGGGACCGCCGGTGTGGATGCGTCGCCCGTCGGGGGAGGCGACGCTGCTGCTCGGCCCGAAGTGCACGCGCTCACAGCTGCCGTCGGCCGCCGAGGCGCTGGCCACGTGGGCCGGGGCCGAGTTCGGGGTCGAGGGGGAGCAGGCGGGACAACTGGTCATCGACCCGAGCGATCACGGCCGCCCCATCGTCGGGGCCTCGGCCATACCCGGCGGCTTCTACACCCGGGGCAACGGGCGCGGCGAACTCATGAACGGCACCGCGTCCGGGTGCTATCTGGCGACGCTGCTGCTCGGCGTCGACGCGGCCAGGCACGTCGGGCTGCCGTGGGGTTCCCGGCTCCGCGCGGTCGCCACGCGGAAGCTGTTCCGTCGGGACTGATCCCTCGGGGGTCGGTGGTCAGATCCAGGTGCCGAACCACATCCGCGCCAGCCACTGTGGCCGGGTCAGCAGCTCGTCGGTGAGGATCGGGTGGATGAAGGCGAAGTTGAGGATCACCAAGCCGATCGCCACGCCGATGAACATCGCGTTGCGTTGTCGGTGCGGGCCGTCGGCGGGGCCGAGCAGCTTCCCCATCGCCATCGCCAACCCCGTGACGTAGAACGGCAGCAGCACGATGGCGTAGAAGAAGAACAGCGGACGACCCGCGTACTGGAACCACGGCAGCCACACCGCCAGCACACCCAGCACCGGCACGGCGAAACGCCAGTCCCGGCGCCCGAGCCACCACCACAGCCCGGCGACCAGTGCCGCACAGGCCAGCCACCACAGCAGCGGGGTGCCAAGTCCGGAGATCACCCGCAGGCACGTCGTCCCGACGGCCTCGCAGCCCTGCTCGCCCGGCTGGATCTCGTTCTGCGCGTCGATGCCGATGGGGCGGGCCATGACGAGCCACCCCGCCGGGTGGGCCTCGTAGACGTGGGTGGCGTTGACCATCATCGAGTCGCCGACGTGGAAGTTGTACGCCGCGGAGTGGTACTCCCACAGCGATGCGAGCGGCGCCCCGATCGCCTTCACCAGCGGATGGTCCGGATTCTGCGCCCCCCAGTTGCGGTAGTAGCCGCCCGAGGTGACGAGCCAGCCCGCCCAGCTGGCCAGGTACACCGGGACCGCCAGCACCACCGTCGAGATGAAGGCCATCGGGGCGTCGATGAGCAGGGAACGTTCCATCCCCACCGACCAGGCGTAGAGCAGCAGCCCGACGACCGCGCCGATGAGCAACGCCGCCTGCACGTGGCCCACCTTCGGGCCGAACAGGCCGACGCCCCCGGCCAGCGCGACGGCGGCGGGGACCCACGCCTTCCACGTCAGCACCCGCAGCTTCCCGGCCCCGGCCAGGGATCGGGCGCCGAGATCCCACGCCACCGTCACGATCCCGAACACGGCGATGAGGTACAGGGAGTTCCATTTCACGGCACAGGCGGCCCCGAACAGCAGCCCCGCCGCGATCCGCCACGGGCGGAACAGCATGAGTGGGCCGAAGCTGCCGTCGAGATCCGGGAGGTCGCGGGCGCGCAGATGCGCGGCGAGTCGCACCCGGAACCAGTCCCGGTCCACGACGAGGGCCAGCACCGCCATCAGGCAGAACACCGCCTGGAAGATGTCGAGCAACGCGATCCGGCTCATCGTGAAGGCCAACCCGTCGACGGTCAGCAGCACCCCCGCGATGCCGCCGACGAGAAGGGAACGGGACAACCGCCGGGCCAGCAGCACGGTGAAGAACACCAGCAGCGCACCGAAGACGCAGGCCATGAACCGCCAACCGAAGGCGTTCATGCCGAACCAGTGCTCCCCCAGACCGATGAGCCACTTCCCCAACGGCGGGTGGACCACGTACTGCGGGTCCGGGAGGAAACCGCTCAGGTCTCCCTCCGCGATCCGGTCATTGGTGTGGAACTGCTCGTTGTCGGCCCATTTGCGTTCATAACCCGAATGGATTAGCCCCCACGCCTCCTTGGCGTAATAGGTCTCGTCGAAGACGATCTTGTTCGGGAAACCGAGATTCACGATCCGCAACCCGAAGGCCAGCAACGCGAGGACACCAGCCAGGAGCCAACCCCTGAGGGGATGGCGCAGTCTGCCGTCTTCAAGGGCCTCCACCGTGGTCACCACGCGGACAGTTTAGAGGGTGCGCGGATAGGAGGATCGTAACGAGGACCGACACGGTGACCTCATGGCAAGGCGGACGACGAAGAGCGCACTGGATCGTGCGTTCGAGGAGGACAACGCTGCCAGGGGGTCACCGGGGCGACCGTAGTAGATTCGCCTGTCCGCGCGCCCTCTTAGAGGGTGCGCGGATGAGGGGATCGTGACGAGGATCGCACTGGATCGTGGTGAGGATCGTCATGGCAGCCTTCGTGGCGACCTCGTAGGCTTTTGGTCATGGAAGCAACAGGGGGCGGGGTGCTGGTGCTGGCGGGGACGCCCATCGGTTCGCACACCCACGCCAGCCGGGCGCTGCGTGAGACCCTCGTCGCCGCCGATGTCATCGCCGCCGAGGACACCCGGCGATTCGCGACGCTGCTGCGCCGCATCGACGTCGTCACCGGCGCCCGCGTCGTGTCCTACTTCGAGGGCAACGAGGCGTCACGCACCGGGGAACTCGTCGACGCCGTCGCGGCCGGACAGCGGGTGGTGCTGGTCACCGACGCCGGCATGCCCTCGGTGAGCGACCCCGGCTACCGGCTCGTCGCCGCCTGCGTCGAGCGCGGTCTCAGGGTGACCGCTGTCCCCGGTCCCTCCGCCGTCCCGACCGCCCTCGCCGTGTCCGGGTTGCCGTCGGACCGCTTCTGCTTCGAGGGGTTCCTGCCCCGGAAACGGGGCGAACGGCTGGCCAGGATGCGGGACCTGGCCGCCGAGACCCGCACGATGGTGTTCTTCGAGGCCCCCCACCGCCTCGCCGAGTGGCTCGCCGACGCGGCCGCCAGCTGGGGCGACGAACGGCGGGCCGTCGTGTGCCGGGAACTCGCGAAACCCCACGAGGAGATCCGCCGGGGCGGGCTCGCCGACCTGGCGGCCTGGGCGGCCGACGGCGTGCGCGGCGAGGTCACCGTCGTCGTGGCCGGGGCCACCCCGACCCGCGCCGGGACCGGGGAGGCGCTCGAGATGGTCCGGGAACGGGTCGCCGCGGGTGAGAAACTGTCCGGGGCGGTGCGCGCCGTCGCCGACCTGCTGGGCGTCGCCCGCAAGGAACTGTACGAGGCAGCCCTGGCCGCCAAGACCACGATGGGGGAGAGATGACCCTGCCCGACACCCTGCCCGCTGCGCCCGAGCGACTGCCCGCACCCGTTGTTGACAACCACACCCACCTGCTCAGCACCACCCGGTTCTCCGGGCTGGAGGCCGCGGCCAGCCTCGACGCGGCCGCCGCGGTGGGGGTCATCGGGGTCGTCGACGTCGGCTACGACGTCGAGTCCTCCGTGGTCGCCGCCGAACTGGCCGGGGCCGACCCGAGGGTCCGCGCCGCCGTCGCCGTCCACCCCAACGACGCCGCCCGCGCCGTCGAACGCGGCGGCTACGAGCAGCTCGACGCCGACATCGCCCGGATCGCTGAGCTCATCGACCGGCCCGGGGTCGTCGCGGTGGGGGAGACGGGGATCGACCACTACCGCACGAGGGACCCCGAACTGCAGCGGGCGCAGGTCCACTCCTTCCGCGCCCACATCGCCCTGGCCAGGGAGCACGACCTGACGCTGGTCATCCACGATCGCGACGCCCACGACGAGGTCCTGGCCGTGCTGGATGCCGTCGAGCGTCCCGAGCGGGTGGTCATGCACTGCTTCTCCGGCGACGCCCGGTTCGCCGAGCAGTGCGTGGAGCGGGGATTCTGGCTGTCCTTCCCCGGCGTGGTGACCTTCGGCTCCGCCGAGTCCCTGCGCCAGGCGGCGAGGGTCACCCCCGTCGAACGCATCCTCGTCGAGACCGACGCCCCCTATCTCACCCCGAAACCGCACCGGGGACGCCCGAACGCTCCCTACCTGCTGCCCCACACGGTGCGGTTCCTCGCCGAGCTGCTCGACCACGACCTGACGGCCCTCTGCCAGCGGGTCACCGCCAACACCGAGGCCGCCTACGCCACCACCTGGGGCAGCGATGCCTGAGACCGGTCTGCTGGACCCCCACTCCATCCGCAGCATCGCCGCGGAACTGGACCTGCGACCCACCAAGCAGCGGGGGCAGAACTTCGTCATCGACGCCAACACTGTCCGCCGCATCGTCGCCCTGTCCGGGATCGGCGAGGACGACGTGGTGCTGGAGATCGGCCCCGGGCTGGGATCGCTCACCCTGGGACTGCTCGAGGTGGCGCGCGCCGTCACCGTCGTTGAGATCGACGAGAGACTGGCGGGACGGCTGGCCCGCACCGTCGCCGAGCGGATGGGGGAGGAGGCCGCGTCGCGGCTTCACATCGTCACCGCCGACGCCATGACCGTCACCGAGCTGCCCGGCGAACCGCCGAGTGCCGTCGTGGCGAACCTGCCCTACAACGTGTCGGTGCCGGTGCTGCTCCACCTGCTGGAGACCTTCCCGACCTGGCAGCGCGGCCTGGTGATGGTGCAGCTGGAGGTCGCGGATCGGTTGTCGGCGGCGCCCGGCTCCAAGGTCTACGGGGTGCCGAGCGCGAAGCTGGCCTGGTGGGCGAGCGCGGAGCGGGTCGGGACGGTGCCGCCGAAGGTGTTCTGGCCGGTCCCGAACGTTGATTCCGGGCTGGTGCGGCTGGAACGCCGCGACCCACCGGCGACGACGGCGTCCAGGCAACAGGTCTTCGACGTGATCGACCAGGCCTTCGCCTCCCGCCGCAAGATGCTGCGGGCCTGCCTGGCGGGGGCCTTCGGCTCCTCGACGGCGGCGGCGGAGGCGATCGCCGAGGCCGGGATCGCGCCCGAGGTGCGGGGCGAGGTCCTGGACGTCGCGCAGTTCGCCGCCATCGCCGCCCAGCTGCCCTGAGTGACCGTGCTTGGTTTCGCCTGTGTTGGGTGTGGCTCGCCTGCCTGAACGGCGGCTCGCCTGTCTTGTTTGGCAGGCGTTTTGAAAGAAGGCAGGCGTTTCCGAACCAAGGCAGGCGAATCAGCGGGGTGAGGAGGCCGGTGGGAGGGGGTGGCCGGTCCGGTCCCGAGGCGGCCCCGCCCGGCTGCTAGGTTGACACCGTGGTTGAAGTGCTGGTGCCCTCCAAGGTGAATCTCGCCCTGCTGGTGGGGGAGACCGACGCGCAGGGCTATCACCGGCTCGGAACCGTCTTCCAGGCCGTCTCCCTCCACGACGAGGTGACGGTCCGCGCGACCGAGCCGGGGGTCTTCCGTCTCGCCTTCCGGGGCGAGGGTTCGGCCTTCCTGCCCACCGACGACACCAACCTCGTCACCCGGGCCGCGCGCCTCCTCGCCGCCACGTACGACGTCGACGCGGGCGTCGAGGTGCTGGTCCGCAAGCACATTCCCGTCGCGGGCGGCATGGCCGGGGGGTCGGCCGATGCCGCGGCGACGCTGGTGGCCTGCAACGAGCTCTGGGGGCTCGGCCTCACCGTCGCGGAGCTGCACCCGCTGGCCGCACGGCTCGGCTCGGACGTCCCGTTCCTCCTCAACGGCGGCACGGCGATCGGCGCCCACCGTGGGGACCGTCTCGAGCCCATCCCGACGGCCGGTTCCTACCACTGGGTGCTGGCGCTCAGCCACAGCGGCCTGTCCACCCCCGCCGTGTTCCGTGAGTTCGATCGGCTGAGCCCGCCCCGCCCCACCGAGGTCGCGCCGGAACTCCTCGCGGCCCTGGCGTCGGGGGACGTCGCCCGGGTCGGTGCCCTGCTCACCAACGACCTCGCCGAGGCGGCCCTGAGCCTCCAGCCCGACCTGGCCGAGGTGATCCGGATCGGCGACCAGGCCGGGGCGCTCGGGACGGTGGTCTCGGGTTCCGGCCCGACCATCGCCTTCCTCTGCGACGGCGAGGAATTGGCCCTGCGGGTGGCGGACGCGTTGCGGGTATCCTCGAGGGTCCGTGCGGTTCGTCGCGCGGTCGGCCCCGTCCCCGGGGCCCGGGTCATCTAGTCTCGCTTTTGGAGGTGCCTCGTGGACGAGGTGGACGAGGTCCTCTCCGCCTGGGGGAGGGAACTCCCCGACGTGGCGACGTCGCCCATGGGGGTGTGGTCCCGCGTCACCCGTCTGGCCGCGGTGCTCGACGTCGAACGCAAGCGCTGCTTCGCCGAGCACGGCCTGGAGATCTGGGAGTTCGACGTCCTGTCGGCGCTGCGCCGGGCGGGGGAGCCGTATCGGCTGTCGCCGGGGCAGCTGCTCCAGCTCACGCACGTCACCTCCGGCACCATGACGAACCGGGTGGAACGGCTGCGCTCCCGCGGCCTCGTGCTGCGGGAGTCCGACCCGAACGACGGCCGGGGCGTCGTGGTGGAGCTCACCCCGCAGGGACGCCAGGTGGTGGACCGCGCGCTGGAGGCCCTCGTCGCCATGGAGGAGACCCTCCTCACGGGCTGGTCCAGCGACGACCGCGAGGCCCTCACGGCCCTCCTGCGGAGACTCCTCGCCGACTCCACCCAGTGACCAAGGCGTCAGGCCGCGGAATCGTCGCCTGAGTTCCGCGGACGTTCCCGATCCAGCCGCTCCACGAGCAGCTGCGGATCCGGTCTCAGATGGGCCATGCCGTTCCACGCCAGGTTGATGAGGTGCCGGGCCACGACGAGCCGGTCCGGCTCGCGCGTCTCCAACCACTGCTGGCCCGTCATGGTCACCAGCCCCACCAGGGCCTGGGCGTACAGCGGCGCGAAGGCCGACTCGAGCCCCAGCCGATCGAAGTCCGCGACGAGGATGTCCTCCACCTGCATCGCGATGTCGCTGAGGATCGAGGCGAAGGAACCGTTCGGGTTCGCCAGCGACGAGTCCCTGGACAGGATGCGGAACCCGTCGGGGCAGCCGTCGATGTAGTCCAGCAGGGCCAGCGCGCCGCGCTCCAGGGTCTCCCGTGCCCTCGCCCCGGGGGTGGTCAACGCGGTGCGGATGGCCGAGTGCAGCGTGGTGGTCTCGCGCTCCACCACCTCCTTGTAGGCGCCGTCCTTCCCGCCGAAGTGCTCGTAGACCACCGGTTTCGACACGCCGGCACGCGCGGCGATCTCCTCCACCGACGCACCCTCGAATCCTCGCTCGGCGAACACCGAGCGGGCGATCAGCAGCAACTGCTCGTGACGCTCCGCCGCCGACAACCTCACCCGGGGGCGAGGGGCTCGGGCTCGGGTCGGTGTGGGCATGGCCCCCATCTTGCCGATCCCGAGGCCGAATCCCAAGCTCTGGACGCCTCACCGGCCGGTCCGCGCTGGGGACAGTCCGCCAGATGATCGTTCACCAGCCCCAGGGCCTGCAGCGTGGCGTACATGGTGACGGGCCCGACGAACGTGAAGCCCAGCTCCTTCATCCGTCGACTCAGCGCCTCCGACTCCGCCGTGCTCGACGGCAGCTCCGCCATCGACCCGGGGGCCGCCCGGGGCTCGGGCGCGAAGCCGCGCAGGACGTCCCACAGCCGCAGGCCCTGTTCGTGCAGTGAGACGACGGCGCGGGCGTTGCGGATGGTGGCCCTGATCTTGAGTGGATTCCTGATGATGGTCGGATCCCGAGACAACCGGGTCACCTCCTCGTCGCCGTAGCCCGCGACGAGGTCAGGCCGGAACCCGCCGAACGCGACGCGGAACGCCTCCCGTTTCCGCAGCACCGTCAACCAGCTCAGGCCCGCCTGGAACCCCTCCAGGGCGATCCTCTCGAACAGCGGCGCCTCGTCCGGCACGTCCTGTGGCGGCCGCCCCCACTCCTCGTCGTGATACCTCTCGTAGAGCGGGTCCCCTGTCCCGAAACAGCGTGTCATCATGACCTCCTCACCCCCATCATGGGCAGTTCCGGGGCGTATTGGTCACGACGGACGGAAATCGTCGCCACCTGTGGAGAACCCGACCACCCGCGTCGTGAGGGTAGAATTGCCACCAGGCCTGCGCGCAGGCCATTCCCCGGTTGGTCTTTCGGCAGGGCCCGCCTGACTTTGAATCAGGACAAGCGAAGTAGGTTCGACTCCTACCCGGGGAGCCACATCGCCCCGGTATTGTTGGGCCCGACGGGCCGACTCGGGCCCGCCTGCCAGGGAGGAGCCCCAGTTGAGCGACCATCTCGAGACCCCAGCCGATTCAGTCCAGGCAGTGGTGGTCCTGGCCGCCGGCGGCGGCACCAGGATGAAATCCCGACGCTCCAAGCTCCTCCACGAGGTGTGTGGGCGTTCCATGCTCAGCTATGCGGTCTCCGCCGCCGCGGCCCTCAACCCGGCCCACCTCGTCGTCGTCGTCGGGCATCAGCGGGTCCAGGTCGCCGAGCACCTCGAATCCCTCAACGAAACCGTCACCACCGCGGTCCAGGAGCAGCAGCTGGGCACCGGGCACGCGGTCTCCTGCGCGCTGGCCGGGCTTCCCGAGTTCGACGGGGAGGTCGTGGTCACCTACGGCGACGTCCCGCTGCTCACCGGCGAGACCCTCCAGCGGCTGGTCACCCTCCACCGCGCCGACCACAACGCCGTCACGGTGCTCACCGCGGAGGTCGACGACCCCACCGGCTACGGCCGCATCGTGCGGACCGAGGGTCGGGTGACCGGGATCGTCGAGCACCGCGACGCCACCGACGACCAGCGGCGCATCCGGGAGATCAACTCCGGCATCTACGTCTTCGACGCGGCCACCCTGCGGGCCGGGCTCGGACAGCTCACCACCGACAACGCCCAGGGCGAGCAGTACCTCACCGACGTGCTCCGGTTCGCCCACGACCGTGGCCAATCGGTCGGCGCCATGGTCACCGACGACATCTGGCAGACCGAGGGCGTCAACGACCGCCTCCAGCTGGCCCGGATGAACCAGGAGCTCAACCGACGCATCCTCGAACGTTGGATGCTCGAGGGCGTCACCGTCGTCGACCCGGCCACCACCTGGGTGGACATCGACGTGGACCTCGCGCAGGACGTCACCCTCCTGCCCGGCACGACCCTCCAGGGGGCCACCACCGTCGGCGTCGGCGCCACGATCGGTCCGGACACCACCCTCGCGGATGTCGAGGTCGGCGCGGACGCGGAGGTGATCCGCACCCACGGCTCCCTCGCGATCATCGGGGAGGGCGCCGTCGTCGGCCCCTACTCCTACCTCCGGCCCGGCACCCAACTGGCGGCGCGCGGCAAGATCGGCGCCTTCGTCGAGACGAAGAACGCCGTGATCGGCGAGGGGTCGAAGGTGCCGCACCTGGCCTATGTGGGCGATGCCGTCATCGACGAGGGCGCCAACATCGGTGCGGGAACGATCTTCGCCAACTACGACGGGATCAACAAGTCCATGACCCACATCGGCCGGTCCGTGTTCATCGGTTCCAACTCCGTGCTCGTCGCCCCCGTGGACGTCGCCGACGGAGCCTTCGTCGCGGCGGGCTCCACCGTCACCGACGACGTCCCGGCCGGTGGTCTCGCCGTGGCGCGCGGCAGGCAGTACGTCGCCGAGGACTGGGTGCCCAAACGACGCCCGGGCTCCAAGGCCGCCCAGGCGGCGGAGACCAACGACGGCAGCGTCCACGCCGCCGTCACCGAATCCCGGGCCAAGCGGAAGGGCTGAACCACCGATGACGAATCGCACGGCGAACAACAAGCACCTCATGCTGTTCAGTGGGCGCGCCTACCCGGAGCTGGCGGAGGAGGTGGCCGAGACCCTGGGGGCCTCGCTGGTGCCCACGCGGGCGCTGGCCTACGCCAACTCGGAGATCTACGTCCGGTTCGAGGAGTCGGTGCGGGGCTGTGACGCCTTCGTGATCCAGAGCCACACGGCCCCGGTCAACGAGTGGATCATGGAGCAGCTCATCATGGTCGACGCCCTCAAGCGGGCCTCGGCCAAGCGGATCACCGTCGTGGCCCCGTTCTATCCCTACGCCCGCCAGGACAAGAAGCACCTCGGGCGGGAACCCATCTCGGCCCGGCTCGTCGCGGACCTGTTCAAGGCGGCCGGGGCCGACCGGATCATGAGCGTCGACCTCCACGCCTCCCAGATCCAGGGCTTCTTCGACGGTCCCGTCGACCACCTGTGGGGGCTGCCGGTCCTCGCCGATCACGTGACGTCCCGTTACGACACCTCGGACATGACGGTGGTCTCGCCCGACGCGGGCCGGGTGCGGCTGGCGGATCTCTGGACCGACAAGCTCGGCTGCCCCTTGGCGATCATCCACAAGCGACGTGACCACGAGAAGGCGAACACCGTCGCGGTCCACGAGGTGGTGGGCGACGTCAAGGGCAAGGTGTGCCTGCTCGTCGACGACATGATCGACACGGCCGGAACCATCACCCAGGCCGCCCACGCCCTCCACGAGCGCGGGGCGAAGCAGGTCATCTGCGCCGCCACCCACGCGGTGTTCTCCGGCCCGGCGGCGGAGCGCCTCAACGCCTGCGGCATGTCGGAGATCATCGTCACGAACACCCTGCCGATCCGGACCGCCGAGCCCATCCAGAACCTGACGGTGCTGTCCATCGCCCCGCTCATCGCGAAGGCGATCAACGCCGTGTTCATGGACGGGTCGGTGACCTCGCTGTTCGGAGGGCAGGCCTGACATGAGCGTCAAGGGAGTCAACAAGCTGTGCATCGTCGGCGCGGGGGCGGTCGGTTCGTCGCTCGCCTACGCCAGCCTCATCAAGGGCGTGGCCCGGGAGGTCGTGCTGTACGACGTCAACGGGGCGAAGGTCCGGGCCGAGGCCCTCGACATGGCCCACGGCAGCCAGTTCATGCCGCAGGTGCGGATCACCGGGTCCGATGACCCGGAGGTCACCCGCGGCAGCGATGTCGTGGTCATCACGGCGGGCGCGAAACAGAAGCCGGGGGAGACCCGGATGGACCTCGCCGCATCCACGGTGGGTCTCATGGAGAAGGTGATCCCGCCGCTGGTGGAGCGTTCGCCCGAGGCGATCTTCCTCATGGTGACCAACCCCGTCGACGTGACGACCTACGCCGCGCTGAAGATCAGTGGCCTGCCCCGGAACCAGCTGTTCGGTTCGGGCACGGTGCTGGACTCGTCGCGGTTGCGCTACCTGGTTGCGGAGGCCTGTGAGGTGGCGGTCGGCAACGTGCACGCCTACATCGCCGGTGAGCACGGCGACTCCGAGATCCCGTTGTGGAGTTCCGCGACGATCGGTGGGGTGCCGCTGCTGGACTGGTCCAGGCAGACGGGGGTTCTCGACGAGTCGATGCGCGACGACATCGCCGACCGCGTGGTGAACGCCGCCTACGAGGTGATCGCAGGCAAGGGCGCGACGAACCACGCCATCGGGTTGGCGGGCACCCGGATCATCGAGTCCATCCTCCGCAACGAGCACCGGGTGCTGCCCGTGTCCAGCCTCGTCGAGGACTGGTACGGGATCAAGGACGTGTGCCTGTCGGTGCCGACGATCGTCGATCGTTCCGGCGCGGGGCGGCAGCTGCTGCTGCCCCTGACCGACGGCGAGCTGGGCTGCATGCACGAGTCCGCCCAGGCGATCCGCCACACCCTCTCCACCCTCGGATACTGAGAAGGCGGGCGCCGTCGGCGTCGGCGCCGCCTCGCCCGGCTGACATCCACCCTCCGAACTGGACAAAGGTGAATGCACGGTTGAAAGTCAAACTTTCGGCCAATGCTAACTTTCAGTAAGCTCCCTTCGTTCATTGGGCCGCCGTTGGTGCCCAGATCACTTCCGAAGGAAGCCACAAGGAGAAAAGATGCAGTCGTCATCGCTGCGCAGCGCCCCCCGCCGCGCGCTGGCTGCGGTCACGGGATTCCTGCTGGCCTCGTCGATGCTCGTCATCGCAGGTCACAGCCAGGAGGCCCATGCCGAGGAGAACAGCAGAATCACCTTCACCGACCTCCGTTTCGACGAGACGAACGCCGAGGGCGTCGTCCTCGACGACGGCACCCTGAAGGTGGGCAGCCGCGTCAAGTTCAGCATGAACTACGACGCTTCCCGCGCCGACGCCAAGCCGGGTGACTCGTTCAAGGTCACGCTGCCGCGGCAGATGTCGATCCGCGAAGAGGGCACCTTCCCGATGAAGGCGGCCGACGGGACCGAGGCCGGTTCCTGTGTGCTGAAGAACATCCATCCCGCGAGCGGGCAGCCCTGGTACAAGAACGTCCCTGAGGTGACCTGCACCTTCGGGGAGGTCATCCGCGGGATGCGCGACGTCGCGGGCAGCCTCGAGGTGATGCTCAGCGTCGTCGACATCAGCGACAGCGCCGAACTCGACGTCATCGCCAACGGGTCAACCAAGCGGGTTCCTCTGCCCTACGACAAGCCCGTCGGCCCCGACGAGTTCAAGGCCAGCGGCGGCGCCAGCAAGTGGGCCAGCCCGCCCGTGGCAGGTGCGAGGAATGTCCGGTGGACCATCTACGCCGGCGGCCCCTGGTTGGCCAAGAACTACCAGCCCGGTGAGTCCGTCCGCATCATCGACAGGGTGCGCCCCGGACACCAGTTCATCACTGATGCCGCCGCCGGCGAGCTCGCGACCCTGAACGAGGTCTGTGCCGACCGGAGCGTCCCCCACGGCTACAAGTCCGTCGAGGTCGCACGCCAGGGCAAGGACCTCGGCAAGGGCTTCAACCTCAACGTGGTCATCAACGCCGAGAAGACCGAGATGCAGGTCGAGTACTCGGGTCCCTTCAAGCAGGAGTGCAACTACAACTACGCCTACGCCACATCCTTCCCCGGTGGTGGAACGGTCATCCCGGGTCAGACCTACTCCAACTCCGGTGAGTTCGTGGGCAAGGCCCGCTCGTTCTCGGTGAAGACCCACTACGTGCAGACCTTCGCTGCGACCATCCACTACCGCAAGGGATTCGGCTCGTTCAAGGTGCTCAAGCTGGTCTCCGGGGCCGGATTCCCTGCGGACCAGAAGTTCGACGTGACCATCCACTACGAACTCCCCGAGGGCAGGACCGCAGCCGACTACCCGGACTGGACCGCGCCGTCGAACCCGACGACCTACACCGTGACCGTCGGTGCCGGCACCGTCTACGAGGCCAGCTTCCCCGAGGGCACGAAGGTCTCCCTCACCGAGAAGGTCATCTCCGCCAATCCCGCTCCTGAGACCGGTCTCTGGGGTGACTACGAGTTCTCCTCCGAGGATCCTGCGGTGACGGTGTCCGAGGACGGCCAGCGGGCCGACTTCGTCATCGTCGACCAGAAGGCCCTGGCGGTGGAACTCACCAACACCTGGCTGCCGAAGGAGTTCGCCCCCTTCAAGGTCACCAAGGCCGTCGTCCCCCAGGGGATCGGCGCGGACCTCGACTTCCCCGTCACCTACGAGTGTGACTCGATGGGCAACCGCAACACCCCCGCCACCGGCCGGCTGAACCTCCGCGCCGCCGTCGAGACCACCGTCGGTGAGTTCCCGCTCGGCACCACCTGCCGCATCACCGGCGAGGACGACGTCGCCATCGCCGACTTCACCCTCGAGTCGAAGGACCTAGGCACCCCCGTCGTCATCGCCAAGGGCTCCGAGAACAAGGTCACCGTGACCAACACCTACCGCCCCAACACGGTGCCCGTTTCCGTCGGCGACTTCGTCTGGTACGACGTCAACCGCAACGGTCTCCAGGACGAGAACGAACCGCCCGTTGCCGATGTGACCGTCTCCCTCCGCGAGGCCGACGGCACCGAGCTGCGCTCCGCCACGACCAACGCCGAGGGTTACTACTGGTTCAGCGACCTCATCTCCGGCACCCCCTACCAGTTGGTGTTCTCCCTCCCCGAGGGGCTGTCGTGGACTGGTCAGGACCTCGGTGACGATGCCAGGGACTCCGATGTCGACGCCGCTGGTGTGGTGCGGTTCGTCGCACCGACCGAGGGTGCCAACGCGGTCGGCCCGAACAAGGCCGATGATCCGTCGCTCGACGCCGGTGTGGTGGGTTACAACCTCGTGCTCACCAAGACCCTCACCTCGAAGGGCACCGTCCACGTCGGTGACATCGTCACCTTCGAGCTGACCCCCCGCAACGAGGGGCCCTCCGCCTCCATGGGCTCCTGGACCGTGACGGAGATGCCGCCGTCGGTGCTGCGGGTCGTCGAGATGTCCGGCACCGGGTACACCTGTGACGTCGCCGCCCTGACCTGCACCCACGAGGCGCCCCTCGGGGCGGGTGAGACGGCCGCTCCGGTCGTCGTGAAGGCCGAGGTCGTGAAGGACTTCAACGGGTCGGTGCGGAACCTCGCCCACGTCGCCCCTGACGCCAAGGACGCCCTGCCCGAGTCGAACCCGCTGGTCAAGCCCGAGCCCAAGGACCCCAACAACGTGGACGTCAACACCGCCACGACCGGCACCGACAACGACGCCCACGCCGACGTGACCACCGAGTCGCGGGTGTCCATCGGTGACTTCGTGTGGCTCGACGTCAACCGCGACGGTCTCCAGAGCGAGGGCGAGGCCCCGGTGGCCGGGGTCGCCGTGGCGCTCAAGGACGCCTCCGGCGAGGTCGTTGCGGAGACGGTCACCAATGACAAGGGCTACTACTGGTTCAACAACCTGGTACCCGGCGCCGCCCACGAACTGGTGTTCACCGCACCCGAGTCCTACGGCTGGACCGGTCAGGACGTCCAGGGTGGGGACGACGCCAAGGATTCCGACGTCGATGCCGTCGGTGTGGTGAGGTTCACGGCCCCCGCCAAGGGTGTCAACGCCGCCGGGCCGGAGGTCACGGACGATCCGAGCCTGGACGCGGGTCTCGTGAAGCTCAACCTGAGGCTGACCAAGACGCTGGACGAGTCCTCCAAGGAGGTGGTCCTCCCCGGCGACGAGGTGGTGTTCAACCTGGTGCCGCACAACGACGGTCCGGTCGACGCCCTTCCCGGGTGGAGCGTGGTCGATGTCCTGCCCGCAGGGCTGAGCGTGGTGCGCATGGAGGGTGAGAACTACACCTGCGACATCACCACGGACGCCTCGCGCCCCGTGTGCGTCTCGTCGGTGGCCCTGCCCGCCGGTGCCGACGGCGCCGTGGTGAAGGTGACCGCCAAGGTCGCCGATCAGGTTCCGGCCGCGGCCATCGACTCCGGTTTCGTCAACATCGCCTACGTGGTCCCGGCCCCGTCGGAGGTCGTCGAGGTCGTGCCGCTGGGTGAGAACCCGGGCGCGAACCCGCCCGCCGAGACGCCGACCGACAACGACGACGACGAGCCGCTGAAGCTCGGCCGGGTCTCCATCGGCGACTTCGTGTGGGTCGATGCGAACCGCGACGGTCAGCAGACCAAGGGCGAGACCCCGGTCTCCGGTGTCCGCGTCGTCCTGCGGGACGGGGCCGGCGTCGTGGTGGCCGAGACCGTCACGGATGCCGCCGGGTACTACGGGTTCAAGGACCTGGTCCCGGGTGCGGCGTACGAGCTGGTGTTCACCGCCCCCGCGGGCACCTCGTGGACCGGCCAGAACCTCGGCGGTGACGACGCACTGGACTCCGATGTCGATGCCGACGGCGTGGTGCGGTTCACCGCACCGCTCAAGGGCGGCAACGAGATCGGCCCGAACAAGGCCGACGATCCGAGCCTGGATGCCGGACTGGTGACGCCGCTGCCGGACAGGCCGCAGCCGCCGAGCCCGAAGCCGGGTCTGCCCAGGACCGGTCACTGACGCACCGAGGGCCCCGCAGGAACTGACCTGCGGGGCCCTCGGGCTTTCGTCGCCGGGTGCTCACGCCTTGTCGGTCGTGGCCTCCTTGCCCTTGGCCTCCTTCTCCTGGGCGCAGGGGAGCCGGCCGTCGCGACGCAGCCGGGCCACGACCCGGTTGAGGCCCACCGGGGTCAGACCCAGGTAGTTCGCGGCCTGCCGCTGTGAGACCAGGGAGGCGGCGCGGGGCGAGTCCCGGAGGAAGGCGAGGTACCGCTGCTCCGCGTTCATGGTGAGGAACTGGTACTCGCGGTTCATGTGGTAGGTCACGAAGTTGAGCAGGCAGATGTTGAGCAGGGCCTGCCACTTGGCGTACCGCAGCGCGAGATCGGTGATGACCCCAAGAGCCACGCCCACCAGCTGGGACCGCTCCAGCGCGACCCCTCGTTTGCGGGTCCGCACCAGGGGGGAGTCGAAGAGCGGATGCATGGACGTGAGTCCGAGCAGTTCGGCCACCTCCTTCGGGTAACTCCCGATGAAGATGTCCCTCGTCTCCACGTACCCGGCGATCTGCGTCCTGCCGTTGAGCTCGAACTGCACGCTGAGGGAACCATCCATCACCCACCACATCATGGGCTGATGGCCGCCGGGCAGCGGGTCCCCCCGGTCGATCGTCGCGACCACCGACATGGAGGCCAGGGCCCCAGCGTTGGGCAGCGCCCCTCCGACCATGGTCTCGAGCTGTCTCATGAGTCGGCTCTCGAAAGGGCTCCCGACGAGGGGTTTCACAGCACGCATGGTCGTAGTGTAGGCCCGCTTGCCCGTCGCCAGGCCGAAAGGTCTCAGGTCAGGTCCCGTCGAGTGATCACGTGGCGGTGACATCGGCTGAAGGTCTCAGGGGCGGGTCGTGCCAAGGTCTTGCCCCACCCGCGACTTTCGGGGCCGGTGGACTGATGGCAGCGAACGACTGCGTCGATAACGTGGAGGTGATTTCTGAGCGAAGGAGAGGCCCCACCATGACCGTTCATCCCCCAGCGGCCGTGCGAGCCGCATGCGGCACCCAGAACCTGACGAAGGTGTTCGGGGCCGACGGTCCACGCCCCGTCGTCGCGGTCGACAACGTCAACCTGGCGATCGCCGACGGTTCGTTCACGGCCATCATGGGCCCGTCGGGATCAGGGAAGTCGACCCTCATGCACTGCATGGCCGGACTCGACCGAGCCACCTCGGGGGGCGCATTCATCGGGGAGTCGAACCTGTCGACGCTGTCGGAGAAGCAGGTGACCCGCATCAGACGTGACCAGGTGGGGTTCGTGTTCCAGTCCTTCAACCTGCTGCCCACCCTGACCGCTGAGCAGAACATCCTGCTACCGCTGGAACTGGCGGGGAAGAAGCCGGATCGGCAGCTGTTCGACGAGATCGTCGGCTCTCTCGGCATCGGCGACCGGCTCACCCACCGCCCCAGTCAGCTCTCCGGCGGCCAGCAGCAGCGCGTCGCGATCGCCCGTGCCCTGGTCACCCGACCGCAGGTCATCTTCGCCGACGAGCCGACCGGGGCCCTCGACTCCCGTGCCGGGACCGCGCTGCTGGCATACCTGCAGAGCTGCTCCCGTGACCGGGGCCAGACCATCATCATGGTCACCCACGACCCGAAGGCCGCGGCCTACGCCGACCGCGCCCTGGTCCTGTCCGATGGCCGCATCGTCGACGATGTCGCCGCACCGACCGCTGAGATGATGCTGACCAGCCTCGGCCGTCTGGGGGCATGATGCTGCGCGACGCCATCAACGAGATCCGGCTTCGCCCGGGTCGTTTCGTCGCCACCCTGGTGGCCGTGGCCATCAGCGTCGGCTTCATCGCCGCGATCCTCGTGGCGGTGCGCACGGAGGAGAACTCCCTCGCCCGCACCAACGCGCTGCCTGCCGCCAAGGCTGACGTGGTCGTGAGTGACTACTTCCTTGAGCTCGACAAGGCGGAGGAGGTCATCGGTGGCGTCGAGGGGGTCGATGCCTTCGCTCCCGTCCTGGAGAGCCCTGTCCTCGTCAGCAGCAAGAGCGGCAAGGCGAACCTCTTCCGGGTCCTCCCGTTGCCCGAGGAGGAGTTCCGGTGGGCCTCCCTCGTGGAGGGGCAGTGGCCCAGCGGCCTGACCGAGATCGCGCTGGCGGCCAAGGATGCCGCCAAGATCGACGTGAAGCTCGGTGACAGCGTCGAGGTCGGCGGTGTGGAGGGCGAGGTGAAGGTCGTCGGGCTGACCGATGACCCGGCTGGGCTCTCGCCCGGAACCGGATACCTCCCCGCAGAGTTCGGTGCCGAGGCGGACAGCGCGAACTTCTGGCTCATCCGCTCCTCCGACCCGGAGGGCACCGCCGCTCGTCTCCTGGCCGAACTCCAGGGCACAGGTTCCTTCTACAACGACACGATCGTCGCGACGGCGGAGAACTACCGGACGGAATCGTTGAAGAAGCTCACGGGTGATTTCGACGTGTTCCGCAACCTCCTGCTCGGGTTCGCTGCCGTGGCGCTCATCGTCGGCATGATCATCATCGGCAACACCTTCACCATCCTGTTGACGCAGCGGCGCCGCCAGATCGGTCTGCTCCGGGCCGTTGGTGCGTCCTCCGGCCAGGTGGTGGGACGTCTCGTCGCCGAGGCCGTGCTGCTGGGGCTCGTCGGTTCCCTCATCGGTGTGCTCCTGGGTGCCGGCGTCGCCCTCGTCGCCGCCCTGTTCACCGGGGCCATCCACTGGGGGTTGGTCCTCCCGTGGACGGAACTCGCGATCGCCGTCGGCGTCGGGGTGCTGGCGACGGTGCTGTCCGTGGTGGGTCCGTCCCTCGCGGCCACCCGGGTGAGTCCCCTCGAGGCGCTGCAGGTGGTCCCGACGGTGACGAAGGCCAAACGGCTCAGCATCGCCCGAGGCGTGATCTGTCTGGTGCTCTTCGCCGGCGCCGCCGTGCTCATCCTCATGGCCTTCCAGGCGCCGGAGCAGGGGCTGCTCTGGGCACTTCCCGGTGGCGGTCTGCTGTCCATCGCCATCCTGTTGGCGGCCCCCTTCTACGTGCCCTTCCTGCTGCGGGTGCTGGGTGGGGTGTTCTCCTTCGGTGGCCCGACGGTGCGGCTCGCTGTCGGCAACGCGGTCCGCAACCCTCGTCGGGCCTCCGCCACCGCCGTCGCCCTCATGCTGGCGGTCGGGCTGATCGTCACCCTGCAGGTGGCGGTGGCGACGATGCGCAGTTCCGCACTGGAGGCCATCAACGAGCAGTTCCCGGTCGACCTGACCCTGCGCAGCCAGGAGCCTTTGGAGCAGCGTCTCATCGACAGGGTGACCGGCTTCGACAATGTCGAATCCGTCGAGTTCATCCCCTCCAAGGAGGTGCAGGTCGGGGAGGGATTCGGCTCCGACCTGTCCGTTCGCAGCGTCAACCCCGTGGTGACGCAGTGGGAATTGCCGGACAAGATGATCGCTCCGGAGGATGCGATCGTCGTCAACGATGGACTGAACCTCCCTGATGTCGTCGAGCTCCCGGGTGTCGGTCAGCTGCGCGTGGTGCAGTCCGCGAAGGTCGAATCCGGTCTGGCTGCGGTGTCGGAGGCGGTCTTCGAGAAGCTCCCCGGGACCGCTGAGGACCGGGAGGCCTGGGTCAAGCTGAAGGACCGCTCCGATCTCGGGTCGATCCTCAACGACATCGTGAGCCTCATGGACTCAGAGCGGGAGATCACGGTGGGCGGCGGGGCCTTCCCGGCAGGCATCCTGATCAAGATCGTGGAGGTGCTGCTCATCGTGTTGACGGCGCTGCTGGGGGTTGCGGTCGTCATCGCCCTCGTGGGTGTCGGCAACACCCTGGGGCTGTCGGTGCTGGAACGGCAGCGCGAGTCGGCGCTGTTGCGGGCCCTCGGCATGCAGCGGTCGTCGTTGCGGGTCATGCTGCTGGTGGAGGCCCTGCTGCTCGGGGTCGTCGGCGTGGGGGTCGGCATCCTCGCGGGCGCCTTCTTCAGCTGGCTCGGGGTCACGACGACCCTCGGCATGATGCCGGAGGGCTCCCGGGTCGACGCGGTGTTCTCGGTCGACCTCCTCTACACCGGTGGTCTCATCCTCGTCTGCCTGCTCGCGGCCGCTCTCGCGTCGGTTCTGCCTGGTCGCAAGGCCGCCAACGCCACACCCACCGAGGCGCTCGCCGCTGAGTGAGCGGGTGCGCCACCCCTGAACCGGGCCAGTCTGACCCCCCCATTACTGGCCCTCCGGGTCCGGGGCGGGATTCCCTTCGTGGAGTCCCGCCCCGGACCTTTGCCATCCGCGGTGTCGGTAGCAGGAGTGGTTCAGTGGAGGCATCAAGGTTGCCCTGGCACGAGGTCCGCCCTCCCCGCCCACCCCGCCAGGACGTCGCTTCGTGACCGGGTTGGTTTCGCCTGCCTTGTCCCGGGTTCGCCTGTCTTGGTTGGGGCTCGCCTGCCTTGTCGGCGGCTCGCCTGTCTTGTTCGGCAGGCGAAGTGAAAGAAGACAGGCGTTTCCGATCCAAGGCAGGCGAACCAGCGCGCTGGGGAGATCGACGGGGGGTGAGAGGGGCGGTGTCGGGGTGGTCATGAATCGCCGCTTTGCTTCGGTGAGCCCGCGATGTCAACGGTGCCAGGGAAGCAGGACGGCGATTCGTGGCCTTGGTGGTGGAGGCGCCTGTCCGGAGCCCACGTTGGCCGCCTGCCTGAACCGCCTCCAGGGTTGTCCATACCGTCCATACTGTATATGCTGTACATATACAGAAAGGAGGTGGATGTGGACATCATCCTGTCCAACACGAGCGGGACGCCGATCTACGGTCAGATCAAGGACCAGATCAAGGCGGCGATCCTGCGTGGTGAGGCTGCGGAGGGGGAGGCGCTCCCGTCGATCCGGGTTCTCGCCCGGGACCTGCGGGTCAGCGTCATCACCACCACCCGTGCCTACGCCGACCTCGTCGCCGAGGGATTCCTCATCAACGTCCCCGGCAAGGGCTACTACGTCCAGCCCCGCGACACGGAGCTCGTCCGTGAGCAGGTGCTCCGGGAGATCGAGGGGCTCATGGACGACGCAGTCGCCCGGGCCCGGCTCGCCGACATCCCCGACGACGACCTCCGGCAGATCCTCGACATCGCCCTCGACACCCAGGAGAACTCATGACCCCCTCGCCCTTCGTCCTCTCGGCCGTGACGAAGCACTACGACGGCTTCAGCCTCGGGCCACTCGACCTCGAGGTCCCGCGTGGCTACGTCACCGCGCTCGTCGGGCCCAACGGGGCCGGGAAGACCACCGCCATCAAACTCGGGCTCGGGGTCTGCCTGCCGGCGAGCGGTCGGATCCATCTCATCGACAAGACCCGCGTCGGTGTGGTCCTCGACACCCCGCCGTGGCCGAAGCACTGGAAGGTGGGGGAGCTGGGCAAGTTGCTCGGCCCCTTCTACCCGAACTGGGATCAGGCCCGCTTCGAGCGGCTCGCCCAGTGGGCCGGGGCGGAGATGAGGAAGAAGATCGGCGAGCTGTCCCGCGGCGCGGGCATGAAGCTGCAACTGGCCTTTGCCCTCGCTCTCGGCGCCGAACTCCTCATCCTCGACGAGCCCACCAGCGGTCTCGACCCGCTGGCCCGCACCCAACTCCTCGACCAGGTCGCGGAGTTCATGACCGACGAACGGCATGCCGTGCTGTTCTCCAGCCACATCACGAGCGACCTCGAGCGCATCGCGGATCGCCTCGTCGTCCTGGAGTCCGGGCGGGTCACCCTCGCCGGGCAGCTCGACGACCTGCGGGAGCAGTGGGCGCTGGTGCGTGGCGGGGTCCAGAGCCTCACCCCCGATCTCGCGGTGTTCCTCCACGGGATCCGGCGGCACGCGATGGGCTGGGAGGCCCTCGTTGCGGCCCGGGACCTGGCGCTCTGCGGCCCTGACATCGTCGCCGAGTCCCCCACCATCGAGCAGCTGCTGCTGCATCTCGTCAAGGAGCCGGTCCATGCGTGAGTTCAAGAAAGTTCTCCGCGTCGACCTCCAGGGGATCAGTTGGTACCTGGGGGCCCTGGTCGTGGTGCTGCTCGTCCTCGGGGTCCTGGGACACTTCGGGGCCTGGGAGGTCGTCTTGACGCCAACCGGGGCGGCGGTCTTTGCCATCCTCTTCGTCCATGCGATCTTCACCGCCCGTCGTCCGGGCTACCCCCTCGGCGTCTTCGAGCTGCTCCCGGTGCGGCCCAGGACGGTCCTGCTCGCCCACTACACCGTCGCCGTCACCCTCCTGATTCTCGCCATGGTCATGCATGTCGGCCTCCTGCTGGTCTTGGAGAGGCTCGGCCATGCCCTGCCGGAGCACTGGGTGGAGAGGGCGATGTTGTTGTCGGGAATCGGTCTGCTCTTTCTGGGGGTGGCACTGGCGTTCCACTGTTCCGTCTCCTCGGGCCGCGCCACGTGGGAGCTCTGGTTGCCCGTGGGGGCCATCTCGCTGATTCTGCTCGTCGGGAGCGTCTTCCTGCGGATGGTGTGGGGTACGTCGGGCATGTGGGGCCCGCTGGTCGCCGGGGTGCTGGGGATCATCGTCTCATTCCTCTTCTCCCTGCCCTTCGTCGAGAAGGAGGCCCGATGAAGGGGTACATCCCGTCCCTGGTCCGGCTGGAACTGTGGTGGGCGCGGCGGCTCCTGGTCGCCCTGCCGGTGCTGGGCGTGCTCTGGGGCCTCGTGGCCAGCCAGCTGGGAGGCAGCCTGATCCCGTTCCTGGCGATCGGCAGCCTCATCCCGGTGTTCGTGGCCATTCTCACCCCGTTCGGTGAACTCCACCTGGATCTGCTGCCGGTCCCGCGTCGTCACGTGGTGCTGGTGCGTGGGCTCAGTGCGTTGGTGGTCATGCTCCTCCTGTTCGTCCTGATGCTGCTGGGTGTGTTCCTGTGGGAGGCCGTGGGGGTGGCGACGGTGACCGGGGAGGTGCCGCCCGAGCACTGGCCCGCCAAGGTCGCGGGCCTCACGGGGGCCTTCCTCCTCATCGCGGCGCTCGGATGGTGGCTGCTCACCGGTTTCGGCCCCAGCCGGTGGGTCATGCCTCGACTCCTCGGGGTGATCGTCCTCTTCCTCTGCGCGGTCCGGGGAGCGGAGTGGGCCGTCAGTCGGCTGCGTCCCGAGCAGTTGGTGCCAGCGGGCATCGCGACGGGTTGGACGGCCCTGGCCGTCGGGGTCCTGGTCTACCTGGCCGTCCTCCCGCTCATGGCCCGGGCGGCCGAACGCAGGGACCGCTGACCGCCCGTCGCCCCTCCTCCCCCCACCCCCGGATTCGCCTGCCTTGATGTGGAAACGCCTGCCTTCTCGCAATTCGCCTGCCCAACAAGACAGGCGAGCCGCGAGAATGGCAGGCGAACCGATCCCAGGACAGGCGAACCCGAGTGGGGGACCCTCTATGCTGGGCTGCCATGAGCTCTGACAGCCGCCTCGTCCTGTGCCGCCATGGCGTCACCGACTTCACCCTCACCGGGGTCTGGGATGGGCGAGGCGGTGCGAACCCGCCGCTCAACGACCAGGGACGGGCCCAGGCCGAGGACCTCGCCGAGCGGGTGTGGTCCTTCCTCGGTGACACCCCGGTGCGGATCATCTCCTCCTCCCTGGCGCGTGCCCAACAAACGGCTGCCATCATCGCTGCCCGCTACGGGGTCGAGGCGGAGACCGACCCGGCCTGGGATGAGCTGGCCTTCGGGGAGTGGGACGGGCGTCTGGGGACGGACCTGCGCGCGGAGTTCCCCGACGAGATGCTGCGGTTCTGGTCCGACGAGACCTATCGCCCGCCGGGCGGTGAGTCGCACATCGAACTGCACGCCAGGGCCCGCATGGCCTTCGACCGTCTGCTCGACGAGGGCGGTACGACGGTCGTCGTCGCGCACTGGGGTCCGATCATGAGCTGCCTCCAGGCAATCCTCGGAATCGATCTGCTCCCTGCCCGTCGGATCAACCTCGCGGCAACCTCCATGACCTCGTTCGTCAACAGCTGGCAGGGGCCGCTGGTCGAGTTCGTCAACGACATCGGGGTCCGGCAGACCGTGCACTGAGAGGGCGCGCGGACAGGCGCACCCTCTGAATCGCCCTCGTCGTTGATTTCGGCCAAAGGGATGACGCCGTGGGTGTTACTCCTGACCATCCCGCAGTTGCGTGGCGCTCCGCGGGGGTGACGGGCCCGGACCCTCTTGAGTCGACGGTGGATGTGTTGCAGCATGGCCACTGTCCTCGACTTTGTCCAAGGTGTGGAGTAAGTGGCGTCGAGGCAACCGCAGGGGTTGACTCTTCACCGCACGCCCTCTGAGTCGAGGCGGTGTGAGCTTGGGTCTCCGCTCCGTTTCGAGGAGGTCCCAAGTTCATCACTTCTCAAGAATTGACATGAGCTCTGGAGGGGATGGTGAACATGTTTCGTCGGCGAAGTGCCATACTGGCCCTGTGGATCGCGTTGACGGTGTTGCTGGGAGTTGTCCCGGCAGCTCAGGCGGATCAGGTACAGGCGGAGAAGAACCTGCACGTCGTGGTGCTCGGTGACTCCTTTGCTGCTGGTAACGGGGCTGGGGACTATTACGGCCCGGAGGGGTCGTTCCGAAGCAGTAACAGCTGGGGGCACAAGTATGTTGAGTGGCTGAATTCGCAAGGGGTTGCCACGAGGTTGAATGTGCTGGCCTGGTCCGGTCACACCGCTGAGCAGGTGATCGCGCAGCAGGTGCCTGAGCTTGATCCTCAGGCGGACCTGGCCATGTTCATCGCGGGTGGTAACGACGGAGGCTTTGCTGATGTCATCATCCAGTGCTTCGTGGTCGGGGTCAGGAGGCCGGAGGGCTGCCGCAACACGGTCGAGGCGTCGCGTCGCTACGTGCGGGAAGGCAACCTGGCCGAACAGACCGCGAAGGTGCTCGCGGCGCTGGACAAGCGACTCCTGAAGAAGGACGCGGAGATCGTTCTCGTGGGATATCCGCATCTCAGCCTGGATCTTCCTGATCATCTACTGCGCCAGTGCGTGATAGTCGGTAGAGGTCGATGCCTCGAAACCTTCGACTATCCGGTTGCCACTGAGGTGCGTTCCCTCGCCGATGAGGCGGCCACGGTGCAAGAGCAGGTTGTCAAGGCGTGGAACCTTGGTGCTGGGAAGAAGGTCCGCTTCATCGGCTCCATTCGGAGCAGGTTCTCCAAGCATGAGCCGGACCCCCGCGCAGATCGGCGCAATGACCACCGCTGGCTCAACGAGTTCCTCGAGACGAAAGGTGATGTGGGGCCAGATGGAAAAACCCAGTCGGGTATGTCGGAGGAAGGCTACCCCACGACGGGGCAGAAGGAGGAGTGGTATCACCCCAATCTGATCGGCCAGCGAGAAATTGCTGCCGCACTGGCGGAGGAAGTGGGTGTTCCGAAGGCAGCCGACAAGCGAAGCGTCAGCGGCGAGGAGCGCTCCGATGATGTCGATCCCCCTGATCCTCATGGCGGTCCAAGGGCCTGGATCCAGGGCCCGTACGTCCTGGCCATCGGCGAGGAGGTGAGTCTTGACGCCCGCGGCTCCTACGGGGTGACGGCGCCCATCACCCGTTACGACTGGGACCTGAACGGCGACATGGACTTCGACTTCCAGGACGCGGGGCCGGTCCTGACCCACACATGGAATCAGGAATTCAACGGCTCCGTGACCGTCCGGGTCACGGATGCCAAGGGCAAGTCGAGTTTCTTCAGCACGCCAGTGGATGTCTCGGTTGACGGTGATGGCATCCCGGCTGCCGAGGACAACTGTCCTGAGGCCGACAACCATGGCCAAGGTGACTGGGATGCTGACGGCATCGGTGATGAGTGTGACCCCGAGTCGGGCGTTCCCACCACCGACATGGAAGGCGTGTTCGACAACGATCGACTCAATCCGTCCCAGCCTCCCGCGCCGCCAACCGTGGAGCCGACAGCCACCCCGACCGTGCTTCCCACAGTGATCCCGACGGTGGAGCCGACCGATCCCGAGCCGACGTCCCCGGCGCCGCCTCAGCCAACGGGGACACCATCCATGGTGCCGTCCGCCCCGCAGCCGACGCCCACGTGGACGAGTGGGCCTTCGAAACCGGCCCCGTCAGGGACGATCTCGGGGGCGCCGAGGCCCGGTCCGACGCCCACCTGGACCAGTGGACCGGTGCAACCGACACCCACGGCATCCACCCCGGCTCGGCCCCAGCCGCCGTCGCCTCGCCCCGGGCTGCCGAGGACGGGGACGTGACCGGTCAGCCCGATCGCCGGTAGGGGGAGACCGACGGTTCAGCCGGTAGCCAGAACCGCCACGGGAACCGGTTCCCGTCGCCTCCCTCGCCGGAGACCCCGACCCTGGGCCCCGTCCGCCATACGGTGGGCGGGGCCTTGGGCAGCCACCACGACCACTCCTCGCCCATGAGGTCCGCGCCGTCGCACTCCCGCGACGACCCGATCGCCTGTCCCAGGTTGCCGGGGCCGCGCGCCAGGTGATGCTCCGGCAGGGGAGAGCGACGGGGTCGGGCGGAGCGTCGCCGCCGCGCCAGCTCCGCCCCTTCGATGACCTCACCCGCCCTGAGCAGACACGCACTCCCGACCCCCTCGCCGTCACACACCACGTTGAGGTTGAAGTGCATCCCGTAGCTGAGATAGCAGTACAGGCGACCGGGAGGGCCGAACATCGTCGCGTTGCGCTCAGTGCGGCCGCGGAAGGTGTGGGAGCCGGGATCGCCGGACCCGGCATACGCCTCGACCTCCGTGACCCGGATCGCCACCGTCCCCTCCGGCGTGCTCCGGCGCAGCACTCCGCCCAGCAGCCGCGGTGCCACCGCCAGCACATCACCGTCGAACCAGTCGCGGCCGGCGCGTGACATCCCCTCCATGCCCTGGAGCGTACCCCGCAATTTGGGGCACTTCCCCGGCGGGAGGTACCCTGAGCAGGCTGCCTGGCGAGGGACGAGACGTCCGTGATCGACTAGCAACCCCTTCAGGCGTGCACACTCTCAACCCCTGAAGGAGGAAACATGGCCAACGTCAAGCTGGCTGCCGCCACCCGCACCGAGTTCGGCAAGGGCGCTGCCCGCAAGCTCCGCCGCGCCGAGCAGATCCCCGCCGTCATCTACGGCCACGGCACCGACCCCGTCCACGTGTCGCTGCCCAACAAGGAGACCTTCCTGGCGCTCCGCAACGCCAACGTCCTGCTCGAGATCGCCATCGACGACGCCAAGAAGCCCGTCCTCGCTCTCCCCAAGCAGGTGCAGCGCGACCCCATCACCGGGTTCCTCGAGCACGTCGACCTGCTGCTGGTGAAGGCCAGCGAGAAGGTCGCCGTCGACGTCCCGATCAACTTCATCGGTGAGCCCGCCGGCAAGGACTCGCTCGTCAACCACGAGCTCATGGCCCTGCCCGTCCTGGCCCCCGCCACCCAGATCCCGAGCGAGATCGAGGTCTCCGTCGACGGCCTCGAGGTCGGCGCCCAGATCCTCGTCAGCGACCTCACCCTGCCCGAAGGCGTCGAGGCCAACGTCGATCCCGAGCACCTCGTCGTCAGCATCAACATCGCCGACGCCGAGCCGGTCGAGGATGCCGAGGCCGCTGAGGGCGAAGCCGCCGAGGACGCTGCGGCCGAGTGAGCACCCACCTCGTGGTCGGGCTCGGAAACCCGGGCCCGACCTATGCCCCCACCCGGCACAACGTCGGGTTCTGGGCGGTCGACGATCTCGCCGATCGCCTGGGGGCGAGGTTCTCCCTCGCCAAGGGGCAACGTGCCGAGGTCGCCTCCGGTGTCGTCGCCGCCGACACCAAGGTGATCCTCGTCAAGCCCACCACCTACATGAACGAATCCGGTGTCGCCGTCGCCGCCGTCGCGCGATTCCACAAGATCCCGCCCGCTGAGGTCATCGTCATCCACGACGAGCTGGACCTCGACCCCGGCCGGTTGAGGATCAAACTCGGCGGAGGCGACAACGGGCACAACGGGTTGAAATCCATCCGCGCCCATCTCGGGACCGGGGACTTCCTGCGCGTGAGGGTCGGGATCGGTCGGCCCCCCGGTCGGCAGCCCGCCGCCGACCACGTCCTGGCCAGGATGCGCCCCGCCGACCTCGACGCGATGCGACTCGACGCCGCCGTCGCGGCCGATGCCGCCCTGAAGCTCGTCACCGACGGTCTCGTCGCCACCCAGAACGCCTTCAACAACTGAGAACTCCCGTGACCGACACCCTCAGGACCCGACAGCTCCGCGTCGAGATGCTCATCGTGCTGGGGCTGTCCCTCGGCAAGTCGATGGTCTACGCGGTCCTGTCGATCATCGAGAAACTCACCCGCGACGTCCCCCTCGCCCAGCAGCGCACCAGCATCAACAGTTCCGCCACCCCGGAGCGGCCATGGCTCGACCTCGCCTACCAGGTGGTCGGGGTGATCCTCCCCCTCATGCCGGTGGCGTTGGTGCTGTACCTGATGTGGGTGCACGTGCGGCCGACGGGCGGCCCCTTCCTCGCGATGGGGCTGGACCTGCGTCGCCCCCGCTTCGACCTCGCTGTCGGCTTCGGGGTCTTCGCTGCGATCGGGATCGCCGGGCTGGCGTTCTACTTCGCCGCCCGGGCGCTCGGCATCAACACCTCCATCGTCGCCTCCGACCTCGCTGCGGCCTGGTGGACCGTCCCCATCCTCATCCTCCGCGCCATCATGAACGGCCTCCTCGAGGAGGTCGTCATGGTGGGCTACCTCTTCACCCGTTGGCGCCAGGCCGGGGGAGGTGTCGTCGCCATCCTCATCATCTCAGCCGTGATCAGGGGCGGCTACCACCTGTACCAGGGCTTCGGCGGGTTCATCGGCAATCTCGTGATGGGGCTGCTGCTCGGCTGGCTCTACCTGCGGACCCGTCGGGTCATGCCGCTGGTGATCGTCCACTCCCTGCTCGACATCGCCGCCTTCGTCGGATACGCGCTCCTCAAGCCTCACATCGGCTGGCTGTGACCCGGGCCGCCCAGCTGCTGCTGGGCCTGCTCGATCGCGGCGATGACCTTGGCACGGCTCCAGCAGAGGAAATCGAGTTCCACGCCCCGCACCGTCGAGACGGTGAGGATCGCTGACAGCCCCTTCTGTCGGGTGCGGGTGCTCCTGATCTCCCACAACGGGATCCGCAACCGGCTCCTCTCGACGGCGTCGTTCATGCTGTGGGGGTCGAAGACCAGGTGGGTGCGGGTGACGTAGAGGAACCCGCCGCGGGCGATCCGTCCGAACTGCCCGGACAGCAACATGAGGGGGTTCCAGGCGAGCACCTTCTCGAGACCGGTGGCCGGGGCGTCGATGTGATTGGCCCCCGCCTTGAGGAGGTGGGGTTCATTGAAGGCCATCATCCATCCTTCCATCGGGTCATTCCAGTCTATGAGGGACATGGCCCCCCGGTCGGGGAGCGGCCCTAGGATTGCCGCATGCGTGTTGGAGTGTTTGGTGCCACCGGCCAGGTCGGTGGCGTGATGCGGAGGTTGTTGGCGGAGCGGAACTTCCCCGTCGACGGGATTCGGTTCTTCGCCTCGGAGCGGTCGGCGGGGCGCACCCTCGACTGGCAGGGCCACGACGTCGTCGTCGAGGACCTCGCCACGGCCGACTTCTCCGGCCTGGACGTCGCCCTCTTCTCCGCCGGCGGCGGCACCTCCAAGCAGTGGGCGCCGAGGGTCGCCGAGGCGGGGGCCACCGTCATCGACAACTCCTCGGCCTGGCGCATGCACGATTCCGTGCCGCTCATCGTCGCCGAGGTCAACCCGGAGGACGTGGCGAGGGCGGAGATCGGCATCATCGCCAACCCGAACTGCACCACGATGGCCGCGATGCCCGTTCTGAAGCCCCTGAGCGATGCCGCCGGGCTCGAGGCGCTGCAGGTCACCACGTTCCAGGCGGTCTCCGGCTCCGGGCTGGCCGGGGTGGAGACCCTCGCCTCCCAGGTGGAGCAGACCGGCGACCCGAGGGGCCTCACCCATGACGGCACCATCGCCGCCCCCGCTGAGCTCGGGCCCTATGTCGCGCCCATCGCCTTCAACGCGGTGCCGCTCGCGGGAGCCCTCGTCGACGACGGTGAGGGGGAGACGGACGAGGAGAAGAAGCTCCGCAACGAGTCCCGCAAGATCCTCCACCTTCCCGACCTCCTCGTCGCCGGGACGTGTGTCAGGATCCCCGTCTTCACCGGGCACAGCCTGAGCATCCACGCCCGATTCTCGCGCCCCATCACCCCCGACGAGGCGCGCACGATCCTCGCCGACGCCCCCGGGGTCGCGCTGACGGACGTGCCGACGCCGCGGGATGCGGCGGGCAAGGACCCGAGCCTGGTCGGCCGGATCCGGCAGGACCAGTCGGTGCCCGGTGGCACCGGCCTCGTGCTGTTCCTCAGCAACGACAACCTCCGCAAGGGGGCCGCCCTCAACGCCATCCAGATCGCGGAGCTGCTGGTCCGATGATCGGCGTCGTGGGGGCCGGGGCGATGGGGGAGGCCCTCGTCGCGGGATGGATCGCGGCGGGTACCGCGCCGGAGGACATCGTCGTCGTCGACCGTGATGAGACGCGCCTGAAGCACTTCTGCGACGTCCACCGGGTGGCGTCCGCCAGCCTGGCAGAGGCCGCGCGGGTCGACGTGCTGGTGGTGGCGGTGAAACCCCACCATGTCGAGGGAGTGCTGACGGAACTCGCTCCCGATCTGCGCCCCGGCACGCTCGTGGTCTCCATCGCGGCCGGGGTTGGTCTCGAACGGCTCGCCGCCCCGCTGCCGAAGGGGCAGCCCGTCGTCCGGGTCATGCCGAACACCCCTGCCCTCGTCGGGAAGGGGGTCGCGGGGATCGCGCCCGGGCCGGGGGTGGCCGACTCCGACATCGACAGGGTCACGGATCTCATGGACGCCGTCGGGATCAGCGTCGTCGTGCCGGAGTCGCAGCTCGACGCGCTCACCGCCCTGTCGGGCTCCGGCCCGGCCTATCTGTTCGCCGTCGCCGAGGCGATGATTGAGGCGGGGGTCCATCAGGGGCTGAGCCGCGCCGATGCCACCACCCTGGTCAACGGCACCTTCGCGGGGGCCGCCGCCATGCTGGAACGCTCCGGGGAATCGGCGACGGTGCTGCGGGAGCGGGTCACCTCACCGGCCGGCACCACGGCCGCGGCCCTCAGGGTCCTCGACGAGCGTGGCGTGCGCGCCGCCTTCCTCGCGGCCGTCGAGGCGTGCGCCCGTCGCAGTGCTGAGCTCTGATCGGTCATACTGGACGTCATGTCTGACACCGATCTGCAACTCCGGGTCACCACCGCCGAGCGGGAGAGCGCGGCGGCCCACCTCAGGGACGCCACCGCGGACGGACGGCTCAGTTTCGACGAGCTGGAGAGCAGACTGCCCAGGGCTCTGGGGGCGATGACCCGTGCCGACATCCACGAGGTGCTCCGGGACCTGGTCCCGAGTGAGGAGATGGGCCGACTCTTCGGCATCAGCAGCGGCGAGACCGAGGCGCTGGGGATGTCGTGGGAGAACCCGTGGCTGCAACGATTCGGATGGCAGGGTCTTTCCCTCGTCGGCCCCTGGCGGGTGCCGCCGTTCATGGAGTTCATCGGCAAGGACTGGGGGACCCTCTACCTGAACTTCGTGGATGCGACACCGCTGGCCCCCGTGCTCGACATCGTGCTGACGGGAAGCCTCTCCGCCAAGATCATTGTGCCGCCCGGCTGGGGGGTCGACCTGCACCAGATGGGCTCGACGATGAGTGACCTGGGGGAGAGCATCAACTCCGAGGTGCCGACCCGGCCAGCGAAGGGGAAGCCCCGCGTCCTGGTCCGGGGCATCGCGAAGCACGGATTGAAGGTGCGGGAGCCCAACTGGTTCGACGAGCGCAAACTGGCGAAGATACGGGGCAGGCACGCCGCCCTGCCCTCGGTCTGATGGAGCGGGGGGTCCACCCTTGATCCGCCGGGCACAATGGAGGCCATGTCGGAATCCACGTGGTCGGACCTTGATCTTCGCGTCACCCACACCGAACGGGAGAAGGCGGCGGCCCAGCTGCGTGACGCGATGGCGGATGGCAGGCTGACCCTGGAGGAGTTCGACGCCAGGCTCCCCGCCGCGCTGAACGCCGTGACCCGGGGCGACCTGCACCGGGTGTTGCGGGACCTCATCCCCGGGGAGGGGTTCGAATCCCTCTTCCAGAGCGGGAACGGGGATCCCACCACCCCCGGCATGACCTGGGAGCATCCCCTCATCCATCGGGTGTCCTTCAAGGGGCTGGAACTCATCGGCGCGTGGGACGTGCCTCCCTTCATGGAGTTCGTCTCCGGTGGCGGTGGGCTGTACCTCAACTTCGTCGAGGCCCGCCCCCTCGCCCCGGTCATCGACATCGTCTTCACGGGGACCATCCGGCCCTACCTCGTCGTTCCCCGGGGCTGGGGGGTCGACCTCCGGGCCACGACGGTGACCCCTGAGCCGGTGACTCAGGTCAACAACGGGCGGGTGACCACGGGGACGTCGTGGGGGATGACCGTTCGCTCGAGGGTCCCCACCCGACCCGAACCGGGGCAGCCGCTCCTTCTTCTGCGGGGCACCTTCCAGCAGGGCCTCATCGCTCGGGAACCGAACTGGTGGGACCGGCGGAGACTCGCCAAGCACCAGCGACGCAGGGCCGCGCTTCCCGCTTCCTGAGCAATTGGCACCCCGACGGGGATGCGAGTTAGCATATGGACTCCGCCGGGGTCGTCCCGGCACTCCACCGTTTCCGAAACGCGGGGACGGATAGTGAAAGGCAAACAGTGGGCTCCGTCATCAAGAAGCGCCGCAAGCGCATGGCCAAGAAGAAGCACCGCAAGCTGCTGAAGCGCACCCGCATTCAGCGCCGTCGCGCCGGCAAGTGAGCTGACCCCCGCCCGTGAACGGCGGGGCCAACCCGCAGGAGCCTGTCCGTGAGCCAGTTCGATCCGGAATCGACCACAGCTGTCGGTTCCGTGACCTTCGTCGCCTACGGTCCGGGTGACCCGGGGCTCATCAGCCACGCGGGGGCGCGTGAACTGCTCTCGTCGGATGTCCTGGTCGTCGACTCCCTCACCATGATCGACGAACTGGCCCTGGTCGGGGTTGAACCCACCGGCCAGGTGCTCGAGGTGGCCGAGGACGAGGTCCAGCAGCTGCTCGACGTCGCCGAGGGTGGGCTCAGGGTCGTGAGGCTCGCCGGAGGTGACTTCTTCAGCGACACCCGGCACCGTGCCACCCTCAGTCGCATCCTCGCGGACAAGCGGGTGCGGACCCACATCATCCCGGGTGTCAGCCCGTGGACCGCGGCCCTCAGCTATGGCGGCATCACCCCCGTCGAGGTCATGACCTCGTGCGACGCCACCGCGGGGCTCCCCGCGGACTGGCCGGAGGCCCGGGTCGTGGTGATCCGCGTCTCCGACGAGAGCATCGCCGGGGTCGTCGACGAGGGCATCCTGCGGTACGGGCCGCATGCCGAGGTCCTGGAGCTGCGGGCGCTGGGCACCACCTCCCAGCAGAGCCGACTGACCACGTGGCAGGGCCTCGACGTCGCTGCGGTCGGCGGCGACCGGTTCCTGCTCGTCGGCTCCGGGGTGAGCGACGTGGCCTGTGACCGGCTGGACTGGTTCGAGTCGAAGCCGCTGTTCGACTGGCGGGTGCTGGTGCCCCGCACCAAGGACGAGCTGCGGGAACTCACCGACCAGCTCGCCCGCTACGGTGCCACCACCGAGATCGTGGCGACCATGTCCATCGAGCCGCCACGCACGGAGGCGGGGATGGAGAAGGCCGTGCGGGGACTCGTCGATGGACGATTCCTGTGGCTCGTCTTCACCTCACCCCACTCCGTCGTCGCCATCGTCGAGCGGCTGGCCGAGTACGGACTCGACTCGCGCGCCCTCGCCGGGATCCAGCTGGCGGCGGTCGGTCGCGGCACCGTCGAGGCCCTCGGCCGGGTGGGGATCAAACCGGATCTCGTGCCCCAGGAGGGGGCGACCGTCCGGGACCTGGCGCTGGAGTTTCCCGCCTTCGACGACCTCATCGACCCCATGAACCGGGTGCTCGTCCCCACCGCCGACGTGGCCGTGACCGAACTGGTCGAGGGGCTCGGGAACCTCGGCTGGGAGGTCGAGGAGGTCACCGCCTACCGGACGGTCCGGGCCTCGCCCCCGCCAGCGGAGGTGCGGGAGAGTATCAAGACGGGTCTGTTCGACGCGGTGGTGTTCACGTCCTCGTCGGCGGTTCGCAACATGATCGGCATCGCCGGCAAGCCGCACACCGCCTCCATCATCGCCGCGATCGGCCCGGCGACCGCCGAGGCCTGCCGCATGCACGGCCTGCGCGTCGACGTCCTGGCCGAGGCCCCCAGCTTCGAGGCGCTGGCCGCCGGGCTCGCCCGCTTCGCCGACCACCGTCGATCCGACCGGCTGGCCCAGGGCCTCCCCGACACCAAACCGTCCCAGCGACGGCGTCGACGCAAGGACGCCCGCCGCAAGGAGGCGTGATGACTGAGCCGACGATCGTCCATCTCATGAGGCACGGGCAGGTCCACAACCCCGACGGGGTCCTCTATGGCAGGCTCCCCGGCTTCGGGCTCTCCGAGCTCGGCCACGCCATGGCCCAGCGCATGGCGGAGCACTGGCGGGACGTGCCGCTGACGCACCTGGTGTGCTCCCCGCTGCAGCGGGCCCGGGAGACCCTCGCCCCGACAGCGGCGCTGTTTCCGCACCTGGAGGTCGTCACCGACGAGCGGGTCATCGAGGCGGCCAACGCGTTCGAGGGCAAGGTCTTCGGCGCGGACAACAAGGCGCTGCGTGACCCCCGGATGCTGCGTCACGTCCTCAACCCGTTCCGCCCCAGCTGGGGGGAACCCTACGTCGACATCGCCGCGAGGATGCGCGACGCGGTGCGCGACGCCGCCCTCGCGGCCGGTCCCGGCGGTCAGGTGCTCGTGGTCAGTCACCAGCTGCCCATTGAGATCGCACGTCGTGACGCGCTCGGGATGAGGTTCTTCCACGACCCGCGTCGTCGTCGCTGCACCCTCGTCTCCGTCACCTCCCTGCGCCTGCGCGACGGGGTGGTGACGGCCGTCGACCAGTGCGAGCCCGCCGCCGATCTCCTTCCGCCCAAGAAGGGGATCAAGTTCAGGGTCGGCACCTGATGTTCCTCGCCCCACCCGTCGGCGACGGCGGTCCTGCCAAACTCTGGTTCGTCCGTTCGGACGGCTGGGAGGGAGTTGGCTCGACTCACTTTCGTCACATGACTTTTGGGGGCACAATAGGGCGGGTGAAGAACCCCAACCTTCCAGCCACCCTCCCTGGCTCAACGACGAGCCGAAGTGGAGTTCGGCATGGTTGAGGACGAGGCCTGGCTCGCCGAGCTGTTCGAGGAACAGGGGCCGACGCTGCACCGTCTCGCCGTGATGCTCGGCGCCGAGACCCAGTCGGGGCACATCATCCGCACCGCGCTGTTGGGCCTGTCCCGACGTGAACGACGCATCGTCGACCCGGCGGAGCGCGTCGAGTACCTCATCGAGCACGTCGTGCACCAGGCCCGTTCCGCGCGGGGCTCCCTGGGTCAGCTGCAGCTGCAGGAGGTGGCGGACCCGAGGCAGAACGAGATCTGCCAGGCCGTCGCCGCGATGCCGGTGCGGCTCGGGGAGATCCTCCTCGTCAGTCACTATCTGTCCATCTTCGGTGCCGCCCTGGCCGGGGTCATGCGCATGACGGTCAAGGGCAGCAACCAGCGGCTCGCCGAGGCCGTCGAGCAGGTGCGCGCCACCGTCGGGGACCCTGTCCCGGGAAGCCAGCCGGGTGTGGTCGAATCGCTGTCGGAGGAACTGACCGCGGCGCTGCGGGCGGCGGCCAGGCTCGTCCAGGCCCCCGGCACGGAAACCCTCGAGCTGGAGCTCAGGGCGCTGCGTGCGCGTCGGGACGGCGTCCCGCTGTGGGTGTCGACGCTGTTCGTCGCCGGGGCCCTTGCCGTGGGCGGCACCCTGGCCTGGGCCACCACGGGGCGTTCGGAACCGGTCCCGTCGCCCTCCCCGGTCATGACGACGAACCCGGCGGGGGCCGCGGCGCGCTCCCGGCCGTCGCAGGTGCAGTCCGTGCCGGTCTACTACGTGGGTCGTGCCGACAGCCTCCTCTACCGGGAACTCCGCGACCTGCCGGTCTCCGGCAGCCTCGTGCAGACCGCGGCGAATGCCATCCTGTCCCTGGCTCCCCTCGACCCCGACTACGACTCGGAGTGGACGCCGGGGCGCGTCGTCTCCGCCACCGTCGAGGCAGGGGTGCTCACCATCGATCTCAGCGCGGACTCCTACCTGGAGTTCGGGTCGGAGGCGGATGCCGGCCGGGCCGTGGATCAGATGGTCTACACCGCCTCGGACATCCTCGGCGAGCCGGATCTGGTGGTGCGGTTCCTCGCCGACGGGGCGGAGCCGCCGGCCCCGTTCCGGGGCGAGCACCGTCGGGATGGGCTCACTCCCCTGGGGAAGCTGTGGATCAACTCCCCGGGGAACACGGCCAAGCTGCCCGCCGGGAAGATCAACATCTCCGGGCTGACCCAGGAGTCGCCGACGGCGCCGCGCATCCTCGTGTCGAACTCCGAGGGCGTGCTGTTGACCAGCCTCTTCGCGCAGATCGACATCGATCCGGATGGAGACGGTTGGCGCGCGTGGAGCGTGACCCTGGACCTCGGGCCCGGCGAGTACCAGATCGTGGCCGAGGGGTCCTACGGGGAGACGGTTCCCCAGCTGTTGCAGCAGAACCGCACGATCACCGTCAGCTGACGCACGGCTGGCTCAGTGCGCCGCGACCCAGGAGGCCATCCGGGTGGCGAGACCGGTCGGGACGAACCGCGTCGCCTCGGCGAGGGCGGAGTTGACCACCCCGTCGACGACGTAGGGCTGTCGACGACGTAGGGCGCGGAAGGAGGTCGCCACCACCTGGTCGACGCTGCGTCGTCTCGACATCACCCCGTCGTTCCCGGCGGCGTCGAAGAAGGAGGTGTCGGTGGGGCCGGGGCAGACCGCCAGCACCCTGACATCCGTGTCGCGCAGCTCGGCCCACAGGGCCACCGACAGACGCAGGACGTAGGCCTTTGTCGCGGCGTAGGTGGCGAAGGTCGGGATCGGCTGGAAGGCTGCGGTGCTGGCGATGTTGATCACGGCGCCTCGCCCCCGGTCCCGCATGCCGGGGAGGAAGGTGTGCAGCAATTCCGTGAGGGCCACGACGTTGAGTTCGACCTCGTCGCTGAGCCGCTGGGCCGGGATGTCGACGAAGTTGCCGAGGGTGCCGAAGCCGGCGTTGTTGACCAACGTGTGGACCTGCGTTGCGCGCAGCTCGTCGATGAGCCCGGCCCGGCTGTCGCGGTCGGTGAGATCGCAGGGGAGCGCTCGGACCTGCACGTGGTGGAGCGTGCGGAGCCTCTCGGCGAGGGCCTCCAGTCGGTCGGCGCTGCGGGCGACGAGGACGATGTTCGCTCCCTGCCTCGCCAGCTCCGTCGCGTATCCCTCGCCGAGCCCACCGGAGGCTCCTGTCACAACTGCCCAACCTGTCATGGACAGGAGCATAGGGGAGCCCATGACATCATGGAGTCATGCAGCACTTCGACATCGCCGTGATCGGCTCCGGGTCGGGCAACATGATGATTGATGAGCGTTTCGCCCATCTCGAGGTGGCCCTCATCGAGCAGAACCCCGTGTTCGGGGGGACCTGCCTCAACCGTGGCTGCATCCCGACCAAGATGTTCGTGGCGGCCTCGGAGGCCGCCGGCGCGCCCGGGCATGCCAAGCGTCTCGGCGTCGACCTCGAGCTCAAGGGCGCGTCGTGGCCGCAGATCCGCGACCGGATCTTCGGGCGGATCGATCCCTTCTCGGAAGGAGGGAAGGACTGGCGTCGCCGGGATCCCGGCGTGACCCTGTTCGAGGGGCGGGCCGAGTTCGAGGACCCCCACACCCTGCGCATCGGTGATGTCCGGATCAGTGCGGACCGGATCGTCATCGCGACCGGTTCGCGTCCCCGTCCGCTCGACATCGACGTTGCCCCGGAGCTGCAGGAGTTCATCCACACCTCCGATGACGTCATGCGACTGCCGGAGCTGCCTCGTCGGCTCGTCGTGCTGGGGGGTGGCTTCGTCGCCTGTGAGTTCGCGCAGATCTTCGCCGGGCTGGGCTCCCTGGTCACCCAGATCAATCGGTCGGAGGTGCTGCTGCGGGGACAGGACCGGGAGATCTCCCAGGCCTTCGCCGTCGAGCATGCCCGCCGCGTCAACCTCATCCTGAACCAGCGGGTCTCGGAGATCGTCGAGGGCCCGGGCGGGGGAGTGATCGTCGTCACCGTGGACCGCAACGGCATCGAGTACGAGTACCCGGCCGATGCTGTCCTCGTGGCGACGGGGCGGATCCGCAACTCGGATCTCAACCTCGAGGCGGCGGGGGTTGAGGCCGACGCCAGCGGCCAGATCCGGGTGGACGCCCATCAGCGGACGTCGCAGCCCCACATCTGGGCGCTGGGGGATGTCTCGTCGAACCATCTGCTCAAGCACGTCGCGAATGCGGAGGCCCGGACGGTGGCCGAGAACCTGTTGCGCGGTGAGGGGGAACTGGCCTCATCCGATCACCGTTACGTCCCGAACGCGGTGTTCACGGACCCGCAGATCGCCACCGTTGGAGCGACGGAGGAGCAGCTCCGCGACTGGGGGGCGACCTATGTGGTTTCCCGGCAGCGTTATGCGGATGTGGCCTACGGGTGGGCGCAGGAGGACGAGGGCGAACACTTCGTGAAGCTCATGGCCGATCCCAGGACCTGGCACCTGCTCGGTGCCCACATCATCGGTCCGCAGGCGTCAGTGCTGATTCAGCCGCTCATCCAGGCGATGACATTCGGGTTGACCGTGCCCGAGATGGCGAGGGGACAGTACTGGATCCATCCGGCTCTGACGGAGGTTGTCGAGAACGCGTTGCTGGGACTCCTCGCCAACCACGACGTCAAGGAGATCGAGGACGGTTCCTGACGGAGGATCATCGTCCTTGGGGTGAAGAAAGCCCCTTGTCGCACCCGCTGAGTGACGAAAGTTATTCAATCTTTTACCATTGGCTGAAAGGCCTACTTGTAGGTCAAGTGAGAGCGCTCTTAACGTCGTTGTTGCGATCCCCAAGCCAGTCCCGGGGAATGTGGCACGGAGCATGAGAGCGCTTCCATGCCCTGCTTTGGGTTCGCATCTCACAACCACCAACAAAGGAGCTGAGATGGGTAAGTTTCGAGTGAAGGCCGCGATTGCGGCCATGGCTGCCGCATCACTGGTGATGACGGTGAGTCCCGCGCAGGCGGAGGTCCCGGCCGGTGTGGCGGAAGCGCCCGCGTACAGGCCGGTGAGCCCGTGGCACGTGCAGAACATGATCAACGACATGAGTCTGTACAACGACGGCACCAACAACGGTGCCAACCCCTACTTCGGTAGTGGTGCTGGTTGGGCCAGGCGTGCCCATGTCGTCATGGGAGCCATCCCGAAGGGGTCGAACGCCCCTGATTACTGGCGCAATGCCGTGACGAGCAACAGGTGGACGGGCGACGCCTACTGGACGGCGCTCCAGCCCTGGATGGCCGTGTTCGCACTGCCGGACAACAGAGCGACCAACACCCGGGTGGAGGTCAGCTCGATCCGGGCCTACATCCTCAGCAAGAAGACCAACAAGTGGGAGCTGTTCGAGGATCAGCGGATCACCGGTGGCATCTTCAACGAGTCCTACGCCCACCTGGACAACGTGCGACCCGATGAGCGTCACAACGGTGACTACGCGCTCATCAAGCCGCCGTCCGCCAGTTCCAGGCAGATCTACCACGGCTGGGGCACGCCAATGACGTTGAAGGACCCTGCGGACATCAAGGCCGTCCACATCCGGGTCTTCACGCGTCTGGTCAAGGACAACCCTTACGGTCCTGATGATCGGCACCTGGCCAAGTACACCCTCCAAGTGGGTGGCGACTACTACCCGTACGCAGACTCGCGAGTCACTGACCCCGATCTGCAGATGGCCGGAGGCGGCCAGTGGTTCCCCGGCATCGGCCTGAGCCGGGCGGTGCAAGTCACCAGCGAGCAGCGCCTGACGAGCTTCACGACGCTCAATGTGGGTGTGCAGGAACCCGGAAACAGCATCGATCCGAGCGGTAGCCTGAACGTTGAGGAGTTCCGCAAGAATCCGCCGCCGTTCTGATCCATCACAACGAACCTGCCGGATGCGCTGAGAGGCGTTCCTGCTGTTCCCGTGGCCTGGGATCAGGGTGAACACGGCTTCGAGCAGTGACCGCGCAGGGCTGACATGACACCAGTGCCCGGTGGGGCGACCGAGACGTCGGTTGCCCCACCGGGTTCTCCTATCAGCGCGCCCTCCTGCTCCGGAGATGGGTTGGCTTGTGGGTGCGGAGGGTCGTGAGCAACTGCTGCCACAGTGGCTCCTCGGGGTCCTGCCGCAGACTGACGCGACGTAGCGGCCGATCGATGTGGACGACGGCGCTGCCGCCCCCAGTGCTGTTGATCCACTCCAGCACGGGGGCTGCCCACATGTCGGTGAGGGACAGCGACGTCCAGTCGTGTCGGAGGAACTCGGCTGTGTCCCCGGCGTGGTTCCGGCCGGGGTTGCGGCCCTGCTCGACCTTGGCCCTGAGGCGTCGTCGTCCCAGTCTCAGAGTGAGGTCGCGTGGCCAGGCGGGTGCGGGAGCGACCCAGGTGAGCAGCAGCCGGAACAGGTCGTCGGTGGTACACCAACCCAGCAGACTCCTGCCCTCCTCGTCGGGATGGGGGACGAGCAGGGCCGTGGTGTCCTCGGTGGTCCAGAAGCGGATCTGACGATCCCCCGGATGCATGGAGATGCGCCAGTCCGTCCCGTTGAGCACATGGTGGGCGTAGTGGTGTCCGGTGACGGAAAGGTGACGGTCGGCTCTCAGGAGGTGGGCCGCGACGAGTTCGTCACCGACCTCACCGGCAGGGACATGGTCACCCCGGACCTGGATGTTGTTGACGAGGACCGCGGCGGCGGCGGAGCTGAGTTCCGCGGGGCCATGAGGGAGCGCGGGGGCGGGCCGGGGCACGACCGAGAGGTCCTCGCGGGGAACGCCGTCACGTCGCGTCGCCACGTCGTCGAGCGTGGGTGTGGCGAAGGAGGCCGTGCCGTTGGGAGTGAGTCGTTCCGCGACGGGACGGAGCCGAAGGCTGTCAAGAATCGCGAGGTGGCTGTCCTGTGGTTTCCAGTGAGCCAGGGGCAGGGTGAGGGTCACGTCGGCCAGCAGTCCCTCCATCACCGCGAGATCCCGGACGGTCAGGGCCGTGACGGTGTGACCGTCCTCCTCGGAGGCGACGGGGGTGAGTGCCCAGATGCGGCGGCGCTCCGCCCCATGGCGGGTGATCGGTTCGACCTGGATGACCAGGGAATCGTCGACGACGCGAAGCGCCGACTGGGCGGCTGCCGCCATGATTTCGGGGCCGGGCGTCACCCGGAACTCGCGCATGATCATCTGGGGGGCGACCCCCTTGACCGGGAAGGGGCTGGCTGCATGAACACGGTCCGGGGCGGCCAGTTCTGACCAGTGCTCCGGCAGCGTGCACTCGAAGGCGTTGCCGTGGATTCTCATGGGCGTTCCTTGTTCAGGCCTGCGGTGATTCCGGCCGAGAGGCCGGGGAGGGCGGTGAGTGAGGCCGTGGCCGTGGTGGCATCGGTGATCGGTATCTGTGTGGTGGGTGAGGTCGTGGTGATGGGTGGGGGTTGATGTTCGGCTCGGGTGGTGAAGCTCACCAACTGGCGCTGTTCGCTGATCGGGAGGGCCTTGAAGGCGCCCATGGCGAGGGGGTCGTGGCGTGGGACACCGGCCTTC
>NZ_RQYT01000150.1 GCF_003932785.1 Arachnia propionica | reverse complement strand
CCAATGTCTGCTTGGCCGACGCATCCCGGGATGAGGCACGCCGATATCTCGACGACCTTGGCCTGGGGGATCTGGCCGGAACCCGCGCCCGCACGTTGTCCGGAGGTGAACGGCAGCGGGTGGCCGTGGCGCGAACCTTGGCGAAGCAGCCGGTGGTGGCGTTGCTGGATGAGCCGACGGCCTCACTGGATGCTGAGGCTGCAGAACGAGTCCGGGACCTACTTCGGGCCTCAGCGGAGCAGGGGGTGGCCGTGGTGGTCGCCTCCCATGATGAAGTGATCCTCAAAGCTGCAGACAAGGTGCTTCAGCTGTGACACCTCGACTGGACCGGCTGGCGGTGGGGGCTCCTCGTCGCCGCCGCCGTTCTGGGCGCGGCACGCATCTCCAGCCGCACCGCCGAGGTCTACGAGGACAACTGGCGCGGCCGATACGACATCCTCGTCACCGCCCCAGGATTGGAGGACTCCCTCTCCCCCGGCGGTGACGCCCAAGGGCTGCCGTTGCTGGACCCCAACTTCGCCAACGTCACCACCCCAACCATGTCCTTGGACAAGCTCGAACAGATCAACGGCATGAACGATGTCGAGATCGCAGCCCCGATCGGCTTCCTGGGATCCACCGGAGACGTGATGAACTGGCCACTGTTCTTCATCCCATGGTCCGAGTTACCAAACCC
>NZ_RQYT01000149.1 GCF_003932785.1 Arachnia propionica | reverse complement strand
TGTCGTATCGGCCGCGCCAGTTGTCCTCGTAGACCTCGGCGGTGCGGCTGGAGATGCGTGCCGCGCCCAGAACGGCGGCGGCGACGAGGAGCGCCACCAGGCACCATGCCCCCACCGCCAGCCGGTCCAGTCGAGGTGTCACAGGTGCACCACCTTGTCAGCGGCGTTGAGGATCACTTCATCATGGGAGGCGACCACCACGGCCACCCCCTGCTCAGCAGAGGTTCGCAGCATGTCCCTGACTAGATGTGCCGCCTCGGCATCCAATGACGCGGTGGGCTCATCCAGCAACGCCAGTACGGGCTGTTTCGCCAGTGTTCGCGCCACGGCTACCCGCTGTCGTTCACCTCCGGAAAGGGTCCGGGCGCGGGTTCCGGCCAGATCCCCCAGGCCAAGGTCGTCGAGATATCGGCGTGCCTCATCCCGGGATGCGTCGGCCAAGCAGACATTGG
>NZ_RQYT01000148.1 GCF_003932785.1 Arachnia propionica | reverse complement strand
ACCCACCCCCTACGGGACCCCCTCACCCCACCACACACGTCATCCATTCGGCCAGCACCCACACCCGACAAGCACCACCATCCCCTACCCCCAGCCTTGGAGACCGTGACTCATACCCACCCACCCGCTGCTCACACCGGACCGCGAGCACCAGCGACCCGTCCGTGTCGAGACCCTTGGCACACGGTGCAGAAACTCGAGCTGAGCGGGAATCCCACGGGGCCTCGACACGGGCCCTCCGCAGGCTCCGGACCCGGCTCGACCAGCGGTGAAGAAGGCGAATCTGCCACGGAAACAAGCAGCCGCCCAGGCCCCGTGAACAACGCCTAAGAGGGTGCGCGGATAGGGGGGTCGTGACGAGGATCGTCACGGTGGCGTCCTGGCAAGGCGGACGACGAAGAGCGCACTGGATTGTGCGTTCGAGGAGGACAACGCTGCCAGGGGGTCACCGGGGCGACCGCAGTAGAT
>NZ_RQYT01000147.1 GCF_003932785.1 Arachnia propionica | reverse complement strand
GGTGATGAACGCGACGTAACAAAACCCTGTCAGGACACGCACGTAGGTGATGTCAGCAACCCACAGCTGGTTCGCACGCTCGGCGGTGAACCGGCGTTCGACGAGATCGAGGTGGGGATCGGGTTGCCCGGCAGGGCATGTGGTGCGTGGTTTCCGGCCGCGGCGTACGCCCTGGAGGCCGGCGATCCTCATCAGGCGGGCGACCTGGTCTCTGCCGATCTGCCAGCCCGCACGACGCATCGCATACCCGCATCTTGCGTACCCCGTAGACGCTGTAGTTCTCCTGGTGGATCCGTGTGATCTCAGGCAGCAGGACCTCATCTCGCATCGCCCGTGCCGAAGCGGGGCGGGTCTTGGCGGCCCGGTAGGCACGGGAGGTGATGAACCCACACGTGGTCGCACGCAGAGTACGGCAGATGGCCTCGACCCCGAAACGGTCACGGTGTTCGTCGATGAACCGGATCATCTCGTCGTGGGGCGGTCGAG
>NZ_RQYT01000146.1 GCF_003932785.1 Arachnia propionica | reverse complement strand
AGTCGCGGCGTCGGCCATCACTGTGGGTCTCGCGGGTGCGGCGTCCGGTGTGGTCGTGGGTGTAGGTGATGGTTTCGTCGCCGTTGGTGGCTTGGAGGAGTTGCCCAGCGGCGTTGTAGGTGCGTTCCCAGGTGGTGCCGTCGACGTGTTCGGTGGTGAGGCGTCCGGCTGGGTCGTAGGTCCACGTGTTGGTGGTGGTGTCGGATTCGGCGCGGGTGAGTTGTCCGGCGTCGTCGTAGTGGTAGCGGGTGTGTTGCCCGTTGAGGGTGACTGAGGAGAGCCAGCCGGTGTCGGTGTAGTCCATCACGGCTGTGGTGTGGGTGCCTTGGCTGGTGGTGGTGTGGTGGGTGGTGAATCCGTTGGTGTAGTCCCATTGGTGGATGACATCATCGAGGACCGCGCGGGTCAGTCGGCCTTTCTGGTCGCGTTCGAGGGTGGCGGTGGCGAGTCCGGGATGGGTGACCTGGGTGATGTTCCCGGCCGGGTCAC
>NZ_RQYT01000145.1 GCF_003932785.1 Arachnia propionica | reverse complement strand
CAACGAAGGACGCTCACGCACCGGCGGAGGCGACACCTCCAACCGAGGCTCCGGATCCGGCGGACCAACCGGCGCCTCCTCCTGACCCCACACGAAAGCAGCAACATCCCCCCACCAGCCACGCTCCTCCTGACGCCGCTTCCACGCCCTCGCCGTCTCCCGACGCTCCTGCTCCGCCTTCGCCGCGGCCTTCAAATCCCCGGTCGCGGTCGCCACCTCCTCCAAACGCGTCACCAAGAGCGAGGCATCCGACGCCTGAACCTCACCATTCCTCTCAAAAAGATCAGCATCATACCCCGCGAAATCCTTCAACGCATGCAACTTCCAAAGATTCCTGGAACCAACCTGACCCCGAATCGTCTCCGCCGCATCAAAACACGCATAAATCAACGTATAAGCGTGATCATGACTGAAAGGAACATCCTCCTCAATACCGTGCATCGGATCAGTCACGCCACACACCTCATTGCTACATGGACGACAAAAGACAGCTGCCCAATG
>NZ_RQYT01000144.1 GCF_003932785.1 Arachnia propionica | reverse complement strand
CGCCGGTTGGTCCGCCGGATCCGGAGCCTCGGTTGGAGGTGTCGCCTCCGCCGGTGCGTGAGCGTCCTTCGTTGACGGGGTCGGGGGAGACGGGGACGTCGTCGGGGCGGCCTGAGAATTTGCGGAAGTTCGCGACTGAGTCGGCGAGGGGGAACAGGGAGCTTCGGGAGAAGTGGGATGCGGTGCGGGTGGCGTATTCACTTTTCGTTGGGAGTTGTGGTTGGGGTAGTTTGAATGCCTCGGGGGTGGTGTCGGGTTTTGAAGCCTATATCGCTGCGAATGGCAATGATGTGAAGTGGGCGAATACGGTGGCTGATGCTTTTGAGGCTGCTGGTGGTGATGGTGTGGTGACGGTGGCGAATGCCGCGGTGACTGCTGCGTTGGAGGCAGCGGGAGTGGATGCGGAGCGGCGGGATGTGGAGATTGAACCGCCGCAGATGTTTGGTGGCTCTTCACAGAAGGCAGTGGAGCCGAGGGCGGCTGTGGCATCTGAGCGACCCGCTCGGTGGCGCTCCGGAGGGTCGGGCTGGTAGTG
>NZ_RQYT01000143.1 GCF_003932785.1 Arachnia propionica | reverse complement strand
CAGGCCATCGAAGCCGGCGGCGGCATCGCCCAGATCACCCTCAGCAAAGAACTGAAGACCCTCCCCCTCACCGAGCAGGCGACGCCGTCCCAATTCACCTCGTGGGGCGCCACCCCCGAACTCGACTTCCGACCCCACATCGCCGGAATCGGCGGCGAGGTCTACTCCACACTCAACAACAACACCTACGCCTCCAACTCCGGCACCTCCATGGCCTCCCCCCACGTCGCAGGAGTCTTCGCCCTGGGCCTGGACCACTACCGCGACCGCTACTCGAACCTGACAGCCGCGGAACGCAACACCCTGCTCCGCACCGCCATGGCCAACACCGCCAAAATCCTCGAACACACCCCCGGACAGCCCTACGCACCCCGCCAGATCGGCGCCGGACTCGTCCAAACCCAGGACGCCCTGACCACCACCGTCTACGCCACCGTCGACGGTGAACCCCACGTCGCCCTCCGCCAAATCGACGGACCCCGCACCTTCACCATCACCCTCACCAACCGAGGCGACCGCGACCACACCTTCACCACCGGCAGCACCTGCGTCA
>NZ_RQYT01000142.1 GCF_003932785.1 Arachnia propionica | reverse complement strand
CGGCCAGGTCCCTGGGGATGTGGGAGGTCGTCACGACGCTCATTCTGGCGGCGGTTCTGGTCCCGGCCCTCATCGGGTGAGCGGGTTCAGCGTCCGATGCCTGGGGTGCGGCTGAAGGTGCCCCGAGACCGGGACAGGGTGCGGGCTGGGGCTGCCCTGGTGGGTGGCGTCGTGGCGTTGAGTGTGATGCTGCGGGATCGGCCATCACGACTGATGTGTTCGACCACGGTCCCGGTGGGGGTGCGGTGTGCGATGAACAGGTCGACCTGTGTGAAACGGGACTGGGCGCTGGCCAGCTGGTAGGTGGCACGGGCATTGTCGATGCAGCGACTGGAAGCTCTGCCCTCGATGAAGGTGGAGTTCACGGCCTCGGGCGGGGTGTACCGGGCGGTGACATCACCTGTTGAGCGGGGCTCGACCCACCTGCGGTGTGCTCCCTCCAGGCAGATCTGCTGGGGTGTGTCCACCGCCACGATGCAGACCTGGGTGTACTGCCGTTTCCTCAGCTGCTGGACCAGGAGCGCACCTTTCTCCTTCCCCTTCAGGGTTCCCTCGATCTTGA
>NZ_RQYT01000141.1 GCF_003932785.1 Arachnia propionica | reverse complement strand
GTGGTGATGGGTTGGAGGCCGGTTGGGTCGTGGAGGTTGGTGGGGTTGTTGCCGGCGTAGTTGTAGGGGTTGGGGGCCCAGGCGGTGCCGGTGATCGGGGGGAGGGGGTCGGGGGTGAGGAATCCTCGGCTGTGGGGGTCGAGGATGCGGGCGCCGAGCCATTCCAGGCCTTGGATGTGGATGTCACCTTGTGGGCTGAGGCTGATGCCTCCGGGGAGGGTGGTCTGCGGGGTGGGTGGTTGGTAGGGGTTGGTGGGGGTGGTGTGGCGGTGGGGGCGCCAGGAGGGTTGGAGCCAGCCGTGGTTGGTGGTGGCGGTGAGTGCTCCGGCGGTGATGATGGTGTGATCGTCTGCCTGCAGCAGGGTGCCGGTGGTGGGGTCGGTGAAGATGTCGTGGTTGTTGATGTGGGCGAGGTGGCCGAGGGCGTCGACGATGGTGGTGGTGTGTTCGACACGGTCGTTGTGGTGGGTGGTGATGGTGGCGAGTCGTGACAGTGCGGTCCAGGTGTAGTCGCGGCGTCGGCCATCACTGTGGGTCTCGCGGGTGCGGCGTCCGGTGTGGTCGTGGGTGTAGGTGATGGTTTCGT
>NZ_RQYT01000015.1 GCF_003932785.1 Arachnia propionica | reverse complement strand
AACATCCTCCTCAATACCGTGCATCGGATCAGTCACGCCACACACCTCATTGCTACATGGACGACAAAAGACAGCTGCCCAATGTTAACACGAATCAAGAGCCGCCAGCTCACAGCGGAGGCACCACTCGAGCATCCTCGGCCGGGACGCCTTCTCTCGCCGGCATCATGTCCGGGCGACACCCTCCGTGCGGTGGGGCGACGCGGCTCCGTGAGCTGCCTGAGCGCTGAGGCCGACCCGGAAGGTGGCGTCGGCGAAGGGGTTCCGGGTGCTTCGGGTCCGTCGCACGGGCACATAGGATGGGGGTGTTCGTGTGAACCATCTCGTGAGGAGTCACCCATGACCTACGTTCTTCCCGATCTCGACTACGACTACGGCGCCCTCGCCCCCCACATCGCCCCGGAGATCATGGAGCTCCACCACAGCAAGCACCATGCCGCGTACGTGGCCGGCGCCAACACCGCCCTGGAGCAGCTCGCCGAGGCCCGGGAGTCCGGGAACTTCGGCGCCGTGAACAAGCTGGAGAAGGATCTCGCCTTCCACCTCGGCGGCCACATCAACCACTCGGTCTTCTGGAAGAACATGTCGCCCGAGGGTGGGGGCCGCCCGGACGGTGAGCTCGCCGCCGCCATCGACGAGTTCTTCGGCGGTTTCGAGGGCTTCCAGAAGCAGTTCAACGCCGTCGCCAACGGCATCCAGGGCTCCGGCTGGTCGATGCTGGTCTTCGACGTCCTCGGTCGTCGCCTCAACGTCAACCAGCTCTTCGATCAGCAGGGCAACCTGCCCGCCGGGCAGATCCCGCTGCTGCAGCTCGACATGTGGGAGCACGCCTTCTACCTGCAGTACAAGAACGTCAAGGCCGACTACGTCACCGCATGGTGGAACGTCGTCAACTGGGCCGACGTGGCGGACCGGTTCGCGAAGGCCACCGCGTTCCAGTTCTGACATCGTCGACACTGGGGGTCCGGATCACGCATGATCCGGACCCCTCATCGTTCACGGCTCCGGGAGGAGGGCAGGATGACCGACATCATCCAGGGCCTGCTGCAGTTGCAGGAATCCATCCATCGGTTCGAGGTGGAGACGCTGGGTCTTGATCCCGACTGGGGCGAGGCCCGGGTGGCGTTCTGTGTGGCGGGTGAACTACTGGATCTCGCTTTCCACGGTGACTCCTTCGACGAGTTCCCCGATGAACCACCGGGCATGGACGAGGACTCGAACCACCCCCTGGCGGCCTTCCTGGACTGGCTCGCCGAGCCCCATCACGCGAGGCGGGTGCGGTCGCTGCGGTTCACCGGTCCCGACGAGGGCGGCAACGGCATGAGGCCGTGGACCTTCGACCGGTTGCTCAACCGGGATGTGGTGTTCGAGCGGCTTCGTCATTTCGAGGTGGGGCTCACCGACGGGGCCGACCACAACCTGAGCGTCATCGCCTCCGCCGACGACTGGTTCAGCGAAGGCGGTACCCTCGCGGCCCTCCTGGCCAGGATGCCGACCCTGCGCAGCATGATCGTGCCGTCAGCCCCCAACGAGGAGTTCTTCGACGGTCCGCCGCACCCGCTGTCGAGCCTGCAGCTGCAGTGCGGGCTGGCCCACGAGAACGTCATCACCAACCTCGCCAGGAGTTCCCGGTTCCCGGAGCTGCGGGAGCTGGACCACACCGAGATGCACGATCCCGGGCGGGTCGCGGAGGCCAGCGCCGAGGAGTTGCGGGAGCTCTTCACCGACGTCGAGGCCTTCGAGGAGCTGGTGCGTTCCCCCACCGGCAGGCGGCTGTCCCGGCTCGTCCTCCGCGGCACGACACTGACCGAGGAGCAACTCGGATCACTGCACCGCGCGAATCCCGGCCTGCAGCTCATTCACGTCCCGGAGGAGCACGGCTACCACATCAGCTGAACGCGTGACTTGGAGGGTGCGCGGATGGGCGCATGTCGGGAACCCTGGCAGGCACGGACACTGGGGGATCAAGGTTCCGGCCTCACGTGAGGCGTTGTTCACGGGGCCTGGGCGGCTGCTTGTTTCCGTGGCAGAATCGCCTTCTTCACCGTTGGTCGAGCCGGGTCCGGAGCCTGCGGAGGGCTCGTGTCGAGACCTCGTGGGATTCCCGCCCAGCTCGAGTTCCTGCACCGTGCGCCAAGGGTCTCGACACGGGCCCCTCCACTACGTTCCAGGTCCCGGCTCGACCAGCGGGGGAAGGGGGATCTTAACCGGGTCTCGACAATCGGGCGCGCTGCGCCCTCAGCTCGCTCAGCGGGGAAGGGACACGGGTGTTCAGCACAGGGCGTATTGGATCCATTCCCAGGCTTCGGATTCGACTGGCCTGGTCTCCGAGGGTTCTGGTGGGTCGAGCCAGGGCGGGGGCGGCTCCTCCACCCTGGGTTCTGGTTCCGGAGTTCGGAGACACATGGTGCCGCCAGTGGCATGGACGAGATACTCAAACCCTGCCGGAGACTTCCAGTGGAACCAGCCGGGGGCGGGTTGGGTGAGTGTCCAGCCGCCGAAGGTCTTTGCCCGATGTGATCTGCGCGCCAACGGGGCGAGGTTGCCCCACCTGGTCTGCCCTGAAATCCCGTCGCGGTACGGGATGGTGTGGTCCAGATCACACGCCCTGGAGGTGCGAGCAGCGTAGGGGAACACATCGACCGGCATCAATGCCGTGACTGCCATCCGCAACCCGACCGACGGATCATGAAGATCCTCCGGAGCATGACGCAGCGGATCAACGATCGGTCGGACGGTGACCTTCGAGTCCTTCAGGAACTCCGGCAACCGGGAGGTCAGGAACGCACCCCACCGCTCCACCTCAGCAACCCCGGAGGATCCACTGTCGGGATTGAGGGCGGGGTCGTCGGCGTTGATGTGGACGAACACCGTGGCCTGGGGCAGCATGTCCTGCCCACCGGCTTGGCGCGCGAGGACACCGACAGCGGCGGCGCGACGTTGTTTCAGATCTCCGGTCTCGGCCGGGAGGGTTTTCGCAACCTCAGTCAACGCATGATCGAAGTCGATCGCATCCCGGGAATCCAACAGCCCGTACAAGGCGCAGTGGCCGTTCTTGACGGTATCGACTGCCACGTAGCGGTTCTCCCGCTGCCGGGTCTCTCGTTCCCGGGCCGCCTCGGGGTCGGCGGCGATGATCCACGCTTCCAAGTTGCGGCGGATCCGCTGCCACGACCACAACCTGAGAGCGACCGCGAGTTTCCGATCCAACCGAGCCGCCGCCTCCGCGTTCAGCTGGGAGATGGCTGGCCGATTCACCACCTCCGCGACCTGCCACCACCGCAGACTCCCCGTGAGGAATGCCTCCCACAACGCCGGGAACCGAAACCTGACGTCCAGAACCGTTCCGATCCTCTCCAACGCCGCATCCGGGGAGATCTGAAGAATCCCACCCAGTTCGTGGGCGAGGAACTCACCCACCGACGGTGCCCCATCCCCACCAGGCTCGAGGAACCCTTCCACAGCATCCATCACCGCAGCATCGTCGACCTCATACAACTCCGCGGCCTTCGCGATCCCGACCATGAGGGCCACCTCCGCCGCCCGGGCGTGGGCGTCCGCCTCGTGGATGGCCTGGTAGGCCTCGGCGAGAGTGGCGGGGAGAGGGTTCATGACCCCATGATAATCGAATGAGCATTCTAGTGCAAGGGGTTGGGAAGAAGTTTTCTTCTCACATCGTGTGCCTAATGAAGGTCCGCCAGGACCGTTGCGGTGGTCTCGACACGGACAGCTCGCGATGCTCACGGTCCGGCTCGACCAGCGGGGCGGTGAGGATTCGCCTGTCCGCGCGCCCTCTCACCCCGCGGGACCCGCTCCACGACGAGGGCGCGGGCCCCGTCGCGGGTCCTCGCCAGAATGAGGGTGGCCTGCCCCTCTCCCTTCGGGCGCAGTTGCCGACGCAGCGCCGCCGGATCGACGTCCATGGCCCGACACTTGATCTCCAGGCTGCCGATGCGTTGCTGCTTCACCCAGCGCCGCAACGTCGCGACGTCGTGGTCGAGGACCTCGAGGACGCGGAAGTCAGTGGCGAAGGGGCTGGACAGCGGTGCCGCTGAGGTGGCGTAGGCGATGCCGGGCGCGAGCAGCCTCGCCCCGGGCAGGGCCTCCGCCACGAGCCCGGCCCTGATGACAGCGTTGTCGGGTTCATGGATCCACTCCCCCACCTCCCCGACCGGCAGGGGCTCCGCACCCGGCAGCAGGGTGTGCACACCGTCTTGCCGTAGCACCACAGCCCTCGGCCCCGGTGTGATGAAGTTCCACAGTGACACCTCCACGACATCGCCGTCGACCGACACCCACGTCGCCGCGACCTCCGCGGGGATGAGTTCCTTCGGCAGTCCCGGGCCGAGTTTCACGGCCGTGGACCAAGGGCCGGCCAAGTGGGTCTCCACGACGGACCACGGCGGACTGAACCGGGAGACGTCCCAGGTGCGGCCCCGGGCTCCCCGCCTGGCCGGATCGAGGAACACCCCGGCCCCGGCAGGCACCGTCACCTCCTCCGCCAGCCCTGTCGTCACCGTCACGGCCCTCGACGGTCCTGCCCCGGTGCGGGCGAGTTCACCGAGAAGATTCGCCTCGGCGAAGGCCGCCGTCCGGGGATCGGCCTCGACGGCGTGCACCCCGAGTCCCGCCGCGACGAGGGCCATCGCGTCCACCCCGACACCGCAGCCGAGGTCCCACACCGTCTCGACCCCCGCGTCGCGGAACAGTCCCGCCCGCCACTGCGCCACCGGCCACCGGGTCGCCTGTTCGAGGCCGTCCCGGGTCAGGTACATCCCCTCGGCGTGCGGCAGCTTCGCGGCGGCCCGGCGGCGCAACGTCACCTGGGTGAGGGCGGCGGCCGCCAGCTCCGGCGAGAACTCCCGTCGCAGCCGCTCCGCGGCCCCCAGCGAATCGGGATCCCGCTCCCTGGATGCGGCCGCCAGGGCACGTTGTCCCGTGGCACTGAGAAGATCCATGCACCAAGGCTACGGCGGCAATCCTCCGTGGTCCCGGCGAGCCCGTCCGGGTCGCACTAGACTCCGCAACAGGTTGACCTGTCGAAAGGGTGTGCACCGTGGCCATCTCCAAAGTCCTGATCGCGAACCGAGGCGAGATCGCCGTACGCGTGATCCGTGCGGCACGTGATGCCGGGATCAGTTCCGTCGCCGTCTACGCCGACTCGGATGCCGGCTCGCTGTTCGTCAGCCTCGCCGACGAGGCATTCGCGCTCGGTGGGGCGACCCCGGCGGACACGTACCTCAACGTCGACAAGCTGCTGGGCGTGGCGGAACGCTCCGGCGCGGACGCCGTCCACCCCGGATACGGTTTCCTCGCCGAGAACGCCGACTTCGCCCGCGCCGTCATCGCTGCCGGCCTGACGTGGATCGGCCCGCCCCCGGAGGCGATCGAGAGCCTCGGCGACAAGGTGAGGGCCAGGCACATCGCGCAGAGTGTCGGCGCCCCTCAGGTACCGGGCACTCCCGATCCCGTCGCCGACGCTGACGAGGTGGTGCGGTTCGCGCAGCAGCACGGCCTCCCCGTGGCGATCAAGGCCGCATTCGGCGGTGGTGGGCGTGGCCTCAAGGTCGCCCGGAGCCTCGAGGAGATCCCCGAGTTGTTCGAGTCGGCCACCCGCGAGGCCGTCACGGCCTTCGGCCGGGGCGAGTGCTTCGTCGAGCGCTACCTCGACAAGCCCCGCCACGTCGAGACGCAGTGCCTGGCCGACAAGCACGGCAACGTCGTGGTGGTCTCCACCCGCGACTGCTCGCTGCAGCGTCGCCACCAGAAACTCGTCGAGGAGGCTCCGGCCCCGTTCCTCACCCCGGAGCAGCAGTACCTGCTCTACAGCTCCTCCAAGTCGATCCTGCGGGAGGCCGGCTATGTCGGCGCGGGCACCTGCGAGTTCCTCGTCGGGCTCGACGGCACCATCTCCTTCCTCGAGGTCAACACCCGGCTCCAGGTCGAGCACCCCGTCTCCGAGGAGGTGACGGGGTTGGACCTCGTGCGGGAGATGTTCCGGATCGCCGACGGCGAGGCCCTCGGCTACGAGGACCCCATGATTCAGGGCCACTCCATCGAGTTCCGGATCAACGCGGAGGATCCGGGACGCGGCTTCATGCCCGCGCCGGGGACGCTGGTGAAGTGGCACGCCCCCACCGGCCCGGGTATCCGCGTCGACGAGGGCTACCACGCAGGCATGACGGTGCCCGGCGCGTTCGACTCGCTCGTGGCCAAGGTCATCGTCACGGGGGCCGATCGGCCACAGGCCCTGGCCCGGGCCCGACGCGCACTGCGAGAACTCCAGATCGACGGGATGCCGACGGTGACCCCCTTCCACCAGGCCGTCCTCGAGGACCCGGCCTTCACGGCCGAGGGCGGTGCCTTCGCCGTGCACACCCGCTGGATCGAGACGGAGTTCACCGGCGACATCCCCGCCCACACCGGCATGCTCGGCGAACCCGACGACCTCGGCGAACCGGAGGTCATCGCCGTCGAGGTGAACGGGCGACGGATGGAGGTCAAGCTGCCCGCCGGCTTCGCCAACCGCACGGCCGCCTCCGGCAGGACCCCGAAGAAACCCACCAAACGTGACCGCGGTGGGGCGAAGGTCCTCGCCCCCACCGGCAACGCCTTCCCCGCCCCCATGCAGGGCACCATCGTCAAGGTGTCGGTCAACGAGGGCGAGGTCGTCGAGGAGGGTCAGGTCATCGCGGTCATCGAGGCCATGAAGATGGAGCAGCCCCTGTCTGCCCACCGTCCCGGACAGGTCACGAAGCTCGCCATGACGGCCGGTCAGCCCGTCAGCGCGGGCGACGTGCTGTGCGAGATCATCGACCCGGAGTGAGCCTGGTGGCGGGCAGCAGGTCCGCCACCACTGTGTCAGGGTGATCCTGATCGGCGCTCAGCCGCTGGGTGCGAGCCCCGGGACGCTCGGCCAGGGCCTGATGGAACCGGCCGTCGATGAAGTGGACGGCCGCTCCCTCGTCGCAGCCGTAACCGCTGGGCAGGATCCCCTCGGCGACGGCGGCGCGGAACGTCGGTTCGCGCATCTCCTCGGTGTCGTAGTGGGGGCAGAAGCTTCCCGCGACCAGACCGAGGCCACCGACCCAGGGCCGCATCGGCCCGAAGGAGGTCGTGACGCAGCCTTGGAACCAGCAGTTGCCGCCGGCTGAGATGCCGCTGAGAACGACCTCGCCCGCACCGGCTCGGGCACGCAGCAGTTCGCTGACCCCATGCGCATCCCACAGCGCCATGAGATTGACGCTCGAGCCGCCGCCCACCACCACGAGATCCGCCTCATGAAGTTGCTCGACGGAACGGGCGGCGTCCTCCCACAGCATGAGCACGGTGGTCCTCACCCCCAAGGCCCCGTAGGCGCTGCGGAACAGTTCGATGAAGGACTCCTCGTCACGCGAGGCCGTCGGGGCGAAGCACACCGTCGGGCGGTCCTTGCCCGTCAGGTCGATGAGGAATCGGTCCAGGGCTGTCGCCCTGCCGTCGTCGGACATCGAGAAGCCGCCGCCACCCATGGCCACCACGTGTGTGCTCATGGCCCCGATCCTGCCATCCCCCGCGCGGTGACGGGCCGCCGTCCGTGAATCAGGCAGGGCTCATGCCCAGGCACTGGTCCATGTCCAGGGCGGGCAGGGCCGCACTCGGCACCGACACAACCTTCGCCGGAACCCCGGCCACCGTGGTGTGGGGTGGCACGTCCTTCAGGACGACGGATCCCGCGCCGATCTTGGCCCCCTCCCCGACCCGGATGTTACCGAGCACCTTGGCTCCGGCCCCGATCATCACGCCGCGGCCGATCTTCGGGTGTCGATCGCCGCCCTCCTTCCCGGAGCCGCCGAGGGTCACCTCGTGCAGCATCGAGAAGTCGTCCTCAACCACCGCGGTCTCACCGATGACGACGCTGGTGGCGTGGTCGAACATGATGCCCTTGCCGATGCGTGCCGCGGGGTGGATGTCGACGGCGAACACCTCGGAGATCCGGGACTGAAGGTACAGGGCCAGGGGACGCCGGTCCCGCATCCAGTAGGAATGCGCCACCCGGTAGGCCTGGATCGAGTGGAAGCCCTTGAAGTAGAGCAGCGGGTTGGCGTAGCCGGGAGCGGCCGGGTCCCGGGTCACGACCGCCTGCAGGTCGGCCCGGATGGCGTGCTGGATGCACTCCTCCTCGCGCAGCACGTCAAGGATGATGTCCCTCAGACTGAGCGCGGGCAGGGTCGCGTTGTCCAGCTTCGCGGCGAGGATGTATGCCAGGGCCGTCTCAAGGTTCGGCTGGCTCAGCACGACGTGGGAGAGGAACCCGGCGAGCAGGGGCTCACTCGAGGCGGCGCGGGAGCACTCCTCACGGATGGTCTCCCAGATCAGGTCGTCCGGAACGATACGGGCAGGGTCCATGATGTCTCCTCATGTCGTGACACTGTCATCATGGATCAACCCCGAAACGGGCCGGGACATTCCCTGCCCCGGCCCTCGAGGGATCACTCGTCGGCGGTGCGCACCCCGATGGTGAGCAGCAGGTTCGCGTACAGCCGCTGATCCGCGGAGACGATGACGACGGTGACGTCGTCGGCCCGCGCGGCGTCATAGAAGTCCCAGCGCGGGATCTCGTCGAAGGGGACATCGGGCAGGGCGGCACGGTACTCGTCGTGCGCCGGGATGCTGTCGGGACGCTCGATGCCGACGGCGTCGTCGGCGGGCACCATCAGCCCGGCCCGCTCGATCGGGACGGCGCGCTTGAGGACATCGAGGATCTGGGTGACGTTGAGCAGGCCCGGGGTGAGGTTGAGGTGAATGCGCTCAGCCGCGGCGGGGGCCCCACTGGCCGCCGGGTAGTTGCCGTCGGTGATGAGGATCTTCCCGCTGTGCCCGCTGCGGCCGATGGCCGCGAGGAGGTCGGGATGGATGAGGGCGCCAAGAAGCATGTCACTGTCCTTTCGTGGAATGGCGGATGATGAGTTCGGGGCCGAGAAGGGTGTGTTCGGCCGGCTGCCCGTCGATGAGCGCCGCGAGATGCGCGACGGCGCAGACCCCCACCTCGTGGTGGGGCTGGCGCAACGTGGTCAACGGGGGCAGGAAGTTCCCCGACCCCTCGGCGTCGTCGAAACCGACCACGGCCACGTCCTCGGGGATGCGTCGCCCCTGCTCCGCGAAGCGACGCATGGCACCGAGCGCGAGGTGATCGTTGCTGACGAACACCGCGTCGACGTCGTCACCGATCGCACCACCGGCCTCGTAGCCGTCGGCGGCGGCCCAGGAACGGCCCGCGACCGTACGGGGCTCGATCCCAGCGGCCTCGCAGGCGGTCCGGAACCCCTCCTCGCGCTCGTGGGCGTCGAACCAGTCCGCGGGTCCGGCGAGGTGGAGCAGCCCACGGCGCCCCAGGGACAGCAGGTGCTCCGTGGCGAGCCGGGCCCCCAGACCCTGGTCGATGGCGACGGAGGCGACGTCCGCGGGCAGCCCGAACCGCTGCCCCACGAACACCGTGGGGAGCCTGCCGTCGAGCACGGAGACGAGGTCGGCGGAGCGGGTGTGACCGCCGAGCACGACGACCCCGTCGACGCCCAGCGGCACCAGCTCGTCGAAGGCGGGACTCGAGTCCAGCGTCACCCCGGCGATCGAGGTGTGGTAGCCGCGGGCCCCCAGCTCCGAGACGATCGACAGGAACGTCCGGGCGTGGCCGCCGAACAGCGGAGTCGCGTTGACGATGTGGATGACCCCGGTCCTGCGGTTCGACAGGGACCTGGCGGCCAGGTTCGGACGGTAGCCCAGCTCCTCCACGGCGGCCTGGACCCGCTCCCTCGTCTCGGGGGCCACCACCGAGGCGCCCCTGACGACCCTGGACACGGTCTGGCTGGACACGCCGGCCAGCCTCGCCACGTCGGCGAGACTGGCCCTCCGGTTCCCCCCGTTTCCCCCTGTCATGGCTGATGCAACCTCGTTCGTGCCGTCGCCGCGATGACCGCGTTGCGTTGCTCGGGGGGAAGCTGCCCGGCCACCTCGAACTGCACCAGCAGCGAACCCAGGGTGGAGGCCTCCGCGGGGCCGGCGAGCACCGGGATGCCGAGGGCCTTGGCGGTCAGTTCACAGAGCAGGGCGTTGCGGGACCCCCCTCCCACGAGGTTCAGCTGGCTGGGTGCCTCCCCGGTCAGGGCGGTGAGGTCCCTGACCCCCCGGGCGTAACGTTGCGCGAAGGACTCGCACAGCGCACGCACGAGCTGGCCCTGGGAGATCTCGCCCTGGGCGCCGCCCTCACGCAGCGCCGCCTCCACCCGGGCCACCATCGAACCGGGCTGCGCGTACTGCGGATCGTCCGGGTCGATCGTGACCCCGAGGGACTCAGCCGCGGCGGCCGCGTCGAGGAGGGCGACGATGTCGTGCTCCTGCCCCCGGGCCTGCCAGTCGCGCTGGCATTCCTGGAGGATCCACAGCCCGGTGATGTTGAACAGGGGTCGCACCCCGCCCTCCGCACGCGCCTCGTTCGTCAGGCCGAGGGCCCGGGCCTCCTCCCCGAGGAGGGGTTCGTCGCGCAGCACACCCAGCACCGACCAGGACCCGGCCGACAGGAAGCACGTGGCGCCCTCGTCGCGCTGCAGGGCCGCGACGGCGCAGGCCGAGTCGTGGGCACCGGCCCGGATGACGGTGAGCTGTTCCAGGCCGGGGACGGTGCACGGCCCCGCGACGGAGCACTCCTCGCTCAACTCCCCCACCCAGGATCGTGGGATGCCGAGGGCCTCGAAGACCTCGTCGGCCCAGCTCGTCGCGCCGGGGGCGCACAGCCCGGAGGTGGAGGCGATCGAACGGGACCAGCCCCTCACCCCGGTGAGGAGGAAGGTGAACCAGTCGGGAAGAAAGAGGATCTGGTGGGTCCGCGCAGCCGTCTCCGGCTCCTCCGTCAAGAAGGCGAACAGTTGGTTGGAGCTGTTGATGGTGGCGGGTGCGATGCCGGTGAGGCGCCACTGGGTGGCCTCGGGCAGTCGCTCCTGGAAGGCGTCGAGGGTGCGCTGGGTCCTCTCGTCCCGGTAGCAGCGCCCCCTGGTCAGGGCCTTGCCCTCGGCGTCGACGGGAACCCAGTCGACCCCCCAGGTGTCCACGCTGACCGAAGTGGCGTCGGGGAACTGCTCGACGGCGAGCCGGAGGCCACGCACGACCTCCTCCCAGATCGCCTCGAGGTCCCAGCAGAGGTAGCCGCCCTCCTCCTTCGCGGTGTGGGGGAACCGATGGACCTCCGTCTCGGTGACTCGGCCGTCGTCGAGGACTCCGGCGATGATCCGACCGGAGGAGGACCCCAGGTCGACGGCAAGCGCGGTGGCTGGCACTTCACAACTCCTGTTCTCGTGTCTTCCCCCATCCTGCCGGTCCTTCGCGGGGGATGCAGCAGGGTGACGTCTTCGGTGCCGTCACCCGAATGGTTGTCTCGGGGTGGTGTCGGGCGGGTGGGAGCCCTGTCGGCTCCCCGCCCACCCGACACCGGATCGTCAGCCGTACAGCGGGCCGAACTGGGCGCAGGCCCGGTAATCGGCCCCCTCCAGGTCGGCGGTGCCGAAGGCGAGCCAGTTCTTCGGACGGAAGATCTGCTCGCTGGGCACGTTGTGCATGTTGACGGGGATGCGCAGCATGGCTGCCAGCGTGATGAGGCGGGCACCGATGTGGCCGTAGGAGATGGCACCGTGGTTGGCACCCCAGGCATTCATGACGTCGTAGACGCTCCTGAACGCCCCCTCACCGGTGAGATTCGGCACGAACCAGGTGGTGGGCCACGTGGCGTTCGTGCGGTCCTCGATGATGGTGGCGGCCTCGTCGGGCAGCTCGACGGTCCAGCCCTCGGCGATCTGCAGCACGGCACCCAGCCCATCGACCCAGTTGATCCGGGACATCGTCACCGGCACCTCACCGGCCGAACGGAAGTGCGTGGAGATCCCGCCACCGGGGAAGTACTCGTAGATGGCCGGGGCGAAGGTCGAGGCCTCGAGCATCGCCCTCTGGTCCTCCTCGGTGACCTCCCACCAGGGCTTGATGACGTGTTCCCCGTCGCGCACGGCGGCGAAGGAGCCGTCGAGTGTGGTGGGTCCGGAGTTGCGCAGGTCGATGATGCCGCCGGAGGCCCGCCCCTCCAGCCTGTGTCCGGTGACCCGCTCCACGGCCTCGGGAGACCAGTAGGTGCGCACGTCGCTGAACAACTGCGCCGTGTTGGTCACGAGGTGGTTGAGCAGCATCGACGCACCGTTGAGCGAGTCGTTCTCGGTGGCGAGGATGTAGGGGGTCCGGGTGCCGTTCCAGTCGAAGGTGGTGTTGAGGATGGTCTCCATCAGGTCACCGTTGGGGAAGCCGTCGGTCCACTGCCGCTGACCCTGGAAGCCGGCGGCCAGCGCGCCGCGGCCGAGCGCCTCCTCGCCCCAGCCCTTGTCCGCGAGCTTCGGGTTGCCGACCATGAGGTCCCGGGCGATGAGCGTCATCTTGACGGAGTAGCTCCACCAGTCGTCGTGCAGCTCGGGCTTCTGGTTCTCCGGCGGGTTGTAGTCCTTGCCGGGGGTGAAGTTCTCCCGCACCCAGGCGTAGGCGCGCTCGTACTCCTCGACGTCGTAGATCTCCTCGTTGACGCGACGCGCGAACTCGCTCATGTCGACGTACTCGTTGCGCATGCCGAGGTACTTGCTCCAGAACTCGTCCTTGACGACGGAGCCGGCGATACCCATCGACACCGCACCCATGGACAGGTAGGAGGTGCCCTTCATCTGCGCCACGGCGAGACCGCAGATGGCGTAGTCGAGGAGACGCTGCCGCACCTCGTCGGGGATCGTCTCGTCATCGGCGTCCTGGACGTGCTCACCGTAGATGCCGAAGGCCGGGATGCCGAGCTGGGTGTGGCCCGCCAGGGCGGCGGCCAGGTAGACGGCGCCGGGACGCTCCGAGCCGTTGAATCCCCAGATGGCGTGGGGCATGGTCCGGTCCATGTCGATCGTCTCGGTGCCGTAAGCCCAGCACGGGGTGACCGAGAGGGTGAGGCCGACGTTCTCTCGCTTGAACTTCGCGGCGGTGGCCTGGGCCTCGGCGACGCCACCGATGGTGGTGTCGGCGATGACGCACTCGACCGGGGTGCCGTCGGGGTAGCGCAGCTCCGCCTCGTAGAGGGCCGCGACGCGCTTGGCCATGTTCATCGTCTGGTCCTCGAGGGACTCCCGCACGCCGCGACGGCGTCCATCGATGATGGGCCGGATACCTATCCTGGGGTGGTTCGTCATGGTGATTCCCTTGTCTCCCTTACTTCGTTGTTGTGGGTTTCCCCCTTGGGTGATTCCGGCACCTCGAGCGTCCGATGGAGGCGCGGGGACCACCCAAGAGGATTCCCCGCTGGACGTCCCGGGGGACGCCCAGCGGGGAGAGGATGTCACTCGTAGAGGTTGGGCTTGATCTCTTCGGAGTCGATGTTGGTCTTGTCGTACCAGGCGAAGCCCGAGTCGATGGTCTTCGGCAGCTGCTCACCGTTGATGGCCTTGACGGCGGCGATCACCGTCTCGCAGCCCATCTTCACCGGCGACTGGGTGACGGCCCCGGCCTGCTTGCCCTCCTTGATGGCAGCGATCTGGATCTTGCCGGAGTCGAAACCGACGACGTGCAGGCCCTCCTTGTTGACCTCGTTGGCGGCCTGGACGGCACCGGTGGCGGCGGCCTCGTTGGTGCCGTAGATGCCGACGATGTCGGAGTTGGACTGGATGAGGGACTTCGCCGCTCCGGTGGCCTCCTCGACCTTGCCCGCGGTCAGGGGCTCGAGCAGCTTGATCTCCGGGGCATTGGTGCGGATGTACTCCTGGAAGCCCTCACACCGCTGCTTGCCGGTGGCGGAGGTCACGTCGTGGCAGACGAGACCGATGGTGCCCTTGCCCCCCGTCAACTCGACCATGTGCTTGGCGGCCTCGCCCGCGGCGGCCTTGTTGTCGGTGGACACCGTCGTCAACGGATCGTCGGAGTCGACACCGGAGTCGAAGGCGATGAGCGGGATCTTGGCATCGCTGATCTTCTTCAGGGTGTCAGCGGCCGCCTTGGTGTCGAGAGCCGCGAAGCCGATGGCCGCGGGGCTGGTCTTGAAGGCCGTCTCGAGCTGGTCGATCTGGATGGACACGTCCTGCTCGCTGGGCGGGCCGACGAACTCGACCTTGTAGCCCAGGTCCTTGCCCGCAGCGTCGGCGCCCTCCTTCACGGCCTGCCAGAAGCGGTGCTGGAAGCCCTTCGACACCAGGTAGACGGTCTTGGAGCCGTCGCCCTTCTTGATGTCGCTCGGGGTGTTGCAGGAGACAGCGGCCGCGGCCTGGCTGCTCGAGTTGCTGTCGCTGGAGGAGGCGCCGCCCCCCGCGGGGGTGGTGGTGGACGACGAGGTGGAGCAGGCACTGAGCCCGAGAGCGAGCAGTGCCGGCACGGCCAGCCACTTGGGGTTGAGACGCATGGTTGTTCCTTTCAGGTTGAGGACCGGGTCCTCAGGGGTTGGGGGCTGCTGAAGCCCGGTTGTTATTCAGTTGTGGGAGTTCGGACGTGTTGCAGAACTGGTGTCGGGACGGGCGATCCGCCCCGACCTCGTGCCCGGCTAGACCGCGGAGGCCCGTGCCCGTCGCACGTTGTCGGCGAACACCGCGGCCAGGACGATGACACCGATGACCACGTACTGCCAGAACTGGTTGACCTGCATCATCTGGAGGCCGGTGAGGAGGGTCTTCATGAGCACCGCGCCGACGAAGGTGCCGAGGATGTTGGCCCGGCCGCCCGCGAGGGAGGTGCCACCGATGACGACCGCCGCGATGACGTCGAGCTCGTAGCCGAGACCCTCACTGGGCTGCACGACGGCGGTGCGGGCGTTGAAGACGATGGCTCCGATGGCCATGAAGATGCCGGCCGTGACGTAGACCATCACCTTCCAGAACTTGACGTTGACGCCGGACAGGCGGGTGGCCTCCTCGTTGGAGCCCATGGCCAGGGCGTAACGACCGAGCAGGGTCTTGTTGAGCAGCACTGCCGCGACGATGGTCAGCAGCACGAAGAGGATGGCGGCGTTCGGGATGCCCGGGATGGTCTCCATGCTCCCGAAGACCTTGAAGTCGGGGTTCTCGATGGGCATGGGGTTGGCGTTGGCGATGACGAGGGCCAGACCCCTGGCGACCATCATCATGCCGAGGGTGGCGATGAAGGGGGGCAGTCCCAGGACCGCGATGTTGAAGCCGTTGACCGCGCCGACGAGACCACCGAACAGGATCGCGAGCAGCAGGCCCAGGCCAAGGGGAAGGTTGAGGAACCCGCCGCCGAGGAAGAAGGCCGTCATCACACCGGCCAGGGCCATGCCGGTACCGACCGACAGGTCGATGCCTCCCGTCGCGATGACGAAGGTGGCCCCCAGCGCCATGATGCCGATGGCTGCCGAACGCAGCAGGATGTCGGACAGCACCGCGGGGTTGCTGAACCCCGGGGCGACCAGGAAGAAGATGAGGTAGATCACGATGAGCGAGCCGAAGACGAACAGCTGCTGCATCGAGGACTTGAGGGTGCGGGCGAAGGGGCTGGGGGCCCCAGCCCCGAGGACCTCGTTGGTGGTGCTCACGCTGCGTTTCCTTTCAGCTGCGCCTTGCCGAGCGTGGCAAGTTCCATGATGTTCTCCTGGGTGGCGTCCTCGTTGTCGAGGACCCCGGTGATGTGGCCGTGGGCCATGACGGCGATGCGGTGGCTCATCCGAAGCACCTCGGGGAGCTCGGAGGAGATCATGAGGATCGCCTTGCCCTGGGCGCAGAGCTGCTCCAGCAACTCGTAGATCTCCTCCTTGGCGCCGACGTCGATGCCGCGGGTGGGCTCGTCGAAGATGAGGACGTCACAGTTGCGGATGAGCCACTTGGCGATGACGACCTTCTGCTGGTTGCCGCCCGACAGCTTGCCCAGCAACTGGTTGACCGACGGAGTCTTCACCCGCAGCTTCTTGCTGTACTCCTCGCCGACCGTGCGGATCTTGCCGTCGAGGATGAATCCGCCGATGTTGAAGTCCTTCATCGCCGCCATGACGGCGTTCTGCTTGATGTCCTGCTCGAGCAGGAGCCCGTACTGCTTGCGGTCCTCGGACAGGTAGCCGATGCCGGCGCGCACCGCGTCGGCGGCCGTGCGGATCTGGGTCTCCTTGCCGTTGATGGTGATGGTGCCGCTCGTGCGGGGGTCGGCGCCGAAGACGCAGCGCGCCACCTCGGTGCGTCCCGCACCCATGAGTCCGGCGAAGCCGAGGATCTCGCCCTTGCGCACCTCGAAGTTGACGTCGCGGAGGAGCTTCTTGGTGCTCAGCCCCTCGACCTTGAGCACGACGTCGTCGCTGAGGGGCTCGTTGCGGGGCCGGACCTCGGCGGAGACCTCGCGGCCGACCATCATGGAGATGATCTCGCGCATCTCGACGTCCTTCGTCGTGACGGTGCCGATGTACTGGCCGTCGCGGAGCACCGACACCCGATCGGTGATCTCCTCGATCTCCGGCATGCGGTGGGAGATGTAGATGAGCCCGGTGGTCGGGGACATGAAGTCCCGGATCATCCCGAACAGCGCCTCCGTCTCCGCGACGGTGAGGGCGGCGGTGGGCTCGTCCATGACCAGCACCCGGGAGTTGTAGGACAGCGCCCTGGCGATCTCGACCATCTGCTGGCGGGCGACCGACAGGTCCCCGATGCGGGCCTTGGGGTTGATGTCCATGCCGAGGCTCTCGAAGAGTTCCGCGGCGTCACGGTTGAGCTTGACGTCGTTGATCCAGCCGCCCTTGTGGGAGCCCGGACGCCCGATGTAGAGGTTCTGGGCCACCGTGAGATCGGGGACCATGTTGAGTTCCTGGTGGATGATGGACAGGCCCAGGTCGCGCGCGTGGTTGACGCCGTTCACCTGCACCTGCTGACCCTCGATCCAGATCTCCCCGCCCGGGTCGGCGGTGTAGATGCCGGTGAGGATCTTCATGAGGGTCGACTTGCCGGCGCCATTCTCACCGCACAGGCCGAGCACCTCCCCCGCGTTGAGGTCGAGGTTGACGCCTTGCAACGCCTTCACACCAGGGAAGGTCTTGCTGATGTTCTTCAGCTCAAGCAGCTTCGCCACGTGCACTCCTTCGTGTCCAGTCCCAGGGGCCGCCGACTGCGACGTCCGACCCCCTGAGTGATGCTAACGCTAACATCATCCTCCCCGACCACGTCAAGGGGGTTACGAAAGCGTTATCACCGGACAGCAAAATACCTTGTCAGAGCAATACGGTGACGCTACCGTGATCAGAGGGCCTGCACACTTGGCCCGGCGGCCCCACAGCAACGACAAGGGCCGGGGCCCGTCCAGTGGACGGGCCCCGGCCCTGACAGGCTCGAGGAGCGCTCAGACGTGGGTGCCGGCGGAACGCAGGTACTCGCAGGCCTCGACGACGCGGGCCGCCATGCCCGCCTCGGCCGCCTTGCCCCAGGCGCGCGGGTCGTACTGCTTCTTGTTGCCGACCTCGCCGTCGATCTTCAGCACACCGTCGTAGTTGCGGAACATGTGCTCCACCACGGGGCGGGTGAAGGCGTACTGGGTGTCGGTGTCGATGTTCATCTTGATGACGCCGAAGTCCACCGCGTCGGAGATCTCCTGCGGGGTGGAGCCGGAGCCGCCGTGGAAGACGAGGTCGAACGGACGATCCTTGCCGTACTTGGCGCCGACGGCGTCCTGGATCTCCTTGAGGACCTCGGGACGGAGCTTCACGGCACCCGGCTTGTAGACGCCGTGGACGTTGCCGAAGGTGAGGGCGGTGATGTAACGCCCCTTCTCACCGAGGCCGAGGACCTCAGCGGTGCGCATGCCGTCCTCGACGGTGGTGTACAGCTTGTCGTTGATCTCGGCCGAGACGCCGTCCTCCTCGCCGCCGACGACACCGACCTCGATCTCGAGGATGATGTGGGCCTTGGCGCAACGCTCGAGCAGCTCGTCGGCGATCGAGAGGTTCTCCTCCATCGGCACGGCCGACCCGTCCCACATGTGCGACTGGAACAGCGGGAGCTGGCCGTTCTTCACGCGCTCCTCGGAGATCGCCAGCAGCGGACGGACGAAGCTGTCCAGCTTGTCCTTCGGGCAGTGGTCGGTGTGGAGGGCGACGTTGATCGGGTAGTTCTTCGCCACTTCCTGGGCGAAGGTGGCGAAGGCCACGGCACCGGTGACCTTGTCCTTGATCGTGGGGCCGGAGAAGTACTCGGCACCGCCGGTGGACACCTGGATGATGCCGTCGGAGCCCGCCTCGGCGAAGCCCTGAAGGGCGGCGTTCAGCGTCTGGGAGGAGCTGACGTTGATGGCCGGGTAGGCGAACTTGCCTTCCTTGGCCCGGTCGAGCATCTGGGCGTAGACCTCAGGAGTTGCAACAGGCATGGTGCCCCTTTTCGTGTCAGGCGTGGTTTACAGGAATCAGCCTAGCGCCCCGCAACGGCGGCTTCCGCTCGGGGGCGGCCTTGCGGACAGCGCGACCCCGCGAACGGTTCAGAACATCCGGTCCATGTCGGAGACGTCCAGTCGCACCCGCCCCATGGAACGCGCACCCACCGCGGAGTCGATGGCCGCGGGCATCGCGTCGAGGAAGCTCATGGGCACCGAGGCCACCCGCTCGCCCCCCACCTCCATCACGAGCCTCGGCCCGGCACCGAACCCACTGCCGGTGACCTTGAGCGACGAGATCTCGGCCCACGTGGCGCTGGCCGTCACGGGCTGTACGAACTCCAACCCCGTGGAGTCGATGTAGAGGGCGGTCCCCTGACCGATCGCGGCGAGGTCCTTCTTCGCCCTGGCCAGGGAGAGGACCACGCAGCTGACCCCGATGACGGTCGAGATCCCCCACAGCAACGTCACCGTCGGCAGGGCCCAGGCCGGCAGCACATCGCTCAGCAGCGTCCGCGGACCGACGGGCAGGAACTGCGGCGAGAGCCACGCCAGGAGCAGGATGACCCCGAGCACGGCGGCGACGATGAACTGGTAGCGCAGCCGTCCCCGTTGCCGGGCCACCCGCGCGGCGGTGGGCAACGGCGTCAGTTCAACGGCGAAACGTTCCGGGCTCATGCCAACATCGTAGAGGTTGGGGGCGTGCTCGATGCCTCAGGCGGAGGGGCCCCAGGGTGTTGCAGCGCCCAGTGGTACATCGCGATGGCCGCCGCGGCCCCCGCGTTCAACGAACGCGTCGAGCCCCGCTGCGTGATGGCCACGAGCCGGGTGCAGGCCGCCACCATGGCCTCCGTCAGCCCCGGACCCTCGGACCCGAAGACCAGGCAGCAGTCCCGCGGCAGGGTCGCGGTCTCCAACGGGACCGAGCCGGGGAGGTTGTCCACACCCACCAGTTCGATCCCCCGTGCCGCGCACCAGGCATGGAGGTCGCGCTCGTCCGCGTGGTGGTGCACGTGGAGGTACCGGTCCGTCACCATGGCGCCCCGCCGGTTCCAGCGTCGCCTGCCGACGATGTGCACCCCGCCGACGTTGAAGGCGTTGGCGGTTCTCACGATCGAGCCGATGTTGAAGTCGTGCTCCCAGTTCTGGATCGCCACGTGCAGCCCGGACCGGGAACGGTCCAGATCCGCCACGATCGCCTCGAGCCGCCAGTAGCGGTACCGGTCCACGACGTTGCGTCGGTCCCCCTCGGCCAGGAGCTCCGGGTCGTAGCGTGGATCCGTCGGCCAGGGCTCCGGATGGGGGCCCACACCGACGACCGGCAGGGTGGGGTCCTCCGTCACAGCCCGAGGTCGTCCAGACCGATCGCGTGACGGTACTCGAGCCCCGCCTCGGCGATCCGCTCCGCCGCGCCCGTGGCCCGGTCGACCACCACGGCCACCGCCACGACCTCTCCCCCGGCCTCACGGACGGCCTCGACGGCGGTCAGGGCGGAGCCCCCCGTCGTGGAGGTGTCCTCGACGACGAGCACCCTCCGTCCCGCGACCTCGGTCCCCTCGATCCTGCGCTGCATGCCGTGGGACTTCGCCTCCTTGCGGACCACGAAGGCGTCCAGCCGACCTCCCGCCGCGGCGCGGGCGTGCAGCATCGCGGTGGCGACCGGGTCGGCCCCGAGGGTCAACCCACCGACCGCATCGAAGTCGAGGTCGGCGACGAGGTCGTTCATGACCCGCCCCACCAGGGGGGAGGCGGCCCCGTCGAGGGTGACCCGACGCATGTCGACGTAGTACTCGGCCTCCCGTCCCGAGGCGAGCGTGACCCGCCCCCTGACGATGGCCAGTTCCTTGACGGCCTCGATCAGCCGTTGCAGGTCATTCACTTCTTCTCCGTTCCTGTCAGCACAGCGAAGGCCACCGACACGTCCCCCGTCGGGACCAGGTCCTCGTGTGTGGTGAGTGTGAGCAACGCCTGGGTGGGTGGCTGATCGGGTCGCCCCGGCACCGGGTCGAGCACCCAGGAGTCGTCCCGGCCGACGGTGAGCGAGGCCGGGGCCGAGGTGATCGTGTAGGTGAAGGTCGCGCTCTCGGTCTCCACCTCGATGACGCCACCGACGGGGAGGTCGAACCAGCCCCGCAGGGGTTCCCCGCCGGTGAACCAGCGCCCGGCCATCGCCAGGTTGCCGACCTCGCCGGGCAGGGCCGAACCGGGGTACCAGCCGAGCCCCCCGTCCAGCTGCGGCGCGTCGACGCCCACCCGCACGGGCCACTCGACGGTCTCCCCGGATGCGGGGATCCGCACGATCCAGGCCGCCTCGCCGGGACGCAGTGCAGCATCCCCCGCCTCCCACCGCGTCCGCAGACCAGCCACCTCACGGACGGCCTCGGCACGGGTGGGGCCGACACTGCCCCAGGCCTGCCAGGCCAGGTAACCGCCGCCGGCGAGCACGCCGAGCACCACAACCACGGCCACCACGAGGCCGACCCGGGAACGCGATCTGGTCGTCACAACCGCCAATTCTTCCATCACGTGAACCACAGCTTGCTTCCCGACGGCGGGGGCGAGTCCGCGGTGTCCTCATCGGTGAACGGTTCCGCTCCACCGATCCACCCCGCGAGCTCCCCCGAGTGCAGCCACCGGTAGGGGCACGGCTGCGAGGCCGTGGCGCGCACCAGCGCCGGCAGATCCATGCGCTGGGCGCCCGCGGCGAGCAGGACGTTGCCGAAGCGTCGCCCCTTCATCACGGCCGGCTCCGCCCCGACGACGAGGTGGCGCCACCGCTGCGCCACACCCGCCGCCAACCGTTTCGTCCAGGCGAACGGGGACGAATCGGTGACGTTGAACACGACCATCCGACGCCCCCGCCCGATGCGCACCAGCTCGTCGAGGAACTCCGTCGTGACGAGCTCCCCCGGCACCCGGTCCCCCGCGAAGGCGTCGACGACCACGAGATCCGCGTAGTCGGAGGGCATGAGCGGGGTGGCGCTCCGGCCGTCCTGGTCACGCACCTTGATGCCGCTGCGGGGCGGCAGGGGCAGCTTCCTGCGCACCTCGGCGGTGAGGTCGGCGTTCGGCTCGCACACGATCTGCGCCGTCCCCGGTCGTCGCCACGCGATCCAGCGCGGGATGCTCATCCCCGCCCCGCCGATGTGGACCGCCCGCAGCCGGGTGTCCGGGTCCACGTCGACCAGGCCGTGCTCGAGGAGCAGGGCGATGTGGTTGACGTACTCGAACAGCAGCAGATCGGGTCTGGCCGGATCCACCCACGACTGGGATGCCGCCCCGAACCTCACCCTGAACGCCCCGGGATGCTGCGGGTCCGCCTCCAGTGTCACGACACCACCGATCAGTTGGCGCAGGCACGCACGGGTTCGGAGACCTGCCCCTGCACCCGACGGCGCACCGTGATGTTGACGCAGGTCTCCCCCTCCTGCACGGGCACGATCACCTCGGGTTCGGACACCCGTACCCGGCTCTCGTTCGCGGGGGCACCGATGATCTCGATGAGGTAGACGTCCTCGGCCTGCGGCGCGGGATTCGTCCAGGTGAACTTCACCTGCTCGCCGGTCACGCTCGAGGTGACGTCCACCACCGCGGGCACCTTCGTGGCCTCCCCGGTGGGGACGGCCCTGGTCGATCCGCCGCCGAAGGTGCCGTTCGCGAAGAGCAGGGCGAGGACGACCCCCACCACGAGCAGGAGGCCACCCAGCACGGCCAGCAGGGTACGCCGCCCGTTCCTCGGCGCCGGCTCCGGTTCGGGGGTGGGGCTCGGCTGCGCCTCCGGCACCGGCAGGGTGCCGACGTCGCGGGGGCCGGCCTGGGCGAACCCGGAGCCACGCAGCAGCACCCCCGGTTCCGGCGCCCCCGTGGAGACCGACGGCGGAGTCGGGTCGTCGACGAGGCTCGCTGGATCCTGGTAGGACAGGTAACCGCCGGTGTAGGAGGACAGCCCCGAGGTGTAGCTGCCAGTAAGCATCTGGCTGGAGTCCGCGTTGGGCCACGACGGGTCGAAGCCCTGGTCGAGGCGGCGCGGCTCCTGGTCGACGGAGGCCGCGAGGACGTCGAAGGGGGTCATCGGCAGACCGTGACGGGTCTGGACGCTCTGCAGGGCGCGTGCGAACTCCTGCGCGCTCGAGTAGCGCCGGGCCGGATTGCCCGCCATCGCCGTCGCCAGGACGTTCTCGAGGGTCTGCGGCACGTCGTTGCGACCGGTGCGGGGGCAGTGGAAGTTCCTGGCGCGCTCCCGCAGCGCGGCCGTGCCGTTGTCGGCGCCGGGTACCGCCAACGGGCTGCGCCCGACGAGCATGGCCCACGTCGTCGCGGCGAGCGAGAAGACATCGCTCCACGGCCCGGGCTCCATGCCCGCGTTCGGGTGCTGCTCGATGGGTGCCCACAACGGACTCAGTGCGTTGGCGAGGGCCCGCTGGTCCTGGGAGGCGGAGATCCCGAAGTCGGTGAGGGCCGGGCGCTGGAACCCGGTGAACAGGATGTTGGCCGGCTTGATGTCCCGGTGGAGGATGCCCTGCTGGTGGGCGGTCTCGACGGCACCCGCGAGCTGGATGGTGAACTCGATCGCCTGGGTCGGCGGCAGCACCCGATTCGAGATCCTCGAGCCGAGGTGGGTGGAGGAGCACTCCTCCATGACGAGGAAGGGACGGCCATCGGGCGAGAGCCCCGACGAGTGGATCGTGACGATGTTCGGGTGGCCGGACAGCCGGGCCATGAGGACGGCCTCCGCGGCGAAGGCGTTGAAGGCGGTCTCGTCGACGGTCTGGTGCAGGACCTTCACCGCCACGCCACGGCCGAGCGAGTCCCGGTAACGGAAGACGTCGGCGAATCCGCCGCCGCCGATCCAGCCGATGTAGGTGAAGCCCGGGAGATCCGGGGGTTGCGTCCGTTGCCCCATCACGGCAACCCGTCGCAGTGGATCTGGACGCCCTGCCCGAGGTCGAGGACGTCACCCGCCTCGAGGGGGATGGCCCGCTCGGGCAGTCGCAGCGGGTCACCGCCGCGTCGCCTCAACGCGCTGCCGTTGCGGCTGCCGAGGTCCCGGGCGTAGGCCTGGCCGTCCTCGACGAACAGCGCGAGATGGTTGGCCGAGACGTGCGGCTCGCTGATGGTGACCAGGCGGGCGGGTTCGTTCAGGTTGAGCCCACCGGCGCCGGGATGCCTGCCGATGATGACCGGGCCCGACAAGGGGATGAGCTCGCCGCTGTTGAGACGCAGGCAACCGATGGGGGCACGGTCGACGGGGCCGCCCGGGGCCGTGGCCGGGGCTTCGAGGACGATGTCGGAGGACGGTTCCGCCGGGGAGGGCACCATGGGGATGCCGCTGGTCTCCTCGACGAGGAAGCTGCTGGACGGCTTGAACACCCCCACCTCGAGACACGACGCCAACACGACACCGTCGTTGACGGGAACGGTCGCCCCCGAGGGCGTACCCAGCCGGATCGCGGTGGGCGCCTGCACCGTGCGTTCCGTCCAGGTCGTCACGGTCTGGCACTGCATGGCCTCGGAGACGGTGCCGAACTGCGCCTCCAGCTCCAGCTTCCCCCGCACCGCGAGATGCCAGCTGGTCCCCTCACAGATCGCCACGGCGAAGTCCGGGAGCTCGAGGACGTTGACCTCGGCGACCTCGGCCAGGGAACGCACGAAGTCGCTGAGCTTCGCGCCGGAGTGCACCCGCTGCCACAGCTCCCCCGCCGCCTGGGGACGCAGCTGCTGGGACACGAGAGCGACCCCGTGGGGCCACACGATCCCGACGAAACCGCCGGGTGACCACGTGGGTATGCCGTGACTCGAGATCATCGCCTCTCCCCGTACTCGATCCTGCCGTCCCCGCGTGGTGGCAGCGTCCTGCGGTCCATGGTGCCCGATGTTGCGCCGCTCGCGAACTCGCAACGCACCAGCACCACGGTGACATTGTCCCGCCCACCAGCATCGAGCGCGAACTGTACTAGACGATTCGCCGCTTCCTGAAGATCATCGGTGAGACGAACGGTCGCGGTGATGGTCTCGGAACTGACCTCGTTGGACAACCCGTCCGAACAGATCACCACGACGTCGCCCTGCCGGGCCGGGATCAGCCACTGATCGGCCTCGGGCTGTTCGATCCCCGCCCCCAGCGCCCGCGTGATGATGTTCCTTGGCGCCCCGGCGAACTGGGCCGCGGCGGAATGGTCGACGCTGACCTGGGTCAGGACGGCGTCACGGAGCAGGTAGGTGCGGGAATCCCCCACGTTGAACACCAGCCAGCAGGGTTCCCCGTCGCGCCTGGACAGGGCCACCCCACTCACCGTCGACCCGGGGGCCCGCCCGTGCCCACGCAGCATGGCAACCTCGGCCGCGGCGTGGTTGATGGTCCGCACCACGTCCTCGCTGTCCAGCCATTCACGCGCGGCCAGGCCGCGGAAGACGTCGACGACCCCGCGGGAGGCCAGGTCCCCCGACTCGTGCCCGCCCATCCCGTCGGCGACGAGGAAGACGGGCGGCAGGGTCAGCCAGGAGTCCTCGTTCACGGTGCGGACGAGGCCCGGATGGGTCGCCGCCGCACACGTCACCCCCATGCTGGGCGGAGTCACTGGACCAACCTCAGGGTGCGCCCACCGAAGTGGATGAGGTGGTGCGGCAGCAACCGGTGCGGTTCCCGGACGATCAACCGGCTCTTCTCCCCGTCGCTCTCCAGGAAGACACCGTTGGTGGCCCCGATGTCGATGATCCTCACCCCGTCGACCTCCGCCAGGACCACGAGGTGGGTCTTGGACAGCCGCATCGTGGGATCGACGAGCTGGACGGCCCTGGCCCCGGCGTAGATGGTGGGGGCGACGGGGTTGCGTCCCAGCACGAGGGGGCCGTCCACCGTGATGCGCTGACCGTCGTCGAGCACCAGAACGGGGTCCGGCCGGGGCACCAACGGGTTCGGGTCGATGACGGTCTCGTCCGAGACCACCCGCCCCCCGGGAATGATGCGGGTGTCCTCCAGGCCGCCGCTCTCCTCCCGCTCCGGGGAGGTGAACCCGACCGGCGGGAAGACCGGGGCCGCGGGGGACGTCGCCCACGGGTTCGAGCCCGACACGGTGGTCGACGGCGCGAAGGGGCGCACGGAGGGCGTGCCGTCGGGTTGCGACGCCGAGGCCGGGGAGCCGGTGCCGGGAGTGACCGGTGCGACGGGGACGGCACTCTTCGGACAGGGCGGGAAAGGCCGGGCCCCCTCCGCCACCGGCGGCGTCCATGCGGGGGCTGCCTGCTCCACCGGCGGCGGCTCCGGGGTGGGGGCCGCCGGAGGGGTCGGCGGGGGCGGCGGGGAGGCCGTCCCGGGAGAGGTCTGCGGCCGGACCGGGCTCGGCGCGGGCATCATCGCCGCCTGGAACTGCTGCAACGGGGGCGGAGTCACGGGCACGGACTCCACGGAGTCCCGTTTGACCGGGACGATGCGGAAGACCCGGTCAAGCCAGTGCTGCCCGTCCCGGTGGGTGACGGGGTACGCGATCGTCCCCAGCCCACACGTCACCAGCCCGATCCCGGTCTCGGCGAGCATCTTCAACAACAGGGTGGTCGACGCAGGGTGCGCCGTCGTCTCGGTGACATACGTGAATCCCTTCACCCTGGAACCCAGGGTCTCGGACCGGGAGACCATGAGCCAGGCGCTCCACCCGAGCAGGGCCAGCCCCACCCCGGCCAGGAGGATCGGGAGCACCGTCCCGAGGAAACCGCCCCTGACGAACACGGCGAGGAATCCGGCCCCCAGCAGCAGAGCCATCGGGACCCACTGGATCAGGTGGGCCACGGCGCGCGGGGGCACGTCGAGCACCACCGCGACGAAATCGCCCAGTTGTCTACGCATCGGCGTTCCTCAGCTCCTTCGGCCATGGGACGGTCTCGGTTCTTCCTCGGCCCGGCGGGCTCGGGGATCCCGCTTGGGCGTGCCGTGACCACCAGAGGCCTCGACCCTGCCTCGACGCAACGACTTCAGGGAGAACAGTGCAGAGATTCGAGCGTACCAAGGGCGGGTGGCGAGGAGCGAGCGTCTGAGGGAGTCCGACTCCTGCCATGACTCGTCGCGGTGCCCCTGCGTGGGTTCCTCCGCCCCGAAGACCTGGGAGTCGACCCTGCCGGCCAGCGGTTCGATCCCGAGGTCCGGGTAGGCGCGTTGCAGCTGGTCGGCGGTTTCCCGTCGGGTGAGGTTCCGTGGCGCGACGAAACCGAGGTCACGGGCCCGGTCCACCACCTCGCCCCAGGCACCGGCGATCTGGTCCGCCGTCGTCCCACTGTTCCGTCGACGCAGCCGCCGACGCAGTTTCACCAGGGCGATGACGAGCAGGGGGGACAGCAGCACGAGCAGGCTGCCCGTCGCGATCCCGACGGCGAGCAGCAGCGGACCGAGATCCGCAGGCTCCTCCTCGGGTTCCTTGATCTGGACGGCCTCCTCCTCGGTCTGGACCTGCTCGTCCTCGTACCGCTCCGGGGGAAGCGGGGGCGAGTCCACCCGCGGCTTGGGGCGGGGCTTGGGCACCTTGTCGTCCGGGGTGGGTACCTGGTCCCGCGGCGGGGTGGGGTCGAAACTCACCCACCCGACCCCGTCGAGGTTGGCCTCCACCCACACGTGGGCATCCGCGCCACGCACCTGCCAGACCTCGCCCGGGGCGACCGCCTGCTCGGGGTAGAACCCGAGGACCACCCGCACCGGGATGCCGAGCTGGGAGGCCATGAGCGCCATCGCGGCGGCGTACTGCTCGTCGTCCCCGACGAGCTGCTCCGAGTTGAACATGAACGCGAGACGTTCCGCAGTGTGCCCGGCGCGGGAGTCGTTGTTGCGACCATCGGAGAAGCGGCCATCGGTGCGGAGACGTTCCTCGATGACCCGGAGCTGGTCGTACGGGCTGGTCACCGACGCGGTCCACTGGCGCGCGTTCTCGCTCAGCACCTCGGGCACCAACTGGTACTCGGAGGGCTTCACCGGCCCGACGCCGCGGCCGCTGAGGCCCGCGCGGGCCTCGGCGGGGAGCGGGGCAAGGTTGGTGCCGGTGACCGCGACGGAGGTTCCGGGCGCGAACCGGGCGACGGTGAGCAGCTGATCGGTCTCGGGGTTGAGGTGGAGGGACCGGGCGGCGGCCTCCCCGCCGTCTCCGGTGAACTCGACGCGGGCGGGCTCACCGAAGCTCGGGACCCAGATGCCCTCGTAACCCACCGCCGTGATCCGGGAGGTGTCGACGGGATCCTGCGGCTGCTGCGGCATCTCCCGTCCCACCCGCAGATACTTCCGGCTGTCCTGGGAGACGTTGAACACCACCCCGTCCCAGGCATCCATCACCGCCAGCCGGAGCCTGCCTCCTTGGGGCGGCGATTCCACCTGGAACAGGACGTCCTCCTCCTGGTTCACCTCGAGGTAGCGGAACCGGGTCAGCGGGCTCGGATGATCGGTGAGGTCCAGCGGCGGCGCCACGTGGTCCCGCAGCACCTGCCGCCCCGGGTCCGGGGTCGCCACCGTCGTCCCCAGCGCCGCGAGGGAGGCGAGAAGGATCACGGCGCTCGCCGTCGCCGCCTTCCCCGCGGTGCCGGAGAGTCCGTGGGCGCGACGCGCCAGGAAGCGGGCGTTGACGTCGCGGCTTCGGTGCAGCCTGTGGGTGGTGCTCCACACCAGCAACCCCGCCCCGAGGGCCGTCCCCAGCCACCAGGCGGCCGGTGCGTTGTGCACACCGAAGGCGACCCCTGCGCCGAGCCAGGCGATCGGGATGAGCAGTGGCGCGACGACGGCACGGGTGCGGAGCACCACCCCGACGAAGGCCGTCGCGAGGACGAGTCCGAGCAGGAACGGTGCCGCCGCCGGGCCGGGGATGTCCGCAGCGGGCGTCGTCACGGTGAGCAGCTCCGACCAGCTCTCCCAAGTGAGCACGACCAGACGGCGCACCGTCTCGAGGGTGGGCAGGAAGCCCACACTGACCGTCTCCGGGGCCGCGATCGATCCCCCGACCATGAGGTAGGCGAGAGCCACCGCCCCCATCCACAGGGCGGGTCCGAACCGCAACCACACCCCGAGCAGCGCGACGAGGGCCCCGAGGGTCACCCCCACCAGCCCCGGCACGTAGCCGACCCAGCCCCCGAACGTCGGCTGGAAGGCCACGACGCCCGGCAGCATGAGCAGCCAGGCACCGAGGCCACGGGACCATGATCGCGCCATCACTGGAGGCTCCTCAGTGCGGGACGGAGCTGCTCCAGGTCGGCGATGTCGATGACACTCATGGGTCCGGTGCGGGTTCGGCTCATCTGCGCGGCCCGGTTGCAGCGCAACGCGAAGGAGACCACGCCCGGCGGGACGACCCGCTGGACGCCGCGCAGCTCGCCGGGAGAGGCGGCCCCGGAGATGAGGGCGACCACCGACAGGCCGGGGGTCCCGGTGTGCCGGGAGGCGACCTGCCGCAGGGTGGGCGCGTTCTCGACGCACTCGACTCCCGAGAGCCGGTCCAGCATGCCGATGGCGTCGGGGAACCGGAGTTCCTCGTGCGAGGTGACGAACGTGACCTGGCGCTCCTCGTGCAGCGCCGAGGTGCCGAGCGATCCGGCCACCGACACCGCCAGCTCGAAGTCCTCAGGATCCGGGTAGTCCTCCGCCCGGGTTGACAGAAGGATGAGGAGATGGGCCCGGAGGGTCTCCTCGAACTGCCGCACCATGAGGCGCCCCGTACGCGCCGTGGTGCGCCAGTGCACCGAGCGTCGGTCGTCCCCGGGGACGTACTCGCGCAGCGCGTGGAAGGACACGTCCGACGAGGACAGGTTCGACGTGGTGATCCCCTCGACGTCCCTCAGGAACCCGACAGCCCCGGAACCGGCCCGGATGATGCGGGGATGGACGAACAGTTCGTGGACGCCGGAGAGTTCCTTGACCCGGTTGAGCGTCATGAGGGGATCGCCCTGGACCGAGCTGACCGGACCGATCCGGATGACGCCCCGCCGCTCCGTCGGGATGCTGAACCGCTCCTCGTGTCGGGTGCCGGGGAGGAGTTCCGGGACCCGGAACGAGACGTCCTCGTCGTCGACGAGGAACTGGAGTGTGGAGGCTGCGGACCGACGACGCCCCGTCGCCGTCACGACGACCTGGCCGTTCACGGTCTCCCCCGCCTGGACGCGGGGCCGGTCAAGCTCGAAGGAGACCTGGTGTTCGCGTCGCCCCAGGATGCTCGCCACCGCCAACAGCAGGACGACGGCAGCCAGGATCCACAGGGCCCGGAACTCGTGCCAGCCGAACCGCCACGCCGGGATGGCCCCGAGGACCAGCAACGCGACCATGAGCCACCCGAGGGGGGTCACCGTCCCGAGGACCGGGTGATCGCGGAGACGCGTCCGCCAGCCCTGCCCCGTCTCGGGCAGGACCGACTGTTCACTGCGTCGACGCAACACCGGTCAGACGACCGTCCGGTTCGTCGGCGCCTCGACCCGGGACAGGGCCCGGGCCACCACGTCCTCGGCCTTCACCCCCGCGAACTCGGCCTCGGGGGACATGATGATGCGGTGGGTCCACACGGGCGTCGCGAGTTCCTTGACGTCGTCGGGGATCACGTAGTTGCGGCCGTGGGCGGCGGCCCAGACCCGAGCGGCGCGCACCATGCCGATGGCGCCTCGGGTCGAGACCCCCATCGCGGTGTCCGCGTCCTCCCGGGTGGCCTCCACCAGACGCTGCACGTAGTAGAGGACCGACGGGTTGACGTAGTTGTCCCGCACCGAGTCGATCATCTCCGCGATCGCCTGCTGCGCCACGACGGGCTTGAGCTGCTTGGAACGGTCCGGTCGGGCCGATCCCGCGAGCACCGCGACGGAGTCCTCCGTGTCGGGGTAACCCACCGCCGTCTTCATCAGGAACCGGTCGAGCTGGGCCTCCGGGAGCCGGTAGGTGCCCGCCTGCTCGACGGGGTTCTGGGTGGCGATGACCATGAACGGACGTTCGGTCGGGTACCGCTGACCGTCGACGGTGACCTGGGCCTCCTCCATCACCTCGAGCAGGGCGGACTGGGTCTTCGGGGAGGCACGGTTGATCTCGTCCGCCAGCACGATGGAGGAGAAGATCGGCCCGTGGTGGAAGGTCCACCTCGCCGTCGCCTGGTCGTACATGGTCACGCCGGTGATGTCGGAGGGCAGCAGGTCCGGGGTGAACTGGATCCGGTTGTGGCTGCCGTGGACGGATGCGGCGATGGCCCTGGCCAACGCGGTCTTGCCCGTGCCCGGGGCGTCCTCCAGCAGGAGGTGTCCCTCCGACAGCATGCAGGTCAACGCCAACCTCACCACCGGGGCCTTGCCCAACAGGGCCTGCCCGATGTTGTCGGTCAGGCGGGCGAAGGTGTCCGCGAAGAAGGCCGCCTGTTCCGGCGTGAGTACTGCGTTCATTCTTGTCCTTGTTTCGATCATTCGTAGCTGCAGCTGCTGGTGATGTCGACGGGCTCGGAGGGGATGTTGCGGCCGTGGAGCACCCACTTCCTGACGTCCCTGGTGAGGTCGCCGGAACTGTCGACGTCGAACTCCTCCTCGCCGCTGATGCCCAGAACGTTCTTGAGTTCACACTCGACCTCGGATCCCGGGTTCCAGTCCCGCAGCTCGATCCGGGCGGCGTGGCACGGCCCCGAGGCCCCGTCGGGGCAGCCCACCTCGGAGCCAACCCCCAACGACGCCCGCGGCGCGGACCAGGTCCCGGCGCACCGCTCACCGGACCACTCGCCCCACAGCCCGTGCTCGTTGCGCGCCCGGGCCCGAATGCACACGGTCTGGCCACGGCCGCTGCCGGCCTCCATCGAACCGGACAGCCCACTGGCCTCAATCACCCGGCTGTTGCCGTCCTCCCGGATCTCCAGTTCGACCACGGAGACGGAGGCCCCGTTGCTGGAGGCCACCATCTCCCAGCCGAGCCGTACCTTCGAGGGGTCGTCGGAGTTCTGCGCGGCGGTGACGACGGGCACCGTCGGCGGCCCGGACACCTCGACGGTGGCCGTCACGGCCTCGCCGGAGATCCGCTGCCCGTGCACGGAGGACACCGCACGCAGGCTGACCGTGATGGGCCTGTCATAGACGAAGGCGTCGCTGGTGATGGTCTCGCCGGGCGAGACCCTGCCCCGGACGTCGCCGACGCTCCACTCGTAGCTGAGCTCACCCGCGTCGGCCCCGTTGCCCTCGGCCGGGCGGAAGTTGAACACCGCGGAGTGCCCCTGGTTGGTGGCGGTGAGGGAGAAGTCCTGCGGCCGGCCCGGGGGCTGCAGCGGCCGGATGCTGTTCGACGGCGGGGACCACTCCGACCAGGTGTTGGTCTTGTTCGTGGCGCGGACCTCGAAGGAACGGTCGCGGTTGCTGACGTCCATCGCCACGGTGCACTGCGTCCCCGAGACATCGGCGCAGACGACCCCGCCGCCGGAGATCCTGACCTCGTAGCGGAAGGCGGAGTCACCGTTCGGATCGGACGGCGGGGACCAGGTGACCGTCGCCGTCGGCCGCACCCCTGCGACGGGTGTGTGCAGGGAGGCGGTGGGCGCGCCCTGCCCGCTCGGGGGACCCGCGGGGATCTGGGGGGCGGAGTACTCGCCCGTCGGCGGGTTCACCCGGGAGTCGTCATCCGTGAGCTTGTTGTGGGCCGTCACGGCGAAGGAGTACGCCGTGCCGTTGGCGAGGTGGTCCCACCTCAGGCTGGTGTCGCGCGTGTCGATCCGCGTGCGTCCCAGCGTGTCCGCGGGGGTGACGGTCACCGTGTAGCGGGTCACGGGGGAACCGCCGTCGGCCGTGGCGACCGGGCTCCAGGTCAGGGCCATGGAACGGTCACCGAAGGTCGCCGTCGGCCTGCCCGGGCGATCCGGGACCACGTCCACCCAGATCTGGTTGCTCGGCGCCGAGGGAGCGCTCCGCTCGATGTCGGGTTCCGTCACCTCCGCCACGACGGTGAACGTGTAGGACTTGCCGTTGCGGAGGGTGTCGATGTCGCAGGTGGTCTGGAGCCCGCAGAACTTCTCCCCATCGGCCCAGATCACGGTGAAGCCCCTGGGCGTACCGCCACGCCATCCCCCGTGGGTCCAGGTGACCCGAGCGGTCTTCGACTTGAGTACCTCGGCCGTCACGTTGGCGGGAGAGCGCGGCTGCCCCTTCACGTGGAGGGTGATCGTCCCGGTGCGTTCCCGCGAGGCGTCGCCCGTGGCGTCACCGACACGGAACGAGACCACGACCTCGCCCGGCACCTCGCTGCCCGCCCCCGGATCCGTCGGGGTGACCTCGATGACGGTGCCCTGCACCTTGACCGAGGCGGAGCCCTGGGAGACGCTCGGCGCACCGACGATGCTGATCTCGCCCCCAACGTCGGCGAACGGGTTGGTCACATAGTTCGCGATGTCGAAGGAGACCGGGGTGCCGAATCGAGCGTTGCGTTCGGTGATGTCGCTGACCTGCATGAGCGGACGGGTGGTGCGGACAACCTTGACCGGCACGACCATCGTGAGGGGATCCGTGGTGCCGTCGTGCACCTCCACCGTGACTGAGGCACCCGCCCCCACCGGCATGCCCGCCGTCGCCCCGAGCCGGAGCTCCTGCCCGGAGACCTCCGTGGTCAGCCCCTCCGTCGCCGTGACGAGCCGGAAGGACAGCCGCTCGTCGTCACCCGGATCGGGATCCTCGGCCATCGCACCCAGATCGGCGGTGATGGCCGGATCGCCCGGGGCCACCGTCAACTCACTCGGCCTGAGCACCGGCGGGTTGAGTCCCGAGGGCAGCACGGTGATCGGCACGCTGAGATTCGCGCGGAAGGCGCGCGGATCGTCGAGGGTCTCGCCGTCGGTCACCTCGAAGGAGACCGAGGTGGGCCCGCTGAACGACGTCGCGGGGGTGAAGTGGATGGTGTGCTCGTCGATGACCTCGAGCCCGCCATTCGGCGAGGACGCGTCACCGCCCGGTCCCGCCTTCACCGACTCCGCGCCCGTGAGCTTCGCCCTCACCCCCGGCCGGGTCACCACATAGGTGTCGAGGTCGATGACGAGCAGTTCACCACCCTTGACCCGGGCCGGGATGACCTCCTGGTTGACCTGGGGTCGGACCCGCTGACGACCGGGAACCACCACCGCGGCCTGGGCCGTCAGTCCGTCCTTGTCCGTCACCGTGTACAGCACCACCTGGCGATCGTCCGTGACGGGGATGCGCACGACGCCGCCCTTGACCGAGGCGGGCTCGCCCGCGGTCACCTTGAGGTCGCTGACGGAGCCGTCCGGATCCGAGTCATTGGCGAGCACCTCGACCTCGACAACCTCCTTCTCGTTGATCCCCGCCTCCGCGACGTGATCGTCACGGGCGATGGGCGCGACGGGCAGGACGTTGGGGTCGACGTGGACCATGATGAGTCCCTCGGCCTGAAGGCCGCCGCCGTCCCTGATGGCGTAGATGAGCCGGTAGTGCCCGGGTTCCTCCGGAGTGGTCACGAGGATGCGCTGCCCCACGATCTCGACCTGCGGGGTCCAGGCGCTGTCGGCGGCACGCACCGAGCCGGGGACGAGCCGGATCTGGTCGCCGTCGGGGTCCACGTCGTTGGAGGTGGCCGGGATCTCCAGCACCGTGGCGGGACGCGCCGAGACGGAGTCCGGCACCGGCACCGGGGCCTGGTTCGTCGTCGGGGCGGGAGCCACCCCGACCCGGATCGTGCCCTCACCCTCGGCACCGAACTGGTCGGCCACCCGGTAGGTGAACGTGTCGGTGCCCGCCACCGTCTCCGACGACGAGTACAGCAGGGAGTTGCCGTGGACGGTCACGGACCCGTACTGGGGTGGCTGCTGCCCGAGCCCGACGAGCTGGACGAAGTCACCGTCCGGGTCGATCCCCTCCAGCGGGATCGGGATGCGGATGGTCTTGCCCGTGAAGGTCCGCGCCACGACAGGCACGGGTACCGGCTGCTGGTTCGCCTCGTCGTAGTTGTTGATGGTGATGGTCACGGCGCTCGTGGCGACCCTGTTCTCGGCGTCGCGGATGGTGTAGAGCGCCTCCGCGGTGCCCGCCTGGCCGGAGGCGAGGAACCTCACCTCCTGGCCGGAGATGAAGAAGGTGCCGAGCGCCGGGTCGGAACGGATGTCGAGTTCCGGCTGGAGCGTGATGTCCAGCTCCGCCGGGGAGTAGTCGTTGCTCAGCACCGGGACGGTCACGATGTCCCCGGCCCGCACGACGGCCTGGTCCGGCTTGGCCACGGGGGGTTGGGCGTCCGTCTGGGACTCCCGGGGCACGACGAGCACCTTGGCGGTGGCGGAGCCGTGACCGTTGCTCACCGTGTACTCGAAGGTCTGCGGCTCCTCGAGCCCGGCGGGGGCGGTGATCCGCAGCGTGGCGTGCTGGATGATCTCGACGTTGAGACCGACCGCGGAACCCATCGAGATGCCCTGGATGACCAGGACCCCTCCCGTGGGGTCACGGTCGTTGCCGAGGGCCTCCACCACGACGGAACCGTTCACCGGCAGCAGGGCGAGGTCGTTCTCGGCGAACGGGGTCTTGTCGTTCGTCGCCGGATCCGTGACGTCGATGCGGATTCGCCCCTTGGCGGTGTGGGTTCCGTCACTGATGCCGTAGACGAAGGTGTAGTTGCCCGCCTGCGTGGCGGTGAACCTCATCTGTCCGTTCTGGTAGTCCGTCTTGAGCTCGGTGTTGTCCGGGGCGGGCTCGACCTCGACCACCGACAGCCGATCCGCGTCCGGGTCGGTGTCGTTGAGGAGGGGTTCGAGGGTGATCGGCTCGTTGACGGAGGCGACGAAGTGATCGCTGTTGGCCACCGGCGGCGAGTTGCTGGCCCCCGCCACGACGTAGACGTCGAGGACCCCGGATGCAGCCTCCACACCGTCACTCACGGACAGGTTGACGGCGCGACGCCCGGGACCGTCGGTGCCGAGGTCCTTGACCGCCACGTAGCCGTCGGGACGCCAGGACACCTCGAGGGCCTGATCGGATGCGGCGCTGGCGAGGAAGAACGGGTCGCCGTCCGGATCCATCCAGTCCCCGAGCGCCGAGTACTCCAGTGATGCCCGCTCCGCGACGGTCAGCTGGCTCGTCCGCACCTTGACCGGCGGCGAGTTCTCGCCGGGTGCTCGGATCTGCACGGTGACGGTGGCGACGTTCGACGCGCTCACGCCGTCGAAGGCGCGGTAGGTGAAGGTGAACTCCCCCGTGGCGCTGGAGGGCACCTGGACGCGGATCTGCCTCCCCTCGTCCGCGGGCGCCACGTGGAAGCCCTCCGGGGCGCTGTCGATGACGACGGTCAGCGCATCCCCGTCGATGTCGGTGTCGTTGAGCAGGACGGGCAGGCTCGTCGACGTCCCGGGTCGGGCGCCCATCACGTCGTCGACCGCCTCCGGCGGGTGCTGCTCGTTGGTGAACTCCCGGATCGTGGTCCGCCCGTCGATGACGTCCTCCGGGGTGGAGTCCTTGTTGTCCTTCAACTGGGTCTGGATGAGCTCCCAGTTGTTGACCACGGCCATGTCCTTCATCGGCAGGAGCACGGTGCCATTCGTGGTGTCATTGATGACGACGACCTTGCGGTTGGTCCGGAACACCGGATTCGCGGCCACCTCGATCTCGGAATACTGCGACTTGACGAAGTCGGCCCCCTCGCAGTCGCGCAGGTAGTACCCGGTCGCCGCCCACAGGGCGTGGGCGCACCCGTCGACCTGAACGGGGCGGGCCGGGGTGCCCACGGGCACCTCCACCATGTTGATCCGTCCGTTTCCCGCCTCCACCTGGAGCATGGCCGTCGGTGAGGACAGCAGGACCTTGCCGGTGTCGGGAGCTGGTTGCTGGAGCACCGCCTCCGCGAAGTCGTCGCTGCGGATCTGCTTGCCCCGGAACCGCAGGAGCCCGGCGTCGAGCACCACCGGGTCGGGGCCGAGGGCGCTGAGCTGGGCATCCTCGCCCAACCCCTCGGGGAAGGCCGTCCCCCGCTCCGAGGCCTCGTGGCCCTCCTCCGTCGCCGTGACCGTGTAGTGCGCGCCGCTCCTCGTCACGACGTGCCCGACCCCGTCGACCCCGACGACGACCCGTGGCGCGTCGAGATCCTTCAGCAGGGGCACGGCCGTGGCGGAGAAGGTTCCCGCCCCGATGGTGTCGGTGGCCCACACCCGTCCCGCGCCGGGGTCGGCGAAGAGAACGAGGTCGCCGTTGTGCGCCAGGTGGAGGCCGCGGGTGTCGGCCTCGCTGCGGGTCGAAACGGAGGCGACGTCGACCGGCTGCACGACGTCAGGGGTGGTCACGAGGACGTGGCTGGCCGCCTGGGAGACGTCGAACTTCTCCTTCGACGACAGGAATCCGCCGTCGAGGGTCTGGGCCTCGTAGTTGACGTGGCCCACCATGAGGAGGTTCTCGTTGGTGACCCAGATGCCGCCGTCGTTGAGTTCCACCTCGGATGCGGGAAGGCCAGGATGGGCGAAGGCCAGGACGCCGAGGGCCGTCGCAAGGACACCCACGGCAGCGGTCTCGATCCGCGCGCGGTTCAACAATGCCATGACCGTGGCCTCGCTTCTTCCCCTCGTGTTGCTCCCGGAACACCCTCCGACATTCGCCCTTTCGGCCGGATGTCAATTAACCATGGGGAGAATCCTGCCAAGAATGCCCCCTCATTTTCCAGCTGGGCCGACCATGAGTCGCCATTCCTAGTCAAGCACGCCGTCGGCGCGAAACAAACAGTGCCTCCCGTTCCCGTACGATCCGCTTGTGGTCGCCTCCTTGAATCGCCGAATCCTGGCCCTGGCCGTTCCGGCGTTCGCCGCCCTCACGGCCCAGCCGCTGTTCCTCATGGCTGACACCGCGATCGTGGGCCATCTGGGCACGGAGCCCCTCGCCGGTCTCGGCGTGGGGAGCGCTGTGGTGGGGACGATGGTGGGTCTGTTCATCTTCCTGGCCTACGCCTCGACGGCGACGGTGGCCCGGCTGACCGGGGCCGGGCGGGCCCGGGAGGCGGCGGAGGCCGGGGCACAGGCCCTGTGGCTGGCCCTGTTCCTGGGAGTGCTCGTGGGCGGGGTGGCGTGGTGGCTGGCGCCACAGCTGGCCGGCCTGCTGGGCGCGACGGGCGCGGTGCGTGAGCAGGCGGTCGCCTACCTGAGGTGGTCGCTGCCCGGGACCCCGGGGATGCTCGTGATGCTGGCCGCGACAGGGACCCTCCGGGGACAGGCCGACGCCCGGACCCCGATGCTGCTGTCGTTGGCCGCCGCGGCATTGAACCTCGTGGGCGACGTGGTGCTGGTGCTCGGCCTGGGGTTCGGCATCGCAGGCTCCGGGGCGGCGACGGCGATCGCCGAGACCCTCCTCGGTGCGGTGGCGGCCTGGCTGGTGCTGCGTGGTTCCCGGGAGCTGGGGGCACACCGCCGCCCCGAGTTCTCGGGGATGCGGCGCAGCCTGGGGGTCGGCATCCCGCTGCTGGTGCGCACGCTCTCCCTACGACTGGCGCTGCTGCTCACGACCTGGGCCGCGGCCCGGCAGGGGGCGACGGCGCTGGCCGCCCACCAGGTCGCCTTCACCATCTGGGGATTCCTGCAGAACGTTCTCGATGCACTGGCGATCGCCGGTCAAACCCTCATCGGCCAGGCGCTGGGGGCCGGGCGTGCCCGGGAGGCGCGCTCCGTCTCCCGGCACATGATCCGGTGGTCCCTGGGGTTCGGGCTGCTCCTGGGCGGCGTCGTCGCGGTGGTGCGCCGCCCGTTCGCCGCCCTGTTCACCCCACAGGTCGAGGTGCGTCACGCCGTGGCGGTGGTGCTGGTGGTGATGGGGGCCGCGCTGGTGATCTCCTCGTGGGTGACCCTCTTCGACGGGGTGCTCATCGGGGCCGGGGACGGCCCCTACCTGGCCCGCGCGATGACCCTCACCCTCGTCGTCTACGCCCCCCTCGTCCTCGTGGTGGACCGGTTCGCGCCGACGGGGGTGACCGGCCTGGCCTGGCTGTGGGCGAGCTTCACCGTCGGGTTCATGGGGGTCCGGGCGCTCACGCTGTGGTGGCGGGAACGCTCCGATGCCTGGCTGTGGACCGGGTGAGGTTCACTGGGGTGCGGGGACGGGCCGGAGGTCGAGATCGGCAAGCCTGGTCATCCCCTCGGCCCACGGAAGGCCGTCCCTGAAGAGCTCCAGCTCCCCGAGGCATCCGTCGACGATCCGCAGGATGACCCAGAACGAGCCGTCGCCGTCCTGCCCGGCCAGCATGACCGGGAAATCGTGGTTGGCCCCTGGGAGGCGTGGCACCTCGGTGGCGACCTCGAAGACGACGTGACCGCCGGGGCACCACAGCGCCCGGACCACGTCCAACTGCTGCCGCAGTTCCGCGTTCTCGCGCGCGTCGGCATCCAGCATCCGTTCAACCAGCGAACGGATCAGTGGCTCCACCGGGACAGGGCGAAACAGACACCCCTCGGTGTCGGGGTCCAGCAGCTGGAGAACGTCGCTCACATCATGCGATCGGTGGAACACCTCCAAGTCGAGTTCCGCGAGGTCCTGTTCCCACTCCAACAGCAGCCCCTCCCGCAGGATCTCCAACTCGTCCAGCCGACCGTCAACCAACCGCAGAGTCACCCACACCGGTCTGCCCAGGTCATCACCGATGAGGTGGACGGGGTACTCGCGAAGCCGGGTCCGAGAGCGTGGCACATCCGCACGGACCTCGAAGCCGATACGCCAGCCGTACTCGCTGCGCACCTCCAGCGCTCCCTCCAGCTGGGCCCGCAATGCCTCGGCCCCGTGGTCGTCACCGACACCGAACAGGCGCTCCAGGAGGGACCTCACCTCGGGGCTGAGGGGTCGGGACTCCCCGACTCGGGTGTGGGACGCGTCTGTCACGCCCCACACCCTATCCGCGTCCTCTCGTCGATGGGTCTCAGACGATGGTCACGCCGTCGCCGTCGCGGTCGAAGCGGACCGTCTGGCCGTCGTGGATCCGGCCCGCCAGCAGGCCCTTGGCCAGTTGGTCCTCCAGCGTGGACTGGATGAGGCGCCGCAGCGGCCTGGCCCCGTAGATCGGGTCGAAGCCGACGTCGCCGAGCCAGCCACGCGCCTCGTCGCTCAGCTCCACCACGATGCGGCGGGATGCGAGCCGGGCGTTCAGCCTGCCGAGCTGGATGTCGACGATGCGCCCCAGGTCCTCACGGGTCAGCGGCTCGAACATGACCAGCTCGTCCAGTCGGTTGAGGAACTCCGGCCGGAAGGCGGACCGGACCACCGCCATCACCTGTTCCCGCTTCTCCTCCGGGGACAGGGTGGCATCGGCCAGGTACTGGGAGCCGAGGTTGGAGGTGAGGATGAGGATGGTGTTGCGGAAGTCCACCGTGCGGCCCTGACCGTCGGTGAGGCGGCCGTCGTCCAGCACCTGCAACAGGATGTTGAACAGGTCCGGGTGGGCCTTCTCCACCTCGTCCAGCAGCACCACCGAGTAGGGCCGACGCCGCACGGCCTCGGTGAGCTGCCCGCCCTCCTCGTAGCCGACGTAGCCGGGAGGCGCACCGACGAGACGGGCCACGGCGTGCTTCTCCGAGTACTCGCTCATGTCGATGCGGACCATCGCCGACTCGTCGTCGAAGAGGAAGTCCGCCAGCGACTTCGCCAGCTCGGTCTTGCCGACACCCGTCGGCCCGAGGAACAGGAAGGAACCCGACGGGCGATTCGGGTCGGAGATGCCCGCCCGGGACCGCCTGACGGCATCGGAGACCGCACGCACGGCCTCGACCTGCCCGATGAGGCGCCGGCCGAGCCGTTCCTCCATCTCCAGCAGCTTCTCGGACTCTCCTTGGAGCAGCCGCCCGACGGGGATGCCCGTCCAGGCGCCGACGACCTCCGCGATGTCGGTGTCCGAGACCTCATCGGAGACCATTCTCACGGCCTCCCCCTCCTTCAGTTCGGCCTCGGCGAGCCGCTGCTCGATGGCGGGGATCTCCCCGTAGAGCAGCTGGGAGGCGCGGCCGAGGTCGCCGTCACGCTGGGCCCGGTCCGCCTCGATCCGCAGCGCGTCGATCTGCTCCTTGAGGTCGCCGACGGCGTTGAGGCCGGACTTCTCCTCAGCCCAGCGGGCCTCCAGGCCACGCAGTTCCTCCTGGGCGTCGGCCAGTTCCTGCTGCAGCGCGGCGAGGCGCTCGCGGGAGGCGGGATCGTCCTCCTTCTTGAGGTGGAGTTCCTGCATGAGCATCCGGTCCACGTCACGACGCAACATGTCGATCTCCTCCGGGGAGGAGTCGATCTCCATGCGCAGCCGGGACGCCGCCTCGTCGACGAGGTCGATGGCCTTGTCGGGCAGCTGACGGCTCGTGATGTAGCGGTCCGAGAGCGCGGCGGCCGCCACGAGGGCGGCGTCGGTGATCCGCACCTTGTGGTGGGCCTCGTAGCGCTCCCGCAGCCCCCGCAGGATGGCGATGGCGTCCTCCACGCTCGGCTCACCGACGTAGACCTGCTGGAAGCGCCGCTCCAGCGCCGGGTCCTTCTCGATGTGCTCGCGGTACTCGTCGAGGGTCGTCGCGCCGATCATCCGCAGTTCACCGCGGGCCAGCATGGGCTTGAGCATGTTGCCGGCATCCATGCTGCCGTCGCCGGTCGCCCCGGCGCCGACGACGGTGTGCAGTTCGTCGATGAAGGTGATGATCTGGCCGTCGGACTCCTTGATCTCGCTGAGCACGGCCTTCAGGCGCTCCTCGAAGTCGCCGCGGTACTTGGCCCCGGCCACCATGGAGGTCAGGTCGAGGGAGACCAGCCGACGACCCTTGAGGGAGTCGGGGACGTCGCCCTCCACCAGCCGCAGGGCCAGACCCTCGACGACGGCGGTCTTGCCGACGCCGGGCTCACCGATCAGCACGGGGTTGTTCTTCGTGCGCCGCGCCAGCACCTGCACGATGCGGCGGATCTCCTGGTCGCGCCCGATGACGGGGTCGATCTTCCCGGCCCGGGCCCGTTCGGTGAGGTCGACGGAGTATTTCTCCAACGCCGACTCCCCGCCCTCGGACTCCGCCGAGGTCACGCGCTTGGCACCGCGGGCGTCCTGGAAGCCCCGGGTGAGCACGTCGGCGGTGGCGCCGACCCGGTTGAGGATGGTCTGCGCCTCGGACGCCACCCTCGCCAGGGCGATGAGCAGGTGCTCGGTGGCGACGAACTGGTCTCCGAGTTCGTCGGCGAGGGTCTCGGCCGTGGCGAGGACCCGGGCGAGGGGTCCGGACATCGACGGCTGGGTCACGGAGCTGCCGGTGGACGAGGGGAGCTTCGCGATGGCCGCCTCCGCCTCCGCATCGACCCGGTCGGGATCGGCTCCGGCTGCGGCGAGGAGTGCGCCGACGGTGTTGTCAGGGGTGAGCAGGAGTCCGTGCAGCAGGTGCACGGGTTCCGCGTTGGGGTTGCCCGCGGTCAGAGCCAGCCGGACGGCGGCGGTCACCGCGTCGCGGCTCTTGGCGGTGAGCTTCTCAGTGTTCAAGGCTGTCCTCCAGAGTGCGATTCATCAGAGTTGAGTCTACCACGCTCAACCCTGACCCCCAGGGTCTTCGTCCCTGATTCATCCCTGACCTTCCCATGCCCCACCATCGTCCAGAACCTCAGCGATTCGTCGTCGAGCACCCTCGAATCCGCAGCCGGAGCGATACGCTCGAGGTACCCGACCGGAGTCCGGCCGGGCGCAGCGGTAGCCCACTGAAGTGCCGACCGAAGGAGTGCCATTCCATGTCCACCCTGACCGAGAACGGTCTGACCACGACGATCCCCGTCACCGGACGCGTCCCCTCCCACCCCAGGGTCATCGCCTGGGTGGAGGAGATCGCCGACCTCACCAAACCCAGCGCCATCCACTTCTGTGACGGCTCCGACGAGGAGTACAACCGCCTCACGGACGTGCTGGTGGATGCGGGCACGGTGATCCGGCTCGACGAGTCCAGGCAACCGGGTTCCCTCTACGCCCGCACCGACCCCGACGACGTCGCCCGGGTCGAGGATTCGACGTTCATCTGCTCCGTCGACGAGAACGATGCGGGCCCCACCAACAACTGGATGGACCCGAAGCAGATGAAGACGACCCTCCGGCAGCTGTACAACGGCTGCATGGCGGGACGGACCATGTACGTCATCCCCTTCTGCATGGGACACATCGAGGCGGAGGACCCGAAGTTCGGGATCGAGATCACCGACTCCGCCTACGTCGTCCTCTCCATGCGCATCATGACCCGGATGGGCGACGAGGTCATGGCGGCGATGGACCGCACCGAGGCTGATTTCGTGCCCGCGTTGCACTCCGTCGGGATGCCCCTGCCGGCCGGGACGAAGGACGTCCCGTGGCCGTGCAACGACGTGAAGTACATCGTCCACTTCCCCGAGGAACGGATGATCTGGAGCTATGGTTCCGGCTACGGCGGCAACTCGCTGCTGGGCAAGAAGTGCTACGCCCTGCGCATCGCCTCCGTGATGGGCCGCGAGGAGGGCTGGCTGGCCGAGCACATGCTCATCCTCAAGCTCACCTCCCCGGAGGGCAGGGCCTACCACATCTGCGCCGCCTTCCCCTCGGCCTGCGGCAAGACCAACCTCGCCATGCTCGAGCCCACCATCCCCGGCTGGAAGGTGGAGACCTTGGGCGACGACATCGCCTGGATGCGGTTCGGCGACGACGGCAGGCTCTACGCGGTGAACCCCGAGGCCGGCCTGTTCGGCGTCGCCCCCGGAACCGGCGACGCCACCAACCCGAACGCGATGGCCGCCATCCGGGGTGGCCACAACATCTTCACCAACGTCGCCCTCACCGACGACGGGGACGTGTGGTGGGAGGGCATGACCAAGCAGCCCCCCGAGCACCTGACCGACTGGAAGGGACGCTCCTGGACCCCGGAGAAGGGACCCGACGGTGGCCGTCCGGGCGAGAAGGCCGCCCACCCGAACTCCCGCTTCTGCACCCCCATCACCCAGTGCCCGATCCTGTCCTCGGACTACGACAACCCACGCGGGGTCCCCGTCGACGCCATCATCTTCGGCGGCAGGCGGGAGAACACCATCCCGCTGGTCTCCCAGTCCCGCAGCTGGCTCCACGGCGTCTTCATGGGGGCGACCTGCTCCTCGGAGACGACCGCCGCCGCGGCAGGCGCCGTCGGGGTGCTGCGCCGGGACCCGATGGCGATGCTGCCGTTCATCGGCTACCACGTGGGCGACTACCTGCAGCACTGGATCAGCATGGGCGAGCGCACCGAGCCCGCCAAGCTGCCCAGGATCTTCTACGTCAACTGGTTCCGCCGCGACGCGGAGGGCAACTTCCTGTGGCCGGGCTTCGGCGAGAACTGCCGCGTGCTCAAGTGGATCGTGCAGCGGCTGGAGGGGGCCGTGGATGCGGTGGAGACCCCGGCAGGCCTCCTCCCCCGCAAGGAGGACATCGACGTCGAGGGCCTCGACATCAGCGACGACGACCTGGAGCAGGTGCTGCGTTACGTCCCCCAGGAGTGGGCCGACGAGCTGCCGCGCATGCGCCGCTGGCTGCGATCACTGGGGCTCAAGGTGCCCCAGGAGATCCACGACGAGCTGTGGCACATCGCCATGAAGATCATCGACCCGCGCTGACCCGGACGCGGCAGGGGGATCGGGCCCCCCCTGCCGCGTCACACGTGCAGCCTCAGCCCTCGGTTCCCGTCCGGGGCAGACCCGGGCGAGGTGTGATGGGCGTCGGCTTGGCGGTCGGCCTGGTCGTCGGCGCAGCCGTGGGCGTGACCGTCGGGGCCGCCGTCGGAGCAACCGTGGGCGTGGCCGTCGGGGCCGCCGTCGGAGCAACCGTGGGAGCGGCCGTTGGTGCCGTGGACGGGGCGGGCGACGGCGACACCGGCGGGGGCACCGGGGCCGGCGTGACCTCGAGGGTGCCCGTCAGCGCCTCGGAGCGGCCACTGGCGTTGTCGAAGACCACGGCCATGTAGCCGAGGGGCTTCTGTTCGCCGTAGCTGGCGTTCCGGTCGACCTGGAAGCTCTTCGTCTCCCCGACCGCGACACCGAAGAACCGGCCGTCGGCGAACGGCTTGTTCAGGGGGTCGTAGACGGCCTTGCCGTCAACCGTGTCGGCCGCGGTGGTGTCGCGCAGGCTGGTGGAGGTGACCGTGTAGGTGAACTTGCCGGTCACCCCGACCAAGGATGCCGGGACCTGCATCACGACGGTGCTGGAGTCCGTCGGGGCCAGCGTCTCCGCGTTGCCGGGGACGGTCCTCTGCGTCTTGAGGTCGGTGACGAACACCTCGGGGCGACCGTTGATCGCCCGCTCCCGGATCAGGCCGGAATCGATGCTGAACACGCTGAAGTCGTCCACACCGTCGTTGTCGTTGTCGATGAGCACGTTGAACAGCACGGGCGCGGCGTTCGACCAGCGGCCGCTCGTGTTGACCGCGAAGCTGAGGTTCATCAGCGTCGCATCGCCCGCCGCGGAGACACCCACCGCGGCGATGTCCTGACCCACGTCCTTGCCCTCGGGGATGTCATCGGCGTCCGCCAGACCCCAGTTGTACAGGGCCGTGAAGGCCTTGATACCGCCCTCGTTGGTGAAGCTCAGCTCGACGGTGTCGTCGTCGACCGCAGTGGTGGCGACCTTCACATCGGACAGGGATCGGGGGACCAGCAGGTAGGCGATGTTGATGGCCTCGCCGTTGGCGTCCTCGAAGTGGATGTTGCCGGAGACCTCACGGAAGTTGGGGTCGTTGAACCGGGCGAGGCTGCTCGGCACGTCGGCGGCCTTGACCGAGAGGGAGACGGGGACGTCGACGGAGCCGTTGGCGGGCACGGTCACCTCGGTGACGCCGGGAGTGACCCGGGCAGGCAGCGACTCCTTGCTCGGAACGGCGCTCACCGCGAGTGTGCGGGGCTCGTCGCCCTTGTTGACAAGGGTGACGGTGCGGGTGTCCTCGTGGGTGCCGGTGAACTCGGCGAAGCCGAAGGCGAGGACGGATTCACGCACGGTGGTGTCCTTGACCTCCCGGCTGTCGCCGAGGGCCAGGAGCTTCGAGTGGACGACACCAACGGGGTCCACCATGCCGCCGCCGCGGGGGAAGGTGTGGTCCGCGACCCGTTCGGTGTCAGCCGTGGTCACCATGACCGCGGCGATCTCCTGCGCGCTCCAGTCGGGGTGGGCCTGCTTGGCGAGCGCCGCGACACCCGCGGCGTACGGGGAGGCCATGGAGGTTCCCTCGTTGACCTCGCCCCGGGTCCCGGTCCCGACGGCGGCGGACAGGATCGTCACGCCAGGGGCGGTGACGCTCGGGCGGATCGCGGAGTCACCGGAGCGCGGGCCCGCGGAGCTGAAATCACCGAACTTCCCGTGGTTGGGGTTGTCCACGGTGGTCTCCGCGAAGGTGACGGTCTTGCCGTCGGCCGCGACGAGGGTGTCCCCGTCGGACTTCTTCACCCCGAGGAACGGGATGCGCACCCGCCAGGCCTCGCCGGTCTCGGGGTTGCGCGTGATGAGCCCCTCGTAAGGCGGCAGCTCGTCGGTGTCGCTGACCATGACGACCGCGAGAGCGCCGAAACGCTGGCCGTTGATGGCCTTGAGGACCCGCGCGCAGCCGCCCCGCTGGGTCACGACGACATGGCTGTGGGGCACCCGGGTCCACATGTCGCGGTCACACCCGTCGGCGACGGAGCCGTCATCGTTGCGCATGACATGGATGGGGCCGGATTCGATGAGCCGGTACGCGTTGGCATTGATCGCCGTCACCGTGGCACCGTCGACGGTCAGTGTCGCGCCGGGGAAGGACTTGCGCGGGTCACTGGCCGCCACGGAGATCACACCGGTGGCGACGGCGGGGGAACTGGCGAGATAGGGCGCGGGGCCGGAGTTCCCGGCGGCCGCGACGACGACCACGCCGGCGGCGACCGCGTTGGCAGCGGCCACGGAATCCGGGTCCGTGGCCCGACCGAACGACGAGCCGAGCGACAGGTTGATGATGTCCATGTCGTTCTTGACCGCCCAGTCGATGGCCTCGGTGGCGAGCGAGGTGCCGCCGGAGCAGCCGAAGACCTTCAGGGCGTAGATGTCCGCCTCGGGGGCCACGCCCGGGCCCACGCGGAACTCCTGCTTGTGGGTGTTCTCGTCGTAGGTGCCGGTGTAGGTGCTGCCGTCGGCGAGCACGCCTGACCCGGCGAGGGTTCCGGCCACATGGGTGCCGTGGCCGTTGCGTTCGCAGTCGAGGGGGTTCTCGTCGGCCTGCGGGGCGTTGCGACCGTCGTAGCCGTCGCCGGCGAAGTCGTAACCGCCCTTGACCCGGCCGGTGTACTGCGGGGTGGTGGCGTTGACCGCGGCCTCGTAGGCGTCCAAGGTGCCCTCGCCGCCGAAGGTGGCATGGGTGTAGTCGATGCCGGAGTCGATGACCGCGACCTTGATGCCCTTGCCCGTCAACCCGGGAACGGCACCTCCCTGCCACACGGCGGGGACACCGGTGGCGGGAACCGAGTCATGGTTCGCCCGTTCGTGGATGGGGGCCGCATGGACCTCCTTCACCCCGGGGATGCCGCGGAGCTCGGTGATCCGGGCCGCGTCGATCCTGATGCGCATCCCGTTGTAGGCGGAGTGCATCCGGTGGATCACCTCTCCCCCGAGGGAGGACACCTGCCGTGCCACGCCCTCCTGGGCGTCGAGGATGCTGTCGGCGACCTCCTCCGCCTTGGCGCCGGTGATCTCCACCCCCTCCTTGGCCGCGACGACCGCGACGGGGTCGGCCTCGAGCTGGACAATGAGGTCCACCTCGCCGGTGAGCTCGGGCAGTGCCTCGCCCGCGTCGTCGGGAACGGCTCCTTGGTTGGAGGGCGCGACCAGGTCCTCGATGGAATTGGGGTCCCGCTCGTCGGCGTGGGCCGTCGGCCCGGCGACGAGGAGGGCCAGGGCGGACAGCCCGGCCAGGATTCTCTTTCTTCGCACTCGATTCACCTTCCTTGACGGTGCGTTGGGGTTTGTTGCACACAAGGCGCGCTCGCATATTAGGTTGCCCAAACCTAAAAAAGCCACCTCGATTTGACCTCTGAAAAGACAGTTGGAGCTTTCAGCGAGGGGGTGGGACAGGCCGCCACGGCAGTGGCGGGCTCCCCGGTGCTAGGGTGTGACTGCGACTCGCCGGGGTGCCCCGAGGGGGCTGAGAACACACCCGTTGAACCTGGAGAAGCAAGGGAGTCACATGGTCGCCACCATCCTCGAGAATCTGCGCGCCACCGCGCCCCTGGTCCACTGCCTCACCAACACGGTGGTGCCACAGATCACGGCCAACGTCCTGCTCGCGATCGGGGCGGCACCCGCCATGATCGACCTTCCCGAGGAGGCCGAGATCTTCGCCGGCATCGCCTCCGCGGTCCTCATCAACGTGGGCAACGGCTCCACCGAACAGCACCGGGCCCAACGACGCGCCGCCGCGGCCGCGAGCGCGGCCGGGAGGCCGTGGGTCCTCGACCCCGTCGCGGTCGGCGCCCTGCCCGTGCGCACCGCACTGGCCCGCGGCCTGCTGACCCACTCCCCCGCCTGCATCCGCGGCAACTCCTCCGAGATCCTCGGACTCGCCGGGGCCAGCGCGGGGGGACGGGGCGTCGACGCCACTGACCCCGTCGAGGCCGCCCTCGACGCCGCCTCCTCCCTCGCCACCGAGCACGGGACGGTGGTCGCCATCTCCGGGGAGGTGGACCTCGTCGTCTCGCAGGGGCGGGTCACTCGGATCCGCGGCGGCCACGCCCTCATGCCGCTGGTGATCGGCACCGGCTGCTCCCTCGGGGCGACGGTGGCTGCCGCTCTGGGGGCCAGTCCCGACCGACCCCACGACGCCGTCGTCGCGGCCCACGCCCTGTTCGCCGCCGCTGGCCTCGTCGCCGGGCGCGACGCGAAGGGGCCCGCGAGCTTCGAGGTCGCCTGGCGGGACGCCCTGTACACGCTGACCCCGGACGAAGTGGTTCGCCTCGTCGAGGTGGAGGACCGGGCGTGACCGACTGGCGGCTGTACTACGTGACCGACCCGGAACTCGCCGGGGGAAGGGACAACGTGGCCGCCACGGTGGAGCAGGCGGTTCTGGGCGGTGCCGGTGTGGTGCAGTTCCGGGACAAGCACGCCACACACGAGGAGTTCCGCGCCGGAGTGCTCGCATGTCAGCGGGCCATCGAGAGGGCCGTCGCCGCCGGGGCCTCCGGGGCCGAGTTGTTCGTCAACGACCGGGTCGAGGTCGCCGCCGAGCTGGGCACCCACCTGCACATCGGTCAGGGTGACGCCACGGCCCGCGCGGCCCGGGCGGCCATCGGCCCTGAGCGGCTGCTCGGAATCTCCGTCAGTTCGCGGGAGGAGATGCTGGCCGTCGCCCGGGAGGGACTCGCCGACGTGGTGGGCCTCAGCCCGGTGTGGGAGACCGCGACGAAGACGGACACCGCCCCGCCCCTCGGCCTGACCGGTGTGGAGGAACTCCTGAGGCTCCGCCCGGAGGGGCTGCGCGTCGTCGCCATCGGCGGCATCAACGCCGGAAATGCAGCCGCACTCATCAAGGCGGGGGTGGACGGGATCTGCGTGGTCTCCGCCATCGCCGCCGCCCCCGATCCACGCCTGGCCGCCGACGAGCTCATCACCCTCTGGAGGAAACCATGAAACCCCCGGTCGCCCTGTCCATCGCCGGCTCGGACCCCAGCGGAGGCGCCGGGATCCAGGCGGATCTGAAGACCTTCTCCGCCCTCGGGGTCTACGGCTGCGCGGCGATCGCCGGTCTGACGGTGCAGAACACCCAGGGGGTGCGGGCCGCCCAGGCGCTCGACCCGGGTTTCGTGGTCGACCAGGTGACGGCGGTCGTCGATGACATCGCCGTCGACGCCACGAAGCTCGGGATGCTCACCAACGCGGGGGTCGCGGGCGCCGTGGCCGACCTCCTCGCGTCCCGCCGGAAGGACTTCGGCACCATCGTGCTCGACCCGGTCATGGTGGCGACCTCCGGCGACGCCCTGCTGGCCGAGGACGCCGTCGAGGTGATGCGTACCCGGCTGATGCCCCTGGCCGATGTCATCACCCCGAACGTCCCGGAAACCGCGGTCCTGCTCGACGAGGCCCCCGCGACCTCCTCCGATGAGCTGGCCGACCAGGCGCAGCGGCTGGTTCAAGCCGGAGCGCGGGCGGTGCTCGCGAAGGGCGGGCATCTCGACGGTGACGAGCTCACCGACCTCCTCGTCACCCCCGAGGACACGATCCGGCTGACGAGTCCCCGCATCCACACCCGGAACACGCATGGCACGGGTTGCACGCTGAGTTCAGCGGTGGCGGCCTGCGTCGCCCGCTCCGGGGTCCTGGACGTGGCGACGGTGGAGCGGGCCCGGGACTACCTGCACCGGGCCATCGTCGCCGGAGCCACCTGGCGGTTGTCCCGCACCCCGGACTCCGGCCACGGGCCGGTCAACCATCTCGTCGAAGGAGCATCATGAACTGGACGACCCGTGAGTTCTCGGCCGCGGCCTGGGAGCGCATCGCCCCCATCAGGGAGCGGATCGATCGGCTGCCGCTGCTGGTGGAGCTGGCCGACGGCAGCCTGGCGGGGCACCGCTTCGTCGAGTACATCGTCCAGGACGACTTCTACCTGCGCGGCTACTCCCGGGCCCTGGCGCAGTTGGCGGCCCGCGCCCCACACGCCCGGGCCCGGGCCTTCTGGGCACAGAGCGCCGGGGAGGCCGTCGCGGGTGAGGTGATGATGCACGACGCGCTCCTCAACGACCCGCTGCTCAAGGACGCCCCGCACGCCGAGGCCGCCTCCCCCACCACGAGGGGCTACGTCAACTTCATCCAGACCAACGTCGCCTATGAGCCCTACCCGGTCGGGGTGGCGGCGGTGCTGCCCTGCTACTGGGTCTACGCGCAGGTGGGACTGGACCTGGCCGAGAAGGCCGCCTCGGTGAAGGACCACCCGTACGGGACCTGGGTGGCGGCCTATGCGGATCCGGCCTTCCAGGCCACCACGGCCACGGCCATCGAACTCCTCGACGAGGCGGCGGAGGCCGCCGACGAGCTGACCCGCGAGCAGATGATGACCGCCTTCGTCGACGCGACCCGCTACGAGGAGCTGTTCTGGGAGCGCAGCCACCAACTGGAGGCCTGGACGGTCTGAGAAGCCCCGGGAGCTCACAGGGCTGTGGGTGATACCCTTGAGGGCATGAGTGCTGTACTGGTCACCGACGCCAGGGGGAGAGCAACACTGGGCCCGAAGGAACAGACCTTCAAGGTCACCGAGCTGGACGGTGGCGCCCTGCTGCTGGAACCAGCACGGGTGCTCACCGAGATCGAGATCGCAGCACTGCAGACTCCCGGCCTGATTGACCAGGTCAACGCCTCGATGGCTCGCCCGACCGAAGGTCGGAAGTACAGGAAACGTTCTTGACATGTTTGAGGTCATCGAGGACGAGTCAGCCGCTGCCATTCTTGACCAGCTCTGGGAGCAGGGTCGTGAGAACCTGCTGGAGAAGATCGATGAAGCCGTGGGCTGGATCGCTGATGGGGACGTCCGAGCCCGACGGCACCGTCTCGATGCACCGATTCTGACCCATGGCTTTGTCTGGGCAATCCGCGTCACCGACCAAGGCCAGAGCTGGCTCATCCTGTGGAGCGAGGTCACCACAGAAACCGCGAAAATCCACGCCGTCAGCCAGACCAACCTTCTCTGAGCAAGAGGGCGCGCGGACAGGCGCATCCACTGCAGTCGCCCCGGTGACCCCCTGGCAGCGGACCTCCTCGACTGCCACGATCCAGTGCGCTCCTCGTCGTCCGCCTTGCCCGGAAGCCACCGTGCCGGTCCTCGTCACGATCCCCCTATCCGCGCACCCTCTCAGGGGATGTTCATGTCCAAGTGCACCACCTGGTCGCAGGAGTCCCGGACACCCGGGTCGTGGGTGGCGATGACCACCGTCGCCCCGCCGTCGGCAAGACGCCTCAGGTGCCCGACCACGGCCTCGGAGTTCTCCTCGTCCAGGGCCCCGGTGGGCTCGTCAGCCAGGATGAGGTCGGCCTGCTTCCCGATCACCCTGGCGAGAGCCACCCGTTGCTGTTCACCTCCGGACAGGGTGGCGACCCTGCTGTGCTCGTGACCGGTCAATCCCACCTGGGCCATGAGGTCGGCGAGGTTCTCCTTGGCGCGGCGACGCCCCAGGGCCACCTCCAGGTTCTCCAGCACCGTGGCGTCCTCCACCAGGGCGTAGTTCTGGAACAGGTACCCCAGGGTGTCCCTGCGGAACCGGCGCACCGCTGCCCCGGACAGGCCGAGGATGTCCTTCCCGTCGAAACGAATGGACCCCTCATCCGGTGTCTCCAGCAACCCGATGCAGTTGAGCAGCGTGCTCTTGCCCGCACCACTGACCCCGGTCAGGGCGGTCATGGTGCCCCGCTCCACCTCCAGTGCGAGGTCACGCCACAACACCCGCTCACCGAAGGACTTCTTCAGTCCCTGGATCGCCAACATCACGCCTCACTGACTCCCTTCCTGATGATTCGTCGATGCACCCAGAACAACATCATGACCAGTCCCCCGGAGACGACCAGGACCACCAGTGCTCCCGGTAGGAGGTCCGCCACCCGCAGTTCAGGTGGCGGACCGAGCCCGATGCCACCCTCCGTCGCCGCCACCAAGGCCTCGAAATGGGCACGCCGTTGCATGACCTGCCACGGGAGCCAGCTCAGCGCTCCGAGGGCCAGGGCCACCTCGGCGAGCAGCAGCCATCGATAGGAGCCGAGCGCATGGCGACCATGCAGGTGCCGCACGAGGATCGATGGCCCGCGAAGCCCGCTGTAGGACACCGCCAGGGACGCCCCGGCCATGAGCGCGATCACTCCGGCGATACCCGCCTCCAGGGCGGCCATCCTGAACGCGATGAGAGCCTCCGCCGCATGGCGCGACGCCCGGACCTCCACGGGAGTGAGGCTGGTCACGTAACCGGCCAGCACGGGGTCTGCCTCGATCTCCTGGATGAGCGCCTCGGCGTCGAAGAACAACACCCTGCCCTCGCCGGCGGCAGAGACGTAGGCATTGAACCCGCCATTGGGAACAACGAGGACGATCGGCTCCTCCACCCACGTGCTCTCCAGGCCGGCGGAATGACTCGACCAACCAGCGGTCTCATCCGGAATACCGAAGAGAGGGAGGCGCTGCCGGGCCGGGGTCATGAGCACCACCGTGGGAACATCGGCCCCCATCCCCACCTCGAACTCCATGGACTCACGAGCATCAGCGGCGATGAGCTCGCGTTCGGCCCACCGATCCTCCGGGACGAGGAGCGCCACCTCATCATCCCCGACCACGTCCCGCACGTCACGGCCATCGCTCAGCTGGAGCGGATGGCTCGCCAGGTATCGGCGGTTGACGTACACCAACTGACCCACGGGACTTTCCCGGGGCGCGGCCAAGAGCAACCGGCCGGACTCCGCCTGCCCCTGCAGCCAGGGCCCCATGACGGCTCCCATCGCGTTCTGGGCCTCGTTGGAGTAGAGCGCGCCGCCGATGAACATCAGATGCGCCCCGGGAACCGACCTCATCGCCTCCAGCGACCGCTGTCGGCTGGCTGCCGCTGTCGCCAAGGAGAGGCAGTGACCGATCGCCGCAAGGGCCAGGACGATGGCCCCCAGCCGCATCGCCCACGAAGCGGCGATCATCCCCCGAGCGGGGAGCTCACCCTTGAGCGCCCGGACCAGATCGGTGCGCCACACGGCTCCCAGCGTGGCCATGGCCCCCACAACGGCGAACCACAGGAACCAGATCCCCGTGCTGGCACTGTGCGCCGCCCACTCCAGCAGCCCGATGCCGCCCTGGGTGGCCAACAACCAGAGGCCACCCACGGCCAGCAGGAGCACCCCGGAGCCCACCCAGAGCGCACCGAGGGGGCCGAACTCCTTCACGGCGAAACCGGTCGCCGAGCCGCCATGGAGCCGACAGATGGCTGCCCGTCGGGTGCGGGAGAGCACCAGGGCCGCTGCCGAGGAGGCAATCATGAGACCGACCGCGATCTCGAGATTTCCGGGCACCTCGAGCCTCGGCCACCGCTCGTTCTGCCGCGTCTCGACCGTGGCGCCCCTCGACCGCAACGCCTCGGCCAGCACCGGCACCGCGTCCTGACGGCCCAGAACCACCCAGTCCCCCACCGGGTCCTGGAACTCGATCTCGGCCATGGGGGCGAAACTGGTCCGCATGGCCGAGCCGAAATCCACCCGGGGTGGTTCGGCGATGATCCCCTCGGCCCCCGGCCCTGTGAGGTACATGATGCGGGAGCCGCGGTTGTCACGGACATCAGGTTCGACCTGTCCGATCACGACGCCCTCCGCCGCCGCGAGGGCTGTCAGGTCGCGCCGTAGCTCGGTGATCCGCTGTTCCCCATGCCACTCCGTCACCTCGACGACCGCATCGCTGGTGAGAGGTGTTCCACTGCTGCGGCCCTCGACGGTGAGAGCGGAGAGAACCAGGGCCACGATCCACGACGCGACCAACAGACACCTCACGACAAAGTTGAGCAAGTCTCGGACCTTTCGCGTTGGAGCAACATGACCGCGCAGGCCCCGCTGTGGGAACCCACCCAGCTCGGCCGTGGGACGGCGGCATGAACTCCCGACCACGGCAGCCACCACAGGTCAGGGATGACGGTGGTCGCGACACACCCGGGGGCATGTCGCGACCACCCGTCCGGCCTCAGTCCTCGCGCTGCTTCAGCACGGCCTTCGCCGCCGCGAACCGGGCGATCGGGACCCGGTACGGGGAGCAGGAGACGTAGTCCAGGCCCACCGACTGGAAGAACTCGATGGAGTCCGGATCGCCACCGTGCTCGCCGCAGACCCCCGTCTTGAGATTCTGCTTCACGGCCCGGCCCTTCGTGACGCCGATCTCGACGAGCTGACCCACGCCGTCCACGTCGATGGACTCGAACGGGTTGCGCTCCAGCACCCGGTCCATGACGTACTGGGTCAGGAAGCCGTTCTCCGCGTCGTCACGGCTGATGCCGACACCGGTCTGGGTCAGGTCGTTCGTACCGAAGCTGAAGAAGTCCGCGTACTCGGCGATCTGGTCCGCCACCAGCGCCGCCCGGGGCAGCTCGATCATCGTGCCGATGGTGACGGGCAGGTCCTTGCCCGCGGCCTCCAGCTCCTCCTTGACCGCGCGCTCGACGATGCCGCGCTGGACCTCCAGCTCCTTCGACAGGGCCACCAGCGGGATCATGATCTCCACGCCGACCGTCTCGCCCTCGCGCTCCAGGACGGCCAGTGCCGCCCGGATGATGGCGCGGGCCTGCATGTCCGGAATCTCCGGGTAGAGCATCGCCAGACGGCAGCCGCGGGTGCCGAGCATCGGGTTGAGCTCGTGGAGCCGCTTGACCTGGGCCAACGTGCCACGGGCCGCCTCGAGTTCCGCCGGGTCGCCGTCGGTGAGTTCCAGCTTCTGCACCAGCAGGGACTGCTCGACGAGGTTCGGCAGGAACTCGTGCAACGGCGGATCCAGCAGCCGCACCGTCACGGGCAGCCCCTTCATCGCGGTGAAGATGCCCTCGAAGTCCTGCTGCTGCATCGGCAGGATCTCCGCCAGCGCCTCGGTACGTGAGGCATGGGTCTCGGCCAGGATCATGCGACGCACCGCGGGCAGCCGATCCTGGGCCATGAACATGTGCTCCGTGCGGCACAGCCCGATGCCCTGGGCACCCAGCTCTCGAGCCTTGGAGGCATCCTCGAAGTTGTCCGCGTTCGCCCGGACACCGAGCTGACGCACCTCGTCGGCCCAGGTCACCAGACGCTGGAAGTCCTCGTTGATGCGCGGCGGGATGAGTTCGAGGGCCTCGCCGTAGACGTCCCCCGTGGAGCCGTCGAGGGTGATGACCTCCCCCTCCGCGATGACGCGGTCACCGACCGTGAGGGTCCGGGCCTTGACGTCGATGTGGATGCCGGAGGCGCCGGCGACGCAGGGCTTGCCCATGCCGCGGGCCACGACCGCCGCGTGGGAGGTCATGCCGCCATGGGCGGTGAGGACACCCTGGGCGACGATGACGCCATGGATGTCGTCCGGGGTCGTCTCGTAGCGCACCAGCACCACGGGCTCACCCCGGCCGCCCCGCTCGGCTGCGGTGTCGGCGTCGAAGACGACCTCACCGACGGCCGCGCCGGGCGACGCGGGCAGCCCCTTGGCGATCGGCTTCCGGCCGTGCTTGGGGTCGATGGCCGGGTGCAGCAGTTGGTCGAGCTGGGCGGGCTCGATGCGCAGCAGCGCCTCCTCCTTCGTGATGAGACCCTCGTCGACGAGGTCGGAGGCCACCTTCAGAGCCGCTGCCGCCGTCCGCTTGCCGTTGCGGGTCTGGAGCAGGAACAGCTGTCCGTTCTCGATGGTGAACTCCATGTCCTGCATGTCCCGGTAGTGCTCCTCCATCCGCTTCATCGTGGCGATGAGCTGGTCGTAGGCCTCAGGGAGCACCTCACGCATCTCGGCCAGGGGGCGTGGGGTGCGGATGCCCGCCACCACGTCCTCACCCTGCGCATTGACGAGGAACTCGCCGTAGAGCTCCTTGTCACCCGTCGACGGGTTGCGGGTGAAGCACACGCCCGTGGCGGAGGTGTCGCCGCGGTTGCCGAAGACCATCTGCATGATGTTCACGGCGGTACCCAGATCGGCGGGGATGTTGTTGGCGCGCCGGTAGACCTCGGCGCGCGGATTCAGCCACGACTTGAACACCGCGTTGACCGCACGGTGAAGCTGCTCGACGGGATCCGTGGTCCACTCCCCGCCGAGGTGCTCGTTGCTGATGGCCTTGAACGTGTCGACGAGTTCCTTGAGGTCCTCGGCGCTGAGGTCGGTGTCGAGTTCGACCCCGCGGTTGCGCTTGAGCTCGGTCAGGGCGTCCTCGTAGGCGTGGGGCGGCACCCCCTCGACGACCTCGCCGTACATCTGGATGAAGCGGCGGTAGCAGTCCCACGCGAAACGCTCGTTGCCGGATTCGGCGGCCACCGCAGCCACGGACTCGTCGGAGATGCCGAGGTTGAGGATCGTGTCCATCATGCCGGGCATCGAGTAGACGGCGCCGGAACGCACCGACACGAGCAGCGGACGTTCGGTGCCGCCGAGTGTGCGTCCGGTCCGTTCCTCCAGCCGCTTCAGACCGGCGTTGATCTCCTCGGCCAATCCCTCGGGCCACTGACCGCCGAGGTTCATGGTCTCGACGCACGCCGTCGTCGTCACGGTGAAGGCGTCAGGAACCGGAACCCCGATCCGGGACATCTCGGCAACCCCGGCGCCCTTGCCGCCGAGGAGGTTCCGCATCGTGGCGTCACCCTCCGAGAGGTCGTAGATGTAGCGCTTATCGCTCATGTCGCACCCTTCTCCTTTGAAACTGGGTTGGGACTACCTCGTCCGCCGACCACCTTACTGGGTGCAGTGGGCCGAGGCGGAACCGGTCGGGGGTTGGCGGGTACTCTCGATGCATGAGAGCCGCAACACGTGTCACCCTGATCGCCGTGGCTGCCTCCTTGGCCGCCTGTGGTGGCGGCAACAACGCCGAGCCCGCCGCCACCCCGTCACCAAGTTCCGAAGCCACCTCCTCCTCCATCGCCAGCACGGCCGAACGTGCCCCGTCACCCTCCGTCAGCCCCGCCGAGGAAGGCGACACGGCGCCAGAGACCCATCTGGCCGCCATCCGCACGGATCTCGACTCACGTGGTGTCGACGGGGCCAAGGCCTCCGTGACCCAGGCCAGATCCGTGACCTGGCAGGACGGTTCCCTGGGTTGCGGCGAACCCGGCGCCACGTACACCCAGGCCCTGATCCCAGGATGGCAGATCATCGTGGAGGTCGACGGCACGAGCTACGACTACCGTTTCGGCCGGGACACCACACCACATCTGTGTGAGCTGCCCACCGTACCGCAGGTCAGCTCGGGCGACATCTGACCACATCCAACCCCAGCGCGGGAACGGGAGAGGCCCCGGGGAGGGATCCCCGGGGCCTCATCGTGATCAGCTGCCTGTGCGAGGCAGACCGGGCCGCACCGGCGGCGGGGTCGGCTTCACGGGAGCCGAGGGCATGACCGTCGGCGCCACCGTCGGGGACGGAGCCGGATCAGTCGGCGCCACCGTCGGGGACGGGGCCGGATCCGTGGGCGCCACCGTCGGGGACGGAGCCGGGGCCGTCGGCGTCGGAGAGGGCGGGGTCACCCCGGCCGGCAGCTCACCGGTCAGTGCCTCCGAGACACCCTGCGCGTTGTCGAAGACGACAGCGAGCCATCCGAGCGGCTTCTGGTCCTCGGCCGCAACCCGGTTGACCGCCACGTCGAACTTCGCAGAGCCCGAGGCCGGCACCGTGACCTCCAGCCCATCGCCGAACGGACGGTTGCCGGGCTCGTAGCTGGCCACCCCGTCAACCTTGTCCTCGAGATCGCCGGAATAGGTCGATGCGGTGAAACCGACGCGGCTCGGGGAGCCCAGATCGGCCAGATCCACGAGCATGATCATGGTGCTGGAATCCGTCGGCGCCACGGTGAGGAAACCCGTCTGTGCGGTCTTCTTGGTCGAGGCGTCGTACCGGAAGGTCTCAGCCACGCCGTTGGACGTCCCGACCAGGGTCTTCCCCTGATCAGCGGAGAACAGGATGTGGTCCGCCTTGCCGTCCGCATCGACGTCGATGGGGATCTCCACCCGGATGCTCGCCGGGTTGGAGAACCGCGAGTGCATGTTCACGGCAAAGGCCAGGTAACGCTTGCCGCCGTCCTCGATGGTCTGTACCCCGAGGCTGGCCAGATCGATCCCGGGATCCTTGGCCGGATCCTGGTCCTTGGCATCCGACAACGACCACGTGAACAGTTTCGCGTCACCCTCACGCGCGGCATTGGCGTTGGTCAGCTGGATCTGCCCGGCGTCGACCCCCGTCGTGACCAGCCCGGCGGTCACCTCCGACAGGCTCCGAGGCACCAGCAGGTACGGAACCGCGAGGTTCGTACCGTTGTCCTGGGCGAAGCGGATGTTGCCCGAGACGTTGTTGAACCAGGGGGACCTGCCCTTGCCGGGGGTACCCGGCGGGACATCCGCCGCGGAGATGGACACCTCGACGGACACCTCGGCGGTGCCGCCCGCTGGAACCGTCACCGAGGTCGGGGACACCGTGACCTTGCCGCCACTCAGGGAGTCCTGGGACGGATCGACGGTGACGGCGAAGGTCTGCTCCTTGTCCCCCTTGTTGACCAGGGTCACCTTGCGGGTGTCCGTGTGGGTGCCGGAGACCTCGGCGTAGCCGAAGCTCAGCACGGCGTCCCGGATGGTCCGGCCATTGACCTCGGTGGAGTCACCGTAGGCGAACACGGAGGTGGAGACGGCCTCGGGGGCATCCACGAGACCCCCGCCCCGGACGGTGCGGTAGTTGGCGACCTTCGAGGAGTCAGCGGTGGACACCAGGGCTGCGGAGACCTCCTCGGCGCTCCACCCCGGGTGCCCCTGAACCGCGAGGGCCGCGATACCGGCGGCATGGGGCGCCGCCATCGAGGTCCCGGACATCACGAGCGGGCCGGTACCCGCGCCCACCCCTGCGGAGACGATCGAGACACCCGGTGCCGTCAGGCTGGGCCGCAGTGCCGAGTCACCGCTGCGTGGTCCGCTGGAGGTGAAGTTGGCGTAGTTGGAGTAGCCGGGATTGGGGATCTCCTTGGGAGTTCCGGTCGCCTGATGCCCGTCGTGCTTGACGAGGATCTCGGCATCCTTGGCGGCGACACCGATGAACGGGATCGTCACCTGATAGGCCTCACCGGTGTCCGGGTTCTGGGTGATCGGCCCCTCGAAGGGAGGAAGCTCATCAGTGCTGTTCACCATGATGACCGCCGAGGCCCCGGCCTTCTGGCCGAGCACGGCCCGCGCCACACGGGCACAGGTGCCACGTCGGGTCACGACGATGGATCCGGCGGGGATGTTCTGGTATTCCTCCGCGGTGCACCCGAGGCCCAGCTGCCCCTGGGCATCCTTGAGAACGTGCAGCGGGGCCGCCTGCGTCAACTGGATGCCGTTCGCCGCGACGGCCTGGACGGTGTCGCCCTCCATGGTCAGCTCGAGGCCGGGGAAGACCTTGCGAGCATCGTTGGCCGCAACCGAGATGACACCGGGAGCGGCTGCCGGAGACCCCGTGAGATACGGGGAAGGGCCGGAATTACCGGCGGAAGCAACCACGACGACACCGGCAGCGACGGCGTTGGCCGCGGCCACGGAGTCGGGCTCCTCCGGACGCCCGAACGGGGATCCGAGGGACATGTTGATGACATCCATGTCGTTCTTCACGGCCCAGTCGATCGCCTCGACGACGACATCGGTGGTGCCGTCACATCCGAAGACACGCACGGCGTAGAGGTCGGCCTCCGGGGCAGATCCGGGCCCGACAAGGAAATCAGTCCCGAGGGTCTCCTGACCGTAACCACCCGTGTAGGTCTTGCCGTCCACCGTGACGCCGGAACCACCCGCCGTCGCGGCCACATGCGTCCCGTGGCCCGCCTGGATGCAGTCGATCGGGTTCGGGTCGGCCTTGGGCGTGTTCTTGCCGGTGTACTCATCCCCGACGAGATCGATGCCACCCTTGACCCGAGGACCGAAGTCAGTGAGTGTCTGGTCCTTGGTCGCCGCATCGAAGGCCTCACGAGTTCCCGCTCCGCCGAAGGTGGCGTGGGTGTAGTCGATACCGGTGTCGAGGATCGCGACCTTGATGCCCTTGCCGGTGACCCCGTCGCCGACGCCGGTTCCCTGCCACGCGGCAGCGACACCCGTCATCACATCGGCGGCCACGTTGCTGCGCTCGTAAGTGGGCACAGCGTGAACTCCCGTGACCCCGCTCAGTCCCCGAAGGGCGTCGAGCTGGTCGGCATCGATGCTCACCCGCATGCCGTTGTAGGCCGACTGCATGGTGTTCTCGACCGTCCCGCCCAGTGCCTCGATGGCTGGGATGATCTGCTCCTGCCGCTTCTTGAGTGTCTCGCGGTGCTTTTCCTCTGCGGATTCATTGAGGTCACCCTGCTCCGCCTCGACGACAGCGACGGGATCGCCCTCCACCTCCACGATGACCGTGACCCTTCCCCGGTTCACGGACACCTGGTCGGAGGCCTCCTCCGGCACTGCGTGGGACGGTGCGGCCTGCACGAGGTCCAACAGGGTGCTGGGTTCGGCTGTTTCATCGGCGTGGACGATCGTCGTCGGGATGACGAGCGACAAGGCCCCCACCGTGGCCAGTAATCTGCTGCGTTGCACTTCTTGCCCTTCTGCTCCGAGCGTGTTGTGTTCAGTCATTCGATCCCCCACGGACCCATGCCCCTGCAGAACCGAACACTCCGCCTGCACACTACAACGTCCGGCCCCCCTTCGTGAGCCGGATCCAGATATGGACGCGGAGATGCCCGGCTCCCGAGGCCATCCCCGGGAGCCGGGCACCGCGATCACACCGACGCGAGTCGCCGTCTCATGCCCTCGGCGAACTGGGCGGCCTCGAGCCCGGCGACCAGGTGCCAGGTGCGGTCACCGACCTGGACCAGACCGACCAGCCCGGCACGGGACAGGGCCTCGCGATCCACGAGGGAATCATCGACGACCTCCACCCGGATCCGGGTCTCGGCGATGGGCTCGACCGACGTGACATTGCCCTCGCCACCCAGGGCGGCCACCCACTGGCGGGCCTGGTTGGTCTCGACGTCGCTCACCACGATGACCCGCGGTTCCGCCCCGGCCGGCTCGGCGGCCCTGCGGGCGGCGGCCTTCTGCTCGGGGGTGCGGTAGTCCGAGATGATGACCAGAACCATGGCGACGATGAAGGCCGCCGCGATGGACACGGCGTACACCCACATCGGCTTGAACACCGGAATGGTGAACAGCGACGTGAAGGCGAACGCACCCGTCGTCACGCCACTGATCCCGTCGGGCGACGGGAAGAGCATGCTGAGGGTACCGATGGTGACGCCGCCGACCAGACAGCCGACGAGCATGCGCGGATAGATCCGCTTGTAACGCAGGTGGATGCCGTAGAGGCTCGGCTCGGAGATGCCGCCGAAGAGACCCGCCGCCAGCGCACCCGTGGCCGTCTGCTTCATCGCCGCGTCGCGGTCCCGGATGGACAGGAAGAGCACCCCGGCCGTCGCGCCGAAGCAGGCGAAGTTCCACGTACCCATGGGGCCCTGGATGAAGTCGTACCCGAGGTTGTCCAGGTTGAGCAGCATCAGCGCGTTGAGCGGCCAGTGGAGCCCGAGCGGCACCAGGAAGGGGTACACCAGCGGGATGATGATCGCGAAGATGATCGGGGCATGGTGGTTGAGCCAGGCCAGGCCACCACCGATGGCGTTGCCCGCCCACACGCCCACAGGACCGAGGAGGAACGCGGTGATGGGGATCATGATGATCATCGCGAAGAATGGCACGAAGACCATCTGCACGTTCTCGGGGAAGATCCGCTTCAGCACCCGGTACACCACGGCCAGCAGCGCGACCATGAGCAGGGGGACGAACACCTGGCCGCCGTAGTCATTGAGCTGCAGCGGCAACCCGAAGATGTCGACGGTGCAGAACTCCTTGTCGAGGGTGACGTTCTTCGTGCAGGTCGTCTCCAGGTACCGCAACGCCTCAGTGAACATCCCGGAGCCCTTGGTGGTCTCGGTGTAGATCTTGGACCCGAGCCGCACGAACTCCGGTGTCATGAGGGAGCCCATGATGACGGCACCCAGCCAGGGATCCACATCGAGCTTCTTCGCGGCGTTGTAGGCCACCGCGATGGGCAGGAAGTAGAACACGCCCCGCCACATGGCGTCGAGGAAGACCCAGGGCGCAGCCTTGGAGTCGGACTGGAAGTCGAAGACCCCGAAGGCGTCGAGGACGGCTGCCGCGGCCAGGATGAGGGAGGCGCCCAGCAGGACGCCCAACAGCGGTCGGAAGCTGTCGGACAGGTACTCGAAGAAGGCGTCCAGCCAGGCCACCTTGCCACGGGCCTTGGACCGGGCCGCCGCCTTGACATCGGCGTCGCTCATGGGTTGGCGATCGGCCATCTCGGGTAGGGAGTTGATCTCCTGGAAGACGGTGCTCACGGCGCCGCCGATGATGACCTGGAACCGATCCCCGGCCTGGGGAACGGCACCCATCACGCCCTTGATGGACTCGACCTGGGCCTGGTCCACCGTGCTGGCGTCGTTGAGCTCGAACCGCAGCCGCGTGGCGCAGTGGGTCAACGACCTGATGTTGGCGGGGCCGCCGACGGCGGCGACGATCTCAGATGCAGTGCTCATGTCAACTTCCTCAGTACTCGTCGACGGGAACCAGTGCGCGGACCTCGGCGGCCGTGCCGCAGGCGATGGCCCTGCGGGCCAGGTCGCGGCACGTCGCGAGATCCCAGGACCGGACAGCGGCCTTCACGGCAGGAATCGCCGGGATTGAACAGCTCAGCTCATCCACCCCGAGTCCGACGAGGATCGGTACGGCCTGGGGGTCCGAGGCGACACCACCACACACACCGAGCCACTTGCCACGGGCATGGAGAGCCTCGGCCGCACGCCCGATGAGGGTCAGGACGGCGGGGTTGCACGGATCCACCTGAGGGGCCAGCTTCGGGTGACCCCGGTCCATCGCCAAGGTGTAACTGGTGAGGTCGTTGGTCCCGACACTGAAGAAGTCACAACCCTCCTCGGCCGCGAACTGCTCCGCCATGACCGCGACGGAGGGAACCTCCATCATGATGCCGAGGCTGACCTCCCCGGACAGGGACATGTCGGCGCGCTCCTCGTCGAAGATCCCCTTGGCCCTGCGCCAATCCTCCAGGGTTGCGATCATGGGGAACATGACGTGCAGCTTCGGACCGCTGCCGGCCGCAGCGAGGATCGCCCTGATCTGGGCACGCAGCAGTGCAGGCTGCTCGAGGCCGACGCGCACCCCCCGCACACCGAGGAACGGGTTCTCCTCCGCCGGGAGCGGCAGGTAGGCCAGCGGCTTGTCCCCACCGACGTCGAGGGTACGGATGACCAGTGGTTGCCCGGGGCGCAGGGCTCGGCCGCACTCGCCGTACACCTGGGCCTGTTCCTCCTCGCTCGGCGCCGTGCCGCGCCCCATGAAGACGAACTCGGAGCGCAGCAGGCCCACTCCCTCGGCCCCCTTGCCCATCGCGGCGACGGCATCATCGACCCCACCGATGTTCGCGACGACCGCCACCCGGTGGCCGTCCGTGGTGATGGCGGGGTCATCCTTCGCGGCCTCCTCGACGGCCCTGCGCTCAGCCATGCGGGCCTGCCGCTCTCGCAACCGGGCCATCTCGTCGTCGCTGACCCCCGTGCGCAACGTACCCTTCGAACCATCGAGGACGACCGGCACGCCGTCGGCGATCTCCAGGGCACGTCCCTCGATGCCCGCCACGGCCGGGATGTCCAACGATCTCGCGATGATGGCGACGTGGCTCGAGGCCCCGCCTCCCGTCGTCGCGAATCCGACGACACGGCTCCGGTCGAGCTGCGCCGTGTCGGAGGGGGTGAGGTCCTCAGCGATGAGGATCGTGTTCTCAGGGAGTTCCGGCCGCTGGGACCGTTGACCCGTCAGTTCCTCGAGGACCCGGCTGCCGACGTCGCGCACGTCGTTCGCCCGCCCCGCGAGCACCTCATTGCTCAACCCGGCCAGCTGATCCGCAAGGGTCGTGAACGCGGCCCGCCATGCGAAAGCGGCGGATTTGCCCTTGTCGATGCCGGATGCGGCGAGATCAAGAAGTTCCGGGTCCTGGAGGATCTCCTGATGGGCCGCGAAGATCTCGGCCCGCTCGGTCGAGGCCTCGTCGGCGAGTCGCCGTTCCAGTGCGGACAGGTCAAGCAGTGCCCGGTCGATGGCGGTGTTGAGCCGACGCCGTTCCTTGTGTCGGTCCTCGGCCTGCTCCTCGACCCGGATGTCCTCGTGACGCCACTGGACGACCTGGCCGATCCCGAGCCCGGGGGACGCCGAGGCCCCGAGCAGGAGGTTCCAGTCCCCGGACCGCGGACCCACGTCGACGACGGGTTCGGTGATGGCAGGCATCGCGGTGGTGTCGTCGCTGCCGATGATCCCACCGCTCGGCAGCGTCGGGCAGTCCTCACCCAGTCCTTCCTGGATGGCCTGCGCCAGCTCCTCCACGGCCTCGGCCGCGTCGGGCCCATGCGCGGTGACGACGACCTTCTGGCCACAGGCCACGGCGAGCCCCATGATGGCGACGATCGACTTGGCGTTGGCCGAGTCGTCGCCCCGGCGCAGCCGGATGTCGGAGCGGTACTTCTTGGCCAACGCGACGAGGGTGGCCGTGGGGCGGGCATGCAGCCCCGTCGGGTTCGGCACGAGGACGGCATCCGACGAGGCCTGCGCGCCGGTGACCGGCTGCGCACCGTCGGCAGCGGGTTCCGCCAGGTCGACCTCAGCGGCGGTGGACTCACCCGCGGTGACGATCCCCGTCACCGGGGTGATCGAGGAGATCGCCTCGACGTTGCTCACCACCACCTGGGTCAGGAGGGACTTGGCACGTCGTCCGACCTCGTCCAGATCGAACTCGATGAGGAGTTGCCCCACCTCCACGCGTTCCCCCGCACTCACCCGCGTCGTGAAGCCGTCCCCGCCGAGCTGGACGGTGTCGAGACCGATGTGCATGAGCACCTCCAGCCCGTCGTCACTGCGGACGGTCAGGGCGTGGCGGGAGGGTTGGACGCTCGCGACCTCCCCCGCCACCGGGGAGACGAGCCTCCCCTCAAGGGGATCGATGGAGAATCCGTCCCCCACCATCCGTTGGGCGAAGACCGGGTCGGGGACATCCTCGAGACGCACCATGACACCGGTCATCGGGGCCACGAGGACCGGCCTGCTGGCTGGAACTGCACTCACGGCGGCTTTCCTTTCCGAGCGAAGCAACAGTGCTTGGCGATTCCCACCAGATTAGTGCGATCGCAAGCATACGAATACCCATCCAAAGTCAAGCAAATCGCGATTCACGGTTGGGGCCGTGTCAGTCGTTTGGCCAATTATGGGGCGGACCCGCGTGCCCCGTTTCCCGGGCCCCTACGGTGCTGCCACCCAGGGAGGAGACAGCATTGTCGGAGCCAGTGGCGAAAGTGACCACCCGAGCGGGGCGCAGGAGGCACCCCCGCCTCATCGCTGCGGGTCTGCTGTGCGTCACCCTCGGTGGCCTCGGGGCGGCCGCCCTCCACAACTCCACCCATCAGACGCGCCCCGCGGTGGCGATGGCCAGGGACGTCACGCGGGGGCAGGTGATCCGGGCCGAGGACCTCAAGATCGCCGAGGCCCCACCCGGGATGCCGAACCACATCCCCTCGACGGAACTGGACTCCCTCGTCGGCAGGACCGCGGGCTTCGATCTCCCCACGGACGCGTTCCCGTCCCAGCGACTCCTCGGCATGGACCCCCTGCCGGAGGGGTCCGCCATCGTCGGACTGTCCCTGGGGCCGGGACGGATCCCGGCCCGGGAGATCGTCCCCGGCCAGGCGGTGCAACTGGTGAGCCTCGTCGACGGAACCGCGGTCGACGCCATCGTCGTGACCGCGCCGCGGCTGCTCGACGACCACACGACCCGCCTCATCGACGTCGCCCTCCCCGTGGAGAAGGCATCCGCCGTCGCCTCCCTGTCCGCCCAGGAACAACTGGTCCTCTACGTGGTCGGGATCCGGTGATGTCCATCATCCTCGTCACGGGCGCTCCCGGCGCCCCCGGCACCACGACGACGGCGCTCGGCCTCGCCCTGACCTGGGGCACTCCCGTGCTGCTGGTCGACTGTGACCGCGATCCGGCGCAGGCCATCCCCGCTGGGTACCTCCAGGGCGGCTCGTTGGGCAACACGGGCCTGGCGGCGGTGGCGCTCGCGCACCGGCAGGTCCCGCAGCTCGGCCCCCAACTGGCCTCCCTCTCCCTTCCGTTGGCCCCGACCCTGGCTCCCCAGGCCCGGTTCCTGCCCGGGTTCAACCGTCCGGAGGCCGTGCACTCCTTCGAGCCCGTCTGGTCGGCCCTGGCGGACGGCTTCCGCTGGCTCGGGGAGACCGGGACCGCCGTCGTCGTCGATGCGGGACGGGTGGGGCCTGACGGTCTGCCACCCGATCTCATGGCCGCAGCCGACCTCGTGCTGTTCGTCGCCCGGAGCTCGCTGCGTTCCCTGGCGGCGTCGCGGCTGTACCTGCCCCGCGTCGGGGAGGCCGTGGAGCGCACCCCCGGACGCAGACGGATGTTGCTCGGCCTCGTCGGCCCGGGCCGACCCTACCTGGCGAGCGAGGTGGAGGCGGAGTTCCGGGTCCCCGTGGCGCCGGTGCCGTGGAGTCCTCGCGAGGCGGCGGTGCTGAGCGACGGCGAACCCGCGCCCCGGAACTTCCAGACCTCCCGCCTCATGCGGGGGCTCGCCGACCTCCGTCAGACGTTGCGTCGGGCCTGCAACGTGATCCCCGAATGGGGCAGGCGGTGAGCCCCGTGCCAGGACCCATCGCAGACCTCCCCACCCTCTCCGGGGCCCTCGCGGGTCTCGGGGACCCCGGCCCGCAGCCCTGGCAGCAGGCCCCACGCCGGGACCTGCCCGCCTCCACCGTCCACGAGGTGGAGTGGAAACTCGTGGTGGCACTCCGACGCCAGGCCGTCGAACAGATCACCGAGGCCCGGGAGGACTGGCTGCAACAGCACGGCACCCCCATGCCCGAGGAGGACCGACGCGTCCAGGGACGCTCCATCGTGCGGGCCGTGGTCCGCGCGCACGTGGAGCAGCTCGGCCGCCAGGGGGCTGCGCTGTGGCCGCTCGAACTGGAGGACCGGTACGCCGAGGCCATCGCCGACGCGATCTTCGGTTACGGCCGCCTCACCCCGGTGCTGTCCATCCCCGAGGCGGAGAACATCGAGATCTCCGGGTGGGACAGTGTCGTGGTCCAGTACCCCGACGGTCGCCGAGTGGCCCATCCTCCCGTCGCCGACTCCGACGAGGAACTCATCGAGATCGTGCGCTTCCTCGGGGAGACCGCCACCCCACCACGCCCCTTCGACGACGCGCACCCCACGATGACCCTGGCCCTGGGCAGTCAGTTCCGACTCCATGCCATCGGTTTCGGGCTGAGTCATCGCCCGAGCGTCATCATCCGTCAACACACCCTCACCTCCGTGACCCTCCACGACCTCGCCCAGCGCGGCATGATGCCGCTGGAGGTGGCGCACCTGCTGTCGCGCGCCGTCCTTGCCCGCCGCTCCATCGTCATCTCAGGGGATCAGGGAGCCGGGAAGACGACCCTGCTGCGGGCCCTCATCGCCGAGATCCCCGAGCATGAACGCTTCGGGACCCTCGAGACGGATTTCGAGTTGCTGACCCATCTCCAGCCCAACCGGCGGAACATGCTGGCCCTGCAGGCACGATCCGGAATGGGCGAGCAGGTCGGTGGCAGGCGTGTCGGGGACTGGAGCGTCGCCGACCTCATCCCGGAGGCACTGCGTCAGAACCTGTCCCGGTTGGTCGTCGGGGAGGTCCGCGGCGCCGAGGCCGGGGCGATGATGGAGGCCATGGTCTCGGGTGCGGGCACCCTCTCGACGACGCACTCACACTCGGCCGCCTCGACCATCGACCGATTGGCGGCACGGGTGGCGCAGGGCGGTGTGCTCGGCATCGAGGAGGCCCTCCACCAGATCGCCCACCACATCGACCTCATCGTCCACGTCCGGTTGGAGGACGAGACCTGGCGCGGCGGGCTGCGCAGACGGTTCGTCAGCGAGATCCGTCACCTGACGGGGGCCGTCGAGGCGGGTCGCCCCAGCACCCATCTCGTCTACACGAGTGGCCCTCCCGCCTCCTTCACCCCGGAGGCCCGGTTCGCCCAGGAGCTCTCCCGTTTCGCGAGGCCGTCGTGGGAACGTTGACGGCCGCCGGCTGCGGGATCCTGGTGACGGGCGGGGTGTGGCTCGTGGTGATGGGGTGGCGCGGCCACGACGCTCCCCGGCACCCCCGACGATCCCGAGGGGGGATGGCGAGACTGTGGTCGCGGCTGGGCCGCGCCTGGCGGGTCTGGATCCTCGCCGTCCTCGTCGCGGGGGTGGCGGCGGCGATCCTCACGGGGTGGCCCATCCTGGCCCTGGCCATTCCGGCCGTCGCAGTCGGGATACCGTTCGCCCTGACGGCCCCACCCAACGACGAGGTGGACGACCTGACGGCTCTCGACCGCTGGCTACGGCTCCTCGGTCCCTCCATCGGAACCGGCAAGTCGGTGCGTGACGCCATCCTCAGCACAGCGCGTCAGGCGCCGGAGCGGCTCCTGGTGCCACTGGATCGGCTGGTGCAGCGCATCGATCTCGGCTGGACCACCCGGGATGCCCTGCTCGCGATGGCCGACGACATCGACTCCGCCGAGGCCGACGGCCCGCTCACGGCCCTGGCCATGGCCTCGGATCGCGGCGGCACCGGTTCCCGGGCCCTGTTGGACGCGCTGACCGACAACACGAGGCAGCGGCTCCGCGACGCCCGGCTGCTCGCGACGGAACGGGCCAAGCCGTTGGCCGTCGTGCGCCAGGTCGTGGCGATCACGCTGGTGATCCTGGGCGCGATGGTGATCCTGTCCCCCGGCTACTTCGCCCCGTTCAGTACCCCGCTCGGTCAGGCGCTCGCCCTCGGGATCACCGTCCTCTACGTGGGTTCGCTCCTGATCCTGCGGCATCGGATGCGGCCCCGCCGGGGGATGCGTTTCCTCGGAGGTGCGACGTGACGACGCTGGCCTGGGCGATCCTGATCGGGATGATGATCGCCGGTGGTGTGTTCCTCGCAGCGCTGGGGGCCATGCGGCGCCCCGTCGCGCTCCACCGGGCGTTGGCGGGGCTCTCCGAGTCCTCGGCCCGCTCCCCCGCCGATGCCTCCCCACCACCTCGTGGCCTGGAGGCGGCCGGCGGCTGGTTCCGGCGGGTGCTGCGACTGCCCCTGACCTCGGCCCAGGAACGGCTGTTGCTGCGCTGCGGCAGGAGTGTGGAGGACTTCTTCACGGAGAAGCTCGTCCTCGCCGTGACCGGTCTGGTGCTGCCCGTGGTCTGGGTGGCGGTCCAGGCGGCTCTCGGGATGTCGCCCCACCCGGCACCCATGGTGCTCGCCCCGGTGCTGGCGGTGGCGGGCTACTTCACGGCTGATCTCCGGCTGGGCCGCGGGGCTCGGGAGACGGACCGTGCCACGGCGGAGTCCCTGTACACCTTCTTCGACCTGGTCGTCCTCGAGCGGCTGGCCAACGCCTCCGCTTCCCAGGCCGCGGCCAACGCGGCGGATCTGGCCTCCGCCCCACTGTTCCGCCGCATCGCCCGAGGGCTGGAGCGGGCGCGTCTGGAGCAGTCGTCGCCGTGGCGGGAGCTGGAGGGCATCGCGGAGGAGTGGGACCTTCCAGAGCTGGGGGACTTCGCCGACATCATGAGGTTGGAGGAGCAGGGGGCGGCCCTCGCCGAGACGTTGTTGGCGCGGGTTTCGGAACTCCGGGAGGGCCACAACGCGCGGTTGCAGACCGAGGCGCAGCGGGACACGGAGGCGTTGACGATCTGGATGACCCTGCCCGCCCTGGCGCTGGGTCTGGCCTTCATCGCCCCTCCCCTGCTCGCCCTCGTGGGGCGGTGAGGACAGGACCTGTGCAAAGAGAGCTGTGGAAAGAGAACGACGTGGCAACCGGTTGCCCATGATGACAGTGAAAGGAAGCACCATGATCCCCATCGACCTGATCCTCCGGCAGGTGTACGCGTGGTTCCCGCGTCCTCGACGTGACGAGCGTGGGCTGTCGCAGTCCACCGAGAACGCGATCCTGTTGGCCGGGGCGGTTGTCATCGCCACCCTTGTGGTCACCGCCATCACCGCCTTCGTGCAGGCGAACCTGCCCAAGTGACCTCACGGGGGGAGGGAACTGCGTTGAAACGCCTGACGGTGGCGCTCGCCGCGGCGACGCTGCTGGCCGTGATCCTCGTGGGGGTCCCCTGGCTCCTGCTCCACTGGGGGAGCACAGCAGGGCTGTCGTGGTCCGTGCTCTCCGGGGGCTGGTTCCGGCCGGACGACGGGACACTCACCCTGGCGCTGCTGACCCTCGTCGCCTGGGGGGCGTGGTCGGTGCTCGCGTGGAGTGTCGTCGCGGAGCTCGCCGCGCAGCTCTCCCGCGACCGGATCCGCCTGCGGCTGCCCGGCACCTCGTGGCTCACGCCGATGGTGTCCTTCCTGGTGGCCGCCGCGCTGGCCCCGGTGATGACCGCCCACGCGGCACCGCCCGTCGTCCCGATCGTGTCCGCGGTTCCCGGTCCCGTGCCGGAGGGAACGACCCCCCACCGGCTCCCGGAGCCATCGGTCCCGGACGACCGCTCCGCCCTGGCCGCGCGGTGGAACCAGTACGAGGTGCGGCCCGGGGACGAGCTGTGGGACATCGCGGCCAGGGAACTGGGCGGCGGCGAACGCTGGCGCGAGATCGTGGCTGCGAACCCTGGGCTCGATCCGCACGCCGAACTCGTGGCGGGAGAGATCCTCCTGCTGCCGGCCAGCATCACCGTCGAGGAGGGCGACACCCTGTGGGACCTCGCCGAGGAGCATCTCGGTGACCCGGCCCGCTGGCCGGAGCTCCACGAGGCGAATCGGGACCTCGTCGACAACCCGGACGAGATCGACATCGGTTGGCGCCTCACGCTGCCCGGCGAGGGCGCGCCGCAGGCCCCCGACCAGCCTGCCCCCACCCCGCCCGAGGGGGCGGCCCCCGAACCCCCCGAGGTCCCGCCCCCTTCACCGTCACCCCCACAGGCACCTCCCGCACACCGGGAGCCTGAGGCCCCGGATGCCATCCGGTCCGCCCCTGCGGAGACCCCCGAGGCCGCACCCTCGGCCGCGGTGGAGGTCCTCGGCCCGGTGGGCGCACTCCTGGCCGCCGGGGTCGCCACGGCCCTCATCGGGCGTCGCCGCCTCGGGCTGACGCAGCGCACGGTCGGGCGGCGCATCCCCACCCCGCCCGAGGAACTGTCACGCCACTGGGCAGCGCTCGGTCTGCTGGGGCAGGGCGCCTCACCCCCGGAGCAGGCGCTCAGCCCCACCCACGTGCTCTTGGGGTGGCGGGGGGACCTGGCGGAGGTCTGGTTGGAACTCGAGCCCGGTGCCCTGTGGTTGGCGGGGGGTGAGGAGGAGGTGTCAGGGATGACGGCGGCCCTCCTCACCAGTCTGCTGTGCGCGGGCTGGTCCCGGGAGACGGAGATCGTCCTGGTGGCGGCCAGGGAGTCCTGGGCACCTGCGGTCGATGACCCGCGGCTGACGGCACTTCCCGACATCGACGTCGCGCTGGTGCATCTCGAGGACCTGGTGCAACGTCGGTTGACTGCCCTCGCGGGCGAGCCTGTCACGCAGGCCCGCAGGGATCCGGATCGTGCCCCGGGTTTCGCCCCGACCGTCTACCTGTTCTGCAGGTCGTTGACCCCGGCGGAGCACGCCAGGGTCTCCTCACTGCTGGCCCGCGGCTGCGCGGGGGTCTCCGTGGTCGCACCGGTTGGGACGGATGCCGTCACGGGGCGCCTCCTGACCCTGCTCTCCGCGGAACGGGCCCGCCTCGACGACGGCGTCGAGCTGAGTCCCCAGCTGTTGCGGGCGCCCGCACGTCGTGCCCTCGTCGCCCTGTTCTCGACCACCGGGGATGCAGGATCCGAGCCTGCCCCGTGGTGGCGGGAGGAACCCATCACCCAGCTGCGCAGCAGCCCTGTCTCGGAGGAGCTGAGGATGCCCCCGACACCGTCTTCCCCAACCCTGCTCCTTCTGGGGGAGGCCCAACTGGTCGCCTGCGACGGCGAAACCCCCCAGCGCAGTGTCGGTCGGTGCCTCGAGGCCTGTGCCTGGCTGCTCACCCATCCTGGATCGACGCCGACCCAGATGCGGGAGGGGCTCATGATCGCGGAGGGCACCAGACGTTCCGTCGTGTCCCGGCTCCGCGGCTGGCTCGGTCGTTCCGCGGCCGGGGAGCACCTGCCCGACGCCTACTCAGGAAGGGTGCAGCTCGCGTCGAGCGTCTCCAGTGACTGGGAGCAGTTCCAGGCCCTCGTCGCCGGTGGGGTGAACCGGGCCACGGAGGCCTCCCTCACCGAGGCCCTGGCCCTGGTGCGTGGGGCCCCGTTGGGCGGTTTCGAGTTCCAGTGGCTGTGGGCGGAGCCCCTGCGGTGCGACATGGTGGCCACGATCGTCGACGCCGCGGTGGTGCTGTCGGAACGCTGCCTCGCCCGGGGTGACCTCGATGGGGCGGAGTGGGCGCTGGGGCAGGGGGCACTGGCCTCCCCGACGAGTGAGGCGCTGGCGGCGCGGAGGATCCTGCTGCGGGCCAGCCAGGGGGATCGGGCCGCCGTGGACCAGGAGGTCCTCGCCCTGACAAGGGCGGCCCGGGCCGAGGGGAGGGATCTCACGGATGTCACCGTCAGGATCATCCAACGGGCCCTGAGCCAGTGCCTGACGGCCTCCCGCTGAATCGCCGAGGGGTCGCCCTCAGATGAGGGCGTTGACCAGGTGCGGGACGGCCCCGATCACCAGGCCGCACAGCACGATGAGGGTGTCGGTCCGTGTCCACGGGGCCTCACCCAGCCAGGTGCGGGGCCCGGGTGCCGAGTAGCCTCGCGCGTCCATGGCGATGGCGAGTCGCCCGGCCCGCCGCAGCGACTCCACCAGCAGGGCGAAGCACAGGCGGGCCCAGTGCCTGCCCCGGCTGACGAGCCCCCGACGGGGTCCGAGGCCGCGGACCCGGCGGGCCTGTTCCAGTTCCTGCCAGACGGCGGCGAACTCGTCGAGACGTCTCAGGGCAGCGGTGAGGGCGAGCACGGGGCGGGCGGGAAGTCGTAGCCGCCGTCCGAGGTGATCGCCCAGGGCCGTCGGGTCGATGAGACTCGCCGCCACCACGCCGGGGATGACGACGAGGCCGATGCGGAGAGCCGCCTCGACGGCGGGGAGGATGCTCGGTGGTGACGCGAGGATCCAGTTCGACCACGCCACGGACAGCACCGCGATGACGGCGGGCAGCAGGCGCAGCAGGTGGAACCGGAACCCCACGAGGGCCCCGCCGATGAGGAACATGGCCGCCCAGCCCGCCGCGAGCGGGGCGATCCCTGAGCCGGTCAGGCCGAGCACCGTGATGAGGACCACGCTCGCGAGCAGCGACAACGGCCCGGCACGGCGGGCCGCACCCGGCCTCGGCTTGGGCGGCGCGGTCGGTGGGGATTGCGGCTGCGCGGTCAGCCGGACCTCACGGTCGGCCCGGCGGGTCAACGCCTCGTCGTGGGTGGCCGCGAGGACCCCCGCACCGGAGGCGACGGCCGAGAGGAGCAGCCCCGTCACGGCCGACCAGGCATGACGATCCAGCCCGACTGTGGGTTCGTCGACGAGGATGAGGGAGGGGGCGTGGAGCACCGCGCTGGCCACGGCGAGCCGTCGCTGTTCCCCGCCGGACAGGCTGAGCGGATGACGTCGGGCCTTGTCGCCCAGCCCGAGGGCCTCGAGGAGTCCCTTGCCCAGGGCCTCCGTCTCCTCGGTGTCGCGTCCGAGGACACCGGCTGTCGCCACCAAGGAGCCCAGCACCGTCTCCCCCACCGCGAGGGCCTCCGGGAACTGCGGCACCCAGGCCATTCGGGAGGCCAGCTCCATGGAACTCCACTCGGCGGGGCCCTCGGGGAGGCCCTCGACGCTCACCCGCCCCGATTCCGGGGTGAGCAGGCCGAGCAACGTCTGGATGAGGGTGGTCTTGCCGGAACCGCTGTCGCCGCGCAGCGCCACGAACTCGCCGGCATTGAGGGTGATTCCCTGACCGTCCAGGACCAGGTGGCCGGGCCGCTCAGTGGTCCGGAAGCTGAGGGCGGGACGTCTGGCCACCCGCAGATCGTGGGCGGCGAGCCGCAACGGGGTGGAATCGGGCAGGGCAACGAGGTGGGGTTCCGGGTCCGGCGCCCCGGGCACCCACAGCCCCAGCTCCAGCAGCTCCGCCGCATGGTTGCCGACGACCTCCGTCAGGGAGCCGTCGAACCTGACCCGCCCTTCGTCGAGGACCACGATCCGCTCCACGATCCCGACCCAGCCGGCGATGTCGTGGTCAGCGACGACGAGGGTGGCACCGGTCAGCCCCACGACCTGCCGGACCGCCTCGCGGATCTGCCGCCCCGCGTCGGCGTCGAGCATGGCCGCCGGCTCATCGAGGAGGAGGACCCCGGGGCGCAGGGCCAACACGCCGGCGAGCGCCAACCGCTGGGCCTGTCCACCGGACAGTGCGGCGGTGCTGTGCCGCTCCCCGTGGGGGAAACCCACGAGCGCGAGGGATTCGCTGACCCGTTGCCGGATCGAGTCCGGTTCGAGTCCCAGGTTCTCCGGGCCGAAGGCGACGTCGCGTCCCACGGTCTCCGCCACCACCGAGTCGTGCGGCTGCTGCTGCACCAGCCCCACGTCGGGACGTCCGCTGCGGGCCGGGGTGCCATCGACGAGGACGTCCCCGCCCAGGTCGCCGGGGGTGTGCTCCGCAAGGACCCCGGCGAAGGCCCGCAGCAGGGTCGACTTCCCCGCCCCGCTGACCCCGGCGAGCAGCACCCGCTCTCCCGCCCCGATCGCGAGGTTCAGCCCCTCGAGCACCGGGTGGCGTGCCCCGAGGGGCTGCCACGTGAGGTTGTCGGCCCGCAGCGGGACCGGATCGAGGGTGGGCGTCATGCGGACTCGGCGAGCCGTTCCCGTCCGGGTGGGAACGCATCCAGGGCCCCGGTTCGTGCCAAGGCCTTCACCAACGCCCAGCCGCCGATCCCGGCAACCAGGGCGCCGGAGAGGAGGGCGCAGCCGAGCGCGACGAAACGCTGGGACCAGCTGAACTCCTTCTGGTAGACCCACCACTCCCACAGCACGAGTTCGAGGACGGCGGCCAGCAGGCCTCCCAGGACAGCCATGACGAGCCGCCAGTTGCGCCACAGCAGGATCGCCATGGCGATCTCGACCCCCAGCCCCTGCAGGAAACCGGAGACGAGCACGTTGAGTCCCCACTCGTTGCCGAGGAGCGCCTCGACGACGGCGGCGACGAGCTCGCAGAACAGGGCCGCCCCTGGCCGCCGAACCACGAGTCCGCCGATGATGGCGGGCAGCAGCCACACACCGAGCGTGAGACTGGCCGCGGGCGGGTAGGCGCTCAGCGCAGCCTCGATCGGCAGGTAGAGGAAGGTGTCCCAGCCCCAGAAGGCGACGCCGAGGGCGACACCGAGGATGGCGAGGGTCACGATGTCGATGGAGCGCCAGTTCCAAGGACTTCCGGTGGCCACGTGGGGGTGGCTGGTGGTGGTGGTCATGATGACTCCTGTGGTCGGCCGGTCTCCCGGATGCCTCAGGGACGTCGGCGCACGGCGCGCCGACATGAGATTCCCGACTCCCTACGCCGGTCCTAACCGGGTCAGGTTCGAGGGTCTGCGGTGGCCCGCACTCTCAGCGCTGCTGCGCTCCCCTGTCGATGGTGGAACTCTATCCGGCGGGTTGTGGGAGACGTCAACCGTCCGTCCATGTGACGGGAGGTTCTACGATGGTCGGGTGATGAGAAGGCTGGTGTTCTGCGTGCTGCTGGTGATGGCGGCGCTGTCCCTCGGCCTTTCCCCGGCGCGGGCTGACGGGAGTGTGGAGGTGAACTTCGATTCCTTCGCGCCCAGCCTGCTCCGGCTCGACCAGCCCGATCAGGTGGTCACCCTGACCGGCACGGTTCGGAACACGACCTCCGACACCCTGACGGACCTCACCATCCACTTCTGGCGGGACACCGAGCCCCTCGTCTCGCTCGACGACCTCGACACCGCCCTGGCATCCTCGCCGGAGAATCCCCTGGGCAGGCGGCTGCTGAACGAGGCGAACGTCATGTTCGTCGAGGCCCTCGCCCCCGGCGAGTCGACGACCTTCCAGGTCAGCGCGACCATCGGGGATCTCACCCTGGACCAGGATGACGCGGTGTACCTGCTGGGAGTCCACGTCCGGGCGACGCGCGAGAACCGGGGGCGCACCACCGTCGGCCGGGGCCGGATCCTCGCCCCCGCCACCACTGCGAAGCTCCCCGTGGCGAGCGTGGTGAAGCTGACCCATCGCCCCACCCTGTTCGGGGAGAGGAACTTCGTGGACCACTCCCTGGCGCAAAGGATCGAGGGGGATCTCGACGCCCTCCTGTCCGCCGCGGAGGAGCCCCACCGCTTGCTACTGGTGGATCCGGCCCTCCTCGCCGAACTGACCGTCCTGGCCTCGGATCACGAGGTGGCGGGCGCGGAGGAGCCGGGGAACCCACTGGCCGGGCGTTTCCTCGAACGGGTCCGGAGCCTCGTCTCCCAGGGCCGGGTGATACGGCTGCCGTTCGGCAACCCCGACCTGCCTCGCCTTCACGCAACGGGCTCGCTCAGTGAGTTCGAGACGGCCCTCGGTTGGTCGGAGACGGCGCTGCAGGCCTCCGAGATGGCGCAGCTCGCCTCCCTGCCGCTCGCCGCGGATCTGGGGAACCACGCGAACGAGGATCTCGCCCTCATCCTGGCCCGCTCCGGCTACCGCTGGGTCCTCGGTGACAACCTCGTCTCCAGCGGCACGATCGGTGGCTCCTCAACATCGGGGCTGCTGGTGGATCCACTCGGCCGCCCGGGCATCGGCCCCGGCTCCACCACATCCCCCGTCCAGGTGACCCAGCGTCGCCTCGCCGACGAGATCCTGCGCGGCAACACCCGTGTCCACCTGGCACGCAGCGCGTCGGAACTGACCCGGCTCCCACTCATCCCCGACGCCGAGACCCCGGTGGCGCTGCCGGTTCCGAGGGAGGCCGCCCACTTCGAGGTGGATCCCGCCTCGGCAACGCCGTGGCGTTCCCTGCTGACCCGTTCCCAGGAGCTGTTCAGCGAGTCCCAGCTGCTGGAGGAACTGACGGGGACGGACCGGACCGGTCTCAACGCCACCCGGGCCGCCCTGGCCAACAGCGCGGACTTCGACTCGGAGAAGGAGGCACTGGAGTTCATCTCGGCCCATCCCAGCGGGGATGTCGACGCGGCGCAGATCCGGCTCACCTCCGCCAGCCAGTTCGTCATGGGTTCCGATCGCAACGTCTTCCCGATGACGGTCAGCAACCCGCTGCAGGAACCGGTGCGGTTGCGGGTCGAGTTCACCAGCAACTCCCCGACGAGGATCTACATCCCCGCGACGGAGGTCGTCACGATCGCCCCGGGCGAGCAGCAGACGGTGAGCATCGCCCCCGTGGCGAAGGCGAACGGGGTGGTCACCGTGTCCGCCCAGCTGTCCACCCCCAGCGGCACCAGGTTCGGACCTGTCATCCCTGTGGAGGTCACGGCAACGGGTTTCGGGCGCGTCGGCTGGATCATCATCATTGTCTCCGGTGCAGTGGTGCTGGGAGGCACCCTGCTGCGGATCAGAACGGTGCAGAAGGAACAGGCCAGGGAGAGTCGTGAGCAGTAGCAACAAGGGCGGGGTCAGCAGCACGCGGAAGCTTCTGTCCGCGAGCGTCCTCATGGCGGCCGGCACCCTCGTCTCGCGCGCCCTCGGCATCATCCGCGTGATGCTCATCGCCTTCATCCTCGGCAACGGCACCCGCCAGGCGGACATCCTCTCGATCGCCACCACCATCCCCAACGCCCTGTACATCCTGTTCGCCGGTGGCGCCCTCAACACGGTGCTCGTGCCGCAGATGGTGCGCGCCATCCGTCATGACGAGGACGGGGGCGAGGCGTACACGAACCGGGTCATCACGGCCTTCATGCTGGTCATCGGCGCGGTGGCCGCCCTCATGACCCTGGCGGCCCCCGTCGTGACGTCGTTCTACTCCGATTCGGCCTGGCGGGCCCCCGAGCTGACCGACCAGTACGCCTCGATGGTGGCGCTCGCCTACTGCACCCTGCCGCAGATCTTCTTCTACGGGGTGTTCTTCCTGTTCGGCCAGGTCCTCAACGCACGGGACCAGTTCGGGCCGATGATGTGGGCGCCGATCGCGAACAACGTCGTCTCGCTCATGGTGCTGGGGATCTACCTCGTGGTGTGGGGCAACGCCGGGGATCACGGGGGCCCGTTCACGCAGCCCCAGATCCTGCTGCTCGGGCTCGGCTCGACGGTCGGCATCGTGATCCAGACACTGGTTCTCGTCCCCTTCATCAAGAAGGTCGGTTTCCGTTTCCGTCCCCGCTTCGACCTCCGGGGGGTCGGCCTCGGCCACACGTTCCACCTGGCGAAGTGGACCCTCGGTTTCGTCGCGGTCAACCAGCTGGTGCTCATCCTCGTGAACCGGCTGGCGACCTCGGCGACGGCGACGGGGGCGGGCGGCGGCTCGAGCGTCTACGCCAACGCCCACCTGATGTGGATCCTCCCCCACTCCCTCATCACCGTCTCCCTCGCGACCGCCATGCTGCCGAACGCGTCACGGCTGGCGGCGGCCGGGGATCTCGACGGGGTCGCCCAGGAGGCCCGGAAGACCCTGCGGCTGGCCCTGATCGCCCTGGTCCCCGCCTCGTTCGCCTTCATCGCCTTGTCCGGCCCGATGTCGGTGCTGCTGTTCGGCCACGGGCAGGGGTCCCGTGACGCGGTGCTCATCGCCTGGACGCTCATGGCATTCGCGGTGGGTCTCATCCCGTTCACCGTCCAGTTCGTGTGCCTGCGCACCTTCTACGCCCTGGAGGACACCCGCACCCCGTTCCTGTTGCAGTGCATCATCGCGGCCGTCAATGCCGTGGCTGCCCTGGCTCTGGTCCATCTCGTGGGAAACCCGCTGTGGACGGCCGCGGCGCTGGCCCTGGCGTACTCGGTGTCCTATTTCGTGGGGGTGCAGCTGAGCTGGCGGAAGCTGCGGCAGCACGTGCCGGGCCTCAACGGGCGGGATCTGCTGCTGCACATCGCTCGGCTGTCGCTCGGGGCCGCCCTCGGCTCGGTGGTGGCGTGGTTCCTCGCCGACTGGATCATGGGGGCGCTGTCCGGCAGCGTCCTCGGTCCCCTGCTCGCGATGCTCGTGGGGGGCGGTTTCCTCGGCGCCATCTACGCCACCGTCGGAAAGCTCCTCAAGGTGCGCGAGCTGCGCAGCATGACGGATCTCGTGCGGAACCGGCTGGGCGGACGCCGACCCGCGGCGGATCCGGGGGTCGCGGAGGAGGACTCGGAGTCGCTGCGCCCCACCATCGCCCTGGAACCCGCCACGGCGGCAGCCCTCGTCGACGACATGATGCCGACGAGCATCCACACGATCATCGCCGACGGCGGCTACAACGGGTGGGACATGGCCCGGATGCCGAACCATCACCGGAGGCAGGCGGAGGAGCCGGTCCTGCCCCCGATCTCACAGCGGATCGAGATGGAGGATTCGACGGACACGACGGTGCTGCCTGCCGTCGTCGACGAGCCAACGGAGCCCAGCGTCGTCTGGCAGGCGCGCCCGGAGGCCTCCCAGGGGGTCGACTCGTTGCTCCAGCCGGGCGATCTGCTCTCCACCCGTTTCCGGATCGAGGAGATCCTCGCGGTGCGCAGTGGCGTGGAGACGTGGCGTGCCCACGACATGGTCCTCTCCCGGGACGTCGTCGCCCATGTCATCCCGGCCGACAGCCCTCACATCGAGGGGCTGCTGCAGTCCGCCCGGAAGGGTGCGACCGCCACGGATTCACGGTTCCTCAGGGTCCTCGACGCGGTGAGCGTCGACGACGACATCCGGGGTCTCGGCGGCTACGTGGTGTGCGAGTACGCGAAGGGGGCCTCGCTGACCGACCTGCTGCGTTTCGGTTCGTTCAGCACGGTCGAGGCGGCTTGGGTCGTGCGGGAACTCGCGGACGCGCTCACCTCGCTGCACGCACAGGGCCTGTTCCATGAGCAGTTGAACCCCGACAACGTGGTCATCACCACGCTGGGCGCCGTGAAGCTGGTGGGCTTCGGGGTGGAGGCAGGCATCAACGCCGGCCGGACGACGAGTTGGGGGGACCGCGAGGCCAACGACGTGCGCGGGCTCGCGAGCCTGCTGTACGCGATGCTCGTGCGGCACTGGCCCGGGGCCTCGGCCTGGGGACTGCCGGCGGCCCCGATCATCGCGGGCGAGACCGCTCCTGCGCACACCGTGACGTCGGGGGTCTCCCCCGCCCTGGACCGCATCTGTTCGGCCACGTTGACGTTGAGGGGGGCGGTCTCGGACCCACGGATCACCACGACGTCCCAGCTGGCGGCCCGCCTCGACGAGGTGCTGGGTGGCGCGGACGCCTCCTCGAATCTGGAGGCCCGGGTCCGTCTGGCCCGGCAGAACCCGGAGGGGCACCCCCGCCCGAGGCCGGCCCTGGAGCCGATCCCGGATCCCGTCGCCGACCCGGAGGCGGAGCGCCCCACCTCGGTGCAGCAGGCGGTGAAGGTACCGCCGCCACCGCCGGCCGCCCCCCAGACACCACGGTCACGCCACACCGACCAGGAGCACGGGGAGTCGCCGAACTCCCGGACCGGCCGTCCGCTGGTCCTGACGGTGCTGGTGCTCTCCCTGTGCACCCTCATCATCTGCCTGGTGATCGCGGCGCTCAACCAGAAACCCAAGGAGGCGGCCGTCCCGCCGGCGGCGTCGACGACCACCGGCGACGCCACGAGCGATGCGACGGAGGCTCCACCCGCACCGGTCGAGCTGCGGATCAGCGCCACGTCGTTCGATCCCACGGCCGACAACGGCTCCGGGGACGAGAATCCCGAGGACGCCCCGCTGGTTCTCGACGGGGATCCCGGCACGGGCTGGTCGACGGCCAGGTACCGGAACCGCCCCGACATGGGCGGCGAGAAGCCCGGCGTCGGGCTGGTGCTGGATCTCGGGGTGGAGGCACCCGTGGCCTCCGTGCAGCTGCTGTTCGCCGACGCGGGCCAGGACGTTGAGCTCAGGGTGCCGAAGCAGGCGGGCGCCGCCAAGGCCCCCATGGATCGGCAGGACCAGTGGGAGGTCGTCGCGAAGCTCGCCGACGCCCCCACCGAGGCCACCCTCACCCCGGAGCAGCCGGTCAAGGCACGGTACCTGCTGGTGTACCTGACGAAGCTGCCGCAGGTCCAGGAGGGACGGTTCCGTTCCACGATCAACGAGGTGGTCATCACGCAGGGATGAGGTCCCCGCCCCTCCCCGGTGGCTGCTTCCCTGTAGCGTTGGGCCATGACCAAAGGCGATCTGGAGATCCACGTCCTGGCTGATTCGACGGGCGAGACGGCGGTGCGGCTGGCCCGGGCCGCACGGGCCCAGTTCCCGGATGCCCACTTCGAGATCATCCGCCATCCGCGGTTGGGTCGGATGGAGGCGATGGTGAAGGCCCTCACCACGCTGAAGGAACGTTCCGACCGGCCGATCGCCGTCTTCTTCACCCTGGTCAACGCGGAGCTGCGCAGTCTCGTCATCAACGCCTGCGAGGATCTCGGGCTGCCCTACACCGATCTCATGGGGGATGCGCTGGGCGCGCTGGAGCGGATCTCCGGTCACACCGCGGATGAGGTGCCGATGCGTCCGGTGGGGGTCGAGGCGGACTACTTCGTCCGGATCTCCGCGATGGAGTTCGCGATCCGCAACGACGACGGCGCCATGCCCGCCGCGCTCAGGGAGTGCGACATCTGCCTCATCGGCGCGTCACGGTCGGGGAAGACCCCGTTGTCGATCTATCTGGGGTACCTCGGCTACAAGACGGTCAACGTGCCGCTGGTTCCGGGAATCACACCGCCCCAGGAGTTGTTCGGCATCGACCGGTGGCGGATCGTCGGTCTCACCATCGACGCGGAGCGGTTGCTGCAGATCCGCTCCCGGCGGGTCCAGGGTCTCGGCGGGTTCGGGACGCGGGACGGCTACGCCGATCTGGTGAAGATCTACGACGAGCTGGACGAGGTGGGCAAGATCCAGCGTCGGCTGTCCGCACCGATCATCGACACGACCGGTCTGGCGCTGGAGGAGGCGGCTGCCCGGATCATCGACATCGTCGATGAGCGCGCCCGGAAGGCCGGGGCACAGCTCCGCCGTCCGGCGGGGCAGCTGCGGATCACCCCGTGAACGGCTCCACCCCGTCCTCGTAGCTGCGGGGGTCCTCGACGGGCTCCAGGTGTCCCGTGACGCTCATGCGCGGGAACTCCAGGACGATCTCGTCGACGAGGTCCTCGAGGAAGTCGTGGCCGCGTTTGACACTCCACTCCCCCGGAACGAGCAGGTGAAACTCCATGAACTGACGCGCCCCTGATTCCCTGGTCCGCAGGTGGTGGAAGTCGATGCCCTCCCGGGTGTGGGAACGCAGGATGGCCCGGAGCCGCTCGTTGTCGGCCTCGGGCAGCGCGATGTCCATGAGCCCGGCCGTGGACTCCTTGACCAGGTTGTAGCCGGTGAACAGGATGTTGATGCCGACGGCGATCGCCACGACGGGGTCGAGCCAGTCCCACTTGGTCAGCCACACCAGGCCGATGCCGACGAGGACGCCCGCGGAGGTGTGGACGTCGGTCATGAGGTGCTTGCCGTCGGCCCGCAGGGTGATGGAGTTGTGCCGTTCCCCGGCACGGAGCAGCAGCAGCGCGACCGCCCCGTTGATGACGGAGGCGACGACGGAGATCGCGAGACCGACACCGACCTGTTCCAGGGGCTGGGGGGACAGCAACCGCTGCACCGCGAAGACGATGATGGAGGCGGCGGCGATGAAGATCATGAGCCCCTCCGCCCCCGCGGAGAAGTACTCGGCCTTGGTGTGCCCGAAGTGGTGGTTGTGGTCGGCGGGTTTGGCGGCGATCTTCAGGGCGATGAGAGCCACGATGGCGGCGACGAGGTTGACCACGGACTCGGCGGCATCCGCGAGGAGGCCGACGGACCCGGTGACGAGCCAGGCCCCTGCCTTGAGCAGGATGGTGGCGAGGGCGGCGCCGACGGCGATCCACCCGTATCGGCTCAGGTCCTGGTGCTTCTCCTGGGTCACCGAGCCATCGTTGCGCCTGACGCCCCAGGTGGCAACTCGCCTGCCTTGGGTGTGGTTCGCCTGCCTTGTCGGCGGCTCGCCCGTCTTGTTCGGCAGGCGAAGTGAAAGAAGGCAGGCGTTTCCGACCCAAGGCAGGCGAATCAGCACGGTGAGGAGGCCGACGGGGGGAGCGGGAGGCCCGCTGGACGGGGTGACTGAAGGACGAGGTGGTCACGAATCGCCGCTTTGCTTCGGTGAGATCGCGATGTCAACGGTGCCATGGAAGCAGCACGGCGATTCGTGACCATGGCGATGCACCCACGAAGGCACAACAGCCCCGGCATGCCGGGGCTGTGACGGATGAGGCTCTTCTGGAGAACTCTTCGTGTCGTCCTACACGGGCTCCCCGAACACGCCCGGGGGCGGCGCGATCCCTCATTCAGCGGGGACGATCCTCGTCGTCTCCGCGTCGCTGACCCAGGTGGCGGCGCGGCCGAGGGCCTCCTCAGGCACGTAGCCGGCCTTGAGGTCCGACACGTCGAGGGGCTCGGCCCCCGTGAGTTCCGCGATGCCTGCGTCGCCGGGGGTGACCACGGCCACGACGAGCAGGTGCAGGGCCCGGCGATTCGCGACGAGGGTGTCGACGAGTTCGGGGTCGAGTTCCTCGGCGACGATCACCAGCGGCTGGTGGCGCGACAGGGGCACCATGAGTTCCCGCATCGTCAGGCCGGCGCCCCGGATCATGAGGATCCGGGCGTCGGAGAACTCGACCCTCCCGTCGGCGTCGGCGAACCCGGGGTCAGCGTGTCCCAACGGCAGGAGGGTCCCCGCCTCGACGTCGTGTCGTGCCGCGGCGGGCGGGGCGGGCATGGCGGCAATCTCGGAGGCCGTGAGGTAGCCGACCCCGGCGTCCTCCACGGGGCCCTCGCTGCGACGGCGTCGCCGCACGTCACCCCACACCGCCGCGAGGAGAAGCGGCACCCCCACTGCCAGCGCCACCACGAGTCCGATCCAGTCACCCACCCTTCAAGATTGCCCCGACCCGTACTACAATTCCAACGCCCCTATAGCTCAGCTGGCAGAGCAGTGGACTTTTAATCCTCGGGTCGCGGGTTCGAGCCCCGCTGGGGGCACTGCTGCGCCTCAGCCACGCCTCCGGACCCGGACGCTCAGAGGTCCCGACCTTGGATGAACCACTTCACCGCGTAGGGCGGGAGTTCGAGGTTCTCAGGGCCGAGGTCCCAGTCCACGTCGTCGAGCAGCTCCCGCGCGCTGCGACCGAACCGGTCACGCAGCACCTGCATCGGCAGGGTCACGCGCTCCTCCGAGAGGTTGTACAGCTGGATCATAGGCCCGACGGGGTGGCTGCGGCCGAGCGCCAGGACTCGTCGGTCCCCGACGTCCAGGGTGATGGACTCGACGCTGGCGTGGAGGTGCGGGGTGTGACGCCTGACCCCCAGCACGTGACGCAGCCAGGCGTGGATCCGCGCCGCGGGGCTGTGCGGCTGCCGATCGAGTTCGGCCACCGTCGCCCAGTCCATGACGGGGCGATGGACCCACCGGTTGTCCTCCGCGTGCTCCGGGGTTTCGGCATAGCCGTGATCGTTCAGCATCCCGATCTCGTCCCCCATGTAGATGAGCGGGATGCCACCGAAGCCGCAGATCACGGTGTGCAGCAGGTTGATCCGACGCACGGCGAGCTCGATCTCCGGCTCCTGCCCCTCAGCCAGGGCACGTTCCAGGCCGGCGAGGGAGGCAAGGCTCCCGGAGATGCGTCGATCCCCCGTCGCCGGGTTCGCCTGGAACACCAACCCGCGCGCGAAGGAATTCGGGAAGACACCTGAGTAGAAGTCGGAGAGGAAACGACGGTGTGCCGCCCCGTCGAGCCCGACCGCGGCGGCGTCGCGGTCGTCCACCGCCCAGCCGATGTCGTCGTGGCAACGCGCATAGGTGCCCCAAGTGGCATTGGCGGGCTTCGGCGGGAAACCGTCGAGGGCCTGCCGTAGCAACGTCACGTCACGGCTGGCGAGGGCCGACCACAGCTGCGCCATGAGGGAGTTGTGGTAGGCGAGATCGGACAGCCTCCCGTGGTTCCGCCCCTCGCCGAAGTAGGCGATGAGATCACGCGGCCCGACGATGGCCTCGGCCTTGAAGGCGCAGGCGGGGGCAGCGATCCGCAGCACGGCACGCAGGGCGGCGGTGATGTCATGGACCTGGGGTTCGTTCTGGCAGTCGGTCCCCATCACCTTCCAGATGAACGCGATGGCGTCGAGACGCAGCACCTCGACCCCGTGGTTGGCGAGGTTGAGGATGATCCCGACGAACTCGCAGAACACGTCGGGGTTGGCCCAGTTGAGGTCCCACTGGTAGTCGTTGAAGGTGGTCCAGACCCATCCCTGCACCTCGTCGTCCCACGTGAAGTTGCCGGGCGCGAAGTCCGGGAAGACCTCGGGCAGCGTGCGCTCGTACTCGTCGGGAAGGGTGCGGTCCGGATGGATGAGGAAGTAGTCACGGTAGCGCTGTTCCCCCGCTCGAGCCCGCTCGGCCCATTCGTGTTCCTTCGCGACATGGTTGAGCACGAGGTCAACGACCAGCGACATGCCCCGATGTCGCAGTTCCGCTGCCAGTCCCGCCAGGTCCGCCATGGTCCCGAGGTCGCTGCGCACGGCGCGGTAGTCGGCGACGGCGTACCCACCGTCGTTGGGACCCTGCCGGGGTTGCAGCAACGGCATGAGGTGGAGATAGGTGATGCCGAGGTCCTGCAGGTGATCCAGACGTTCCGTGACACCCTTGAGGGTCCCGGCGAACCGATCCGTGTAGCAGACGTAGCCCGCCATTCCGGGCCGCTGAAGCCAGTCGGGGCGCAACAGCCGGGTCTCGTCGAGGCGCCTCAGGGCTGCGGGCCGGGATTCCAGCGCGTCCCGGACGAGCCCCCGGACCCGCGCGGCGAGGCGATCGGGTTCCGGATACACACGGTGCAACGCCGCGACGAGTTCCTCCCCGTAGCGGTCCCAACGCAGCTCGAGCACATCGTCGATGTCGTCCACGCCCTCAACCCTAGGGGGTGGCCGGCCCATGGGCCCGGCGGGGGCGCTGTGCTGACAAGACGGATGACGCGAGCGGGCACTACCGTCCCAGCCAGGGCGGGTCGATCAAAGGGGGCTCGGGATGGGCCTCGAAGTCCCGCCAGCTGAGGATCGTCCCCGGATTGAGGAGATCCTCCGGGCAGCGGGCGATCGCATCACGCAGCTCAAGTTTCGCGCTGCCGAGCTCGATCAGGCGACGACGGTCAGCCGGATCCTCCAGCCAGTCCTCCTCGAGGTCGTGGGCGCGCATTCGCAGCTCCGTGACCCTGTTGAGCGCCTGGGACTCGTCGGGGGTGGCCCCCTGGATCACCGCCGCTGCGCGGGACCAGCCGTGGTCCCGGAAGATCCCCACCAGACCGGGTTTGACCGTCATGGGGTCGTGGACGTCCACCTCGGGGGAGATGACCACGGCCCCCGCCGAGTGGGCGTAGGCCTGTTCATCGCGCCCGGACTCGTCCATGAGGATCTCGGTGGCCCGCATGACGACCTGGAAGATGTCGGCGTCGGCCATGGAGGCGCGCCTGGGCACCCCGTCGAACTGGGAGGACACCACGTAGGTCCGCCCTGCCCCGAGATGCCCCATGGCCATCTCCGCGGGCAGGTTCTCCCGAGCACCGCCGTCGATGTAGGTCTCCGCCCCGATGGGGACGGGCCGGAACACCCCGGGGAGCGAGCAGGAGGCGAGGACACCGCGGGTGAGGTTGTGCGGCCCCGGGTCGATGACCTGGTCCTCCCGGTTGACCAGGGCACCGTCCTGCCGCATGAAGTGGAGGTGCCCCGTCTCGAGCGCCACCATCGCGATCCGCAGCTCGACCCCGGAGTGTCTCACCCGCTGCGGGTCAAAGGTGTCGGGGTCGAGGAGTTGGGCGAGGACGGGGCCGGGGCGGTACATCGAGCGCGACTGCTCGAGCCCGGCCCTCGCGGCGACGAGGTCGCCCCCGAGCTTGGGTAGTCGGCCGAGGTTGCCTGCGAGCTGCGCCACGAGGCTGAAGGAGAAGTCGACGCGCAGTTCCACGTCGGGGCTGAGCGCCTCCGCGACAGGGTCCGACGGTTCCTCCACCTCGACGGGGTCCGGTCGACGACGCCGCCGGGGCAGCCATGATCGTTGCGTCTCCTGTGGGCGCCCGGCCTGGCCGACGAGTTCCAGCCACGCGGGCGCCTCGGCCAGGATCCGGGCAAGCCAGGGGCGTGGGGTGAACATGTCCTCGGATTCCCGCATGCCCGACCACAGCTCGTCGATGCGTCGGAGGAACCCCCGCTGCCCCTCGACGTCGGCGTACTGCGCCAGTCCGGAGGCGAGAATCGCGCCGGCCGAGGTGCCGACGAAGATGGTCGGCGTGAACTCGGGGTCCATCGCGTAGAGGTAGGACAGCGCGCCGATCTGGAAACTGGCGCGTGATCCACCACCGGACAGCACGCAGGCAGTGGTGGTGGTCTCCGGCTGACGGTCGAAGAACGGGATCCCGAACCAGCCTCTGCTCGCCATGCGGGCAGTCTACTCAGGGGCGGTCCACGGCCATTCGGCGGTTGTGTCGAAGGAGATTCACTTTGCCATCACACCCTGAACCTGAAGTGACACTTGAGGTGTTTTGCCCTCGGCTTTCTCAGCTACCACTCAGGATCGATCGTCACACGAGTCAACCATAAAGACGACACACATCACCCCTTGTCATGGCCGTTTGGACGTGCTTGGCAGCCGGGAATCACACGAATGTGATTATCCGCGGATTCCCATCCCTTGGCACCGGAAAAGCCCCCTCACGGGCTTGTGGGAGTGGATTTGAACTTCCTAATCTCCGGAGCAGTCGACGTCGCCGAGGGCTCCGAGACCTAGGGGGAGACGGCGCGTCGGGACGAGACAACTACTCGGAGGAATCGTGAATCGGATCGTGCAGACGAGACGGGTGGTCCTGTCGGCCGGAATGGCTGCAGGAATCATGCAGACAGTGGGCTCCCTGCCCTTCGTGGCGGGAGCGGATGCGGCCAACGCCACCATGCAGGCCACCACATCCGTCAACGTGCGCAAGGGCCCCAGCACCCGACACGCCCGCGTGGGGCGACTGCGCAAGGGGGAGCGCATCGTCGTCCACAGCACCGAGAACGGCTGGTCCAGGGTCGAGTACCGGGGAGCCACCGCCTATGTGTTCGCCAAGTACCTCACCCCGGTCAGCGACGGCGGCAACGCCGCACCGGCCCCGCCGACGGGGACGGGCCAGGCCGGCGAGGCCGTCACGACGGTCAACCTGAACCTCCGCACCGGTCCCAGCCTGGGTTCCTCCGTGCGCACCGTCGCGCGCAAGGGGACGAGGCTCGGCCTCACGGGAAGCACCAGCGGCAGCTTCACCCAGGTGGTCTGGCAGGGCGAGACGCTGTGGGGCGCGACCCGGTACCTGTCGACGCAGAACGCGTCGGCCCCGGCGCCTGCCCCCGCTCCGACACCGGCCCCGCAGACGACCAAGCGGATGCGGGCCACCACCGCGCTGATGATCCGCACCACCCCGGACCGCCACTACAAGTCGCTGGGCGATGTCCCGAAGGGCACCATCCTCGACTGCACGGGCGTGGTCCGCAACGGCATGGCCGAGGCCCTGTACCAGGGGAATCTCCGCTGGTTCAACGCCAAGTTCCTCGTCGAGGTGGGAGCGGTTTCAGCCCCGGCCCCGGCCCCCACCCCGCAGCCGACGACCACGACGAAGTACGCCACCGCCGAACTCAACGTGTGGCACTCCTCGACCGGCAAGGACTACACGGGCACGATCGCCAAGGGCAGCGAGCTCCAGGTCACGGGCGTCGTCGAGCACGCTCGCGCCCAGATCCTGCACAACGGGACCATGCGCTGGGTGACGGCCCGGTACGTCAGCGCGACCCCGCCCGCGGCCGCCTCCTCCGGGGGCGATGGCGGCACCCTGAACCGCGGCTGGTCGAGCGGCCTGGACCAGACCAACGCCAACATCAAGAAGATCGTCCGTCACGTCTGGGCGAACATTCCGGCCATCAAGACGATGTACGGCTGGCGTCGTGACGTCACCCCGGACCATCCCGCCGGGCGCGCCGTCGACATCATGATCCCGAACTACCGCAGGAACCATGCCCTGGGTCAGGAGATCGCGAACTTCTTCAAGGCCAACCACAAGGAGTTCCGGGTGCACTACATCATCTGGAACCAGCAGATCTGGAACATCACCCGCGACAGGGAGGGCTGGCGGAACATGTCCAGCCGTGGCAGCGACACCGCCAACCACAAGGACCACGTCCACATCACCTGCTACGACAACTAGGAGGGTGTGACCTCGACGGTGCCGATGGCTCCGCGTTCGGCATCCAGGAAGGCATGGTCGACGACGGTGTAGTGCCCGGCCTCGGGGAACACCGTCTCGACGAAACCTCCCTGGGCGGCCTCGAGGCCGAGGGCCTGCGAGCCGCCGCCGACATTGCCGAACGGGTCGACGCGATCCTTCAACAGGTAGGCGCCCTCGAGGTACACCGTGTCGAACTGTGCCCCGACGATGTGGAAGCTGGTGCTGAGGTTCGGGCCCGCCGCAAGGACCCAGAACCGGACCTTCTCCCCCACCCTGGCCTCGAACGGACGCTGGATGTACTGGTGGGCGATGCCGTTGAAGACGGAGTAGTCGGGGGTGTCGGTCTGCGCCTGGGCGGCGTCCACGTCAGCCGCGGTTCCGGGGCTGTCGCCGGTACCGTCGACGAGATGGATCTCGGAGGCCACGACGACGTACTCCCGGTCCACCTCCGGGAATCCTGCCTCGGGTTCGATGATGACGGCACCGTGCATCCCCGCCGCGATGTGGGAGGAGACGGGCGGTGTCCCGCAGTGGTAGAGCCAGATCCCGGCCCGTTGCGCGGTGAACCGGTAGACCAGGCTCTCGCCGGGCGCGATGGTCCGCATGGGTTCGTCGGGCGCGAGGTTGCTCGCGTGGAAGTCGATGGAGTGCCCCATGGTGCCGTCGTTGATGAGCGTGATCTCGAAGACGTCACCGACCCGGCCCCGCAGCGTCGGCCCGACGGCCTTGCCATTGAAGGTCCAGCGGCGCTGCCACACCCCGGGCGCCACCTCCAGGGGCACCTCCGTGACCCGCATCTCGACGCGATGGACGGTGCCTTCGGGAAGGGGCGGGGCGACCGGGTCCACGACCTCCTGCAACGGGGCCGAATCCGCCCGGGCCGGACCGTGATGGTGCCCGCCACGGTGCGATTCCTCCTCGGGCGACGGGGCCGCGCCCGCCACCTGGAGGTCGAGGACCATCCCGGCCTGCCGATGCCCGACGACGGTGCACCATCCCTGTGTCGACTCGCTGACCACCCCGAGATCCAGCTCGGCCCGCTCCCCCGCCGCGAGGCGAGGGGTGGTCCGCCCGGCCAGCTTCAGGTCGTGGACCATGGCGGGGTCGGCGTTGACCAGTTCGATGATGACCCGGTCGCCGGCCGTCACGGCCACGGAGTCGGGGACGAAGCGCATCCCCTCGGCCTTGACCTGGACCCGAACGGTGTTCCCGGTCGGGGTCACCGCCTGACCGCCGGGGTCCTCATGGGTGACGCGACCGAGTCCCATGCCCACCGACACCGCGATGGTCAACGCCATGGCCCCGGCCATCAGACCGTTCATGGTGAAGGCGGAGGGGCGCGGGGGTGTCTCTCCCGTTGCCGGTCGGCTCCCGGCGCCCTGCTCGTCCGCCAGTGCTCGACGCTCGGCGACGCCTGCCCGGATGCCCCCGAACATCAGGGGGATGAACAGCCCGGCGCCGAGGACGCAACAGCCAGCGGCGAGGAGCCGCACCCCGTCGGGAGTGGGCGCCAGGACCAGCAACAGTCCCCCGTTGATGGCGACGAGCCGGAAGGCGGCCCACCTGTCGAACCACCTCGCCCCCGCCCGGACCACTCGCGGACCGCCGCCGAGCACGGAGGGCAGCAGGTAGCTCAGCGCTCCGGTGAGGAGCTGCACGGCGAATCCGCCCGCCCACACCGTCGCCAGCAGCGTCGCTGACGCGCTCCACCCGGCCGGGGGCGTGAGGAGCACGACCCATCCGGTGATGACGAGGGCGGCCACTCCCCACAGCATCGCGGCCAGGATGGAGGCCGAGGCGAACTCGCGTGGCGGACGGGTGCGCAGCGGCGCGACGAGGCTCCGCCCCCAGACACAGAGTCCAGCCAGGTAGCCGACGAGTCCGGCCACGGCGACCGCCCGGACCCCGGTCATGGCCCCGATGACGACCACGAGGACGGCCCCGATCAGCCACGGCAGCACGGCCTTGGCGAGTGGTTCGGCCCGGTCGTCCATGCGGGTGCGGAGCACGGTCGGCCAGAAGGTGATGAGGGTGCCGACCACCGTGAGGCCGATCCACCCCAGCAGATTGGTCATGGTGTGGGCGACGAGCAGCCTCCAGTGCCAGGTGGCGTCAAGGCCAAGGGCCAGCACCGCTCCGAACCCGGCCCCGACGGGCAGGAGGACCGCCGCGGACACGTAGTACCAGACCGCGATCCTGAAGCGGCCGGGCAGTGCCACCCGAAGCTGCCCCCACAGCGACCAGCCGTGCCACAGGACGGCCACGGAGACCAGAACCGCCCCGGAGACGACGAGCCACCACCAGGTGGCGGGCACCCCGACGAGGACCGCCAGCGTCCCGAGCGCGAGGAGGGTGAGTCTGCGGTTCTGTTGCCGGGCGCGGGTCTCGTCGGGGCGGTTCCGCAGCAACGCCGCGGTGAAGTGCTGGCTCCACACGAACACCGAATGGGTGACGGCGCCGAGGAGGACGAGGTGCACCATCAGCCATGTGGACCCCGGCACCACTCGATGGGCGATGGCGACGATGAGGGCGCCGACCAGCCACACGACGACGGTGTGGTCCCGTGCGGAACGCCTGCCCCTGCCCGGGTTCATTCGCGTCCCGCCGGGATCATCGGCCGTGACCGAGCCTGAGCCGCCAGGCCTCCGGCCCCTCCTCGAGGTAGGTCACCCGGATGGTCTCACCGTGCCGCTGCTGGATCTCCGCCAGCAGCGGCAGCGGGTTGTGGGGAGCCACGAGGATGAAGGCCGCCCCCGGCCGGAGCGAGTCGACCACACCGTGGATGGCGGCGTGCCGGATGGCATGGGGAATGGCGCGTACGTCGAGTTCCGGCAACTCGGCATCGTGTCCGCAACCGCAGGACGACTTCTCGCTGATCGGCAGTTCGTTCATGCGGGCAGCCTACGACATCGGATCCGGCCGGAACACGATCCCGCCCGTGGTGGCGCGACCACCGGGGCCACAATGGGATAGGCTGTCCCAGTTGGCCCCGTAGCTCAGGGGATAGAGCACCGCTCTCCTAAAGCGGGTGTCGTTGGTTCGAATCCAACCGGGGTCGCCAGTACCTCAGGCCCTCCCCAGGCCACGAAGCAGGTCCTCGAAGGGGGCGACATCGTCGTACTCGTCGCGGACCTGACGTTGCGGTGCGCAGGACATCATGGAGCGCAGCTCCGAGACGGCCTCCTGGATCCGACGCTGCACCTGGGGCGCTGCGGCACCACCGAAGTCCTCGGTGGCAGCGAACACCCCGGTGCGGGCCGGCAGGGCCCCCAGATAGGACAGCAGCGGACGCAACGCGAAATCCAGCATGAGCGAATGTCGCGCCGTTCCCCCGGTGGCCGCCAGGACGACTGGGCGCCCCTTGAGGATGCCCGGTTCGAGGATGTCCACGAAGCTCTTGAACAGCCCGGAGTAGGAGGCCGAGAAGGTGGGGGTGACCACGACCAGGGCCTCGGCCGCCGCCACCTCCTCGATGACCTCCGTCAGCGCCTCCGTCTGGAGGCCAGTGAGCATGGCGTCGACGATGGCGTGTGCGTGATCCCGCAGCGAGATCACTCGCACCTCATCCGACTCCTGCTCGGCAAGGGCGGCGGCGAAGCCGTCAGCCAGCAACTTGGTGGTCGACGGCACTCGCAGCCCGGCATGGATGACGACGAAGCGGGTCACAGTCGCCCCGCAGCCGACGCGTTGTCCTCTTCGGCCCTGGTGCCCGTCCAGTGGTCCACGGCTGCGCGTCCCTCCTCGGGCTCCTTGCCGCCCAGGGCCGCCACGCGGGAGGCGTGGGTGGGGGCATCGGGGACGCCGGGCGCGCGCAGCGCCTCGAACTCACGCCGGAGGACGGGCACGACCTCGGTGCCGAGAAGTTCCACCTGCTCCAGCACCGTCTTGAGGGGAAGTCCGGCGTGGTCCATGAGGAACAGCTGGCGCTGGTAGTCCCCGACGTAGTCGCGGAAGTGCAGCGTCTTCTCGATGACCTGCTCGGGGGTGCCGACGGTCAGCGGGGTCTGAGCGGTGAACTCCTCGAGCGAGGGGCCACCACCGTAGACCGGCGCGTTGTCGAAGTAGGGCCGGAACTCACGGACGGCGTCCTGGGAGTTCTTGCGCATGAACACCTGACCGCCCAGACCCACGATGGCCTCCTTCTCGGTGCCGTGTCCGTAGTGGGCGAAGCGGCGCCGGTAGAGCTCGACCATCCGCTGGGTGTGGCTGGGCCCCCAGAAGATGTGATTGGAGAAGAAGCCGTCGCCGTAGTAAGCGGCCTGCTCGGCGATCTCAGGGCTACGGATGGAGCCGTGCCACACGAACGGGGAGACGCCGTCAAGGGGCTGAGGCGTGGTGGTGAAGCCGTGGAGCGGGGTGCGGAACCGTCCCTCCCAGGTCACGACCTCCTCGTCCCAGAGGCGACGCAGCAGGGCGTAGTTCTCCACGGCCAGCTGGATGCCGTCGCGGATGTCCTTGCCGAACCACGGGTAGACGGGACCGGTGTTGCCGCGCCCGAGCATGAGGTCCATCCGGCCATCGACGAGGTGCTGAAGAGTGCCGTAGTCCTCGGCGATGCGCACCGGATCGGTGGTGGTGATGAGCGTGGTGGCGGTCGAGAGCAGGATCTTCTTCGTCTGGGCGCCGATGTAGGCCAGGGTGGTGGTGGGCGAGCTCGCCACGAAGGGCGGGTTGTGGTGCTGCCCCAGGGCCACCACATCAAGACCCACCTCCTCGGCGAGCTTGGCGACCTCGACGGTGGCCTTGATCCGCTCGTGCTCCGTGGGGGTGCGCCCCGTCGTGGGGTCGGTGGTCACGTCACCAACACTGAAGATACCGAACTGCATGGTGTTCTCCTCTGAAAAACTGTTTGAATGGTAAACCACTTTGGGGCTGAGTTCATTCCCGACACTCCGATATTGGCGTCACAAGGGCTTAGAGGGGCGCGGAGAGGCGCATCCGCTGCGGTCGCCCCGGTGTCCCCCTGACCACGCACCCTCTTATGACTCGATCAGCCCTTCGGCACGCAACCACTCGGCGGCGATGGTGGCCGCCGGGGTCTGTTCCGCGATGGATCGCTGGTTCATCTCCCGCAGGTCCTCCGGGGACAGGGCCGCCGAGACCCGGTCCAGGATGGCCGCCGCCTTGTCGTCGACCTTGTCGGAGACAATGGGGACGACATTCGAGGTCAGGAACAACCCCTTGGGGTCCTCGAGCACCACGAGATCGGGTTCGGTCAGCACCGGGTCGGCCGAGTAGATGTCGACGAGGCTCACCTGGCCGTCACGCAACGCCCGCACCGTGAGCGCACCCCCGGAGTCCTCGATGGGGGTGAAGGAGGCCTCGACACCATAGGTGGCCTTGAGCCCCTTCGGGCCGTAGGGCCTGGACTCCAACTCCGAGTTGCCCCCGAGGATGATGCCCGGCACCCCGGCCAGGTCCCCGATCTGCGTCAGGGAGTGGGTCTCGGCGAACTCCTTGGTCACCACGTAGGAGTCCTGATCGGTGGCGGGGGCGAACGTGAGGGCCCGCAGCCCCTGCGGCAGGGCCTCCGCCAGCCCCGTCGTCACGTCCTCGGCGAGCCTCGCCTCGGTGTCGGGATCGAAGTGCTGCAGCAGATTGCCGCTGTACTCGGGGAAGACGTCGATGCGGCCCGCCTGCAGATCGGGCACATAGACCTCCCGTTGTCCGATCCGGAGCTGCCGCTTCACCTCGTAGCCGCCGTCCTCCAGGGCAAGGGCATAGACCTCTGCGATGATCTCGTTCGAGTAGTAGTCCTGCGAACCGACGACGAGTGTCGACGTGCCCTGCTCTCCCCCTTCGAGCTGGGCCGCGGTGCCGCAGCCCGCGAGGGTGACGGCTGCCGCTGCGAGGAACAGACAGGTCCTGCGTCTCATCGGGTTTCCCCTTTCATCCGGGTCGCCCGGCTGGGATCAGCCAAGCGGATCGCTGCACGCTTGAGCAGGACCAGCAACAGGTCCAGCACAAGCGCCAGCACGACCACGAGCACTGCCCCACCGAGCATCTGTGCATAGTCGCGAGTCTTGAGTCCGGCGAACAGGAAGCGCCCCAGCCCCACGTCCGCGTTGTATGCGGCGAGGGTCGCCGTCGCGACGACCTGCAATGTCGTCGAACGGATCCCCTCCACGATGAGCGGAGCCGCCGCCGGGAGTTCGACCTGGGTCAGCACCTGGCGTTCACTCAGCCCGAGGGCCCGCGCCGCGTCCACCGTCACCGGGTCGGCGCCTCCGACCCCCGCATAGGCTCCCGCGAGCATCGGCGGCAGGGCCAGGACGAGAAGTGCCAGGAAGGGACCCTGGACCCCGATACCGAGCCAGAGTCCGACGAGGGTCAACAGGCCGAGCGTCGGCAGCGCACGTGCCGCCGATGTCAGCAACGGCACCGCAACGGCACCGCGTCTCGTGTGACCGATGAGGATCCCCAACGGCAGGGCGATGATCGCGGAGGCAGCCACCACCGCGAGGGTGAACAGGAGATGCTCCGTCACACGGCGGCCGATGGTCCCGAGATGAGCGGGGTCGAACAGCCATGCCAACGCCTCGATGAAGAGGTTCATGCCGCCGCCCTCCTCGCCCAGGGGGTGAGGAGCCGACCCAGCCCGACCAGCAGCAGGTCGAGCACGAGTGCCAGCAGCAGCGTCGCCACGACCCCCACGACCTGCTCCTCGACGATGCGTCTCTGGAACCCGTCAGTGAACAGGAAGCCCAACGACCGGACCCCGACGAGGGCACCGACCGTGACCAGCGAGACCGTCGACGCTGACACCACCCGGAGCCCCGCCACCAGGACCGGCACCGCAAGCGGCAGCTCCACGCCCCAGAAGCGACGCCACCGCCCCACCCCGACGGCATCGGCTGCCAGCATGACCTCCCTGGGGAGGCCACGGAAAGCCTCCGCCACCTGGGCCACGAGCACCGCGACCCCGTAGAGGGTCAGCACGATCACCATGTTCAGTCCGGAACGGACGGGGATCCCGACGATGACGGGCACGATGACGAGCAACGGCAGAGAGGGAATCGCATAGATGAGGGAGAGGGCGACAAGCAACGCACCCCCCGAGCGGGGTCGTGTGGCGGCCAGCCTTCCCAAGGGGATGGCGATGAGGGTGGCGGCCAGGATGGCCGCCCCCGCCAGGAGGACGTGATCGACGAGCAGCTCGAGGGTCAGTCCCCAGTTCTGGGAGAGCCACCTCAAGGGCACGACCCGCTTTCCTGCGCGAGGGTGCCGACGGGACGGCCGTCACCGTCGATCACCACGACCCGCCCGTGGCGCTCCACCGTGGTGAGGCGTCGCCGTCGTTGACCGGTCCCGACGAACCTGGCCACGAAGTCGTCCTCAGAGAGCATGAGATCAGCAGGGGTCCCCATGGCGGCGAGGATCCCCCCAGGGCGCAGCACCGCAACCTGGTCCCCGAGCAGGAAGGCCTCCTCCACGTCGTGGGTGACGAAGAGGATCGTGGTCCCGAGTCGGTGTTGGAGGTCGATGAGTTCCTGCTGCAGATCCGCCCGAACCAGCGGGTCGAGGGCACCGAAGGGCTCATCCATGAGGAGGAGGCGAGGATGGTTCGCCAGGGCACGCGCCACTCCGACACGCTGCCGCTGCCCGCCGGACAGCTGATTGGGGAACCGCCTGGCCAGCCCCGCGTCGAGACCGACGAGTTCCAACAGCTCCATGGCCCGGGCATGGGCCTGGGTTCTGGGGGTTCCCTCGAGCAGGGGGACGGTCGCGATGTTGTCGATGACGCGACGGTGCGGGAACAGTCCCCCGTCCTGGAGGACGTAGCCGATGGATCTACGCAGGGCCACGGGATCACGCCCCGCGACGTCCTCGCCCGCAACGAGAACCCGTCCGGACGTGGGTTGCACCATCGCGTTGACCATGCGCAGGAGGGTGGTCTTGCCGGATCCGGAGGATCCGAGGAGGACCGTCGTGGAGCCCTCGGGTACGTGGAGGCTGATGCCCCCGACAGCGACGCTGCCGTCAGGGTAGGTCTTGGTGACGTTGTCGAACTGGATCATGGCGCCCCCATCTCGTCGCCAGGAGGAAAAGCGGGGCGGCAGCCATGGATCGGCCACCGCCCCGTCGGTTCACTCACTTGTTGGTGAACTTGTCCTTGATCTCCTCGACCTTGTCGGCAACGCCGGAGGCGAGGTCACCCAGGCCCTCCTTGGCCTTGTCGACGATCTGTCCGAGGCCACCCTCGGTACGGTCAGCAGCACCGTCCCTGCGGAGCTCCTCGTTGCCGATGGCCTCGCCGACGGCCTCCTTGGCCTTGCCGACGCCTTCCTGGATGTTGTTCTCGATGCCCATACGTCTTCTCCTTAAGGATGTCTTACCGTGCGGGTTCCCCGGACGGCCAGGGCGCCTCCGACCGACGCAGGAACGGGTCCGCTCCATGGCCATGTCGACTCTGCTGACCCACGTGGCACCGGCCCGGGTCTTGATTCCCGTGCCGATTCCTCCTAGGTTGCCCTCAGCAGATGATGCAACGATACCCGCCGCCCCCAAACGCCGTCCCGGTCCAGGTGACCGAACAAGGAGGTTCCGTGTCCTACGACGTGATCGTGATCGGCTCCGGGATCGGCGGTCTCACCACCGCCGGGCTCCTGGCAGGGGTCGCGGGAATGCGGGTGCTGGTCCTGGAACGCCACACCGAACCGGGGGGCCAGACGCACACCTTCCGACGAGGTGGCGCCTCCTGGGATGTCGGGGTCCACTACGTCGGGGCGATGTCCCCGGGTGAGGATCCACGCCTCCTGTCCGACTACCTGTCAGGGGGGCAGCTGGTCTGGAACCGGATGCCGGAGGAGTTCGACCGGTACGTCTACCCCGACTTCGAGCTGCGCCCGATCGCTGATGAGCACGAGTACTGGTCACGACTCGTCGAACTCTTTCCCGACGAGAAGGTCGCGATCTCCCGCTGGTTCGCCGACATCACGAAGGCGCGTCGCTGGATCCAGTTGGGCTTCATGCAGGGGATGATGCCCGCCCCGGTGGCCGCAGCAATGCGGTCGGTGCAGCGATTGACCCAGCGGCTCGGGACGATGACGACGCAGCAATGGCTGGACCGCAACGTCCGTGACATCCGCCTGAGGGCGTTGCTCGCGAGCCAGTGGGGCGACTACGGGGTCCCCCCGGCCAAGAGCGCGTTCGCCATCCACGCCCTGATCTTCGAGCACTACCTCAAGGGCGCGTGGTTCCCGGCCGGGGGCAGCGCCCGGATCGCCCGAACCTTCGAGGCGGGGATCGAGGCTGCGGGCGGCCAGGTGCGCGTCGGGCAGGAGGTCCTGGAGATCCTCCTGGACGAGGGACGTGCCGTCGGGGTGCGGGCCCGGGACCTGCGGCAACCCGGGGAACCGGAGGTGGTGTACCGGGCCCCTGTGGTGGTCTCCGGCATCGGGGCCAGGACGACGTTCACCCAGCTGCTCCCGACGAAGGGGGCGATCGGCAACCTGCTGAAACCGACACGTACCCAGATCGAACAGCTGGGAGTGGGCGACTCGGCCGTGGTCGCCTATGTCCGGTTCCGGGAGGACCCGGCGTCGATCGGGGTGGACGGGTCGAGCATCCGGGTGTTCGGCGACTACCACCACGACGACGAGGCCACCCACACCCGCAATCTCCTCGAGGGCAGGGCCACGGAGGGGTTCATCTCCTTCCCGTCGGTGAAGGCCGGCCAGGCGGTCCACACCGCGGAGATCGTCACGAGCGCTCCGTTCTCCGCCTTCAGGCAGTGGCAGGACGCCGCGAAGGGCAACCGCGGCGCGGACTACGACGCCCTGAAGCAGCGCATCGCCGATGGGCTGCTGGATCTCGCGGAACGGGTCCTGCCGGGTTTCCGGGACCTGGTGGATCACGTGGAGGTGTCCACTCCTCTGACGGCGGAGCACTACACGGCCCACCCGCGGGGCGCCTTCTTCGGGATTCCCGCAACGCCCGCTCGGCTGCGGGCCCGGCGTCTGGGGCCGGCCACCCCGATCCGCGGTCTGTTCCTGTCGGGCCAGGACACGATGAGCCTCGGCGTGGTCGGCGCCCTCATGGGCGGCGCCGCCGCGGCGGGCCAGGTGCTGGGGCCCCGCGGCTACCCCACGATCATGAAGGCGGTGCGGGAGGGACGCGTCGCGAACCTGAGGGACACCCCCCTGCCCGAGGACAGGTACGTCGCCACCGTCGTCGAGGTCCTGGACCTGACCCCGACCGTGAGGGAACTCACCCTGGCGCTGGAGGGCGAGGTGGGGCCATGGCAGGCCGGGCAGTTCGCGCGACTGCTGGTCGGGGACCACGAGTGGCGCGACTACTCGATCGTCTCACTCCGGGAGGGAAGGCTGAGGCTGCTCATCAGCACCGCCTCGGGCGGCGCCGGGTCGCGTTTCGTCCGTGCCGCGACGCCGGGGACGACGACGCGGGTGGAGCTACCGCTGGGCCGGTTCGTCGCGGCGCGGTCACGGAGACGCCGACTGTTCGTGGCGACGGGGACGGGGCTGGCCCCGTTCCTGCCGATGTTCGCCGATGGCATGAGGGACGAGGACCTGCTGCTGTTCGGGTGCCGGACGGCCCAGGAGGATCTCACGACGATGCTCGTCGATCCCCTTCCCTCCACCATCCGCTGCATCAGCCGCGAGGCCGTGCCCGGGGCCAGGCACGGCAGGGTGACCACGGAGTTGACGAAGCTGGACCTCGACTGGGAGACGACGGACGTGTACCTGTGCGGGTCGCCGGGCATGATCGAGGACGCCACGAGGCTGCTCCACCAGCGGGGAGCTGATCGACTGTTCACCGAGCCCTACTGACCCGGGTCAGGGGACGGCGGCCAGCAGGGCCTTGGCACAGCGTGCGGCAGCCGAGGAACCCGTGAACCCCGCCAGCCACTCCCGCAGGGTCTCATCCTCGGTGAGACGCCCCACACGCAGCTGCTCGTCCAGCAACAGCTGCATGAGCCCGCCGATGCCACGCAGTCCCGGATCCAACCTGGGCAGCAGGGCGGTCAGCAGGTCGATCACCGATCCCGCGTTGATGCTGGCCGCATCCGACAGGGATGAGGCCCAACGGTTGACCTTGCACAACATCACCGTCGCTGCCATCCCCTCGGCGGTCTCAGCCGCACCGAGGCGCCCGGGGATGCTCTCTGCGAGCAGTTCCGCGGCCAGCGTGCGGGTCTCCGCCCGCTGGGCGGACATGGCAAGGGCGAGCAGTTGTGCGGTCTCGGGTGCCCAGCGACCGTTCTGCTCCCGGAGGAACCTCAACGCTCGGGGAACCTGCGACGGGAAGTCCGTCACACCGAACATGGCGGTCTCGATCGTCGCGGCGACGAGATAGGCGGTGCTGCTCGGATCGACGAGGGCGAAGGGCAGCACGTCCCCGTTGAGGTGATTCCACCCTTCGACGGGATGGGGTTCGGTCGGCTCCGGCTCGCAGCTCATTCGTGCCCGCCACCAGGTGACCTCGGGTTCCCCGTTCGGCTTCCTCTCGTCACTCTCCTTCCCGACCCACACCACGTTGAGCCGTGACGAGGGGCCGGGCAACGAGAATCCGAGGACCTGTTCTGCCCGGAGGCGATCCGGCTCGGTCAGCCTGAACCCCGCCTGCACCAGATCGCCCGGGCATCGGAGCCGCAGGTCCACACCGTCACCGAGGCTGGCCCGAGCCTGCGACAGTCGGTCGAGGAAGGCGCTGCCCTCGACGAAGCCGTGGGAATCCGAAGGAGTCGCCAGCAACGGCCGTCGGGGTTCCTTCCCGGCGACGACCGCCGCGACCTCCGCAATTCGCTGGTGCCACAGTGCCTGTGCCACCGAGGACGGCACGGCCGGGACCTCCCCGAAGGGCCACGGTTCAGCGCCCACCTCAGGCGGCAGGTTGAAGGCCGCCTGCAGGAGCGGCGTCAGCGCGCCCTTGACTCGCTTCCTGAGCGGGGCGAGCCTCTCCCCGGGACTCTCGGTCCCGGCGAACCATGCCAGCGCCAGCTCCAGTTCGACGGGGTCGCCTCCGTCCTCCACCAGGGCGGCTACCCGCTCCAGGGCGTCCTCATCGGTGAAGGGCACCACGGGCCGGGCCGGACGGTCCACCACCGCAGTGGCCTGCCGGGTTTCGGTCGGGTTCATTTCCACGCCGATCTCTGCAGCGACGACCGGGGACAGCCCGCCGGCATCGGCCAGGTCCTCACGCCCCAGGCGCTTCAGGGACGCAACCACCGCCCGCTGCACATCCACGTGCTCATGGGTCAGTCCTTGAGCCAGCACCTCGGCCGCGTCCGGCAGCGGCTCCAACAGTTTCACCA
>NZ_RQYT01000140.1 GCF_003932785.1 Arachnia propionica | reverse complement strand
CTCGACCGCCCCACGACGAGATGATCCGGTTCATCGACGAACACCGTGACCGTTTCGGGGTCGAGGCCATCTGCCGTACTCTGCGTGCGACGACGTGTGGGTTCATCACCTCCCGTGCCTACCGGGCCGCCAAGACCCGCCCCACTTCGACACGGGCGATGCGAGATGAGGTCCTGCTGCCTGAGATCACACGGATCCACCAGGAGAACTACAGCGTCTACGGGGTACGGAAGATGTGGCATGCGATGCGTCGTGCGGGCTGGCAGATCGGCAGGGACCAGGTCGCCCGCTTGATGAGGATCACCGGCCTCCAGGGCGTACGCCGTGGCCGGAAACCACGCACCACATGCCCTGCCGGGCAACCCGATCCCCGCCTCGATCTCGTCAACCGCCGGTTCACCGCCGAGCGTCCGAACCAGCTGTGGGTTGCTGACATCACCTACGTGCGTGTCCTGACAGGGTTTTGTTACGTCGCGTTCATCACCGACGTCTACACCCGCAGCATCGTGGGCTGGGCCGTCTCAGCAAGCCTGCACACCACCACACTGCCACTACTGGCCCTCGAGCACGCCCTCCAGTCCACGGG
>NZ_RQYT01000139.1 GCF_003932785.1 Arachnia propionica | reverse complement strand
TGCAACTTCCAGATGAAATCAATCATGTCAACATCCGTCATCACACTCCACGGCTCACCCCAAGCACCACAAAACGCCTCCACATACCTGGGCCAGAAATCCACCACCGCCACATCCCCCAGTAGATTCCCCTCCCAGTTCCTCACCAGATCAAAGTCGACGTCAGACAACTCACCGGTCTCATCATTACCCATGACCAGAACAATCTGGGACCCCCCCTCCTCATACCTGTACCGGGATTCGATATTCGTGGGCTCCCACCCGAACTCCGCCGCCAACCCCGGAATGTCACGCATCCTCACTGGAGCAGGCAACCCCGCCAGACGCTCAATCCAACCCCGGGCCGTCTCAAACGAAATATGCCTCAAGACGTCATCGACCCCCTCCTCCACTGGTCGAGCCGGACCACGAGCACCAGCGAGCAGCTCGATCAACGACGGAAATCACCACCGCTCCTCCGTCCAGTCAGACGTGGTGAAAGAACAGGCAATCAAAGTAGGTTTCAGATAAATCTCAGCATACCCCTGCTCATGCAGCTTCCAAATCAACGTCGACGGATCCGTCATCACACTCCACGGCTCACCCCACACCC
>NZ_RQYT01000138.1 GCF_003932785.1 Arachnia propionica | reverse complement strand
GGGCGTCGATGTCGGCCAGTTCGTCGCAGCGGTCGCGGTCGCATCGTCCCAGCGCGACGGCGAGGTCGGCGGGTTCCAGGGCGATGCCGTCGCGTCGGTACCGTTCGATGCGGGCCCGGAGGTCGGCGGCGGTGACCTCCCAGCGGTTCGTGCTCGGGGTGGACAGCAGGACGGGAAGTTCGCCGATCCGGTGCAGCACGTCGTGGGCACGCCGCTCAGCAAGAAGAGCAGGCCCCTCCTCCGGGGAGTGGGCCGGGATGGGTTCGGTGCAGGGAATGATGACCCCTGCGCCGAGCCGAAACAGGGGCCGCGTCAGGTAGCCATCGGGGGGACCCCGGCAGGCCGTGACGACCACCTCGGGGCCGCGGGCGTGGGCGGTGGCGACGAGCTGGGCCAGGGCGCGCTCGGTGACCTCGGCGCGCTCCTCCCAGTCGTCCTCGATCTCCGTGATCAGCCCGGCGAGGGCGGGGTCGTCGAGGACCAGCGGTTCGAGGCCGGGGAAGGGTTCGGGGTCTGGCAGGGAGGGTTCCTGCCACAGGCCCCGGGTCCCGGTCTCCGGGGCTGGTGTACTGCCCCACTGGTCGCACAGTGTGCTGGCGAGCTTGGCCGTGGTGGTGTCGGTGGATCGGGAGAGGTCGGCGACGTGTTCCATCAGCTCCGCCGAGGGGGATTCGATGCTGGTGAGGCGTTTGAGGACGTCGCGTTTGAGGCCCTTCTCCTTGCGGGGAAGGACCGCCAGGGCGATCCGGGTGAGGGTGTCGTGGTCGGGGTTCATCCCGAGCAGGATTCGGGTGAAGGCGGCGGCGACTTGGCTGTCGGCGACGTCGAGGGCGCCGAGAAGGCGTTCGGGCTGGGTGGTGGGGTCGAGGTCGAGGCCCTCGATCCAGGCCAGGGCCTCGCGTTGGGGGCCGGGGCGTTCGCCGCGTTCGATCACGCTCAGCAGGGCG
>NZ_RQYT01000137.1 GCF_003932785.1 Arachnia propionica | reverse complement strand
ATGGGACTCCGTCGGTGGGTGAGTTTCTGGCCCATGAGGTGGGTGGGATTCTTCAGATCTCCCCGGATGCGGCGTTGGAGAAGATCGGAACGGTCCTGGATGTGCGGTTCCGGTTCCCGGCGTTGTGGGAGGCGTTCCTGAGCGGTTCGTTGCGGTGGTGGCAGGTCGCGGAGGTGGTGAACCGGCCAGCCGTCTCCCAGCTGAATGCGGAGGCGGCTTCGCGGTTGGATCGCAAACTCGCGGTCGCTCTCAGACTGTGGTCGTGGCAGCGGATCCGCCGCCACCTCGAAGCCTGGATCATCGCCGCCGACCCCGAGGCGGCCCGGGAACGAGAGACCCGGCAGCGGGAGAACCGGTACGTGGCAGTCGATACCGTCAAGAACGGCCACTGCGCCTTGTACGGGATCCTGGACCCGCGTGACGCGGTGGATTTCGATCATGCCCTCACCGAGGTCGCGAAAACCCTCCCGGTCGAGGCGGGGGATTTGAAGCAGCGTCGCGCCGCGGCGGTCGGGGTCCTCGCGCGTCAGGCGGGTGGGCAGGACATGCTGCCCCAGGCCACGGTATTCGTCCACATCAACGCCGACGACCCCGCCCTCAACCCCGACAGCGACTCCT
>NZ_RQYT01000136.1 GCF_003932785.1 Arachnia propionica | reverse complement strand
GGACTCTACCAGCGCGGGTACATGTGCAGACCAAGGAGACGTGAGGTCCTCTCTCGTACACTGGCCCGCATGAGCAACACCAAGCGGGTCACCGTCGCAGCCGCCTGCCTGCTGCCGCTGGTGGTGAGTCCGACGCTGTACGGGGTGGCGCTGGTGTGCTTCGGCTACTTCTTCGGCACCGTGTTCTAAGAGGGTGCGCGGATAGGCGAATCTACTGCGGTCGCCCCGGTGACCCCTTGGCTGCGTTGTCCTCCTTGAACGCACGGTCCAGTGCGCTCTTTGTCGTCCGCCTTGCCCAGAGGCCACCGTGACGATCCTCGTCACGATCCCCCTATCCGCGCACCCTCTAAGTCAAGACCAACATCCGGGAGCGTGGGCGCGTCGACTTCATCGTCTACTCGGTGGCCTGGCACCTCGCCTTCACGGTGCTGTTCGCCGTCTGGGACGTCGGCGTGGGGCGGTGGTGGCTGGTCGCCTTCTTCGCGGCGATGACGCTCAGGGCGTGGCTGGTGCCGACGCTCGGGGCGATGCGTGGCCGACCGGTGACGGCCAGGTCCCTGGGGATGTGGGAGGTCGTCACGACGCTCATTCTGGCGGCGGTTCTGGTCCCGGCCCTCATCGGGTGAGCGGGTTCAGC
>NZ_RQYT01000135.1 GCF_003932785.1 Arachnia propionica | reverse complement strand
CACCTCAGCCCTCACCTCTGACGGGGCGTCGGCACTGGCAGCGGCTCAGGCAACGGCGAAGGCGCCGGACCAGTCCACCGAAACGAATCCAACAACTCATACACATCATCACCGACCCGGTCCCGACCACCACCCGACAAGAGATCAAAGAGCCACACCCCATCATGCCGTAACACATGCCACTGCTCCCACACAAACGTATTCTTCTTCCCCACCCGATTCACCCTCATCCCAGCAGCCCGCTCCCCACCAATGCTCCGGTCCGGCAACAACACCAAGTCGTGAAATCTAGAGCCCGAAAAGTACTCCCATTGCGTATCACGAACCTCCTCCCAACTCACCGCATCAACCCCCGGAGGCTCCAACGTGAACTTCAACCGCGCAGCCCTGCCAGACCAGCCCTCCACCCCAAATTGAGCCCGTGGCTCCACATCCTCAACCTTGTAAGCCCAGAACGTCGCCACTCGATACTGATCCCACTGACCCACCTTCCACCCCTCCGGCACCACCACGTCATAGTGATCCGCATTCTCTGTCGGCATCAACACCCGAGACGGTTTCGGCGAAGGCGGCCCCTCACCGCCAGGGGCTCCCTCAGGAGAACATCCCACTGACAAGGCCATCACCCCACCAACAATGCCACCCATCA
>NZ_RQYT01000134.1 GCF_003932785.1 Arachnia propionica | reverse complement strand
CATTGGGCAGCTGTCTTTTGTCGTCCATGTAGCAATGAGGTGTGTGGCGTGACTGATCCGATGCACGGTATTGAGGAGGATGTTCCTTTCAATCATGATCACGCTTATACGTTGATCTATGCGTGTTTTGGTGCGGCGGAGACGATCCGGGGTCAGGCTGGTTCCAGGAATCTTTGGAAGCTGCATGCGTTGAAGGATTTCGCGGGGTATTATGCTGATCTTTTTGAGAGGAATGGTGAGATTCAGGCGTCGGACGCCTCGTTCCTGGTGACGCGTTTGGAGGAGATGGCGACCGCGACCGGGGATTTGAAAGCCGCGGCGAGGGTCTGTTGTGAAAGTGCTGTCGGTGTGAGGACGCTCTGGGCGGGATGAGATGGGTACTCGCCATCTGTCTCCTGTACTGGATGTACAGGTCAAGATGGTGAGGGCCCAGATCGCCCGACCCGGTGCGCCGCAGCCCGGCATGACTTTTGCAACAGGCCCTGAGGCGGAGCAGGAGCGTCGGGAGACGGCGAGGGCTTGGAAGCGGCGTCAGGAGGAGCGTGGCTGGTGGGGGGATGTTGCTGCTTTCGTGTGGGGTCAGGAGAAGACGCCGGTTGGTCCGCCGGATCCGGAGCCTCGGTTGGAGGTGTCGCCTCCGCCGGTGCGTGAGCGTCCTTCGTTG
>NZ_RQYT01000133.1 GCF_003932785.1 Arachnia propionica | reverse complement strand
AATTTTGAGGCGGCTGGTGGTAGTGGTGTGGTGTCGTCGGTGTCGAATGACGCGATCGCGCAGAGTTTGGCCGCGAATGGGATCTCTGAGGAGCGGCGGGAGTTGGAGATCCCCGCTGTGGAGGCGATTGGGAATCCGCCGTCGTCGGGGTATGCGAATGATCCGGTGAACACGGCGACGGGGAACTTCGTGGCCAATGAGGAGGATCTGCGCTGTGAGGGCGCGGCTGGGTTGTTGGGGTGGGCGCGGTCGTACTCATCGCTCAGCCCGAAGATCGGTGGGCATGGTCCCGGGTGGGCGTCGTTTGATGGTTGCGGGCTTGAGGTCACGGATGAGGGTGCTGCGTGGACGTTGGTGGACGGTCGTGAGGTGTTTTTCCCCAGGTTGGGGGATGGGTTTGATCGCGCCGGGCATGAGAACTACTGGTTGGCCCGTGAGGGTGACGGATTCGTGGTGTCGAACAATGGGGGCGCTCGGTGGTGTTTCTCCCCGGCTGGGCGGCCCACCTCGTTCATGTTGACTGATGGCGCCATGGTTGAGTTTGTCCATGAGGGGGAGCGGTTGGTTCGGGTCCGCCATGTCCGTGGCCGGGAGTTGATGATCCTGTGGGAGGGGGATCGGATTGTTGCGGTGGAGGCTGATGATGGCCGCCGTGTCACTTACCGCT
>NZ_RQYT01000132.1 GCF_003932785.1 Arachnia propionica | reverse complement strand
ACCACCAGCCGCCTCAAAATTCGCCGCAACCACATCAGTGCGGACACAATCATTGTCATTCGAGACGATGTAATTCGAAAAGCCCGCCAGTACTGGCTCACACGACAACTGCCCCCACAGACACCTCTGCTGGAACGATGTCACCAACCCCTGCACCGAGGCAAGCCACCCACGCGCTCTATCATTCGAGCCACGCTCCAACCTCGTGAAACTCCGCAGATCATCCGGCAGGGCAGACGAAACCCCCGTGTCCTTGTTCCCCACAAAATCCCCACGTCCCTCCAGTGGTGGCGACGGATACGACTTCACCATCTGAGGAATCGGATCAATCCTCGGCGGATTCGCATCACCATGAAACAAATGCAGAACATCCGCGCCCTCCCAGAACTTGTCCCAACCCGACCGGGCATCCCGCTGCCGCTTCCACTCCCTGGCCGCATCAATCCTCGCCTGCTCCGCCCTCGCATCAGCCTCCAGATCCCGCACCCCCTGCGCCACATCACGCAACCGCGACGCCAACACCCTCGCATCCCGATTCGCCGTCTCAATATTCCGGGCCCACAACTCCGCATAATACCCTTGGAAATGCGTCCCATACGTGGCTTTACGGGCATTACGCACCCCCACCTGCGCCTCCACCCTCACCGCAGCCGACCGCAACGCCTCA
>NZ_RQYT01000131.1 GCF_003932785.1 Arachnia propionica | reverse complement strand
GCACGAGCCTTCACCGCGGGATCAATCTTCTTCGGCATGATGCCAACCTTCCCACCCCAGAAAGGACCGGCACGAAACCTGGGGCGCTTCAGGGGCGTAACAGTGGGGAATCGTGTCGGTTCGCCGGAGCGACCACGACTCCCAACGGGATCCCAGAGCCGTCGGTGAGCAGGGAGCGTTTGGTGCCTTGTTTCCCTCGGTCCACCGGGGAACGTCCAGCAGCTTCACCTCCGCAGGGTGCCTTGACGATGCAGCCATCGATCAGGAGGTTTTCCAGGTCAAGGCCGACCATCGTGTCGTAGCCGTCACGGGCGATGGCCTCCAGGCGGGTGAAGATCCCCAGCCGGATCCATTCATCACGACGGCTGCGTAGGGTGGTGGCTGAACAGGAGGAGTCAGCGATCTTGTTGTAGCTGATGCCCAGCACCACGACCTGGATGAGTTTGTCGAAGATGACCCGGTCCGGGATCCGGGGCCGGTGGCACCGTAGGGGATGAGTCTCCACATGGTCTGGGATCAGTGCGGAGAACTGGTCCCACAACGGGTTGATGATGCATGATGGGACGGCAGGCACGAACACTCCTTGGGTAGTAGAGGATTGGCTAGAACCCTTCTACCAGTGTTCGTGCCTGCCCCACATCCCCAACACGCACCTATCCGCGCACCCTC
>NZ_RQYT01000014.1 GCF_003932785.1 Arachnia propionica | reverse complement strand
AAAACGCCGACGCGGTCTTCAAGATCTCGTTGACCCGCCGCAACTCGGCATTCTCCCGCCTCAGCCGCTTGATCTCAGCAGCATCCGAGGCCACCCCTGGCTGGGTCCCGGCATCGATGTCGGCCTGCTCGACCCACCGCTGCAACGCCGCGGATGACACCCCCAACTTTGGCGCGATCTCACGCACCGCCCGATACCGGCTGACCCCTTCCTCCTGCTCGATGCGGTCGCGCACCATCCGTACCGCCCGGGCACGGAACGCTTCTGGATACTTCCTCGGCATGATCCAATCCTCTCAACAACAGATCGGAACCAAACCCAGGACGGTTCAGAAAAAACTCAGGACGCTTCACCTTGCCCACACCAACATCGACGCCCCCCGGCCGAACTCACCGCAGAAACAAAACTGCCCCGCCGTCAGGCGGGGCAGGTTCCTCATCCGATGTGGAGCTAAGGGGATTCGAACCCCTGGCCTCTTCCATGCCATGGAAGCGCGCTACCAACTGCGCCATAGCCCCGTCTTGCGACTCGATGTACAGTACTGGATCACATCGCCGGAGGCAAACCGACGTTGCTCGCGGCCGTCGGCGCGTTGTGGGTGATGACCCAGCGCCGCTGGCCCGCGATGCCGAGGGTGGAGTAGCAGACGTTGCCGGGGATGGCCAGGACGACGCTGTCGGGCAGCCCGACGATGGCCTGCACCACCGTCGAGATGAGCAGGCCGTGGCTCACGATGAGCACCTGGCCGCCCGGGTGCCGGTCCGCCGCCTCGAGGATCGCGGGCACCACCCGGTTGGTCATCTCGGCGAGAGTCTCCCCCGTCTCCGAGCGCCGGAAGTCGACGCCCCGGGTGTAGAGGTCGATGAAGTCGGGGAACTCGAGGGCGACCTCCGCCGCGGTCTTTCCCGACCACGAGCCGACGTTGATCTCCCGCAGCCTTTCATCCAGCACCGGGACGATGCCGTGCGGCGCGCAGACCCGCTCCGCCGTCACCCGGGCGCGACCGAGATCCGAGGTGTAGCAGGCGTCGAAGTGCCAGTCCCGGAAGTAGTCGGCGGCCCTGTCGGCCTGCGCGAGCCCGGTATCATCCAGCGCGATGTCCGCCTGCCCCTGGAGTCTGCCGTCGCCGTTCCATTCGGTGCGACCGTGCCGGAGCAGGACGATGCGGGTGTGGGTCACTCCTCGCCGTCCTCCGAGGCGATCTCCTGCACGTCGAGTTCAATCTGCGGGCAGTCCTTCCACAACCGCTCCAGGTTGTACAGGCTCCGCTCCTCGGTGTGCTGCACGTGCACGACGAAGTCGATGTAGTCGAGCAGCACCCAACGATTCTCCCGATCGCCCTCACGCCGCACCGGGCGCAGGTCGGCCTGCTTGATGAGCTGCTCCTCGACGGCGTCCACCACGGCCCCGACCTGGCGTTCGTTCCGGGCCGAGACGATGAGGAAGACGTCGGTGATGGCCAGCTGTTCACTCACGTCGAAGGCGACGATGTTCGTGCCGAGCTTGTCCGCCGCGGCCTCGGCGGCAATGGTGACGTGTCCGATGACGGCATCAGGAACGGTCAACGGGAACTCCTGTCTCGGGATGCGGGTACAGCCCGCGTTTGGCGATGTACTGGACGATACCGTCCGGCACCAGGTACCAGATCGGCTCGGACCGCTGCACCCGGGCACGGCAGTCCGTGGAGGAGATGGCCAACGCCGGCACCTCCAGCAGGGTCACCGCCCCCTCCGGGAGATGGGCGAGATCGTCCTCGGTCATGGGGACCCCGGGCCGGGTCACCCCGACGAAGTGTGCCAGATCGAACAGCTCATCCGCACCGTGCCAGGTGAGGATCTGCCGAACCGCGTCCGCGCCGGTGATGAAGAACAGGTCGACGTCCTCGCCCCGTTCCCGACGCAGATCCTTCAACGTGTCGACGGTGTAGGTGTTCCCCGGCCGGTCGATGTCGACGCGACTGACCGAGAACCGCGGGTTGGAGGCGGTCGCGATGACCGTCATGAGGTAGCGGTCCTCCGCCTGCGAGACCTGCCGATCCGCCTTCTGCCACGGCATGCCGGTGGGGACGAACACCACCTCGTCCAGATCGAACTTCGCCGCGACCTCACTGGCCGCCACCAGGTGGCCGTGGTGGATCGGATCGAAGGTGCCGCCCATCACCCCGAGCCGGTAGCGACGCTCTCTACCCACCCGGGCCGCCGCGAGTTCCGTCGTCGTCATCTGCGTCTCCCCCTCCCGCTGGAGACCCCGAGCCACCACCCGAAGGCGGCCAGCCCCAGCATCAGCGCCATGATGACCACGGCCAGCACCGGGGCGGCGCTGCCGATGGCGGTTTCCAGCACGTTCATGCCGAGCATGCTAGCCGGTCCCGCCCGGACCCACGTCTCAGCAGCCGCCAACCACTTCTTGGTGCCAATCCCTCACCACCATCTGCGTCACCACGTCGGAATCTGAAACGCGTCCCCCGCTCTCGGTGAGGAACAGCAGCTCCCGCTCTCCGGAACGCACGACCGCCACGTCGGCAGCACCGTCGACCAAGGTCTTCCTCTCCACCCGAAGATCGGGATGCAGCGTCCTGACCTCCCCCAAGGTCATGCCGATCCGGGCCCCGGCGTAGGTCACGACTGGGCTCTTCTCGTTGCTGTCCCATGGTTCCTTCACCCAGATCTCAAAAGCGGTGGACGCATCGGGGCGTTCCGTCTGGAAGTCAAGACGCTGGAACGAGATCCCTTTACCCTCATGGCCGGGCGCCTTCAACCATCCCGGACAGAGCTCGGACTCAGGAACCAGTTTTCCCTGCGGGATGAGGTCCTTGTCGCCGATCTTCCACGGCCCCAGACCGTCGAAGGACAACACCAGGGCATCCGACGGCGCGCACCGGCACAGGACGATGGAGCGGATGACGTCGCCGGTGGTGAACACCCGCCAGTACAACCCGACCTGGTTGGCCGGGTACACGTGGATCCGGTACTCCCCCTCGGTGAGCACGGCGATGGCCTGGCCGAGATGCTCCTCGACCTGACTGATCTGCTGCCCGTCCTGGAGCCCGTCGATGGTCGGGGTACCGCTGTCCTCCACCGTCCCGATGCCCACCAGGACGCCGTCCTTGAAGAACCAGTCGCAGTTCAGGAACACCACGACGGTGACCGTCTCACCGTTGATCTGCCGTGTGGTCCCGGTCTCCAGAGCCGGGAAGCCCAACACCTCGGCCTGGATCTCGGCATGGGTGGCGCCCATGACGAGGCCGTCCACCCCCGACGGGGACAGCGTGAACCTCGCCGCGCCCTCATCCAACGCCGCGATGGCTCGCGTGGCGAGCTGCTTCCCGGTGTCCGCCGTCGTGTAGTACCCGTCCGTCACATCCGCGACGCATCTCACATCGTCCTGGTCGGTGCGCAGGCTGACCACGGAGATCGTCAGCTCCGGGTTCTGCTCCTTCAGCTCCTTGGCCACATCGCAGGGCGGCACCTCCGCGCAGGTGTTCCTGCCGTCGGAGACCAGCAGCACCCGACCCGGCCTCCCGCCCAACTGGGCGGCCGCCTCCTTCAGCGCCGGACCGATCGGGGTCCACCCGCCCGCGACGACCCCGTCCACCTTCGCCTGCAACGCCGTCCGGTCGAGCGGAGCCATCGGCGAGAGCACCTCCACGTCGGCGCAGCCCTGCTCCGCGGTGACGTCCTCCCCGTGCATCGTGGTGCCGTACCCGACGAAGGCCGTCGGGGTCCCCTCCGGAAGCGCGGCGAGGACACCCGTCACCGCCTGCTGGGCCGCCACGATCCGGGTCACCCCGGCACCGGCGTCATCGTGCTTCATCGACCCCGAGGCATCCAGGACCACCACCAGCGGCAGGACTGTCCGGTCCTGGAAGGTCAGGGTCGACGACGGCTCGGGTTCCGTGGCCAGGGAGGACGCTGTCACCGACGGTGTCGAGCCGCCCTCGCTCACCTGTGGCGACTGTGTTCCAGCCGAGCACCCCATGAGCACCACCGCCAGAACGGCGCCCAGTCCAGCACGTATCCTCATCGTCGCCCTCCTCAGGGGGTGACCCCATGCCGTCACCCCTACCAGCGACAAGGTAGCGTCACACCACCGCGCTGGGAAAGGTCACGGCCGAATCTGCCCATCGCCTTGCACGATGTACTTCGACGACGTGAGTTCCTGCAGCCCCATGGGGCCCCGAGCATGCAGTTTCTGCGTGGAGATGCCGATCTCCGCCCCGAAACCGAACTGCCCCCCGTCGACGAACCGGCTGGAGGCGTTCACCAGCACGGCAGCGGCGTCCACCTCGGCGACGAAGCGGTCCGCGCTCGCCCTCGACTCGGTCACGATGGTCTCCGAATGTCCCGTGGTGTGACGGCGGATGTGGTCGATGGCCTCGTCCAGATCCGCGACGATCGCCACCGCGAGGTCGAGGGACAGGTACTCGGCGTCGAACTCGTCCTCCCCGGCCGGCACGACCGTGGACGAGAACTGCTGCACCTCCGGGGTGCCGTGGAGGGTCACCCCGGCCGCGGTCAGGGCGTCGATGGCCTTCGGCAGGAACTCAGCAGCTGAGTCCCGGTGTACCAGCAGCGTCTCGACGGCGTTGCACACACTGGGGCGCTGCGCCTTCGCGTTGACCAGGATGGCGAGCGCCTTGTCGTGGTCGGCACTCGCGTCGACGAACAGGTGGCAGTTGCCGGTCCCCGTCTCGATGACCGGGACCTTCGCCTCCTCCACCACCGCATTGATGAGCCCGGCACCGCCTCGCGGGATGAGCACGTCGACGAGTCCGCGCGCCGCCATGAGCTCCGCCGTCACCTCGCGCCCGCCCTCGACCAGGGCCAGCGCGTTCGGGTCGATTCCCACCCGCTCCAGCCCGGAACGCAACGCGCGGATCGTGACCCGGTTCGACTCGATGGCGGTGCTGGATCCCCTGAGCAGGGCGGCGTTGCCCGACTTCAGGCAGAGCCCGGCCGCGTCGGCGGTGACGTTGGGACGGCTCTCGTAGATGATCCCCACCACGCCGAACGGGACCCGCACCTGCCGCACCTCGACCCCGTTGCCGAGTCGCCATCCCCGCTCCACGTCGCCGACGGGGTCGGCCAGGGCCGCGACGTCACGCAGCCCCTGCACCATCCCGGCAACGCGGTCGGCGTCGAGCCGCAACCGGTCGATCATGGCCTCCGACAGACCTGCTGCCCGAGCGGCGGCCACATCCTGCTGGTTGGCGGCCACGAGTTCCGGCTCCACGGCGGCCAGGGCATCGGCCATGGCGTGCAGGGCGCGGTCCTTGGCCTCACGGGTGAGCACGGCGAGCTGACGGCTGGCCTCGCGAGCGGCACGGGCCTGATCGTGGAACTCCATGCCGGGAGTCTAGACGGGTTCGGCCTCCGCAACGGGGCGTCCCACCCGCCACAGGTAGAGGACCAGGTTCGCCCCGGTGAGCAGGGTCATCACAGTCGACGCAGCCGTCACGGCGTACTCACCCATGAGCACCGCCCACACCAACCACAGCGCCTGGACCAGCATGTTGACCGCGAGGAACCCGCCGGAGACCCCGGAGATGTCGACGGAACGACGCAGATCGAGGAACTGGGTGACCTGCCCCACCGCCAACGGCAGCACCGCCACGAGCCCGTAGACCAGCGGACCCAGCAGCAGGTCGATCACCCCGAAGAGGAAGGCGCTCAACAGGAACGCCGGCACCAGCTTCCCCCAGATCGACTGGTTGCGGTCCCGGCAGATCATGACCACGACCGCCGTCGACGTCACCGCCAGCAGCAGGTTGGAGATGAGGAGACTGAACTGGCCGATGTGGAAGCCGTGGCAGCTCCAGGCGTAGAGGGCGGCAACGTTGAGCTGCCACATCGGCAGCGACACGCCCGCGCTGGTTCGTTCCCGCAGCAGCCGCACCAGCTGGGGCAGACCCGAGAGCATCCCCGTGCAGGCCGCGACCCAGCCCAGGACATCGAGCAACATCATGACACCATCTCGATCAACAAATCACGATGCACTGCCAGACCGCCGTCATGCACGCGTCGCCTCAGGACGTCAGCAGCGCAATCCGCCAGCCCGCGGGCCAGCAGATCACCGGACGCAGTGATGATATCGACCGGGTCCCCGGCCTCAAACTCCCCTGTCACCTCCACGACGCCTGCGGCCAGCAGCGACGCCCGCCCCAGCCCCAGGGCCCGGTGCGCGCCGTCGTCGATGCGCAGCACGCCCCGCACCTCCGCGGCGTGGGCCAACCACAGCATCCGGCGGGGTCGACGACGTCCCGTCGCCTCGAAGAAGGTGCCGGTCTCCTCCCCCCTGAGGGCGGCCTCGAGACGGTCGGCGTGGGCCAGCACGACCCCCACCCCACCGGAGGTCGCGATCCGCGCCGCCTCCACCTTGCTGCGCATGCCGCCGGTGCCGACCCTGGAGCCAATGCGTGACGTGTCCGCCCTCAGCTCAGTCACGTCCCGAACCCTGCGGATCAGTTCGGCCCCGGGCTCCTCGGGATGGGTGGTGTACAGACCCTCGACGTCGCTCAGGATGACCAGGGCATCCGCGCGGATGAGGTGCGCGGTGAGGGCGGCGAGCCTGTCGTTGTCGCCGAAGCGGATCTCGTGGGTCGCGACGGTGTCGTTCTCGTTGATGATCGGGACCACCCCGAGCCTGAGCAGTCGCGAGACGGTGTTGAGGGCGTTTCGGTAACTCCGGACGTCCTGCAGGTCGGCTGCCGTGAAGAGCACCTGGGCCACCAGCACACCGTGCCGGGCGAAGGCCTCGGCGTAGCGTTCGATGAGCAGCCCCTGCCCCACCGCGGCCGCCGCCTGCTGGGTCTCGAGGTCCCTGGGTCGCCGGTCCAGCCCGAGCGGCCCCAGCGCCGCGGCGATGGCTCCCGAGGAGACGAGCACCACCTTCCTGCCATCGGCCCGGAGCGCCGACAGGTGGGCGGCGAGGTCGGCGATGCGGTCAGGGCGCAGGTGCCCCGTCGCATCCGTCAACGACGAGGAGCCGATCTTGACGACGATGCGGTCCGCCCGGGCCACCTCATCCCTCATGGTCGCCTCGGCCCTCCTGCTCGGCGCGCCACGCGTGGTACTCGGCGTCGATCCGGCGACGACGGGTCGCGGCGGGACGCTCCGTCTCGAGCCGCTGATCCTCACCCCGTCGGGCAAGGATCTCGGCCCCCGCCTCGATCTGCGGCCGGAAGTCGAAGATGACGGCGTCCTCGCCGCCGATCGCGACGGCATCCCCCTCCTGGGCGCCGAGCCGCAGCAGCTCCTCCTCGACGCCGAGCCGGTTGAGCCGATCCGCGAGATAGCCGACGGCCTCGGCGTTGTTGAAGTCGGTCTGCCGGATCCAGCGCTCCGGCTTGGCGCCACGGACCCGCCACAGGAACCCGCCCTCGCCGTCGCCCTTCTTCGCGATGGTGAACGAATCATCGCTGGCAGCGGCACGTCCCACCGGCTTGGGCCGGAGGACGGGACGGGGTTCGTCGCTCTCCTCCTCGGCGATGAGGGCCCGCCGGGCGGTGACGATGTCGGCCATGGCGAACTTCAGCTCGTTCAGCCCCTCCCCGGTCTTCGTGGAGATCTCGAACACCCTGAGGCCACGCTCCTCCAGGTCGGGGCGGACCATCGCCGCCAGCTCCGGCGCGTCGGGCAGATCCATCTTGTTGAGGGCCACGAGTCGCACCCGATCCTCCAGCCCACCGTGCGCGGCGAGCTCTCCCTCGATCACGTCAAGGTCGCCGAGCGGTTCCCTGCCCGGCTCCCACGTGCCGAGATCGATGACGTGCACGATCGCCTGGCATCGTTCGATGTGGCGCAGGAAGTCGAACCCCAGCCCCTTGCCCTGCGAGGCCCCCTCGATGAGCCCGGGCACGTCGGCGACGGTGTAGGTCACGTCCCCCGCGACGACGACGCCGAGGTTCGGCACCAGCGTGGTGAAGGGGTAGTCGGCGATCTTCGGCCTGGCCCGGGAGATCGCGGCGATGAGCGAGGACTTCCCCGCGGAGGGGAAACCGACCAGCCCCACGTCGGCCAGGACCTTCAGCTCCATCTGGATGAGGCGGGACTCCCCCTCCTCGCCGAGCAGGGCGAAGCCGGGCGCCTTCCTCGCCGCGGAGGCGAGGGCCTCGTTGCCGAGGCCGCCCTTGCCTCCGACGGCGGCGACGAACTCGTCCCCCACCGCCACGAGGTCGGCGAGGTGTTCCCCCGTCGTCGCGTCGGAGACCACCGTCCCGGCCGGGACGGCGAGCACGACGTCCTCCCCCTTCGCGCCGTGCTGATGGTCGCCCCGCCCCGGCTGACCGTTGGTCGCCCTGCGCACGGACTGCCGGTGGTACTCGACCAGCGAGTTGAGGTTCTCGGTGACCCGGAGGATCACCGATCCCCCGTCACCCCCGTTGCCGCCGTCCGGGCCGCCCAGCGGCTTGAACTTCTCGCGGTGGACGGAGGCGCAGCCGTGGCCGCCGTTGCCCGCCTGGACCGTCAGTTTCACACGGTCGACGAAGGAAGGGATGGCCATGGGGTTCTCCTGTCAGGGGTGGATAGACGAAACGACGGGCCCAACCGTCCGGTGGGCCCGTCGCGCGTTCCTGGGGTCGAGGATCAGGCCTCGACCGGGGCAACGCTGACGACTCGACGTCCGCGCTTGACCCCGAAGGTCACGTGACCGGGGGCCAGGGCGAACAGGGTGTCGTCGCCACCGCGACCCACGTTGTCACCGGGGTGGAAGTGGGTGCCGTGCTGGCGGACGATGATCTCACCCGCACCGACGAGCTGCCCGCCGAAGCGCTTCACACCGAGACGCTGGGCGTTCGAGTCACGACCGTTGCGCGTCGAGGACGCGCCCTTCTTGTGTGCCATCTGGTGCTACCTCAGTTCTTGATTCCGGTGACCTTGACCTGGGTGTACCGCTGACGGTGTCCCTGGCGCTTCTTGTAGCCGGTCTTGTTCTTGTACTTGAGGATCCGGATCTTCGGACCCTTGGACAGACCGAGGACCTCGGCCGTCACGGACACCTTGCCGAGAGCCTTGGCGTCAGAGGTCACGGTGTCGCCATCGACCAGCAGCAGCGGCTGCAGGTTGACAGTCTCGCCGACGCCTTCAGACACCAGGTCGATGTCGAGGATGTCGCCAACAGCCACCTTGTGCTGGCGTCCGCCACTGCGCACGATCGCGTACACGCCTGACCTACCTTCTTGGTTTCTCACGTCGATCCCTGAACCTGTCAGGTCAGGGGCTGGCACCTGGCCGCGCGCACAGGCGCAGCCCAAAAGTACCGGGGAGCAACTTTACGTTGCCCATGACCGTCGGTCAAACCAACGGCGTGCGTGTCGATGCCGTCATCCCTTCTTCCTCCGACGGCCACCCGACTTGCGCTCCCCACCGTCCGCGGGGGCCTGCGAGTCGACCGGATCCTCGGACTTGAGGTAGCCGGCACCGTGGCAGTGTGTGCACTCCTCGGTGAAGGCCTCGGCCAGCCCGGTGCCGATCCGCTTGCGGGTCAGCTGGACCAGGCCCAGGCTCGTCACCTCGGCCACCTGGTGACGGGTCCGGTCACGTCCGAGGCACTCCACGAGGCGACGCAGCAGCAGTTCGCGGTTGCTCGGCAGGACCATGTCGATGAAGTCGATGACGATGATGCCGCCCAGGTCCCGCAGCCGCAGCTGCCGGACGATCTCCTCGGCCGCCTCCAGGTTGTTGCTGGTGACGGTGGCCTCGAGGTTGCCCCCCGAACCGGTGAACCGGCCCGTGTTGACGTCGATGACGGTCATCGCCTCGGTCCGGTCGATGACGAGCGAACCACCCGAGGGAAGGAACACCTTGCGTTCCAGCGCCTTCGCGATCTGCTCGTCGATACGGTGCTGGGCGAAGATGTCACGTCCGTCCTCGCCCGGCTCGAAGCGCTGCACGCGGTCGGCCAGGTGCGGGGCGACGTGGCTGACGTAGGCGGTGATCGCCTCGTGCGCGTCGTCGCCCTGGACCGTGAGCTGCCGGAAGTCCTCGGTGTAGAGGTCGCGGACGATCCGCAGGGTCAGGTCCGGTTCGGAGTACAGCGCCTCGGGGGCCTTCCCGGCCGCGACCTTCTTCTCGATGACCTCCCACTGCGCCTTGAGGCGGTTGACGTCGCGGATGAGTTCCTCCGAGGAGACGCCCTCCGCGGCGGTGCGCACGATCACGGACTCCTCGTCGGTGATGAGTTCACCGAGGATCTGCCGCAGCCTCGCCCGCTCGTTGTCGGGGAGCTTGCGGGAGATCCCGGAGAGGTGACCGCCCGGCGAGTAGACGATGTAGCGGCCGGGGAGCGAGATGTGGCCGGTGAGCCTCGCACCCTTGGCGCCGACGGGGTCCTTCGTCACCTGGACGAGGACGGTCTGGCCGGACTTGAAGACCTTCTCCACCTTGCGGTCCTCGGCGGTGACGCCGAAGGAGTCCCAGTCCACCTCGCCGGCGTAGAGCACGGCGTTGCGGCCCCGGCCGATGTCGATGAAGGCCGCCTCCATGCTGGGCAGCACGTTCTGGACCCGGCCGAGGTAGACGTTGCCGATGAGGGAGGTCGCGGAGGCGCGGTCGACGTAGTGCTCGACCAGCACACCGTCCTCCAGGACCGCCAGCTGGGTGTAATCCTCCCGCTGGCGGATCACCATCTGCCGGTCCACCGACTCCCGGCGCGCGAGGAACTCCGCCTCGCTCAGGATCGGGGCGCGACGACGACCGGCGGCACGGTTCTCCTTGCGGCGCTGGCGCTTGGCCTCCATCCGGGTGGAGCCCTCGATGCCGGTCACCTCGTCGTCGGTGCTGGTCTTGCTCTCCGAGGAGCGACGGCGGCGACGGCGACGACGACGGGTGCCGGTCTCCTCCTCCTGCTCGCCGTTCTCCTCCGGATCGGCCTCGGACTCGTCGTTCTCCTCGGTGGTGGTGTCGCCGGACTCCTCCGGTTCCTCGCCCTCCTCGGTGGCCTCGTCCTCGGCGTCACGCCCGGCACCGCGGCGGCGACGGCGGCCCCCACGGCGACGGCGACGCCTCCCGGGACGCTCCTCCTCGCCCGAGTCACCGTCCTCGGCCTCCGCGTCGTCGCTCTCCTCCGTCGGCTCGGCCTCGTCCGGGTCACGGTCGTCGGCGATCGCGTCGGCGAGCTTGGCGAGGGTCTCGGTGCGCCCCTCGGCGGTCACCGCGAACGGGTCCTGCATGGTGGGACGACGGTTCCTGGCGGCCTCCTCGGCCATCCGGAGCGCGGCCGCGATCCCGTCCTCCTCGACCTCACTCGCCTCCTCGGACCGCTCGCCCGCCTCGGCGGGTGCGGTCTGCTCGGCGGCGACCTCGTCGCTCCGGCCGCGACCGCGACCGGAACGTCGGCGGCGGCCCCGTGCGGGCTTCTCCTCCTCGGACCCGGCCTCGACCTTCACCTCGGCAACGGGTGCGGGGCTTTCCTCGACAGCGGGTTCCCCGACGGGGCGCTGCCCCTCCTTGGGGCCACCGGCCGCCCGGGTGGCGCGACGGCGACGCTGCCTGGGCGCCGGCTTCGACTGCTCCTCCTCGGCGGGGGTCGACTCGACCTCAGCGGCGGGGGCGGCGATCGTGGTCACCGGCACCTCGGCGGCGGGTGCCGCAACCTCGACCGGCGGGCCGGCTGGGCGCGAGGCGGCGCGACGACGACGCGGCTTCGCCTCGGGCGCGGGCTCGGGAGTCACCTCCTGCTCGGGGAGCTCCCGGGGCGGCTCCACAGCGGCCTCCTCGGTACCGACCGTCTCGGGTTCGGGGGCGTGCTGGGCGAGGACGAGGGTCACCGCCTCGGCGGGCACCGAGGACGAGGGGCTGCCGACCTGGTGGCCGAGCGCCGCGAGCTCGCCGATGAGTTCCTTGCTGGTGATTCCGAGGTGCTTGGCCAACTGATGGACGCGGGGGCGTTCCGGCAGGGCGGCATCGGTGTGGGTGGGTTCAGTCATCCTGACTCCTTCAGGCGCGGTGCGCCGGGATCGGGCGCAGCGAACTGCGCCACTCAAGCCTTCAGGTCAACCGGGGAGTCCCGGAGTCGCCGCGGTCGATTCATCTCGTCGCGGTTGCCAACTCCTGGGCCCCTCTCGGGAGCACCGGCGGTGCGAGACCTGCGCCTATTGTTCCACAGGTTTGTCCCGGAGCGGGTCCCCGATGCCCGTGTCGGTCAACGGACCCTGTCGCAGCCGGGTGAGCAGGGCCGGGGAATCGGGGATGGCGGGCTCGATCCTCCGCAGCACCGTCATGACGTCGTCGGGGCGCACGAGCGGGGTCAGATGACGCAGCCTCATGGTGATCCGGTACCCGTCGGCGGCCTCGATCCCCAGGACCGCCGCGCGGACGTCGAAGGTGCGTTTCCCGTTCTTGGTCATCCGCTCCACCACCTCACTGTCCGAGGCGAGCAGGGCGGCGCAGGCCCGTTCCAGCACCCCTTCGGGGCACTCGGCGAGCTGCGCCTCCCAGTCGGAGACCTGGAGGAGATCGCTCAGCGACTCCGGCAGCGCATCGGCGGACTCCAACAGGACGAAGCCCTGCGGCATGACGGCATTGAGGGCGGCCAGGATCTTCAACGGATCGCATTCCGCCGACAGCGCGAGCTCGACGTACTCCGCCTCGCTCGCCGCCGAGGTCGGCGCCGAGTTGGCATACGAGATGCGCGGGTGCGGGGAGAACCCGGAGGAATAGGCCATCGGGATCGACGCGCGGCGCAGGGCCCGTTCCAGGATGCGCCCGAAGTCACGGTGCGAGGTGAACCGCGCCGCGCCCCGTCGGGCATAGCGCAGCCGCACCCGCTGCACGGGTGGGGCCTGCTGGATCGGAGGTTGCCGCTTCGCCACGGGTCACGATCGTACGCTGCGGACGTGGACTCCTGAGCCGGGACGCGCAAGGATGAGCCCATGTCGAACTGGCTCTCCTCCCCCGATCATCTCCTCTGGCTGCGCACCCGGACCCGACAGCTCCTCGACTTCGGGCGACGGTGCCCGATCCCTGGGGAGGGCGCCGCGTGGCTGGATGCCGCAGGGGCCCCCGAGCCCGGCCGTCCGACCGCGACGTGGATCACCTGCCGCATGATCCACTGCTACGCCCTGGGGCACCTGCTGGGCATCCCCGGCTCCCGCCCCGTCGCGGAGACCGCCATGACCGGGTTGTCCGGGGCGTTGCGCGACGACGAGCACGGCGGCTGGTTCAACGACTCGTCGGCGGATCCGGAGGCCGGGAAGCAGGCCTATGCCCACGCGTTCGTGGTCCTGGCGGCCAGTTCCGCGGTGGCGGCGGGCCTCGACGGGGCCACGGAGCTGCTCGAGGAGGCCCTGACCGTCTTCGAGTCCCGGTTCCTCGACGACCACGGCCTGGTCATCGACTCCTGGGATCTCGCCTTCACCGAACCGCGGGACTATCGCGGCATCAACTCGACGATGCACAGCGTCGAGGCGCTGCTCGCCGCCGCCGACGCCACCGGCGACCCGCACTGGCTGCGTCGCGCGGCCCGCCTCGCCGCCTTCGCCGCCCACCAGGCCGCCGGGAACGGGTGGCGCATGCCCGAGCACTTCTCCTCCGCCTGGGAGTTCCTCCCCGACTACAACGAGGACCGCAAGGACGACCAGTTCCGCCCCTACGGCGCCACCGTCGGGCACGGCCTCGAATGGGCCCGGCTCCTCCTCCATGTCGAGGCGGCCCTCGATGCCGCCGGACTGACTGACGTCCCCGCACCCGCGAAGGGCTGGGCGAAGGCCGCCCGTCGCCTGTACAAGCGGGCCGTGGCCGATGGTTGGGCGCGCAACGGCCGTCCCGGATTCCTCTACACCACCGACTGGGACGGCTCCCCGGTCACGGAGGACCGCCTCCACTGGGTCACCGCCGAGGCGATCGGCGCCGCCGCGGCGCTGTGGCAGCGCACCGGAAAGCAGCGCTACCTGAGGGACTGCACCCTGTGGTGGGACTTCGCCGCCACCCATCTCATCGACGCGGAGGACGGTTCGTGGCGTCACGAGCTCGACCCCGACAACCAGCCCGGCGGGAAGGTGTGGCCCGGCAAACCCGACCTCTACCACGCCCTCCAGGCCACCTTGATCCCCCGGCTGCCCCTCACTCCCGTGATGGCCTTCGCCCTGCGCGACAACGAGGCAGCCCTTTGAGTCCCGAGGCGGCACGGCGGGTCTCCCCCACCCTGACCCTGATCGGCATCCTGCTGCTCGCCTTCAACCTACGTCCCGTCGCGGTGGCCGTGGGGCCCGCGATGGCCCAGATCCAGGCCGACCTCGGGCTCGGCCCCACCCTGGCCGGGGTCCTGACGGCCCTGCCCTCACTGTGCTTCGCGGTCATCGGCGCGGCCGCCCCGTGGTTGGCGCACCGCATCGGGGCGCACCGCGCCATCGGCGCCGCCTACGCGCTGCTCATCGGCGGCCAGCTGGGGCGCGCCTGGGTGGACGGCCCCTGGCTGTTCCTCGGCGGCTCCGTCGTCGCCCTGGCCGGGATGGCGCTGGCCAACGTGCTGTTGCCCTCGCTGGTCAGGCTGCACTTCCCGCACCGGATCGGACTGGTGACGAGCCTCTACTCGCTGTCCCTGTCGATCGGCCTCACGCTGGCCAGCGCCGCGACGGTGCCGCTCGCCGCAGCACTCGGCGGGTGGCGGGCCGCCTTCACCGCGGGAACCCTGCTCGCGGTGGCCGCCGCCGTCGTGTGGCTTCCGATGCTCCGGCTCGGCCGCCCCCACCTCCACTCCGGCCACGGCCCCGTCTCGGTGCGGATGGTCGCCCAGAGCCGGTCGGCCTGGGCAATGGCACTGTTCTTCGCACTCCAGTCCGCCGTCGCCTACACCATCTTCGGGTGGATGCCGAGCATCTACCGGGCAGCCGGGATGGGTGAGACGGAAGCGGGTTTCATGCTGGCCATCACCACCGGCGCCGGTATCATCCCCGCCTTCATCATCCCCGCCTACGTGGCACGTCGTCCGCAACCCATCGGCATGATGCTCGCCCTGTCCGCAGCGATGGCCCTGTCCTTCGTGGGCCTCCTTCTCGCTCCACTGACGGTGCCCTGGCTGTGGGCGCTGCTGGCTGCAGCGGGGCTGTCGACCTTCCCCCTCTTCTTGGCGCTGCTCGGTATGCGTGCCACGACGGCGACAGGCACTGCGGCACTGTCCGGGTTCGTGCAGAGCATCGGATACCTGCTCGCCTCCGTCGCCCCGTTCGCGTTCGGCGTCCTGCAGGAGGTGACCGGGGGCTGGACGTGGCCGCTGGTGATGCTGCTGGTGCTCACCGTGCCCATGACGATCACGGGTGTCATCACCTGCCGGGACTGGATCATCGAGGACCAGCTCGTCATGACCTCCCGAGATCCGGCCTGAGGGTGGGCAGCGGCAGCAGCGTGCCCCCCGTCGGACCGATCTGGATGTCGGTGTTCATCTGGGGGCACACCCCGCAGTCGAAGCACGGCGTCCAGCGGCAGTCCTCCACGGGCACCTCGTCGAGGGCGTCCTGCCAGTCCTCCCACAGCCAGTCACGGTCGAGCCCCGCGTCGAGGTGATCCCAGGGAAGCACCTCCTCGTAGTCACGCTCCCGCGTCGTGTACCACGCCAGATCGACGCCGAAACGAGCCAACTCCTCGTTGGCGACCCGCTCCCAGCGGTCGAAGTCGAAGTACTCGCTCCATCCGTCGAAACGACCGCCCTCACGCCAGACCCGCTCGATGACGGCGCCGACACGGCGGTCGCCACGGCTCAGCAGCCCCTCGACGACCCCGGGTTTGCCGTCGTGGTAGCGCAGCCCAATGGCCCTTCCGTAGTTCTTGTCCTGACGGATCCTGTCCCGCAGCAGTTGCAGCCGGTGGTCGATCGTCTCGTGGCTGGCCTGCGCCGCCCACTGGAACGGGGTGTGCGGCTTGGGGATGAATCCACCGATCGAGACGGTGCAGCGGATGTCCTTCGTCCCGGAGGCCTTGCGACCGGTCTCGATGACCCGTGAGGCCAGTTCGGCGATCTGGAGGACATCCTCGTCCGTCTCCGTGGGCAGTCCGCACATGAAGTACAACTTCACCTGACGCCAGCCGTTGCTGAACGCGGTGGCGACCGTGGTGATGAGGTCCTCCTCGCTCACCAGTTTGTTGATGACCTTGCGCATCCGCTCGGAGCCGCCCTCCGGGGCGAAGGTGAGCCCGGAGCGCCGTCCGTTGCGGGACAGCTCGTTGGCGAGATCGATGTTGAACGCATCGACACGGGTGCTCGGCAGGGACAACGAGACGTTGCTGCCCTCGTAGCGATCGGCCAGCTGCTTGGTCACCTCGGCGATCTCCGAGTGGTCCGCTGAGCTGAGGGACAACAGTCCGATCTCCTCCAGCCCGGTGGCCTCGAGTCCCTGCTGCACCATCGACCCGATGGTGGTGAGGCTGCGTTCCCTGACCGGTCGGGTGATCATGCCGGCCTGGCAGAACCGGCAGCCACGGGTGCAGCCGCGGAAGATCTCCACCGAGTAGCGCTCGTGCACCGTCTCCGCCACCGGCACGATCGGGCGTGCCGGGTAGGGCCATTCGTCGAGGTCCATGAGGGTGTGCTTGCGGACCTGGAACGGCACGCCCTCCCGGTTCGGGGCCACCCGCTGGATCCTGCCGTCATCGAGGTAGTCGACGTCGTAGAACGCCGGGACGTAGAAGGCCCCCGTCGAGGCGAGCCGCATGAGCAGCCCCTCCCGGCCACCGTCGCGACCCTCGGCCTTCCACTCACGGATGATCTCGCTGATGAGCAGGCTCGCCTCCTCACCGTCGCCGAGGACCGCCACGTCGATGAAGTCGGCGATCGGTTCGGGGTTGAAGGCGGCATGGCCACCCGCCAGCACGATGGGATGCTCCAGGGTGCGCTCCGCCGCCCGGACGGGGATCCCGGCGAGGTCCAGGATGCACAGCAGATTCGTGTACCCCAGTTCGGTGGAGAAGCTGAAACCGAGCACGTCGAAGGCCGCGACGGGGCGGTGGGCGTCGAGGGTGAACTGCGGCACGCCCGCCGCACGCATGGCCGCATCCATGTCGGGCCAGACGGTGTAGGTGCGTTCGGCCAGGATCCAGTCCCGCTCGTTGAGCACCTCGTAGAGGATCGCGATGCCCTGGTTCGGCTGCCCCACCTCGTAGGCGTCCGGGTAGGACAGGCACCAGCGCACGTCAACGGAGTCCCATGCCTTGCGAACGCTGTTGTGCTCCCCGCCCACGTACTGGACGGGTTTCGAGACGGTGGCCAGCAACGGCTCGAGCTTCGGGTAGAGGGACAGCTCCGGCAAGGTGTCGGTCATGCGGAGAAGGATAATCAGGGTACGCCGGGAGGCGGAATCACCGCGGCCACCGGCATGGCGGATCCGTCGAGGATCAGGGCTCCTCGTCGAACCACAGGGCGAGTTCGCGCGCCGCGCTCTCCGGGGAGTCCGAGGCATGGACGGCATTGCGACGGATGCTGCTGCCGTAATCCGCACGGATCGTCCCGGGATCAGCGTTGGCCGGGTTCTTCGCCCCGTTGAGGGCCCGAACCCGCTCGATGGCGCCCTCACCCACCAGCTCGCAGGCCACCAGAGGCCCGGAGGTGATGAACTCCCTCAAATCCGCGTAGTAGTCCCGGCCCAGATGTTCGGCGTAGTGTCGGTCAGCCAGCTCAGCCGGGACGTGCCACACCTCGAGCCGTGTCGGCACCAGTCCGGCCTCCTCGTAGCGGCTGAGGATGTGCCCCACGTGACCGGCGGCGTAGGCATCGGGCTTGATGATGACGAAGGTTGACTGTCGCGCCATTGCGATACTCCTGATCGGGGAAGTGCTGGCCAGAATGATAGCTACCCCGTGAGCAGGTCGCGAGCCTCCCCAGCCGCGATGAGCGACCCGGCCACCAGCACACCGGCCGCCGGGCCCGCCGCGTCGGCCAGAAGGGTGGCCAAATCCAACGCGTCCGCCATCGTCGGGGCCTGGTGCACGGCGCCTGCCTGCCAGATCTCCTCCGCCACCTGGGCCAGTTCAGCGACGGGAAGGGCGCGGGGGCTCCCGGCCGCACGGGTGATGACCACCTGGTCCATGACCTCCGCGAAGATCTCCAGCACGCCGGCCGTGTCCTTGTCGGCCATCATCGCCACCACACCGATCGTCGGGGCGAAGGAGTAGGCCTCGCGGCAGGCCTCCACCGTCACCCGGGCGGCCTGCGGGTTGTGGGCGGTGTCCACCACCACGGCCGGTGAGGATCGGACGAGTTCGAGCCGGGCCGGGGCCTTGACCTCCGCAAGCCCCTCCTCGATGATCTCCGGGGCCAGCGCCTTCCCCCCGAGGAAGGACTCGACGGCCGCGACGGCGAGGGCCGCGTTGCGGGCCATGTGGGCCCCGTGCAGCGGCAGGAAGAGGTCACCGACGGTGCCACCCAGCGTCTGGATGCGGATGACCTGCCCGCCGACAGCCGGGCGACGCTCCAGCAGCCCGAAGTCGGGCCCCTCGGCCCGCACCACGGCTCCCACCTCCACGGCCCGGCTGAGGAGCGGCTGCACAGCCGCGGGCTCCTGCCCGGCCAGCACCGCCGTCGATCCCGGCTTGATGATCCCGGCCTTCTCGGTCGCGATCTCTGCCAGTCGTTCCCCCAGGATGTGGGTGTGATCGGCGCCGATCGGGGTCACCACCGCCACCTCGGGGCGGGCGACGGAGGTGGCATCCCAGCCACCACCGAGTCCCACCTCGACGACCGCCACGTCGACAGGGGCGTCAGCGAAGGCGGCGTAGGCCATGCCGGTGATGACCTCGAAGAAGGTCATGGCGATGCCGTCGAGCTGCTGCTCGTCGACCAGCTCCACGAAGGGCTCGACCTCCTTCCAGACCTCGTGGAACCGCTCCCGGGAGATGGGCTCACCGTCGAGACAGATGCGCTCGGTGACATCGCTCAGGTGAGGGCTGGCGAACCGTCCCGTCCGCAGCCCCGCGGCCCGCAGCAGGGAATCGATCATGATGCAGGTCGATCCCTTGCCGTTGGTCCCCGCGACCTGGATCACGGGGGCGCTGTCCTGAGGGCTGCCCAGCAGGTCCATGAGGGCGGAGACACGACTGAGGCTGCGGCCGATCCGATGCTCGGGCCAGCGGGAGGTCAGATGGGAGACAAGGGCGACGTGGTCCATGATGCACTTCAGTTTAGAGGGCGCGCGGATAGGCGAAATCTACTGCGGCCGCCCCGGTGACCCCCTGGCTGCGTTGTCCTCCTCGAACGCACGCTCCAGTGCGCTCTTCGTCGTCCGCCTTGCCAAGAGGCCACCATGACGATCCTCGTCACGATCCCCCTGTCCGCGCACCCTCTCAGGGCTCACCGTTAGGATGTCCGCGTGACTGATTCGTACGCCCCGGCATCCATGTGTTCATGGAAGGACTGGGTTGGCCTCGTTGCCCGCATCATCCCCGGCATCGTCTTCATCTTCGCGGGAGCGGTGAAGGTCGTCGACATGCCGGGCTTCCGCACCAACATCCTCGCGTACCAATTGGTCGGATGGGACGTCGCCGACGTCCTGTCCATGGTCCTGCCGATCGTGGAGATCGTGGCGGGACTTTTCCTCCTGGGGGGCCTGTTCACCCGGTGGTCCGCAGCCGCGATCTTCCTCATGCTGCTCATGTTCATGGGCGGCATCGCATGGGTGTGGAGCCAGGGCATCAACATCGACTGCGGCTGCTTCGGCACCGGTGGCGAGGTGGATGCCTCGCAGACCCAGTACCCGCAGAAGATGCTGGAGAACCTCGGTATGGCCGGCCTCTGCGGCTGGCTGATGCTGCGCCCCAGGTCACTGTTCAGCCTGGATCGGGCACTTTTCGGACTCCCCGCCCGTTCACAGAGTGACGACAACGAACCCGCCGACCTGGCGGCCGAGCAGGAATGAGAATCACACCGAGATGGCCAACAACTCGAATCTGAGCAAGCGCGCCGCCCTGCGCCAGCAGCAGGAGCTGGAGGAACGCCAGCAGCGCAACCGTCGCATGCTGGTGATGGGGCTCAGCGCCCTCACCGTCGTCCTGGTCGCGGTGGTGACGATCGTCGTCGTCTCCGTGTGGAAGAAGCAGTCCGACACCACGGCACCCCCGAATGCCACCGCGGGCCACGGCATCCAGCTCCACTCCAAGGGCACCCAGCCCGCAGCGGACGCGCCGCACGTGGTCATCTACGAGGACTACCAGTGCCCCGCCTGCAAGGTTCGTGAGCACGAGTTCGGTGACGTCGTCACCCAGCTCATCGACGAGGGACGCATCACCGCCGAGATCCGCACCGCCTACTTCCTCGACGACGTGAACCGACAGGACAACTTCAAGTCATCCTCCCGTGCGGCCCTGGCCGCGGCCGCCGCGGACTCCGTGGGCAAGTACCGCGAGTACCACAAGGTGATCTTCGACAACCAGCCCCAAGAGGGTCGGGGATTCACCGACGAGCAGCTCCGGGTGGACTTCGCCGCCCAGGCCGGGATCACGGGCGAGGACCTCACCGCGTTCCAGAAGGCCTACGACGAGAAGACCTACCAGGCCTTCGCCGAGCGCTCCTACCGGGCGATGACCGACAACAAGATCACCGGCACCCCCACCTTCACAGTCGACGGGAAGACGTTGGTCTTCATCGACGAGAAGACCAAGCAGGTCCTCATCGAACCGAACGCCGAGTCCTTCATGGCGGCGATCGAGAGGCTGAAGACCACCTGACCGTCGTGCCTGCGGAACCGCCGGTGCCCACCTCGGGCCCGGCGGTTCTTCATGTCCTGCCGAGTGCATTCGACTGCCGTCGTCGCCCCCAACTACGATGCGGGACCATGACGAACTATGCCTGCGGCCTGCCCACGAAGCCAGCTCTCGAAGGTCTGGAGGACAAGTGGGCGACGGTGTGGCGACAGGACGGCACCTACGCCTTCCAGCGTCCGGAGTCGCGGGAGCAGGTGTTCTCCATCGACACGCCCCCACCGACCGTGTCCGGGTCGCTCCACGTCGGTCACGTGTTCTCCTACACCCACACCGACACCATCGCGCGATACCAGCGGATGCGCGGCAAGCAGGTGTTCTACCCGATGGGCTGGGACGACAACGGTCTGCCGACCGAACGCCGCGTCCAGAACTACTACGGCGTTCGCTGCGACCCGTCGTTGCCGTACGACGAGGACTTCACGCCCCCGGCCAAGCCGGACCCCAAGCGGCAGGTGGCGATCTCGCGCCGCAACTTCGTGGAACTGTGTGAGGAACTCACCGCCATCGACGAGCAGGTCTTCGAGGAACTGTGGCGTCACCTGGGACTCTCCATCGACTGGGACACCCTCTACACCACCATCTCCCCCGCGACGCAGGCCGTCGCCCAGCGGGCATTCCTGCGCAACCTCGCCCGCGGCGAGGCCTACCTGAGCCACGCCCCCACCATGTGGGACGTCACCTTCCAGACCGCGGTCGCGCAGGCGGAGCTGGAGTCCCGGGAGCACCCGGGCGCCTACCACCGGGTCGCCTTCCACGGCGCCGACGGGCCCGTGCACATCGAGACCACCCGACCGGAGCTGCTGCCGAGCGTGTGTGCGCTCATCGCCCATCCCGATGACGAGCGCTATCAGGGTCTGTTCGGCTCCACCGTCACCTCCCCCGTCTTCGGGGTGGAGATCCCCGTGCTCTCCCATCCCGCCGCGGAACCCGACAAGGGTGCCGGCATCGCCATGTGCTGCACCTTCGGCGACCTCACGGACGTCCAGTGGTGGCGGGAACTCGATCTGCCCACCCGCACCGTCATCGGCCGGGATGGTCGGCTGCAGCGGGAGACCCCGGAGTGGCTCGTCAACGCGGAGCCGTACGAGGAGCTCGCCGGGAAGACCGCCTTCTCCGCCCGGGCCGCCATGGTGGAGCTGTTGCGCGCCTCCGGGGATCTCGACGGCGAGCCGAAGCCCATCTCCCGTCCCGTGAACTTCTACGAGAAGGGCGACAAGCCGCTGGAGATCGTCGCGACGCGGCAGTGGTACATCTCCAACGGCGGTCGCGACGAGCAGCTGAAGCAGACGCTGCTGGAGCGGGGTCGGGAACTGGAGTGGACCCCCGACCACATGCGTCACCGTTACGAGAACTGGGTGACGGGTCTCAACGGTGACTGGCTCATCTCGCGGCAGCGCTTCTTCGGCGTGCCGTTCCCGGTGTGGTACCCGCTGGACGCCGACGGCGAGCCCGACCACGAGGCGATGATCGTGGCCGACGAGGCCAGCCTGCCCGTCGACCCCGTCGTCTCCTGCCCTCCCGGCTACGACGAGTCCCAGCGCGGGGTCCCGGGTGGTTTCATCGCCGACCCGGATGTCATGGACACCTGGGCGACGTCGTCGCTCACCCCGCAGATCGCGTGCGGTTGGGAGCGGGACCCGGAGCTGTTCGCGCTCACCTTCCCGATGGACATCGCACCGCAGGCCCACGACATCATCCGGACCTGGTTGTTCTCGCGTGTGGTGCGGGCGAACTCCGAGCACGGGACGCTGCCGTGGCGGCGCGCAACGATCTCTGGCTTCGTCGTGGATCCGGATCGGAAGAAGATGTCGAAGTCGAAGGGCAACGTCGTCGTGCCCTCCGACATCCTCGAGAAATACGGATCCGACGCGGTCAGGTGGCGTGCCGCGATGGCCCGCCCCGGCATGGACTCCCCCTTCGACGAGTCCCAGATGAAGGTGGGACGTCGGTTGGCCATGAAGATCCTCAACGCGGGTAAGTTCGTGCTGTCCATGGCCCCGGAGCCGGGCGAACTGGCCCGGGTGACGAACCCCGTCGACAAGGCGATGCTTGCAGGCCTGGCGGAGGTCGTCACCGCCGCGACGAAGGCCTTCGAGGAGTTCGACTACACAACGGCCCTCGAGGCGGCCGAGACGTTCTTCTGGGCGTTCTGCGACGACTACCTGGAGCTGGTCAAGGAGCGCGCCTACGGCACCCACTCCCCCGACGAGCAGGCCTCGGCCCAGAACGCCTTGGCGCTGGCCCTCGACGTCCAGCTGCGGCTGTTCGCGCCGTTCCTGCCGTTCGTGACGGAGGAGACCTGGGCGTGGACCCACGACTCCTCGATCCACCGTTCCGCCTGGCCCACCCCGCAGGAGGTCGCGACCGACGGTGACACCCGGCTCATCGCAGACGTCGCAGCCGTGCTCGTCGCGGTGCGTGGCGCCAAGTCGAGTGCGAAGGCCTCCATGAAGACCCGGGTGACGGCCATCACCTTCCGAGGCGAGCAGTCCGCCCTGGAGCGTCTGCGGACCATCGAGGCCGACCTGCGTGCGGTCTGCCGGATCACCGGGGACATCGCCTGGGAGGTCGCCGACGGCGAACTCAAGGCCGAGGCAGAGCTGGAACAATGAGCAGGATGTCCGCCGAGCAGCGTCGGCACCAGGTGCTGACGGCGGCCACCCATGAGTTCGCTCGTTCCGGTTACCACGGCGCATCGACCCAGGCCATCGCCGCAAGAGTGGGAGTTTCCCAGCCCTACCTGTTCCAGCTCTTCGGCTCCAAACTGCAACTGTTCATCGCGACATGGCAGCTGTGTTGTGACCGCATCGAGACCGTGCTGCAGGAGGCTGTGGAGAACAGTCCCACCGATGAGCGAGGGCAGGCCTTGGCCACGGCCTACGATGCCCTGCTGTCGAAGGAGAAGGAACTGCTGACCCTCCAGCTGCAGGCCTGGGCGGCCAGCTGCACCGACGAGGAGATCCGCGAGGTCGTGGCGCAACGCTTCGAGCGCATCTGGCACCTGGTCGGATCCCTCTCCGGGGCCTCGACGGAGGTGGTCGGGGACATGATGGGGGGCTGGGTCCTCCACAATGTCGCCGCCGCGCTCCAGGTCGACCAGATCAGTCAGTGCACGGTGACCCGGGCCTGGGAGCGTTCCTCACGCAGTCGGTGAGTCAGCTGGTTCCGGGGTCAGCAGACTCACCACCACGGCCAAGGTGAGCACTGCCGCCCCGACCCACAGACTAACGACAAGTCCCACGGTGAACCGCGTGGCATCGGCCTGATCACCGGTGGCCATGAAAACGGCGGTGAGCATCGCAACACCGATGAGCACGCCCAGCTCTCGGACGAAGTTGTTGATTCCCGAGGCGATCCCCTCATCCTTCGTGGCGACGAAACGAAGAGCTTGGGTGGCGAGCACGGCGAAGAAGGCTCCCATACCCAGCCCGGCCAGCAGCAGACCCGGCAGCAGGAGCAGGTAGGGCACGTCAGGCCGTAGCACCAGGCCGAACAGGACCAGTGAGGTTGCCTGCAGCAGGGCACCGAACGTCAGGATGGCCTTTGTCCCGACCTTGGTCACGAGCTGCCCGGCCACAGGAGCCGCGAGCACCGGGAGCAGGGTCCAGGGCAGGGTGAGCAACCCGGCCTGCAGTGGCCCGTACCCGAGGACCTTCTGGAGGTACTGGGTGAGCAGGAAGACCACCCCGAACATGCCCGCGGTCACCAGCAACGCGGTGAGATTGGTCAGCCCGAAACCCTTTGAGCGCAGCACCCTTGGATCGATGACAGGGTTACGGGACCGCTGGATGTGACGCAGGAACCAGGCCAACGACACCAGGCCCCAGGCCCCAGCCCCAATGGCCAGCGGCGAACCGCCTGCTGTCAGAGCGATCACCAGGGTCAGCACCCCCGTCGTGAGTCCGACGAGACCAGCGAGGTCGAAGGCGCCCGTGCCGGTGGTGTGATCGCGAACCAGACGTGGCGCGGTCAGCAGCAGCACCAGGCCGATGGGCACGTTGATCCAGAAGGCCCACTGCCAGCCGACGAACTCCACGATCGCCCCACCGATCAGGGGGCCGATCGCGGTTGCCAGCCCCTGGGCCGCCGACCAGATGGCGATGGCCACGGGGCGCCTCTCCTCGACCGTCTCCTGGACCAGCAGGGTCAAGGAGAGCGGGACGAGGATCGCCGCTCCGATTCCCTGCACGGCCCGGGCCATCACGAGTACCTCGATGCCGGGCGCCAGGGCCACCGCGACGGAGGCGGCAGTGAAGACGCCCACCCCGACCTGGAAGGCCGTCCTCCTGCCGATGCGCTCCCCGACGGCGGCGGCGGCCAGCATGACCACCGCGAAGGTCAAGGTGTAGGCGTTCACGGTCCAACTCAGCCCTGCAACGCCCAGCCCGAAGTCCCGCTGGATCGCGGGCAACGCCAGGGTGACAACGAGGTTGTCGAGCCCTGCGATGAACGCGGCACCAGCAGTGAGGGCCATGACGCCCGTGGAGAGTCCTGGCTTCATCCCAGCTCCTTACTTAGCACTCACTAAGTACTGTAGTCAGGAATCCCCCACTGTCAAACCGCGACGGCACAGGTCGACCACGACCTGTGCCGTTGGTGGAGCCACCGCTGTCAGCGCTGGGCGGTCCCCGCCTGGATCGCGGTGATGAGAACCGTGTTGACGATGTCCTCCACCAGTGCGCCCCGGGACAGGTCGTTGACCGGCTTGTTGAGACCCTGCAGCACCGGACCGATGGCCAGCGCCTTCGCGGTGCGCTGGACCGCCTTGTAGGCGATGTTGCCCGATGCGAGGTCCGGGAAGATCAGCACCGTGGCCCGGCCCGCCACGGGCGAGTCCGGGGCCTTGCCGCGCGCCACCGTCGGGTCCACCGCCGCGTCGAACTGCAGCGGGCCGTCGCAGGCCAGGTCGGGCACCGCGCTGCGCAGCAGCTCCGTCGCCTCGGCGACGGCGTCCACGTCCGGACCCGAGCCGGAGGTTCCCGTGGAGTACGACAGCAACGCCACCCTCGGTTCGATGCCGAAACTGCGGGCCGTCACGGCCGAGGCCGCGGCGATGTCGGCCAGCTCGGCAGGACCCGGATTGGGGTTGACGGCGCAGTCACCGAACACCAGCACCCGGTCGGCCAGACACATGAAGAAGGCCGAGGAGACCACCTTCACACCCGGGCGGGTGCGGATCACCTCGAAGGCGGGCCGGATGGTGTGCGCGGTGGTGTGGACGGCGCCGGAGACCATCCCGTCCGCGAATCCCGCCCGCACCATCATCGTGCCGAAGTAGGACACGTCCGCCATCCGCTCGAAGGCCTGGTCCCGCGTGACCCCCTTCTTCGCCCGCAGCTCCGCGTACTCGTCGGCGAACCGGTCGCGCCACTCGTGGGTGAGTGGGTCGACGACGGCGGCGTCCCCCAGGTCGAGACCCTCGGCGGCCGCCAGCTGTCGCACCTCCGGCTCCGGCCCGAGCAGCGTCAGCCGCACCGCGCCGTCACGGACGAGTTCGGCCGCGGCCCGCAGGATCCTCGGTTCGGTGCCCTCCGGTAGCACGATGTGCGCGTCCGCGGCCCTCGCGTCCCGCAGCAACTGCCGCTGGAACAGCAGCGGCGAGAGCGTCTGCTGCTCAGGACCGCGCTCCAGGCACGCCAGGAACTGCGCCTTGGTGGGCGGAGGCGCCGAGACGTCACCGCGTCGACGCAGCGGCACATCCGGCAGGGTGCTGCGCCACAACTGCTCGAGTCCCTCCCGCGGGGTGCCGTCCACGAGGACGGATGCGGGCAGGGGGAACTGGCCCGTGGCGAGGCCGATGAGCAGCCCCAGCAGGAGATCCTCCCGGTCGGCCGGGACGACGGGTCGGCTGCCCGCAGTGAGTTCCCGCAGCATCCGCCCAACGGTGAGGTTGCCCTGCCCGGGCAGGTCCGGGGTCTCGGGCAGCCGCAGGCTCTGGCCATCGAATCGGGCGACGAGCCGGGCGCCACGAGCCGTCACGACGGCCGTGGCCACCTCGGCGAGCGCCGAATCCTCCCAGTCCTGGGCCAGCAGCACACCCGCGCCGAGGGTCGCCGCCAGCTGCGCCCCCAACTCAAGCGCGACCGGTTCAAGCGCGACCGGGAAGGACACGTGGGTGATGACGTCACCATCAAGGGACTCGACCATGTCCAGCGCCTGCCCCAGAGCTTCCGAGGGATCACGCACCACATCGACGGCCCCGCCCGAGAACACGCACCCGAGATCCAGCACCGTCGCGTCAGGCAACACCTGGGTGAGCACCCGGATGGCCGCCGCACAGTCCCCGCTCGGCGAGGCGGGGATCACATGAACCCGAACCCCCATCTCAGGCCCTCATCACTCGATCGAGGACCGCATCCAACTGTTCCGGTTCACTGCCCAGGGCCGCGATGACCGCGCGCCGCACCTCGTCACGTGCCACCGGTTCCCCCAGCACCGGGCCCGGCTCCCGGTCCCGTACGAGGCGGAGTCCCCGGTCCTGCGCCATCTCGGCGGCGACGTCGGTGACGATGGCCCCGGCCTCGAGGCGCAGTTCCGTCGCGCCTTCGGCCAGGAGCCTCACGATCTGGTCCTGGGTGACGATCTGGCGTGCCATGTCGGCCTCCTGTCGGTTCAATCGGTGATGGGCTCGGCCCAGCTGGCGACGCCGAGCGGGGTGACGAGCATGGGGGCTGGGGCGGCGGATGCGGGGACCCCCGTGACCCGGGACATGATGTCCTCGATGCCCGTGAAGGAGCTGGTTCCGCCGACGAGGTGGATGTGCCCGACATCGTGGCCGTCGATGGCGCGGGCGACGATGGTGGCCATCTTCTCCAGCACCGGCGTGACCATCGGGGCCAAGCGGGCATGCTGGCCGGGTTTGCGCTTGAGCTTCTCGGCCTCCTCGAACGAGATACCGAGCCCCCCGGCCAGCACCAGGGACATGTGGGTGCCCCCGCTCGGCTCGTCGACGACCTTGACGACCCGGCCATCCTTGATGACCGCGATGCCGGTGGTCCCACCGCCGATGTCGACAACCGCGCCGTCGCTCACCTTGAGCACCGCGTTCGCAGCCGTCACCTCGTCGATGACCTGGGTACAGTCGATCCCCGCCCCCTCGACGACGTAGCGGTGGGCGCGGTGGTCGCTTTCGTGCACGGCAGGCGGGACGGTCACCGTCGCGGAGGTCAGTGACCTCCCGATCCGGCGTTCCAGGTCTGCCTTGAGCCCGGCGACGACCTCGCGCGCCCCGGCGAAGTTCCACACCACGCCGTCGCGCACGACATCTGCGAAGACGCTGGCCCCGGCCAGCGGCTGGTCAGCCTCGTCAGTGACCATGATGACGGTGAACGCCGTCCCGAGGTCGACCCCCACCTTGATCGGGGTGGCCGAGGGGATGGGTGTCGACGACTTCATTGACGCCTTCGCGGCGGACATGAGCTTCTTCAGCCCTCTCACTTCTCCCCCTTCCCGAGCCTCAGCTGCAACAGGTAGAAGGCGCTGGAAAGGCGGTTGAGGGCGTGGTTGAGGGAGGGGCCGAAGGGATGCTCCGGATCGGGGAAGGTCGCCAGCGCCGTCAACTCCAGCTCCCTCGCATGGGTGCGGCACAGGTTGAGCCAGTGCATGACGATCGGCGAGGTCCCGTCGATCGTGGCGTGGGGCACCCCGAGCACCTCGTCGGGATGGTGGGTGGCGCGATGGATCGACTTCTCGTCCCACCCGGGAAGCTCCAGCGCCGCCACGGGACGCTCGTTGTACTCGGCGCTGGTGAGTTCCCTGCAGTAGGCGGCGAGGATGCCGAGCGCCTCCACCAGCCAGGCCGGCCCACCGGCGACGCTCTGGGCCTGGGCCATGAGGACCAGCGCGTGCAGACTGTCGACCTGACCACGCAGCCGGATCCTCGGATGGGTCTTGTGGGCGAACTGGGTGTCGTTGAGCTGGGTCAGTGCATCCGGTTTGCGGGTGATCTCCCCCTGGCAGGTGCCGCAGCGAGGCGGCTGCTCGGGTTTGACCACGGGGAACACCGACTCGTGCTGCCAGGAGGGCACCTGGTCGGCGGGTTCGTCGTCGACCACGACCTCGCGGACCTGCAACTCCCACTCCTTGATGAAGTCCCGTGCGGACGGGGTGAGGCTGGCACCGGGCGGCAGCCCGACGACGGCGCCTCGCTTCGGGGGGCGGAGTTGGGCGCGCAGGTCCGCCTCTGAGATCACGGTCACAGTCCGGCCTCCCAGTCGGCGGGGAACGTCACGTAGACGAACCGCGCCCAGCTCGGGGTGCCGAAGGTGACATCGGAGCCCTTGGGGACGTAGAGCACGTCGCCGGGGCGACCGATGCGGACGCCGTCCGGGGTTCCGAGGTGCAGCTCACCCTCGAGAACGATCTGGACCTCGTCATAGCTGAAGTGCCAGGGGAAGGACCCTGCGGTCAGGGACATGTAGCCCGCTGCCATGGGTGCTCCGTCCTCCCCCGTGACGACATCACCGGTGCGGACCTGCTGCCCGGGCGGTGGCCCCGGGTAGGGGAAGGGCTCGGTCACCACCTCGTCACCGCGACACAGCTTGACCGGGTGGGCCGGGGCCGGGGCGAGCGCCCCGGTCCCGACCCCGGTTCCAGCCAGCAGTTTCGTCACGATGTCCCGGACCCGGTGTACCAGGTCCGGGTCCTCGGGCGAGGTGGGCGTCGAGGGCTTCCCGCGGCCCCCCTCGACGAGAGTGACCCCGAGGTCCGCCGCCACGTCACGCGCGAGCGGCGTGATGACCGCCCCCACCGGGACCTCGAGGCAGCCCGCGGAGGCGGCATCGCGGACCCGGTCCGCTGTGATGACGACGCGACCGGCCATGGGGATCAGCCCTTGGCGCTCGGCAGGATCATCTCGACGTCACCGTGGGGACGCGGGATGACGTGGACGCTGATGAGCTCGCCGACGCGACCCGCGGCGGCAGCACCGGCGTCGGTGGCGGCCTTGACCGCGCCGACATCGCCACGGACCATGACGGTGACGTATCCGGCACCGATCTGCTCCTTGCCGATGAGGCGGACGTTGGCGGCCTTGACCATCGCGTCGGCCGCTTCGACGGCGCCGACGAGGCCCTTGGTCTCGACCATGCCGAGAGCGATCATCTGGACATCAGCCATGGGAGTACTCCTTCTGGTGTTGGTTGCTGGCTTTTCCTTGGTTGATTCCGTCGCCGCGGGTGCGGCTGCGGGTTTGGTGGGTGGAGCTCCTTTGGCTGGCGCCCCACCGGGCTCCACCTGGGCGGTGGCGGCGCGTTCCTTGGTCTGCCCCTTCGCCGCCTGCGTGCGAGGCTTCGTCGTCGGGACCGTCATTGCATCTCCTTCCCTTCTCAGCTCTCACCCCGGCCACGCATCTCTGCGAGCACCTTGGCGACGATGCGTTCGATGACATCCGCGGAGTCGCCGGACGTCGCTGCCGTCCCGGCCCTCCCCACGGGTGCCGACGAATCCGGTTCCCCACCACCGTGGGCGCGGGCCACCGCGGGGGCGTCGTGCAGCGAGTACGCCACCCGCTTGGTGTTGAGGACGTGGTGAACGGTGATGTTGTCGGAGACGACCGCCCCTCCGATCCCGCCGGGCGCGAGGGTCAGCGACGGGGCGAGGCCGGTGGTGCATCCCACGGCCCCGAGCGATCCCCAGGTGTTGACCAGCACCCGGAAGGCCGGCTTCTCGATCCCGAAGGCGAGGATGGACTCCTCGTCCCGGGAGTGGATGACCACGGTGTGTCCGTCGCCCCCGAAGGTGAGCATCTCCATCGCGCGGGCGCAACCGTCACGCCACCCGTCGGCGACCATCCAGCCGAGCACCGTCGTCAGCTTCTCGCGGGACAGTGGATGGGCGGGGCCGATGCCCGCCAGATCGGCGACGAGGATCCGGGCGTCGGATGGGACGGGGATGCCCACCTTCTCGCCGATGTACTGGGGGGTGCGTCCCACCAGGTCGGCCACCATCATCCCGTTGGGCCGGAACATCCGGGAGGCCAGCTTGTCGGCCTCCTCCTTGGTCAGCCAGTGGGCGCCGCGGGCCTGCATCTCCGACTTGAGCCGATCGGCGATCGGGGCGTCGGCGATGACTGCCTGTTCCGTGGCGCAGATGGTGGAGCAGTCGAAAGACTTCGACTCCACGATCATCTGGGCCGCCTTGACGATGTGGGCGGAGCGGTCCACGTAGGCCGGGACGTTGCCGGGGCCCACCCCGAGGGCGGGCTTGCCGCGGCTGTGGGCCGCCTTGACCATGCCCGGCCCGCCCGTCGCCAGGATCATGGCGGTGGCGTGGTGGTCCATGAGGGTGTTGGTGCCCTCGAGGGTGATGTCGGTGAGGCAGCTCACCAGCCCGGGGGGCATCCCGGCCCGCTCCCCCGCCTCCACCATGATCCTCACGGCCTCGGCGGTGCACTTGGCGGCCGAGGGATGAGGGGCGACGACGACGGCGTTGCGTGCCTTGACCCCGATGAGGATCTTGAAGATCGCCGTCGAGGTGGGGTTCGTCGACGGGGTGAGGGCGATCACCACGCCGACGGGCCAGCCGATCTCGACGACCTTGCGTTCCTCGTCGCGGCGCAGCACCCCGCAGGTGGGGACATCCTTGATGGACTCCCACACGTTCCTCGCGGCGAACTCATTCTTGAGTTTCTTGTGCAGCGGGTAGCCGAAGCCGGTCTCGTCGTGGGCCATCTGACCGAGACGTCCGGCCTCGGCGAGCGCGGCCTCCACCATGGCCTCACAGATCCGGTCCACCTCCTCCTGGGAGGCGAACTGGAACTGCTTCATGGCGGCCTTTGCATTCGTGCACAGGTCACGGGCCTGTTGCACGGACAGCAGATCAGCGTCATGGAGCATCGTCGGCACCTCAGTACTTCCGGGGGCTCGCCGCGATGTCCAGCACCGCGTCCTGGAAGGCGGAGCACGCGGCACGGCAGGCGCTCTGCGAACCGGTGAGGAGACCGCCCGCGAAGTTGGTCTCGGACGGCGGCTCGAAGAACACCTTCATCTCGACCTCCGCCGCCTTCATCGCCGCGTCGAGGGCGTAGGTGGCCTCGAGCGGGGGCGCGATGAGGTAGGCCAGCGGATCACCGGTGCGGATCCCCGCCTCCTTGGACAGATAGGTCCCGGTGCTGCTGATGAGGTGCGGGAAGAAGGTGAGATCCCCCGCCTCGTTGGCCGAGTAGAAGAAGGCCTCCTCCTCGCAGTGCGCGATGCAGGCGTCGAGCCCTGAACGGACCTCGGCCGGGGTCGGACCGGCCAGGATGCCGATGATCTCACCGGACAGCGGACCCGAGGGGTAGCCGGAGCCGGCGTAGAAGCTCTTGGCGTAGACGACGTCGACCTCGGCGAACTTGGTCGCCTCGTCCAGGGACACGTAGAGCGCATCGTCGATGTCGCAGGTGACCAGGGCGAGGGCGCGCTGGTCGTCGTTGAGGTCGAGGTGCTTCGCGTATCCCCGGTCGACGTTGGAGATGATGCGTGCCGCGAGGATCGTTGGCTTGACGGGTTCCAGAATGGGCATGGTTTCCTCCTCAGGCTCCGGTGGCGAGTTCGCGGAGCTTCACTCCTGAAGCACCGTGCTGGATCATCTTCTTGACCACCTCGACGACGTACGCCCCTGCCTCGAGCGGGTTGGTGCCGCCGTGGGTGGTGATCATGCAGATCAGGTCCCGATCCGCGTCGTTCTTCCCGGGCTGCGGGTCGAAGCCCATGTAGACGCTCATGGCGTCGGCGATGCCGAGCCCCGGGCGCTCGCCGATGAGCAGGAGCACGACCTTGGCCTGGATGATGGTGTTGACGTCATTCATGACGCCGACCCGGCAGTTCTGGATGAAGAACGGCGTTCCCAGGGTGAGACCGGCCGATGAGAGTCCCTGCTCGATGACGGGATAGATGTTGGCGAGGTTGTTGGTGATCGCCGCGGCCGACAGGCCGTCCCCGATGCAGATCTGGACGTCGGGTTTCTTGGTGCACCGCTCGTTGATGAGGGCCTTCGCCTCGTCGGTGAGGAGACGTCCGAGGTCAGGACGCAGCAGGTACTCGGCCCGGTCCCCAGCCTTGCTGGAGACGGTGAAGAGGTTGAGGGCCTCCTTCGTCTCCTCCGAGACCACACCGTAGATGGCGTCCTGGGTGACGCCGTGGTCGGCCTGGAAGAGCAGCAGGCACGGGGTCTTCGGCCGCGCCCCGGCCCGGCCCACACCGATCCGAGCGTTGGTGGTGGCGCAGAGGTTGCGCAGGCCGTCGGGATCGTAGGGGTTGTCCACGCGGAGCTTGTAGCGCTCCTCCTCCACCGTCGGATCCGGCAGGTCGATGACCAGCCCGTGGCCGGGGGCGGGGTGGGCCGCCGTCGGGGAGTCCACGCTCGGGGTGGACGCGGACTCGGGGGCCGTGATCCCTTCGCGCTTCAACTCCGCGATGACGCGGGCGACGATCTGCTCAAGGTTCTCTGTCATGTCAATCACCTCTTGAGGAAGAAGGACGGGTCACCGGCGAGTTCGGTGAGCTGACCGTTGCGCCACAGACCGATGTCCTCGAGCCAGGCCTCGAACTCCGGAAGCGGTCGCAGGCCCAGGGCCTGGCGCAGCGCCGGGGCGTCGTGGTAGCTCGTCGACTGGTAGGACAGCATGGCGTCGTCGCCCTGGGGGACGCCCATGATGAAGCTGCCCCCGGCAGCGGCGAACAGCACGGCGAGGTTCTCCAGGTCGTTCTGGGTGGCCTTGGCGTGGTTGGTGTAGCACACGTCGCAGCCCATCGAGATGCCGGTGAGCTTGCCCATGAAGTGGTCCTCGAGACCGGCCCGTGTGATCTGCGTGGCGTCGTAGAGGTACTCGGGGCCGATGAAGCCGACGACGGTGTTGACCTGGTAGGGGTCCCAGCGCTTGGCCATCGAGTAGATGCGGGCCTCGAGGCAGAGCTGGTCGGCGCCGTGGTGGGCGTCGGCCGACAGGGCCGAGCCCTGCCCCGTCTCGAAGTACATGTAGTTGGGTCCCTGGCTCCACGAGTACTTCTTCGCGGTCTCGTAGGCGTCATCGATGAGTCCCACACTGACGCCGAAGCTCTCCATGGCCTTCTGGGAGCCGGCGAGGCTCTGGAACAGCAGGCCAACGGGGGCGCCGCGCTTCATGCACTCGACCTGGGTGGTGACGTGGGCGAGCACGCAGTTCTGGGTGGGGATCTCCCAGCGGTCGATGATCTCCTTCGTCATCTCCAGCAGGCGGCTGACGCTGCTCACGGAGTCGTCCGACGGGTTGATGCCGATGACCGAGTCGCCGGAGCCGTAGGACAGGCCCTCGTAGGCGGTGGCCCGGATGCCGTCGACCGAGTCGGTGGGATGGTTCGGCTGGTTGCGGGAGGCGAGGTGCCCCGGAAGACCGATGGTGTTGTTGCAGTGCTTGACGACGGTGATCTTGCGGCCGCCCAGCACGAGGTCGAGGTTGCTCATGAGCTTGGTGACGCCGGCCACCATCTCGCCCGTGAGCGCGTTGCTGACCCGCTTGATCATGTCGCTGGTGGTGGTGTTGCTGAGGATCCACTCGCGGAACTCCCCGACGGTCCAGCCCTTGATCTCGTCGTAGATGGTCTCGTTGACGGCGTCGTCGATGACGCGCGTCACCTCGTCCTCGTCGTAGGGGACGACGGGGTTCTCACGCAGGGCCGACAGGGGAACCTCCGCCAGCACGAGGCGGGCCGCCACACGCTCCGCGGACGAACGGGCCGCGATCCCGGCCTGCTGGTCACCGGACTTCTCCTCATTGGCCTTGGCGAGCAGGTCCTTGAGATCCTTGAACTCATAGGTCTCGCCGAACAGCTTGGTGCGCAGCAGCATCAGGCCACCTCCTCAATCTCGGCTTGCATGGTGTTCCTTCCTTCGTTCGTCATTGATAGAAGACGAGGGTCTTGACTGACACGGGGACGACTCGGCCGTCGAACAGCGGCTCACCGATGTCGATGAAGTCGCCCTCTCCCAGGCCGATCTGGTCGACGACGATCACCGGCAGGGCGGGCGCCTTCGACTTGATGGTCTGTCCCAGGACCTGTGCGTAGTCCTGCTCGGTCACGAGGACGAGCGGCCGGTCCTGCGGCAGGTAGTCGGTGGCGAAGGCCACCAGACCGGCGGCCAGGTCGATGACCTGGGGGTAGACCATGAGCGCTGGCAGATCCAACGCGATGACGAAGTTGCCGGGGTCGCTCTCGCCGCGGTCCCAGCGTTTGACGGCCTGGGCGACGGCGCGGCGCACCGCCTCGGGGTCCCGGTAGGCCGGGACGTGTTCGAGGATGCGTGGCTCGATCACCGGCAGGTTCTTCAGGGGCAGGTGGGAGCGTTCCGCCCAGATGGTGGAGCCGGACAGCGTCACCTGCTGGCTGGCAGCCCCGAGCACGGTGGCCCGCAGCGTCTGGGCCGGGCGTTCCACCCGGAGCTGCTGCCAGCGTGGGTTCTCCCGCAGCGAGGCCGCCAGGAGCGGGCCGACGTCGCCGTAGCGGGCCAGCTCGGCGAGGGTGTCGCAGGGCACCTCGTCGTAGTACGCGGCACCCACGCCACCGGAGATGAAATAGGCGGCGACGGAGCCGTCCACGGCGAGGGGTGGGGTGAGGGCGAGTTTCTCGCCCAGTGGTGAGGTCCTGCCCAGCACGAGGTCCACCACGACCTCCGCCATGGCGTCGGTGAACTGCCGCAGCACCGGGATCGGGGCGGGCTGACCGATCCGCAGGGGCAACCCGAGGTGCTCGACGATGACCTCGCCGGCGGGTTTGAGGTGGACGAGGTTCCCGGTCGCCGGATCCACGATGGCCTGCCGCCCGCCCACCATGACGGCGGCGGAGGCGACGTGCTTGCCCGCCCGGAAGATCGCGGCGTTGGCCGATCCGCCACCGATGTCGACGTTGACGATCGTGGCGTAGTGGTCGGCAGCCCAGTCGGAGGCCCCTGAGCCGCGGCCGGCGATCTGGGACTCGAGGCTCGGTCCGGCCACCGTCACGACGAAGTCCCCCGCCAGATCCGAGAGTCCCTGGAGGATCGCCTCGGCGTTGCGGGTCCGGGCGGTCTCTCCGGTGATGATGACCGCCCCGGTCTCCACCTGTGAGGAGTCGATGCCGGCCTTGGCGTACTCCTCGTGGATCATCCCCAGCAGGGCCCCGACGTTGATCTCGTCGGGGGCGGACAGTGGCGTGAGGTGGGGTTCACTCTGGTACAGCACGGTGCGCTCGTCCACGTCGAGCCGGGGGACGAGTCCCACCCGCGCCTGGTTGGACACGGTGAGTCGGGACAACACGAGCTGGCTCGTCGTGGTCCCGATGTCGATGCCCACACTGAGCATCTCCCGTGTCCCCTTGGCCATGGTCACTGCTTCCTGAAGGTGATCTCGCCCTCGACCTCCAAGGAGTCGAGGATCGCCATGACGACGCAGTCCACGGGGGACTCACCGGTCAGTTCCGTCTGTCTGCTGGCACTGCCATCGGCCACCAGGACGAGTTCGCCCGTCCCCGCGCCGACGGCGTCCACGGCCACGAAGACGTCCCCGTGGGGCTCGTCGGTGGGGGTGGCGGGGCGGAGCAGCAAGAGCTTGCTGCCCCGCAGGGTCTCAGCCTTGGCGGTGGACACCGCCACTCCAACGACCCGGGCGATCCGCATCGATCAGGCCCCTTCCGCCCCGGCCGGGGTCGTCCCCCCGGCGTCCGCAGCCTGCTCCTCGGGACCGGCCTTCGGGAGGGAACGACCGAACAGCAGCAGGGCGAGGGCCACAGCGGCGAACCCGGCGACGAGCTTGCCGGCGATGACCGGGACGATCATGTCGCGAGAGGCGCCGGCGACGAAGCCGAGGTGGTCGCCCAGGGCGAAGGCGGCGCTCACGGCGAACGCCGAGTTGACGACCTTGCCCCGGGCATCCATGTTCTTCATGATCTGGAACATCGGGATGTTGTTCGCGAGGGTGGCGATCATGCCACCCGCGGCGGAGTCGTTGATCCCGAGCAGGGAGCCGGCCTTGGTCAGGGGCTTGCTGGCGAACTTGATGATGAGGTGGACCGCGGGGAAAGCACCGAGCAGCATCATTGCGATGATGCCGACGGTCTGAATGGCGTCGGGTCCCTCCACCTCGCCCTTTTCGTCGATGATCGGGGCCAACTCCCAGCCCGCGGGCATGATCTTGAGCTCTGTCATGTGTTCGAGGACACCGATCATGAGCGCGATGCTGATGAGAGCGACGAGGAACTTGCCGAACCACTCGAAGCCGGTGGTCATGGCGTCGGGGAGCCGCCACAGACCCAGTGCGATGAGCAGGGCCGCGACGACGATGGGGATGAGGTTGACCAGCACCATGACCAGCGGGAATCCGGCCACGATGCCGGAGACCAGCACGCCGACGGGCACCGTGCAGATGCCGGCGAGGACGCCCTTGGCGAGGAAGCCGCGGTCGCTCTTGTCGATGATGCCCAGAGCGACGGGGATGGTGAAGACGATCGTGGCACCCATCATGGAGCCGAGCACCAAGCCGGAGAGCTGCGCGGCCTGCTGGTTCTCGGTCAAGGCCTGCGCCAAGGGCCAGCCACCCATGTCACAGGCGAGCAGGGTGCCCGCGAACATGGCGGGATCGGCCCCGACGAGCGAATAGATCGGTCCGATGACCGGGTTGAGCAGCTTGGCCAGGACCGGGGCCAGACACATGACGCCGACCATGGCAAGCGCCAAGGGGCCCATGGCATTGAACCCCTCCTCGAACTGCTCGCCGAGTCCGAACCTGTTGCCGATGGCCCTGTCGAGGGCACCGAGCACCATGAAGGCCATGAGGATCCAGATGATGATCTCGTTGATTTCGGGCACGCCGACTCCCCTTCCCGTTGCCAGTCCACGTGGGAGCCGCCTTGCTCCCGGACCGCTGGCCTCGCAACCCCAGTCTTTCGTAACCGATCCGTGACCTGACAGACCACTTAGGGTCATCGTCGGTGACCACCTGGCGGACGCCTGGCCCGCAGGAATCCCCTTGATGACGCCCACCAGCCGTTAGGCTTGCTGCATGGTGAGGAGAGCACGGGAGCTGCACCCGAGGGTGGTCCTCGACCCTGCCGTGACGCCGGTGTCACAGCGGGTGGTCTCCGCCGTCCTCGCCGCCATCAGCGACGGCAGCCTCCTGGACGACGATCCCCTGCCCTCGTCGAGGAGCTTCGCCGAGGAGCATTGCATCTCACGCTCCTCGGTCGTGCAGGCCTACGAGACCCTCGTCGGCCTCGGGGTCGTGCGCTCCGTGCATGGCAGCGGCACCCGGGTGAGCCCCGGCGCCCGCGCCCTGCTCGACCACAAGAACTCCACTCCCTCCCCCGCACCGCATCGCCCCGAGCCGAGCAAAGCACTCCTCGACCTGACGGTGCCCGCCAACATGCACGAGGCGGTGCTCGACCCCCGGGAGTGGAACCGGGCCTGGCGCGAGGCCATCAGCCCGGAGGCGTCCGGCAGCGGACCCGGTGAGCTGGTGCGGGCCCTGCATGATCACCTCCGCTCGTTCCGCGGCATGTCCTTCGCCCCCGAACAGGTCGTGCTGCGTCCCAGCGTCGGCAGCGTCGTCGCCGACATCGTGCACAGCGCTGAGCTGCGGGGGCAGGCAGTGGTGGTGGAGGATCCGGGCAATCCCAGGATCCAGCGCCACTTCATCGACCACGGTTGCCGGGTCCGGTGCGTCCCCGTCGACGACCACGGCCTGCGTATCGACATGCTGTCCGGCGCCGACCGGGCGGTGCACGTCACCCCGGCCCGCCAGTGGCCGACCGGGGTGAGCATGGCGGAGGAACGACGGCAGGAGCTGCTGGACTGGTCGGTGAGAACCGGCGGCATCATCATCGAGAACGATCTCGACGCGGAGTTCGTCTTCGGTCGGGCCCCCGAGCCCACCCTCTTCGCCATGGCCCCGCCGGGCGCCCGGGTCCTGTACCTGGGGTCCCCCGCCAAGCTCCTCAGCCCGGAGCTGGCGGTGGTGTGGCTCATCGTCGACCCGAGCTTCCGGCGACGTGCCTCCGATCTGGCGCCCGTGTCCGACTTCCCGGCCCGGGCCTTGGCCCACTTCATCACCTCGGGCGCCCTCTACCGGCACCGGAACCGGGCCCTGTCGCTGTGCCGGGAGCGCCGCGACGCCCTCATCAAGGCCCTCGCCAGGACGGTGCCAGCGGTCCGGACCCTCGGGGACCCCAGCGGCACCGAGATCCTCCTCCAGCTCCCCGACGGTGCCGACGAGCTGTCGGTGCAGATGCGTCTGGAGCAGGACGGCTTCCAGGTCTCCGCGCTGGGAGACTTCGCCATCCGCCCTCGCCACCACGCACTGCTGCTGCACTACGGGGCCCTCACCCCCAGCGCGGCCAGGGGGTTCGCGCGCTGCCTGCACCAGGCCCTGCTCGCCGACCACCCGAGGCAGTCAGCGAGCTGAGCCCGTCACCGGATCAGCCGAAGGCGGGCGGCGGCAGCACCGGGGGCTTGGCGGCCGCCTGCTTCCCCAGCCGGGCCAGCGCCTCCGCGATGGCGACATCGAGCTGCTTGTCGACGCCGCTCTCCCAGTCCGCCGGGGACAGTTCCACCGGGATGTCGGGGTCGGTGCCGTGGTTCTCCACCCCAAAGCCCTGCTTGTCGAAGGAGAAACCGTAGCGGGGCTGGGTGACGGCGGTGCCGTCGACGAGTTCGAACCTGCCGTCGATGCCGACCACCCCGCCCCAGGAGCGCTCCCCCACGACCGGGCCGAGCTTCAGGTTCTGGGCGGCCGCCGTGATGATGTCGCCGTCGGACCCGGCGTAGGGGTTCGTGACGAAGACCACCGGGCCCCGCATCCCCTGGAACGGGTAGGCCTGGGCCTCCCGGAAGTGCCGCCCGATCGTCCAGCCGATGACCTTTCGGGTCAGGCGTTCCAGCACCAGCGCAGAGGTGTGCCCGCCCCCGTTGTAGCGGACGTCGACGATGACCGCCTCCTTGGCGCAGGCCTCGTCGATGAGCCGATGGAACTCCGCCCATCCCTGTGCCATCATGTTCGGCACGTGCAGGTATCCGACCCTGCCGTTTGAGCGTTTCTCCACCCGGGCGGCTCGCGAGGCCACCCATTCGTGGTACCGCAACGGCCCTTCGCACTCCACCGGGACGACGGCGACCCGTCGCTTCATGCGTCCCCGCACCAGGGTGAGCTCCACCGGCTTGCCCGCCGCCCCGACCAGCAGGGCGTTCATGTCGGGCGCCTCGGCGGTCAGCCGGCCATCCACCGCGAGGATCACATCCCCGGGTCGGGCCGCAACCCCCGCCGCGCGCAGTGGAGATCGCGCAGCCGGGTCGGAGGACTCACCGTCGAGGATCCGAGAGATGACGATCTCCCCCTTGCTGTTGCGCCGGAACTCGGCCCCCAGCCACGCGACCTTCTGGTCCCCACCCCCGGAGGCAGGGATGACGTAGGCGTGCGAGGTGTTGAGCTCCGCGACAACCTCCCCGAGCACGTCGACGAGGTCGTCGTGGGTGGCGATCCGTTCGATGAGGGGCCGGTAGGAGGCACACACCCTGGCCCAGTCCACCCCGTCCATGTCCTCGCGCCAGAAGTGGTCCCTCATGAGCCGCGCGTTCTCGTCGAACATCTGACGCCACTCGTCGCGGGGCTGCTGGGTGCGACGCAACCTGCTGAGGTCCACCGTGATCCTGGCGTCGTCGTCATCGGGTTTGGCATCGGCGGCCTGCACCCACAGATCCTCGCCGTTGCGCACGACCAACTGCTTGCCATCCCCACTCATCGCCACGTCATCACAGGACTCGACGACGGTGCTGACCTTGCGCTGCGTGAGGTCGAACAGCTCCACACTGTCCTTGAGCTCCGAGCCGGGTAGCCAACCGCTGCCGAGAACCCCGGAGTAGGGATGGAGTTTGCGCCAGGCCACCCCGTTCGCGGTGGCCATGAGCTGGTCGTAACGACCGGCCGCCACCGGGAGCGGAACCATGCGGTCCTCGGCGCCGTCAAGGTCGAGGACCGGGGTCTCCTGCTTCGTCTCATCGCCCTCGGGGCGGTGATGCTCCGCCCCCTTCTTGTCACCCTCATCCCCGTCACTGATGGCCCAGCCGTCGGCGGACGGCCCGAACGGGGCGGGGTCCTCCGCGCGCAGTGGAATGACGAACGGGCGCACCGTGTTGGTGAAGTTCAGGTCGAAACCAAGCTCGTCATAGGTCGGGTCGATGTTCCTGCTGGACAGGAACCACAGGTACTTGCCGTCGAGGCTGAACGTCGGGCTGAAGTCGTTGAACCGGCCCCGCGTGAGCGTGAAGGACTTGCCCTCGGTGAGGTCGTAACCGACGAGACGCCCCACGTGTCCCTCACCCCGCAGCCCCTCGCGCCAGACGAGGTAGCGCCCACACGGGCTGAAGGTGAGGCCCGTTGCCTCGCCGGAGGCCGACACCCCGACCCGACGGGAGCTGCCCGCGGTGACGTCGACGGCGTGAACGGAGCCGTCGTGGGAGGCGACGGCGACGCGGTTGCCGTCCCGGCTCGCCGCCAACGCGAGCACCCGGCCGAGGGCACCGTGGCAGATGCGTCTGGGATCCCCGTCGCCGTCGAGCTGAACGATCTCCAAGCAGTCCTCGCCCTCCGCATCGGTGGCCCAGATCCCCTTGCCGGAGTTCCCGAGCGGGATCGCCTCACGGATCCGCACCCCGGGCAGATCGGACAGCGCCCGGGCCGGGCCGGAGCGGTGGGTCAGGAACCAGGCCTGCCCCCGCCAGGCCAGCAGGGAACCGTCGCCGCCGTGATCGGGGGCCACGCTCTCCAGGTGCTCGACCCCCTCGATCGTCTGCACGTCCGGGGCGCCGAGGGCGAGCTTGACCTGCAGCTCACGCGGTTTCGAGTCCAGGTTGGCCAGCCAGTAGATGCGGCCGCGGGCGTGGTAGATGACGCGTTGCCCATCGGTGGTGGCGTCGCGGCAGTAGCCCTGCTCGAAGGTGTGGTGGGTGTGGTTGCGCAGATCGGTGCCATCGGGACGCACGCTCCAGACCTGCGCCTGCTCCCCCGCCCGCTTCGGCAGCTTCGCCCCGAGATCGGAGGTGAAGATCAGCCGGTCGCGCCACCACGTGGCCCCCGTGAGGCTGGCGGTCTCCTGCCCCAGCACGCGGCTCCAGTCCTTGCCGTCGGCGATGGACACCCAGACCCGGTTGACCATCCCACCGCGGTAGCGCTTCCAGGCCTCCGGACCGCGGAAGTTCGGCGACACGACGGCCACGCGCCCGTCCGCATGCACCGCGGCACTCATGGCAGGCCCCCAGGGCTTGCGCTCCATGGCGCCGGTCAGGGACACCGAGTACATCCACGACAGGGCGCGCAGCGCCTCGTTGTGCATGGATGCGAGGAGGATGTGGTCGTCATCGGCCCAGCCGGAGACCTGCATGTTCCGGGCGCTCAGCCAGGTGAGGCGTCGCCGGCCACCGTCGAGGTCGAGGACCCACAGGTCCTGGTTGCCCCTCTCACCCAACACGTAGGCGATCTTGGTGCCGTCCGGGGAGAACCTCGGGGAACGGACGGGGGTCCGTTCCGAGGTCAGGCGATAGGCCCGGCCACCTGCCACCGTCGTGAGCCACAGGTCGTCGTCAGCGACGAAGACCACCTGATCCCCGTGGATGTGGGGGTAACGCAGATAGCCGGAAGTCATGCCCCCAAACCTACCGGACCTTGGCGGCCCGGGGACACTCAGGAGAGTCGGGTGCCGACACCGGCCCCACTGGGCATGACGCTGCCCGCCCCGCCTCAGGCCGACAGGTCGCGGCGACGGGCGACGAGCTCAGCGGGAACCCGCTCCGGGGAGCCCTCCCCCAGCACCGCCTCGCGGGTCACGACGACCTGCGCGACGTCCTCGGCCGAGGGCACCTCGAACATGACGTCGAGCAACAACTCCTCAAGGATCGCGCGGAGCCCCCGGGCCCCGGTGCCCCGCTCCAGGGCGAGGTCGGCGATGGCCTCGACGGCGTCATCGGTGAAGTCCAACTGGACACCATCGAGCTCGAACAGGCGGGCGAACTGCTTGGTCAGCGCGTTGCGGGGCTCCACGAGGATCCGCACGAGGGCCTCCCGGTCCAGGGGGCTGACGGTGGTGATCATGGGGAGACGACCGATGAACTCGGGGATCAACCCGAACTTGTGGAGGTCCTCCGGCCGCACGGCGGCGAACGGATCGGTGAGTTCCTCGCGGCCCTTCGAGTCGGTGCTGAAGCCGAGGGGACGCTTCCCGACCCGGCTGTGGATGATGTCCTCGAGCCCGGCGAAGGCCCCGCCGACGATGAAGAGCACCTTCGTGGTGTCGATCTGGAGGAACTCCTGGTGCGGGTGCTTGCGACCACCCTGGGGAGGGACCGAGGCGACGGTGCCCTCGAGGATCTTCAGCAGCGCCTGCTGGACGCCCTCACCGGAGACGTCACGCGTGATCGACGGGTTCTCGGACTTCCGGGCCACCTTGTCGATCTCGTCGATGTAGATGATGCCGGTCTCGGCCTTCTTGATGTCGAAGTCCGCGGCCTGGATGAGCTTGAGCAGGATGTTCTCGACGTCCTCGCCCACGTACCCTGCCTCGGTGAGCGCCGTGGCATCGGCCATGGCGAACGGCACGTTGAGCATCCTGGCGAGAGTCTGCGCCAGATAGGTCTTGCCGCAGCCCGTCGGGCCGATGAGCAGGATGTTCGACTTGCCGACGTCGACGACCTCCCCGCCACGATGGCGGGCCGGCTTCGTGGACTCGGCGAGGATCCGCTTGTAGTGGTTGTACACCGCCACCGCGAGGGCCTTCTTCGCGGCGTCCTGACCGACGACGTACTGGTCGAGGAAGTCGCGGATCTCCCGGGGCTTGGGGAGGTCCTCCTCCAGCAACGACGGCGTGGACTCGGGGAACTCCTCCTCGATGATCTCGTTGCACAGTCCGATGCACTCGTCGCAGATGTAGACACCCGCGCCAGCGATGAGACGCTTCACCTGCTTCTGCGACTTGCCGCAGAAGTTGCATTTGAAGATCTCGCTGGATTCGCCAATTCGAGGCACAGCGCCCACTCCTTCCGACCGTGCTGCGGTCCCCACCACAGTACCGGTCCGGGTGGCGCCGCGGGGGCACAACACCCAGACCGGTCACTGCGATCAGGCGTTCATGTCCTTGAGGGAGGGAAGGATGTCGTCGACGATCCCGTACTCCACGGCCTCCTGGGCGGTGAGGTACTTGTCGCGCTCGATGTCGCGGCTGACCTTGGCGACGTCCTGTCCGGTGTCGGAGGCCAGCATGTGCTCCATGAGCTCACGGATTCGCATGATCTCCTTGGCCTGGATCTCCAGGTCGGAGGACTGCCCGTAGCCGCCCTCGGTGGCGGGCTGGTGGATGAGGATGCGGCTGTTCGGCAGCGCGAGCCGCTTGCCCTTCGTCCCCGCGGCCAGCAGGACCGCGGCTGCGGAGGCGGCCTGTCCGAGGCACACCGTCTGGATGTCCGGCTTGATGTAGCGCATCGTGTCGTAGATCGCGGTCAACGCCGTGAACGAGCCACCGGGCGAGTTGATGTAGATCGAGATCTGCCGCTCCGAGTCCATCGACTGGAGACACAGCAGCTGGGCCATGACGGCGTTGGCGATCTCGTCGTTGATGGGGGTGCCGAGGAAGATGATGCGATCCTCGAAGAGCTTGGTGTAGGGGTCGACGCGACGCAGACCGTAGCTGGTGCGCTCCTCCCACTGCGGGATGTAGTAGTTCATGTTCACTGGTTCGGAGCCTTCTCGTTGATCTGGGACGCACGCTCGTAGACGTGGTCGATGAAGCCGTACTCGAGCGCCTGATCGGCGGTGAACCAGCGGTCCCGGTCCGAGTCGGCCTCGATCTGCTCGACGGTCTGGCCCGTGTGCTGCGCGATGAGCTTGGCCATGGTCTTCTTGATGTGGAGCGACTGCTCGGCCTGGATGCGGATGTCGGAGGCCGTACCGCCGAGGCCACCCGAGGGCTGGTGCATCATGATCCGGCTGTGGGGCAGGGCGTAACGCTTGCCCGGGGTGCCCGCCGACAGCAGGAACTGCCCCATCGAGGCCGCCAGGCCCATCGCGACGGTGGCCACGTCGTTGCTGATCCACTGCATCGTGTCGAAGATGGCCATCCCCGAGTCGACGGAGCCGCCCGGGCTGTTGATGTAGAGGTAGATGTCCGAGTGCGGGTCCTCGGCGTTGAGCAGCAGCATCTGGGCGCAGATGGCGTTGGCGTTCTCGTCGCGGACCTCGGAGCCCAGGAAGATGATGCGGTTGGCCAGCAGGGAGGCGTAGACGTTGTCGGTCAACCCCAGGCCCGGCCCCTGGGCCGCGGCCATGGAGATGTGGTTTCGCTTGTCGGTCACAGGACAAAGTTACCGACTCTGACCGACAAACCAAGTTCGCCCCGCCCAAGCGGTCATCGCAAGGGCGTGACGGGATCATCCGCGAGGGATCGGGCGGCAACAGTCGGGGTCGCCGGGACCGTCGCAGTCGCTGGTGTCGACGGTGTCAGGGTTGGACGCCAGGAAGGTGCCGACCCACCGGGCCCTGGGGTCGTTGTCGATGAGGAGGGCCTTGACCGTGAGCGTGAGCGGGATCGCGAGCAGGGCCCCCAGCGCACCGAACGCCGCGGTCCACAGCAGCAGGGACAGGAAGGAGACGACCGGGGAGATGCCGACCGCGTCACCGGTGATCTTCGGCTGGATGATGGACTGGATGACGAAGTTGATGACGCTGTAGGCCACGACGACGACGAGGGCGGCCCACGGCCCCTTCTCGAACAGCGCCAGCAGCGCCGGGGGCAGCAGACCGATGATGAACCCGATGTTCGGGATGTAGTTGGTGACGAAGCTGAGGATCACCCAGACCAGCGGCAACGGCACCCCGACGGCGATGAGCACCACCCCGTCGGCCAGGGCCACGATGATGCCGAAGACGGTGGTGACCAGCCAGTACCGCCGGATGCCGTGGGTGAGCGCTTCCAGCGCATCGGTGAACTCGGGGTGGAGCCGGTCGGTGACCGCGAACCGTCGCGCCACCGAGGGCAGGTCCAGCACCATGAACACCATGGCGATGAGGACGACGAGCACAAGTCCGGTGGCGCTCGAGATCTCGGACACGACGTTGCCGACCAACCCGATGACGCTCGTCGGGGAGATCGACTTGAGCTGGTTGAGCAGGGTGGCCTGGTCGAATCCGAGGCTGGCCAGCCAGTCGATGAACTGGAAGTACAGCTTCGTGAACTGGGGCCCGTATGAGGTCAGGGACTGCACCATCGCGGTGCCCGACCAGACGATCGCCGTGAGGGAGGCGACGAACAACAGCAGCACCGCCAGCCCCGTGGCCAGTGACGCCAACGCGGCCGGAACCCGGCGGTCGACCAGCCACGTGTAGACCGGGTAGGCGGCGATCAGGAGGTTGACCGCCAGGAAGGTGGGGGCGAGGACCGGACTCAGCTCCTGGAACAGCCCGAAGCTCAGCGCGATGGCACCCAGGACGAGGGCCGCCATCGCCAGCTTGGGCAGGCCGAGGGAGCGGGTCGGTTCACTCGCCCCCATCGGTCACTCCTCGCCCTCGGCCTCGGCCGCCTTCTCAGCGACCTCGTCGGACTCGGCGGCCTCCTCGGCCGTCTCCTCCTGGGCCTCCGGGGCCTTCATCTCGACGGCGTCGCCGTTGGAGTCCACGACCTTCGCCGCCTCGCAGATGGCGGCCAGGGCCTTGCCGCGGCGGATCTCCTGCATCCACTCGGGCATGTGGTTGTGCTCCATCATGTGGTTCATGACGTCCTGCGGCGAGGTGCGGGTCTCCGCGGCGCGGCGGAAGATCAGCTCGGTGAGGTCCTGCTGGGACACCGGCAGCTCGTGCTCGTCGGCGTACTTGTCGAGGAGCAGCTGGGCCCTGAGCGCCTGGGTGGAGCGCTCGTCCACCTGGCCCCAGAACTCCTCGGCGTCCTTCGCGTCCTCGTCCTCGGCCTGCTCGAGGTAGGTCTCGACGTCCAGGCCCGCGCGGGCGAGCTGGTCGTTGACCTGGCCACGACGCGCCTCCAGCTCCCGGGCGAGCACACCCTCGGGCAGCTCGATCTCCACCTTCTCGAGGGCCGCCTCGAGCACCTTGTCCCGGGCCTCGGCCAGCTGCTCGGCCTTCGCCTGGGCCTCGACGGCCTTGGCGAGGTCGGCACGCATCTCCTCGACGGTGTCGAACTCGGAGATCATCTGGGCGAACTCGTCGTCGAGGGCGGGCAGCTCCTGCTCCGCAACCTTCGTGACGGTGACGGTGATCTCCGCCTCCTCACCGCGCTGCGGCCCGCCGACCAGGGTGGAGGTGAAGGTCGCGGACTCGCCGGCCTTGAGGCCACGAACCGCCTTGTCGAGGCCCTCGAGCATCCCCGAGTCCTCGCCGACGGTGATCGTGAGGCCGTTCGCGGCGGCGTCCTCGAGCTCCTTGCCGTCCTGGGCGGCGGTGAGGTCGATGGTGAGGACGTCACCCTTCTTGGCCTTGCGGTCCACCTCGGTGGTGGTCGCGAAGCGCTTGCGGAGCAGCTCGATGCGCTCCTCCACCTGATCGTCCTGGTCGGCGATCGCGTCGACGGTGGCCTCGATCTTGCCGAAGTCCGGCAGGTCGAAGTCGGGACGGATGTCCACCTCGGCGACGAACTCGACGAGCTCACCGTCCTCGAGCCTGGTCACGTCCACCTCGGGCTGGGCCAGGGGAACGATCCTGGCCTCGGCGAGGGCCGCCTCGTAGGCGGGCGGCAGGGCCTCGTTGATGGCCTCCTGGAGCACCACCCCGCGTCCGAAACGCTGGTCGATGACGGCCGCCGGCACCTTGCCCTTGCGGAAACCGGGGATGTTGACGCTCTGCGCGATCTCCTTGTAGGCCTTGTCGAGGTGGGGCTTCAGATCGGCGAACGGGATCTCGACGGTGAGCTTGGCCCGCGTGGGGCTGAGCTTCTCAAAGGTGCTGGGCACGTGAGGACTCCTGGAAGTTGAAACGGTCGCGCGACAGTCTAACGGCGACGGCGCGCCCCACCAACCGGCACGGGACCCGCATGTCCCGGTTGCGTGGTCGGCCGACACCGCTGCCGAGTGGGAAGGCGGCGTCGTTGCTGCTAGACTTCGTCGGGTTGCGCGGATGTAGCTCAATGGTAGAGCCCTAGTCTTCCAAACTAGCTACGCGGGTTCGATTCCCGTCATCCGCTCCACACCGGGCCCCCACCTGCAGGTGGGGGCCCTTGTCATCGCGCTACCGTTGAGGACATGAATCTGGTCTCGAGAATCATCGCGGGTGCCGTCGCCACGGCCGTCGCCGTCTGGCTCGTGCCCGGGCTCCAGATCGTCGCGCAGTCCGAACAGCAGTACGTGCTGACGCTCCTCGTGGTGAGCGGCATCCTGGGCCTGGTCAACGCCGTGGTGCGTCCCATCACCACCGTGTTGTCGTTCTGCCTGGTGGTCCTGACCCTCGGGTTGTTCCTCCTCGTCATCAACGCCGCCATGCTCACCCTCACGGCGTGGATCGGGCAGCAGCTGGGCATGCCGTTCCACGTCAACGACTTCTTCTCGGCGCTGCTCGGCAGCATCATCATCAGCCTCACCAGTTCGGTCATGCACGGCCTCATCGGCGACCGTCGCCACTGAACCGAGGGGCCCCCTGCGTCGACCACATTGGTCGCGCAAGGGGCCGTGCACTAGACTCGACGAGCCCCCGCCGGGGGAGCCGGGATGTAGCGTAGTGGCTAGCGCGCCTGCTTTGGGAGCAGGAGATCGCAGGTTCGAGTCCTGTCATCCCGACCGATCAACGACAGGTGTATCCCCCGTCGATGGGGAGATGGGCGCCGGTGATCATCGCCGCCCGGTCACTGAGGAGGAAGACCACGGGGGCCGCCACCTCCGCCTGGGTCGCCCAACGACCGAGCGGCATCTGCTCGATGAACGGGTCCCCGATCTCCGGCCGCCCCCAGTAGAACTCCGACATCTCCGTCATGACCACGGTGGGATGAACGCTGTTCACCCGGATCCCGTGCCGCCCCAGTTCGAGCGCGCTCACGCGGGTGATGTTGTCCACGGCCGCCTTCGACGACCCGTAGGAGATGTGGTTCTGCAGGGCCACGAGGGAGGCCTGGCTCGACACGTTGACGATGGATCCCCCCTTGCCCAGGCGGATCATCGAGCGCGACGTGTACTTCGTCACCAGCAGGGTGCCCCTCGCGTTGACCGCCATGACGCGGTCGAACACCGAGATGTCGGTCTCCATGGGGCTGGCGATCTCCCCGCCGAATCCGCCGCAGTTCACCACGCCCCACACGTCGAGGTCGGCGAGGGCCTGCTCCACCTGCTCCTCCGACGTGAGGTCGAACGCCAGCGTCCGGCACCCCGTCTCCGCCGCCAGTGCCGCGAGCCCCTCCTCGTTGCGACCCGCCCCGATCACCGTCGCATCCGAGGCGACGAGCTGCCGCACGATCTCCGCGCCGATGCCCCCCGTGGCTCCGGTGACCAGGACCGGCCTGCCGTCGAATGTGATCTCCATCTCCCTGCTCCTTCCCGTCCGGACGCACCGTTGCATCCGTCGACGTGTCGATGATGTGACCGTTGTACCCGTCGAACCTGACTCTTGACAACGATGTCATGCCATTCTACGGTTTCACCAAGCGAGCGCAACGAGGCGCTCCCGAACCGCCAGGAGGCACCCGTGACTCCGCCCACCATCGACATCCCCGAGCTGGCGGAGCGTGCCCGTCGGCTCCGCGGCGATGACGGCGGACGCGCGCTGCTGGGGATCGTCGGCTGTCCCGGCGCGGGCAAGTCGACGCTCAGCGCGCGGCTCGGCCGACTCCTCGGCGATCGGGCGGTCATCGTCCCCATGGACGGCTTCCACCTCGACAACCCGGTGCTCGAGACCCTGGGGCGGCGGGGCCGCAAGGGCGCCATCGACACCTTCGACGTCGCCGGATTCGTCTCGCTCCTCGTCCGCCTCGCAGCGGCCGAGGAGGCCGTCACCTACGCACCTCGCTTCGACCGGTCCCTGGAGACCTCCGTCGGCAGCGCCATCGCCGTCCCCCGCGAGGTCCCGCTCGTCATCGTGGAGGGGCTGTACCTGCTGGCCCGGGAGCACGGTTGGGAACGCGTCCGGCCCCTGCTCGACGAGGTCTGGTACCTCGAGGTGCCGACCGAGGAACGCATCCGCCGCCTGGTGGCCCGGCGGATGCGCTCCGGCGAGGACGAGGCCACCGCCACCGACTGGGTCCTGGGGGTGGACCAGAACAACGCGGCCCGTGTGGAGGGGACACGGGAGCACGCCGATCTCATCGTCGAACTGCCCTGACCGACCCGAGGAGTTCCCATGAAGCTCTCCACCGCCGCCCTGTCCGCCCTCGACATCCCCACCCCGGCCTACGACCGCACCCGGGTCACCCCCGGGATCGTCCACATCGGCGTGGGCGCCTTCCACCGGGCCCACCAGGCCGTCCATGTCGATGACGTCCTCGCCATCGACGGCGTCAGCGACTGGGGCATCGTCGGGGTGGGTCTGCTCCCCGGGGACGCCGATGCGGTGGCGCGTTCCCGCTCCCAGGACCACCTCTACTGCCTCACCACCGTCGACCCCGACGGCACCGACCACACGCGGGTCGTCGGCAGCATCATCGACCACCTCCACTCCCCCGCCGATGCGGGACGCATCATGGACCTGCTGTCCTCGCCGGAGATCCGGATCGTCAGCCTCACCATCACCGAGGGGGGCTACAACCTCGACGAGGCCCTCCCCCACGTCGGCGAACAGCCACCCGGCACCGCCTGGGGGGTGCTGACGGAGGCGCTGCGGCGACGTCGCGATGCCGGGGTGCCGCCGTTCACCGTGCTGTCCTGCGACAACATCCAGCACAACGGCGACGTCGCCCGCGCCGTCCTGACCGGGTTCGCCCGCGCCGTCGACGAGCAGCTCGGCGACTGGATCGAGGCCAACGTCGCCTTCCCCAACTCGATGGTGGACCGCATCACCCCACAGCTGACCCCCGATGTCGCCCTGGACCTTCGGCAGCGGTACGGGATCGACGACGCCTGGCCCGTCCGGTCGGAGTCGTTCACCCAGTGGGTGATCGAGGATCGGTTCCCGGCCGGACGGCCGCCGCTGGAGAGGGTCGGTGCGCAACTCGTGGCCGACGTCGCACCGTTCGAGAAGATGAAGCTGCGGCTGCTCAACGCCTCCCACCAGGTGATGAGCCACCTGGGTCTCCTGGCGGGGTTCACGATGGTCCACGAGGCCTGCCACGACGAGACCTTCGCCCGGTACATCCGCCGCTACATGACCCGGGAGGCCATCCCCACCCTCGATCCCGTCCCGGGCATCGACCTGGCCGCCTACTGCGACCGGCTCATGGCCCGCTTCGGGGGGTCCAGACTCGCCGACACGCTGGCCCGCCAGGTCGTCGACTCGTCGGACCGGATCACGAAGTTCCTGGTCCCCGTCATCGCCGACCAGCTACGCGCCGGGCGCGACATCGAGTGCGCGTGCCTGGTGCTGGCCGCGTGGCGACGCCGCATCCTCGCAGGCGGCGACCTCACTGATCGCCGCGCCGACGAGCTGAGGGAGTGGGCCATGCGCGACGAGGCCGACCCCGGCGCCTTCCTGCGCTTCGCCCCCGTCTTCGGGGAGCTGGGGGACGACGATCGACTGCGGACGAGCTGGCGCGACGCCGTCGCCCTCCTCGACGAGCACGGTGCCGCCGCAGCGGTGGCACGGCTGGCGGCATGACCGACCGAGGCCCCCTCGCCCTGCTCATCTCGGGCCCTGCGGGGGCGGGCAAGACGACGACGGGGCGAGCCGTGGCCCGCCACCTCCGGGCGGCGCTGCTCGACCTGGACACACTCACCAACCCGCTCGTCGATCTCCTCGCCGAGGATGCCGGGGTCGTCGGGGACTACGCCGACCCCGCCTTGGCCTCGCGGGTCCGACATCCCCGCTACGAGGCGCTCATCGCGACCGCCGTGGACTGCCTGAGCGCCGGTTGCCCGGTGGTGGTCGTCGCCCCGTTCACGAGGGAACGTACCGATCCGGGGCTTCGGGACAGGTTGGAGGCCCGACTCCGGGCGGCGGGGGGTGACCCCGTCATGGCGTGGCTGAACGCCCCGGTCGAGGTACGACGCCAGAGGATGGGGCGGCGCAGCGCGGCCAGGGATGCCGCCTTCGTCGCCCGCCCCGATGACGGACACCCGGCTGCTGACACTGCCGCCCCCGTCGGCGAGCACCTCGTCGTCGACGCCACCGCTGCGACATCCGCCCAGGTGGCCGACATTCTCAGCCACCTCGTGGCCCCACCGACCGGAGGTCAGGAGGTGAGGCGCCGATGATCCTGCCCAGCACCGCCACCCTCAAGGACGTCGCCGCCCGGGCCGGGGTGAGCCTCAAGACCGCGTCCCGGGTCCTCAACGAGCACCCGAGCGTGGCACCGGAGACCCGTGCCGCGGTCCTGGCGGCCATCGATGCCCTTCGCTACACGCCGGACCAGGCCGCGCGGTCCCTGCGGGCCGGGGTGGACCGCTGTGTGGGTGTTCTCGTCGACTCCATCGGCGATGTCTTCTTCGCCGAGTTGGCCGCCGCCGTCGAGCGGCGTCTCGACGAGCACGGATACACCTGCCTCGTCGTCTCCAGCAACCGCGACCGTGACCGTGAGGTGGCGGTCGCGCAGAGTTTCGTGGCCCGACGGTGCGCGGGGATGATCGTCGCCCCGCTCGACGAGAACTCCCTGGCCACCGCCGCCCTCCGGGGAACCCCGGTCGTCTTCGTCGACCGGCCGGGAGGGGTGGCCGGGGCGGTCTCCGTCGTCGTCGACGATGTCGCGCTCAGCCGCCGGGCCACCGAACATCTCATCGACCACGGCCACAGCCGCATCGCCCTGCTGAGCGACACCCCCGCCATGGGGACCACCCGGCTGCGTCATGAGGGCTACCGGCAGGCCATGGCCGCACGGGGCCTGCCGGTGGACGAGGAACTCGTGTGCTCGGACGTGCCCCAGGCCGCCGACGTCCCGCCCGCCGTCACCCGGATGCTGGCCCTGGCCGATCCCCCCACCGCGATCATCTCCACCAACTCGCGGCTGTCGTTGGGGCTCATCCCGGTGCTGCACCAGTTCCGACGCACCGACATCGCCGTCATCTCCTACGGCGACTTCCAGCTGGCGGGGAGCCTCTCCCCCGCCATCACGGTCATCGACCACTCGGCCGCCGCCATCGGCGAGGCCGCCGTGGCTGCACTGCTCCCGCTCATGCGGGGCGGGACCCCACCAGCGGGCGGGGTCCTTCACGTCCCATGCCGTCTCATCCCGCGGGGATCGGGCGAGCTCTCCCCCGTCTCGTCCACGTCGATCGGAGAATCATGACCACAGCACCACCTGACCCCGTCTATGAGGCCCGGGGCATCGTCAGAACCTTCGGCAATGTCCTCGCCCTGCAGGGCACCGACTTCGACGTGCGTCCCGGGGAGGTCTCGGCGCTCATCGGTGACAACGGGGCCGGAAAGTCGACGCTGGTGAGGATCCTCGCCGGTGCGGACACCGCCAACGCCGGGGAGATCCTGTTCGAGGGCTCCCCCATCACCCTCGACAACCCGACCCAGGCCCGCGATCTCGGCATCGAGACGGTCTTCCAGGACCTCGCCCTCGCCAACCACCTCGACCCGATCCAGAACATGTTCCTCGGCCGGGAGGTCATGAAGCCCGGGTTCCTCGGGTGGCTGGGCTTCATGCAACGAGCCACCATGAGGCGGCAGGGTATCGAGGCCTTCCAGGACCTGGGGGCCACCGTCACCGACTTCGAGAAGCCCGTGGCCGGGATGTCAGGCGGCCAGCGCCAGGCGATCGCCGTCGCCAGGGCCGCGGCATGGGCGAGCAAGGTGATCTTCCTCGACGAGCCGACGGCCGCCCTCGGCGTGGTCCAGACGAAGGGGGTCCTCGACCTCATCCGACGGATCCGGGACAAGGGCGTGGGCGTGGTCCTCATCAGCCACTCCATGCCGGAGGTGCTGGAGGTCGCCGACCGGGTGCACGTGCTGCGGCACGGACGCCGCGTCGCCGTGTACCGGGCGGCCGAGACGAGCGTCGAGGAGCTCGTCGGCGCCATGACGGGAAGCCTCGACGGGAAGGACGCAGCATGAGCACCCAGCAGCATGAGGACTCCGTCTGGCGCAGGCTGGGCCGCCGAATCCTGCGCGCCCAGGCCCTGCAGATCGTGTTCGTGTGGCTGGTCATCGTGGCCGGGTTCAGCGCTCTCGCGCCCCAGGCCTTCTTCCAGACCAGCAACTTCCTCAACATCGCCGTCAGCGTCTCGATCCTCGCGATTCTCGGCGTCGGCACCACCTTCATCATCATCACGGCCGGGATCGACCTGTCGATGGGCGCGGTCCTGGTGTTCAGCGGGGTGGTCGCCTCGCTGGTCATGCAGGCCATCGGCGACGGTGAGGGCTGGGGGGTCGCCGTCCTCGGCGCGTTCGCCGCACTCGCCTCGGGCACGCTGTGGGGGCTGGTCAACGGGTCCCTGGTCGCCAAGGCCAAGGTTCCACCCATGATCGTCACCCTCGGCACCTTCGGTGCCGCGCTCGGGCTGTCCCAAGTCCTCACCGGCGGCATCGACCAGCACGCCACCCCGAAGGTGCTGGAGGACACCATCGGCTTCGGCAAGGTGCTCGGCATCCCCGTGCTCGTCCTCATCGCCGCCATCGTGGTGACGATCGGGATCGTCGTGCTGCGACGCACCCGGTTCGGCCTCCACACCGAGGCCATCGGTTCCAACCCGGAGGCCGGGCGTCGGGTCGGCATCAAGGTCGACCGGCAGCTCATCAAGGTCTACACGCTGGCCGGGTTCCTGGCCGGCCTCGCCGGGCTGCTCAACCTGAGTTTCTTCCGTTCCACGACCATCGCTGGTCACAGCCTCACCAACCTCGATGTCATCGCGGGCGTGGTGATCGGCGGGACCAGCCTCTTCGGCGGATTCGGGACCGTGTTCGGAACCGTGATCGGCCTGCTCATCCCCGCCACCCTCCGCAACGGCTTCGTCATCCTGGGCGTCCAGCCGTACTGGCAGCAGGTGGTGGTCGGCGCCTTCCTGATCGCAGCCGTCTACTTCGACCAGCAGCGACGCGCCGCCGCCAATCGCGGACAGGACCACGGGGGCCTGATCTCGAGGCTCCTGAAAAACCATCGAAAGGAAAAGTGACATGCGCAAGAACAGAGTGGTTCTGGCCAGTGCGGCGATGGTGGTCGCCGCGTCGTTGGCGGCCTGTTCCTCCGGCAACCAGGGCGGCACCCAGCCGTCGGGGGGCGGCAACGCCGGCGGCGGGAAACCGACCATCGCCTTCGTCCAGGGCGTCATCGGGGACAACTTCTACATCTCGATGGAGTGCGGGGTCAGGGACGCCGCGAAGGCGCTCGGCGCCGAGGTGACGGTGCAGGGGCCGCAGAAGTGGGATCCCGCCCTCCAGCAACCGATCGTGACCTCCGTGCTCGCGACGAAGCCGAGTGCCATCCTCATCGCCCCCAACGACGTGAGCGCGCTGCAGCGTCCCTTGGAGGAGGCGGCGAAGGACTCGAAGGTCGTGCTCGTGGACACCACCGTCGAGGATCCCGCCTTCGCCGTGTCCGAGATCGCCTCCGACAACGTCGGTGGCGGTGCCGCCGCCTTCGAGGCCATCCAGCAGCTCGTGCCGGACGGCGGCAAGGTGCTCGTCATCGACAACCAGCCGGGCATCTCCACCAGCGATGACCGGGTGAAGGGATTCGAGGAGGCCGCCAACAAGGACTCGAAGTTCGAGTACGTCGGCGTCCAGTACGCGAAGAATCAGCCTGCGGAGGCAGCGAACATCGTCACGGCGACGCTCCAGAAGCACCCGGACCTCAAGGCGGTCTTCGCGACGAACCTGTTCAGCGCGGAGGGAGCGGCCACCGGGATCGAGCAGGCCGGGGTGAAGGGGCAGGTCCAGGTGATCGGCTTCGACGCCGGGCCGGCGCAGGTGGACGCCCTCAAGGAGGGCACCCTGCAGGCGATCATCGCCCAACAGCCCTACGACATCGGTTACAAGGGTGTCGAGCAGGCACTGGCCGCCATCGAGGGCAAGCCCACCGAGAAGAAGATCCAGACCGGGTTCACGATCGTGACGATGGAGAACCTGGAGACCGACGAGGGACAGAAGGCGCTCTACGCGTCCGAGTGTTCCTGACGAATCGTGCTGGTGGGGCGGCAGGTACGGGCCGGCCCCACCAGCCACACGACAAGGAGAATGATGAGCTCCCTGGTTGCAGGCCTCGACCTCGGCAGCACCTGCCTCAAGGTCGTGGTGGAGGATGACGCGGGCCGGCTGCGGACCGAGGCCCGGGTGCCGACCCCGTGGCGCTCCGCAGTCGCGGGCGGGGCGGAGCTGGACGCCGAGGCCCTGGATGCGGCCGTCATGCAACTGTTCCACCGCGTCGCCCGGGATCTGGCACCGGAGGAGCGCATCGCCGGGGTGGCGGTGACCGGCATGGGTGAGACCGGATTCGTCGTCCGGGAGGGGCGCGCCCACTCCCCCGGGATCGCCTGGTTCGACCCCCGCGGCGACGAGGAGGTCGCGTCGCTGCCCACGATGCTCCGCAAGGAGTTCCCCGGCCGGACCGGGCTCCCGTGGGGCGTCCAGGTGACCGCGGCCAAGATCGCATGGCTGCGCGGTCATGGTTGGGATCCGGCGGGTGGCCAGTGGTCGAGTCTCCCGGAGTGGGTGACCACCCGCCTTGGCTGCGCACTCCGGGCCGAGCCCTCCCTCATCGCCCGAACCGGTCTCATCGACCAGGACAGCGGCGAGCCGTGGCCGGAGCTGCTGGAATGGCTCGGCCTGGACGACGCCTTCGTGCCGCCACGCCTGATCGCCGGATCCTCCTTCGGGACGGTGACGGCAGCATGGGTTCCGGACGCATTCCGGGACGCCGCCGTCACCGTCGCCGGTCACGACCACCTGGTGGCTGCCTCCTTGTCGGGGCTGCAACCGGACACGTGGTATGTCTCCTTCGGCACCGCGGAGGTGCTGCTCCGACTCCTGCCGACGCCGCTCGACTTCGAGGCCCGTACCCGGCTGGGAGCGGCCCTCATCAACTGCGTCCCCCACGTGATCCCCGGCCAGACGGTGCTCGTCGCCGGGGTGAAGACCGGCCTGCAGCTGCGTCGCATCCTCCAGCTGTGCGGGATCCACGACGCGGCAGGCCGGGAGCAGCTGGACCGGATGGTCGTCGCCCTCGACGACTCACCACCCCTCGCCGACGCCGTCATGGTCACCGGGGCGCGCAACGACGACGGCGAACTGCGCATCACGGTGCGCTCCGACGAGGTGACCCCGGCTGCGCTGTTCCGCGCCGCCCTCGCGCACGGCAACGACGAGATCGAGCGTCTCATCGCCATCGTGGACCGCGAACTACCCGAGGCCACCGCCACCACCATGTCGGGGGGCTGGACCGGCATGGCCTCGGTCGTCCGGGCACGTGCCACGGTGCTGCCGAACCTGACCGTCTCCCACCACCCCCAGGAAACCGCCAGCGGCGCCGCAGCCTGCGCCCGCCGCCTCATCGAACCCGAGGACGTCACATGCACCACCTGACCACCATCGAACGTCGCGCGCTGAAGCGGATCAGCACACCCCATGGGGGCGTCATGATCGTCGCCGCGGATCAACGCAACAGCATGAAGGCCGTCATGGGATCCCCCGACGTCACCCGGGAGCAGCTACGTGACGCGAAGGGGGATCTGGCGAGGCTGCTGGCCGCGCACGGACCAGCGATCCTCCTCGACGCGGAGGTGGCGCTGCCCTGGGTGATCGACGAGGACGTCCTGCCGCGGGACACGGCTCTCGTCGTCGGCATGGATGCCTCGGGGTACGAGATGGTGGAGGGACTGCGTCACACCCGATACGTCCCGGCCGTCACCCCGGGGCGGGTGCGGCGCCTCGGTGGTGACGCCGCGAAGATGCTGTTCTACCTGCGCCCCGACCTGCAGGACCTCGACTCGAGGGTGGCCGGGGAGATCCGTGGTCTGGTGGAGCTGTGTGACGCGGAGGGGCTGCTGCTCATCGTCGAGATCCTCACGTACCACCTCGACTCGGAGTCCCCCGAGGAGTACGAGGCCGTGTTCCCGAGCCTCATCAGCCGCTCCGCCGAGTTCGCGGTGGCCTGCGGCGCGAGGATGTTGAAGCTGCCCTACCCGGGGTCGGCGGCGGCCTGCGCCGAGGTGACCTCGGCCGCGGCCGGGGTGCCGTGGGCGGTGCTCTCGGCCGGTGTGGACCACGGCACCTTCGTGGGCCAGGTCGACACCGCGGTGCGTCACGGAGCGGCGGGGGCGATGGCGGGCCGGTCCCTGTGGAAGGACTCCCTATCCGTGGATCCGGACGTCCGGGCCGAACTGCTCACGACGAGGGCGGTCCCCCGGTTGGCCGAACTGCAGAGCACCATCGACGGAGCGCTCGCCGCGCGATAGTTTTTCCAATCGGTGACCTGCAGGCATCATGGGGGGGCGCCGAAGAAAGGAAACGAGCGTGCTTCTGGAGACCGGGACCCAGCAGTTGACGGGTATCGCGGCATGGGCCGTCAGCATCATGGAGGCCCTGGGTGGTTTCGGTGCGGCCCTCCTCATCGCCCTGGAGAACCTGTTCCCGCCGCTACCCTCGGAGATCATCCTGCCGCTCGCGGGATTCTCGGCGGGCACCGGGACGGCCGGGCTCACCCTGTGGAGCGCCATCCTCTGGTGCACGGGCGGTTCCCTGGTCGGTGCCTGGGCGCTCTACGGCCTCGGCTGGTGGCTCGGCCCCGAACGCACCCGCGCCATCCTCGGCAAGCTTCCCCTGGTCAACACCAAGGACATCGACAAGACGGAGGCCTTCTTCCACCGTCGGGGCGGTCTGACGGTGTTCTTCGGCCGCATGGTGCCGATCTTCCGGTCCCTGATCTCCATCCCCGCGGGCGTGACACACATGAACTTCCTGCGCTTCACCCTGCTGACGACTGCCGGGGCCGCGATCTGGAACACGGTCCTCATCTCGGCCGGCTACGTGATGGGCGCCAACTGGCACGTGGTGGAGGACTACGTCAACGTCTTCTCGAAGATCGTCATCGTGGTCTGCGCCATCGCCGCGATCGTGTGGATCGTCCTGCGCCTGCGGGCCCGTCGCCGGGCCGCCGACGCGGTCTGAAGGGCCCGCCGACAACCGCTCCCAAGCCGCGCGGAACCTCCACAGTTCGCGCCGTGACTCCTGCGGCCAACGAGGCAGCGCCAAGCAGCAAGTGCGGACCCGGGGCCTCCTTCTCCGATGGGCGAGCCGTCCGTGTCGAGACCTCCAACGCCACGTGTGGGGCTCGGGTCGCCTTCTCTCCGCTGGTCGAGCCGAGGCCGGAGGCCTCGTGTCGAGACCTCCGCAACCATCCCAGCGAACCCACACCGGGTCTCAACACGGCCCCCGCCACTGCGTTCCGGGAACCGGCTCGACCAACGGAAACTGAGGGAAAAGTTCTCACCAACCCCTTGCACTAGAACACTCATTCGATTACAATGGGGTCATGAACCCACTCCCCGCCACCCTCACCGAGGCCTACCAGGCCATCCACGAGGCCGACGCCC
>NZ_RQYT01000130.1 GCF_003932785.1 Arachnia propionica | reverse complement strand
AGTCGCGGCGTCGGCCATCACTGTGGGTCTCGCGGGTGCGGCGTCCGGTGTGGTCGTGGGTGTAGGTGATGGTTTCGTCGCCGTTGGTGGCGTGGAGGAGTTGCCCAGCGGCGTTGTAGGTGCGTTCCCAGGTGGTGCCGTTGATGTGTTCGACTGTGAGGCGTCCGGCCGGGTCGTAGGTCCACGAGTTCGTGGTGGTGTCGGATTCAGCGCGGGTGAGTTGCCCGGCATCGTCGTAGTGGTACCGGGTGTGTTGCCCATCGATGGTGACCGATGAGAGCCAGCCGTCGTCGGTGTAGTCCATGGCGGCTGTGGTGTGGGTGCCTTGGCTGGTGGTGTGGTGGGTGATGAATCCGTGGGTGTAGCCCCACTGGTGGATGACATCGCCCAGGACAGCGCGGGTCAGTCGGCCTTTCTCGTCGCGGTCGAGGATGGCGGTGGCGAGTCCGGGATGGGTGACCTGGGTGATGTTCCCAGCCGGGTCACGCTGATAGGCCGTGGCTGCCCCGTTGGGGGCGGTGATGCTGGTGGTCCATCCGTCGAGGTCGTGGTTCCAGGAGGTGGTGTGGTTGCCTCGAGCGTGCTGGGTGAGGAGGCCGCGGGGATCGTAGGTGAGGACGTGGGTGACGGGGTGGTCGGGGTTGGAGTGGTCCTCGACCTGGACCTGCCGGG
>NZ_RQYT01000129.1 GCF_003932785.1 Arachnia propionica | reverse complement strand
TTTGTGGTGCTTGGGGTGAGCCGTGGAGTGTGATGACGGATGTTGACATGATTGATTTCATCTGGAAGTTGCATGAGCAGGGTTATGCTGAGTTGACGGTGTGGCCTGACTGTCTTACCTGTAGGTTTGTTGCTATGGATAGGACGGAGGAGCGGTGGTGATTCCCTCCGTTGGTCGAGCCGGGGTCGGAGCTTGCGGAGGGCCCGTGTCGAGACTTGGCGGGATTCCGGCCCGACTCGAGTCCGAGCACCGTTCGCTGCGGGTTTCGACGCGGACTGCTTGCTGGTGTTCGCGGTCCGGCTTGACCAGTGGGGGAGGGTGAGGCCTTGAGACATATTTCCTTTGAGACGGCGCGGGGATGGATCGAGCGTCTGGCGGGGTTGCCTGCTCCGGTGAGGATGGGTGACATCCCAGGATTGGCGGCGGAGTTCGGGTGGGAGCCCACGAATTTCGAATCCCGGTACAGGTATGAGGAAGGGGGTGAGTCTCGGGTTGTTCTGGTTGGGGATAGTGCCACAATCGATAAGATTCATGATGTTACCTTTGATCTGGTAAGGAATTGGGGTGAGGATCTGTTGGGGAATGTGGTGGTGGTGGATTTATGGCCCAGGTATGTGGAGGCGTTTTGTGGGGTGTGGGGTGAGCCGTGGAGTGTGATGACGGATCCGTCGACGTTGATTTGGAAGCTGCATGAGCAGGGG
>NZ_RQYT01000128.1 GCF_003932785.1 Arachnia propionica | reverse complement strand
TTTGTGGTGCTTGGGGTGAGCCGTGGAGTGTGATGACGGATGTTGACATGATTGATTTCATCTGGAAGTTGCATGAGCAGGGTTATGCTGAACTGACGGTGTGGCCCGACTGCCTTACCTGTAGGTTCGTGTCGATGGACAGAACGGAGGAGCGGTGGTGATTCCCTCCGCTGGTCGAGCCGGGGCCGGAGCTTGCGAAGGGCCCGTGTCGAGACTTGGTGGGATTCCGGCCCAACTCGAGTCCCAGTACCCGTTCGCCGAGGGTTTCCACACGGACTGTTTGCTGGCGCTCGCGGTCCGGCTCGACCAGCGCGGTGGGGGGGGGAGGGGGTGGATGACGTCTTGAGGCATATTTCCTTTGAGACGGCCCGGACCTGGATCGAGCGTCTGGCGGGGGTGCCTGCTCCGGTGAGGATGGAAGACATCCCAGGATTGGCGGCGGAGTTCGGGTGGGAGCCCACGAATTTCGAATCCCGGTACAGGTATGAGGCGGAAGGGGAGCCTCAGATGATTCTGGTGCGGGGCAATGATGAGACCGGTGAGTTGTATAGTGTTTTCTTCAATCTGGTGAGGAACTGGGGTGAGGATCTGCTGAAGAATGTGGCGGTGGTGGACTTCTGGCCCAAGTATGTGGAGGCGTTTTGTGGGGTGTGGGGTGAGCCGTGGAGTGTGATGACGGATCCGTCGACGTTGATTTGGAAGCTGCATGAGCAGGGG
>NZ_RQYT01000127.1 GCF_003932785.1 Arachnia propionica | reverse complement strand
ACTGGCGGGCTTTTCGAATTACATCGTCTCGAATGACAATGATTGTGTCCGCACTGATGTGGTTGCGGCGAATTTTGAGGCGGCTGGTGGTTCGGGTGTGGTTTCGTCGGTGTCGAATGACGCGATCGCGCAGAGTTTGGCAGCGAATGGGATCTCTGAGGAGCGCCCGGAGTTGGAGATCCCCGCTGTGGAGGCGATTGGGAATCCCCCGACGTCGGGGTATGCGAATGATCCGGTGAACACGGCGACGGGGAACTTCGTGGCCAATGAGGAGGATCTGCGGTACGAGGGCGCGGCTGGGTTGTTGGGGTGGGCGCGGTCGTACTCGTCGCTGAGCCCGAAGATCGGTGGGCATGGTCCCGGGTGGGCGTCGTTTGATGGCTGCGGGCTCCAGGTCACGGATGAGGGCGCGACGTGGAGCCTGGTGGATGGCCGAGAAGTCTTCTTTCCGCGGTTGGGGGACGGGTTCGGTCGTGCCGGGCATGAGAATTATTGGTTGGCCCGTGAGGGTGACGGGTTCGTGGTGTCGAACAATGGAGGCGCTCGATGGTGTTTCAGCCCGGCTGGGCGGCCCACCTCGTTCACCCTCACCGACGGGGCTGCGGTTGAGTTTTGCCATGAGGGGGAGCGGTTGGTTCGGGTCCGTCATGTCCGTGGCCGGGAGTTGATGATCCTGTGGGAGGGGGATCGGATTGTTGCGGTGGAGGCTGATGATGGCCGCCGTGTCACTTACCGCT
>NZ_RQYT01000126.1 GCF_003932785.1 Arachnia propionica | reverse complement strand
GGGTTGGTGGGGGTGGTGTGGCGGTGGGGGCGCCAGGAGGAGGGGAGCCAGCCGTGGTTGGTGGTGGCGGTGAGGGGCCCGGCGGTGATGATGGTGTGATTGTCTGCCTGCAGGAGGGTGCCGGTGGTGGGGTCGGTGAAGATGTCGTGGTTGTTGATGTGGGCGAGGTGGCCGAGGGCGTCGACAACAGTGGTGGTGTGGTGGACTTGGTCGTTGTGGTGGGTGGTGATGGTGGCGAGTTGTGACAGGGCGGTCCAGGTGTAGTCGCGGCGGTCGCCATCACTGTGGGTCTCTGTGGTGCGGCGTCCGGTGTGGTCGTGGGTGTAGGTGATGGTTTCGGCGCCGTTGGTGGCTTGGAGGAGTTGGCCAGCCAGGTTGTAGGTGCGTTCCCAGGTGGTGCCGTCGATGGTTTCGGTGGTGAGGCGGCCGGCCGGGTCGTAGCTCCAGCTGTTGACCCCGTGGGGGGTGGTGGCTTGGAGGAGTTGTCCGGCGTCGTCGTAGTGGTACCGGGTGTGTTGCCCATCGATGGTGACTGATGCGAGCCAGCCGGCGTCGGTGTAGTCCATGGCGGCTGTGTGGGCCAGGCCTTGGCTGGTGGTGGTGTGGTGGGTGATGAATCCGTTGGTGTAGCCCCATTGGTGGATGGCGTCATCGAGGACAGCGCGGGTCAGTCGGCCTTTCTGGTCGCGTTCGAGGGTGGCGGTGGCGAGTCCGGGATGGGTGACCTGGGTGATGTTCCCGGCCGGGTCAC
>NZ_RQYT01000125.1 GCF_003932785.1 Arachnia propionica | reverse complement strand
ATCACCTCCCTCAAGGCGTTGTTCACGCCCTTGCTTCTGCGCTTCTCCCGCTGGACCGCGGGTGTCAGCACACCGCTCCTCTCGAGCCCCTGGCGCATGTTCCACCCCGCTCGACCAACGGAAGAAACAACCACCTCAGCCCTCACCTCTGACGGGGCGTCGGCACTGGCAGCGGCTCAGGAATCGGCGAAGGCGCCGGACCAGTCCACCGAAACGAATCCAACAACTCATACACATCATCACCGATCCGGTCCCGACCACCACCCGACAAGAGATCAAACAACCACACCCCATCATGACGCAACACATGCCACTGCTCCCACACACTCCCCCTCCCTTCCATCACTTCACGCACTCTCATACCCACCGATCGCTCCCCACCAATCGTTCGCTCAGGTAAAACCTCAAACCCAAAGAACTCTGAACTCGAGAACTCCCTCCTCTGGGTTTCAAACACCTCTTCCCAACTCAACGCATTCACCCGAAGCGGCCGGTCCGTGAAATCCGAAACCCACTCACCACCCCAGTTCTCCAGGATCACGGCAGCCGGGGGATCGATGCTCTCAATCCTCCGCCCAATGAACTTCGCCTTCTCGTACTGATCCCACTGGATCACTTCCCACCCCTCCGGCACCACCAGGTCATAATGATCCGCAAACTCCGTCGGCATCAACACCCGAGACGGCTTCGGCGAAGGCGGCCCCTCACCGCCAGGGGCTCCCTCAGGAGAACATCCCACTGACAAGGCCATCACCCCACCAACAATGCCACCCATCA
>NZ_RQYT01000124.1 GCF_003932785.1 Arachnia propionica | reverse complement strand
ATGACTCTTCCCCGCTCCGGGTGGCCCGGCCATGATGATCGCCCGACCCCCACGCACCCCCTCCCGGTCCGCACGAGACATGTAGGCCTGGACAGTTGCTCCGACCAGCTGACGCCACAGAGTTCCCATCGCCGGGGCTGCTGACAGGGTGTGCTCGGCGGCAAACTCCCTCACCAGATCGCGTACCTGCGTTTCGGTACGGCGCAGCACCTCTGCTGTCGTGTTGCTCATGAGGGGAAGTCAGGGCGCTGCTCGGCGATCGCGCGGAGTTCGTTGTACTCGTCATCAGTGATGAATCCTGTGAGGCTCAGTCTTTCGATGTCGTCCCAGGACTTGCTGTCGTACCAGTCGTCGTGGACCACCCCGAACTCATACGGCCAGGCCCGCAGCCGCTCCATCATCTCCTCGGTGCTGATCTCCCCCATGAACCGACGCAACCCAAACTCATATGGCGTCTCCGGCCAGAGGGACTCTCCCTGCTCCACGTCCTGCCTGACTGACAACACATCGCGATGCTCGGACCCGGTCTGGGCCATGATCTCCTCATCACCCAACCCGGCCTCGACCAGACGCAGGACTTCCCGATACTCATCCATCCGCCGCAACTCTTGGGTCGCCATGGAACGTAGCTCCCTGATCTTGGGATCAGCGTCATCCATGCTCATGTTCACCTCACAGCCTCGTCGCTTCTGTCGGGACTCTACCAGCGCGGGTACATGTGCAGACCAAGGAGACGTGAGGTCCTCTCTCGTACACTGGCCCGCATGAGCAACACCAAGCGGGTCA
>NZ_RQYT01000123.1 GCF_003932785.1 Arachnia propionica | reverse complement strand
CCACCCTCACCGAGGCCTACCAGGCCATCCACGAGGCCGACGCCCACGCCCGGGCAGCGGAGGTGGCCCTCATCATCGGGATCGCGAAAGCAGCCGAACTCTATGAGATCGACGATGCCGCGGTGATGGAGGCTGTGGAAGGGTTCCTTGAGCCGGGCGGGGACGGCACCCCGTCGGTGGGTGAATTCCTCGCCCACGAGTTGGGTGGGATTCTTCAGATCTCCCCCGAAGCGGCGTTGGAGAAGATCGGGACCGTGCTGGACGTAAGGTTCCGGTTCCCTGCTCTCTGGGAGGCCTTCCTGGGTGGCTCCTTGCGCTGGTGGCAGGTTGCCGAGGTGGTCAACCGGCCAGCCATCTCCCAGCTGAACGCGGAAGCCGCGGCGCGGTTGGATCGGAAACTCGCTGTCGCCCTGCGGTTGTGGTCGTGGCAGCGGATCCGCCGCAACCTCGAAGCGTGGATCATCGCCGCCGACCCGGCCGCAGCCGCGGAGCGGGAGACCCGGCAGCGGGAGAACCGCTATGTGGCGGTGGATGCGGTCAGGAACGGCCACTGCGCCTTGTACGGGATCCTGGATCCCCGCGACGCGATCGACTTCGACCACGCCTTGTCGGAGGTCGCGAAAACCCTCCCGGTGGAGGCCGGGGATCTGAAACAACGCCGCGCCGCCGCCGTCGGTGTCCTCGCGCGCCAAGCCGGTGGGCAGGACATGCTGCCCCAAGCCACCCTCATCGTTCACATCAATGCTGATGATCCCGCTCTGGATCCGGATGCCGAGTCGTCGGGTGTGGTTGAGGTGGAGCGGTGGGGTG
>NZ_RQYT01000122.1 GCF_003932785.1 Arachnia propionica | reverse complement strand
CGTCGTGGGTGAATTCCCAGGTCGCGCCATCGGGCAGCTGGACCCGGTTGATGTTGCCCAGATCATCACAGTCTTGTTCCACCCGACGCCCCAGTGGGTCCACCAACGCCACCAACTCCCCATGGGAGCCGTATTCCAGGAGGGTTGTGGCACCCATCGGGTCCGTCATCGCTGTCAATCGACCCCCGGTGCTGTATTCATATTCCCAGCGGGCCCCGTCTGGGTCGATCCTGGCTTCCAGCAATCCGGCGGGGGTGTAGTGGAATCGGGTCGTCGCGCCAGAGGGTTTCACCAGCTCGCTCACCCGGCCGGCGGCGTCCCGCACGATCCGGGTGGTGTTGCCCTCGGCATCGGTGGAGGACACCAGATCCCCACGGGGGTCGTAGCCGAACCGTACCCTCACCCCGGTCGGATCAACCGCCTCCAGCAACAAGCCCTCGTCCCATTGCAGGCGGGTGTGACCGCCCTCCCCATCAATGATGGTTGAAGGCTGTTGCTGGGCACCGACATACGACATGCAGCTGCGGGCAACCTCCGTCCCGTCTTCGAGGGAGATGATCTCGGTCAACCGATCCAACTCGTCGTAACCGAGCCGCGTCACCGCGCCAGAAGGTGTTTGTTCAATGATCAGGCGGCCCCGGTCATCAAACTGGCGTGCGGTGGTGTTGCCTTCGGGGTCGGTGGCCAGGACCTGGTTGCCCCACTGGTCATAAGCCATCGACGAGTGGTTGTCATCCGAATCGGTGATCCCCACCACCCGGCCCCGGGCATCCGCGACCCACGTGTTCGACCGCGACCCATCCTCATCCGAGACCACCGTCACCC
>NZ_RQYT01000121.1 GCF_003932785.1 Arachnia propionica | reverse complement strand
TCATTCTTCCCCAACTTTTGAGGTTGCGAGTGCGAGTTCATTTCTGAGTGCCAGCTCTCCTGGGGTTGCTCTCAGAGGCGGCCACTTGGTTGGGAACCCAGTGACGATCCCATCATTTGATAGTGGTTTTGTGATGACCCTGATGGGGACTCCTTCTTTGGTTGACTCCATAACGTGTACTGCAGGAGATCCTGCATTGGTGGTCAATGAGTTCGGGGGGCCCGTCTGATTTCGCACATATGCTGCAGGATCCGTGGCGATTTCGCTGATGGTATCCATGATTTTATCGTCGCTCCAGTGGCGCGGGAATGGGGTCTTCCCTGGAAATCCGGGCCATCGATGCCCGCCGCCGGTAGCGTCTCCGTCGAGGATATGTGTTCTACGTTGAGGTGATGCCAAGTCCACCACCCCGGGACGGGACGGTCTTCCGTTCGGCCCGAGCCGGTGTGCGATGTCTCGGAGGACGGGGACTCGGTTGACTTGGCTCATTCCCCAGCCTATGGCGCGTTGCCCCCATGGGGTTTTGGCTGCCCATTGGAAGGCTTTGCCGAGGCCCCAGCCTGCTGCTCCACCACCGATCCCCCAGAGGGTGTCTGTTCCTACTTGTTGCCAGTTGATGGGGTAGCCGCTGCAGGCTTGGTCGATGATGCTGGCGCCTCCGCCGAGGACTGCTCCGGTGACGAGTGCTGCTGCGAGGCCTTGGGCGCCGGGGACGAAGGCCAGTCCGATGCCTGCGGCGATGGCGAGGGCGGTGCCCCATTTGGGGGAGTTGGCTTTGCGGTAGGCGTCGAGTTGTTCGGTGGTGATGGGTTGGAGGCCGGTTGGGTCGTGGAGGTTGGTGGGGTTGTTGCCGGCGTAGTTGTAGGGGTTGGGGGCCCAGGCGGTGCCGG
>NZ_RQYT01000013.1 GCF_003932785.1 Arachnia propionica | reverse complement strand
CGCTGGAAACAGCGGGAGTGAATGCCGAGCGGAAGGATTTGGAGATTGATCCGCCACAGATGTTTGGTGCTCCTCCGACGACGGGGTATGCAAATGATCCGGTGAACACGGCGACGGGTAATTTTTTGGAGCCGGAGGTGGATTTGGGGTTTGATGGAGGCTGTGCGGCGTTGGTGTGGCGGCGGATGTACAACTCGTTGAACCCGGCGGTGGGGGCGTTCGGGCCGGGCTGGTCATCGTGGACCGAGGCCGGACTCGAGGTCGAGGAATCAGTGGCCAGGTGGCGGCTGTGTGATGGCCGTGAGGTGGTGTTCCCGCGGTTGGGTGATGGCTGGGATCGCGCCACGAGCGAGGCGTTCTGGCTGAGAAGCCTTGAGGATGGTTGGGAGATTTCTGACAATGCTGGGGGGTGGTGGCGTTTTGATGCGGCGGGCCGGTTGACGGGGTTCGCGGCGGGTGAGGGTTTCGCTGTGTCCCTTCATTGGGGTGGGGGCCGGTTGCGGCGGATGATGCATGAGCGTGGCCGGTGGGTGGATGTGGTCTGGGATGAGGATGCCGGCCGGGTGATCGCGGTGGTGGCCTCGGATGGTCGCCGGGTGGACTACCGCTATGTGGAGGGGCGGCTGGTCGAGGCGACGACGACGCGGGGGATGCGCCGGTATGTGTGGCAGGAGGGGTTCATCACCCAGGTGGTGGATGCTGATGGGGTGGTGGAGGTCACCAACTCCTACGACACCCACGGCAGGGTGGTGTCCCAGACCAGTCAGCATGGCCGGGTGAGTCGGTTTTCGTATCTGCCGGGGCCGGTGACGGTGGTGGCGGATGAGGATGGGTCTCGGTCGAACACGTGGGTGCATGATTCCCGTGGCCGGTTGGTGCGGGTGGTGGATGCTGACGGGCAGGCCACGTCGTTGGCCAGGGATGTCCATGGGAATGTGGTGGTGGCGACGGAACGTGATGGTGGGGTGACGGCGAGTCAGTTTGATGACCGGTCCCGGCTGGTGGCGCGGGTGACACCCTCCGGTGCGCGGATCGAGAACAGTTGGGATGAGTGGGATCGGTTGACCGCGGTGCGGGTGTTCGCCGATGACGGCGAGCCGAGCACCACCAGCTACAGCTATGACACCGATTCCCGGTATCCCTCACAGATCATTGACGGTGTCGGTGGCGTGACCCGACTGGCGTGGGAGCGGGGGCAGTTGGTGCGCATGGTGGATCCGACGGGGGTGGAGTTCCGGTTGGGTTACGACCAGTATGGGGATCTTGTCGAGATGGCTGATGGTGCCGGTCACAGCAGCCGGTTGGAACGCGATGAGGTGGGTCGGATCACCGCGTCGATCACCCCCAGCGGCAACATCACCCGATATGAGTGGGTTGGGGAGCAGCTCGCGGCGCGGGTTGATCCTGATGGGGCCAGGTGGGGATTCGAGTATTCAGCGGCGGGGCGCCTGGTGGCAACCATTGACCCGTTGGGGGCGCGTACCGAGATCCGCCACGATGACGCCGGCGAGGTGTCGCAGGTGACAGATCCGTTGGGGCGGGTGACTGCGTCGTTCCATGATGACCTGGGTCTTCTGGCTGCGACGGTGTTGCCGGATGGCCGGCGGTGGGAATACACCCATGACGCGTTGTCGCGGCTGGTCGCCGTCACCGATCCCGAAGGGGCCCGGTGGGAATACACCCACGACGTCATCGGACGCCCCACCCGGATGCAGGACCCCACCGGGAGAGCCTGGATCACCGGGCATTCCAAGGATCACTTGGAAACTTGGCAGTACCCCGACATCCCGGACGCCCCGAAGAGTGTTCACGTGACTGACCGAATCGGACGCGTCATCGCCTCCACCCGTGGTGAGGGAGGAGGCACGCACCGCACCCGCTACGACCAATGCGGTCGCCCGATCGAGTACATCGATCCCGATGGTGGCGTCACCGCCCTTCGTAGGGATTCGGCGGGTAAGGTTCTCGAGATCCGTCGCCCTGATGGGTCGGTCACCCGCTACCGCTACAACAAGCTGACGGGCAGGCTCAGTGAGGTCACTGACCCGTTGGGCAACATCACCACCTTCGTCACGGATGCCGACAACCGCCTCGTTGGAGAGATCGATCCGGAAGGCGGCGAGACCCGTTACACCCTTGACGCCTGCGGCAGGATCATCACGGCGGAACACCCGGTTCATGGTCGATCCACCTGGAAGTACGACCTGTGTGGGAGAGTCGTCAAGACGTGGAGTCGGTTCTTGGGGACCCGGCACTTCCACTACGACCAGGCAGGGCAGCTCATCGAAGCCGTTGACGCGCTCGGCCGGGTCACCCGCTACAGCTACGACACCGGTGGCCGCGCCACCACCATCACCGACCCACTCGGGAACGTCACCCACCGGGAGTTCAACCACCTCGACCTCAACACCAGCGAAACCGATCCCCTCGGCCGGACCAAGCACTACACCTACGACGCCGCAGGACGACTGACCGGGCATGAACGCGGCACCGGGGAACAGCTTGAGTGGACCCACGACTACGCGGGAAATGTTCATCAGGTCATCGTCAACGGCACCGTGGTCGCGGCCCATCACCATGACTACCGGGCGGGGGTCTTGACTGTCGATGACACCACCAACCCTGACGCGCCGGTGCAGCACCGGCTCCGCTGGGATGAATCAGGTCGTCTCGTCGAACAGGCCCGTCACAACGCCATAACCCGCTACGGCTACGACCTGCTCGGCCGCTGCACCCACATCACCACACCCAACGGCGATGTCACCAGGTACGGCTACGACCCGCTCGGCCGCTGCACCCGCATCACCACTCCCGCCGGGCCCGTGGACCAGGTCTTCGACAGGGCCGGACGGCTGGTCGAGGCCCGCACCCCCACCAGTCACCAAACCTGGGAGTACACCAACGGCCAGGTGAAACGCCACCACAGCGACACCAGCGACGGCACCCACGACACGATCATCACCCGCGACGATCAGGGCAGGATCACCGCGATCACCCGCAACGGCGAGACCACCAGTTACCGCCACGACGCGGCCGGACAACTCGTCGAAACCCGGGACCCCCACGGTCGGGTGTGTACCTGGACCTACGACGAAGCCGGCCGACTCGTCGAGGAACACAACAACGACGAGGTCATCCGCTACATCCACGACGCCGCCGGGCAGCTACTTCAACGTCATACCTCCACCGGGACCACCCACTACACCTACAACCGAGCCGGGAAACGCATCAGCGAGGCCGGACCCGAGGGCCGTATTGACTACGCTTGGAGCGCCTTGGGTTGGCTCACCCACATCACCGGCCCCACCGGAGCCACCAGCCTCCACGTCAACGCCCTGGGCGAACTGGCCCGCGTCAACGACGCCGACCTGTACTGGAACAGCATCGGCCAGCCGATCCAGATCAACGACCAGGCGATCACCGCCACCTGGGCGGGTACCGCCATCGGCCACCAATGGCTGCCGACCGGCTGGCGGACGGGACGCCCGGACACCCCCACCGGCTGGGACACTCCTACCGCCACCACAACCATCGACGGGATCGGTATCGCTCCCGACGGCGGCATCCACATCTCAGGCCTGGAATGGCTCACTCATCGCGTCTATCAACCGGGCACCCGTACTTTCCTCACCCCGGACCCGCTCGACCCCATCACCGGCACTGCCTTCACCGGCAACCCCTACCACTACGCCAACAACAACCCCCTCCACGCCCAGGACCCCCTCGGCCTACGACCCGTCACCGACGAAGAACTGAAAAACTACAACGACGCCAACGGCAGCCGAATCTTCAACTGGAAAACCCTCACAGGAGCAGGCCTCTTCGTGGCTGGACTTGCTCTCAGCGCCGCCTTCCCGGTCATCGGGGGGATGGTCGCCAGTGCCGGTTTCAATCTGGCGGTGCAGGGAATCAACGACCCAGGAAAGCCCGTGGATGTTGGATCCTTTGTGGTGTCGACTGTCCTCGGTGGTGTGGGCGGTGCCGCGTCGGCGTGGATCATGGGCCGCTACGGCGCGCAACTCATCGGCGCAGGAGCATCGCGGGCCAGAGACATCCTGGTGCATGCCGGCGTGGAGGCAGGAGTCGGCGCCGGTACAGGCTTCACCAGCGGCGTCATCGACAATATCAACGCCAAACGCAGCATTTGGAGCGCAGACTTCTGGACGAACGTTGGAGCGTCCACCGCGCTCGGTGCAGCCCAAGGCGCTGTAGCAGGAGCCGGAACGCGGATGATAAAGCTGCGAGGCGTTCAGGAACCTAGCACCGAATCCCGAGTTCCTGAGATATCACTTCAGGACAGTATTCCGGCAGCAGCAAGTGCTGACGTACTTCCAAGCTCTTCAACCCCTGAAGTGCCCCGATCAGTAGCTGCGCGGAGGGAGCTTGTTGAGCCGCGCCGTAGCAGTGGTATCGAAGGTCCAAGTACCGCGGTCCCGCGTCGTGCCATGTCTGAAACCGACTCAGAATACTCGGCTCTCTATCCTCCTCCTCGCAGAGCGTTCCAGGAAGAAATCTCGTGATTACTTCGTTCCCGAGAGTGCTAAGAAAGGGGCTGAAATGGTTTGGTACGACACTGCTTCAACATTGCCGTGCGATAAACTGAAGCACCTTGGTGAGGTGCTGGATTCTCTTGGGTGTCCCTTGGGAGAGGTTGCTCGGGATAAGGTCAAGGGGGATCGTCATGACTACGCGGCATCGACTCCCGTTGGGCGGATCTGGCTTGCTGTCAGTGAGGGAGGGTGGAGCGTTTTCTTCTCGCCCTCAGGGGCGCGCAGGTTCATCACGCTATGGGACTGGGAAGAATGTATGCTTGGGAAGCCTCGACCTAAGGGTAGGCATATACCGGTTGACGAGTCTGTGGATTGGCTTGTGGGCTTGTTGAAAGAAGGCAAATGCCCAGAAGTTGATTTGGAGTGCGTGGAACGGATGGCAGCTGGCATGGGTCGCCGTGTGGCGCGTGAACGTTGGCTTGGCCCGTTGATGACCATGGTTTCGTATCTTGCTGTGTGTGGTCTGCTGGTGGGGTCAGTGATCTTCGATTCGACCTCCGGGATGGTTATTGGCACCCTTGCACTGGTGCGGATCTTGGCGATGAAGGTGGAAAAGATCAAGGGCAAGATCTCGAGGCGAATGAAGTAGTCTGAGGTGGGGTTCCTGAGTCGTTGTCATTTGTGTTCCCCGGGGACCTTGGTTTGGTGAGACATTGCCTCTGCGGCTGGTAGGTTGTGTTGGGAAGGTTTCCAAGGTCTACGCTGTGGAGCAGGAAGGGAAATGATCGGTGGCTTGGTATGACACTGCGCCGAATCCGCCTCCCGAGGCGGTGCAGCGTCTGGGTGATGTGCTTGAGGCGCGTGGTACGCCTTTGCATGAGGTGATTCTTAATAGTGAAAGGAGAAACTATCGCCCCTATGGGGCTATCACTTCCATCGGGAAGGTTGGGGTGTCTGCCGATCTTGATGGCTGGTATGTTTTCTTCTGCCCTCCAGGGACCCGACGCTACATGAATATTTGGGATTGGAAGGAGTGTGCTCTGGGAGAGCCTCGACCGAAGGGGCGTGAGCTACCCCTTGAGGAGTCGGTTGAATGGGTTCTGGGCCTGTTGGAGAAGAATAGGCCGCCGGAGGTTGATCTTGAATGTGTGGAGAGGGCTGGAAGGGAGCTTGATCGTCGTGTCGCCCGTGATCGATGGCTCAGGCCGCTGACGACCTTCGGTCTCTCCGCTGTGCTAATCAGTGTGTTGATTTGGTCGGCGATGACGGATTCGAAGGGCGGGATCATTGTCGGATCGATTTGTTTGGCGCAGCTGGTTGGGGCAAAGGTGCGAGATATTTTTTGCAAGCTTTTTGGGCGAAAGAAGTGATCTGATCGGTGTGACTGTTGAGGCGTTATTCACGGGGTTGATGGTGGGTGTAGGTTCTGAGGATTTCCAGGTTGGTGACGAGGTGGATGATTCCGGGGAGTTCTTTGAGGGGTCCGCGGTAGCCGTGTGACATGTCCTTTGTATTACTGGTGGCGTTTCGTCGAGAAATAACCCTCATGAATAACGCCTTTGGGTTGCTCGGGTCGTGACCGTGGGTGCATTCCAGGTCACACGGTGGCGACATGAGAAAAGGAGTTGCATTCTGATGCAAATCGCTGCGTGTATTTCGACGTGTTCCGTGATGCGATTGTTGGGCTCCCTGGGTACGCTTCACTGCGTGTTGAGAATTCGTGGCCCCAATTTGACTGACGGAGAATAGAGGGTTTCATGGTGTGGTGCGACACGGCCTCGGAGGCTTATTCTGGGACCAGTGAAATCCCTGGCCAAGGGCACTTTGGTCACTCCCCGGAATGCACTTCCTGACCTTGGGTGTCCCGGATGAAATGATGGTAGATGATGATCCCTGTGGAAGTCCATTTGAAGCGAGCCACATGGGCGCTTCGTAAGCTTCAGCGAGAACTGCTTCGGCAAGGAACCCCATTCGTGGAACTCGAGTGGAGGCAGGGTGTGGACGTGTGGCCCCGGTATGCGGCTTGGAGTCGCATCGGGATAATCTTGGCAGAGTATGATGGCTGGCGGTGGGTGTTGAGTCTGGCTCTCCCCGAGGCGCGCTTCTTCGCTACTCACGAAGATTGGCTTGAATGTCTTTACGGCCCCACTCCTGGGGGGCTTCTGCCTTCGGAGTCCGGGTCTGCGGCATGGCTGAAGAAAATGATTCAATCCGACGGGGTGCCGAAGATCGATGTTGAAAAACTCGATCAGATCGCCGAGAGGCGCATCTCCGCGCCTATTCCTGAAAAGTGGAAGGTCAGGCTGTGGTGGGTTGGGTTGTTGGTGGGTTTTTTTATTTTTGCTTGGGTGTCCTTTGCCGTGAAATCTCCCATTGCTTCCGGGGCAGTAGGCGCTGCGGCCGTTGGGATCCTGGTGGCCTTGGGGGGGGCTGTGGCGAGTCAGGTGTAGGCGCAAGAAACTGGGATACTCCGGTAAGAAGCAGTCACGGAGTCGTGTGGGGGGTGATTTGGATGAGCGTCGATAGTGTTCCGAAGGAGATGTAGCGATGGTCTGGTGTGACGCATCGTCACATCGGTTTGGCGTACGAGATGGCTGTTTCTGTCAGAATGTTGGTGGCTTGAGTTTGCTCTTCTTGCCTTGAGAAGCTCGTCATTCATGAATCTTTGGGATCGGAGGGAGTCAAGGCTGCTTCATGTTTCTGCGTCGCGGCTCACCCGAAGCACCCGGAACCCCTTCGCCGACGCCACCTTCCGGGTCGGCCAGCCCTGCTCGTTCAGCCACGTCGTCAAGGAATCCGCGCCGAGGTTCTTGCCTACCACGAGATGGGCCACCCCGCCGTCTCGCAGCCGGGGCAGCCAGGTCAGCAACAGCTCGTGGAGGGCCTGCTTCCCGATCCGGATCGGGGGATTCGACCAGATCTCGTCGTAGACGACCCCCTCGGGGGAGTGGGTCCGCACCCGATCCGCGACCCCGGCGCGTTCCGCGTTGCGTCGGGTCAGGGCCAGGGCCCGTTCGTTGACGTCCACCGCATCCACCCGCAGCCCCGGGCTCGCCACCGCCAACCCGACGGCGATCGGACCGAAGCCACAGCCGAGATCCAGCACCCGACCCGACTCCGGCGGAGCCACGCTGCGCAGCAGGACCGCTGTTCCCGGGTCCAGCCGTGACCCCGAGAAGACGCCGTTGGCCGTCGTGAAGGTCAGGTCGTGCCCGAAGATCGTCGCCTCGATCTCGCGGGTCACCAGGTCGGAGTCGTTATTGGTGAAGTAATGGCTCACGGGCCCTCCAAGGATCTCATGGCCCGGGCCTCGGTGGCCCGTGCCGCCAGCTGTGACTCCTCCGGGTAGCCGACCTCCTCCAGCACGAGGCCGTGCGGGGGCATCAACGGCACATCCCCGGCCCGATGCCCCAACTCGGCGGTTCGTTCCAGCCAGGCGAGGTCACGACGCAGCCCCCCGACCACCGTCAACGCCCCCACCAGCGCCCGCACCATCGAGTGGCAGAACGCGTCGGCCAACAGATGCACCTCGAGCACGCCGTCGGGACGCTGCGTGACGGAGAATTCCCGGAGCTCCCTGATGGTCGTGGCCCCGGGGCGGGCCTTGCAGAACGGGGCGAACTCCCTCAGCCCTGTCAACATCCGGGTCGCCGCCGACATCGTCGCCACGTCCAACGGGTGCCGGGTCTGCGCCACCTGGGTGCGCAGCAGCGGATCCAGCACCTGCGTCGAATCCAGGAGCCGGTAGCAGTAGCGCCGCCAGATGGCGGAGAACCGGGCATCGAAGCCGTCCGGGGCCCAGGTGACGTCATGGACGGCGATGTCATCGGGGACGATGCGTCGGAGCCGGTGCAGTAGCTGGGCCGGATCCGCCTCGGGGAGGTCGACGTGACACACCTGACCCCGCGCATGCACCCCTGCGTCCGTGCGTCCCGCCACTGTCAACGACGGCGGTTCCGGCAGCCGGAGGATCCGCCCCAGCGACTCCTCCAACACCCCCTGCACCGTGCGCAGCCCCGGCTGCGCGGCCCAGCCGTGGAAACGGCCGCCGTCGTAGGCCAGGTCGATGCGCAGTCTCACGGCAACCGCCGGTAGGTGAGGTCGTGGATGGTTCGGCCCTGCGCCAACCCCTTCGCCTCGTACTTGGTGACGGGGCGGGCCTCGTCGCGTGGCGCCCAGCCGCCGTGGACGTTGACGAACCGCTCATGGGAGTCCAGGACCTCCCGCTGCCACTGCGCGTAGTCCTCCCAGTCCGTCGCGAGCCGCCACAGCCCACCCGCCTTCAGCTTGCGTGCCGCGACATCGGCGAAACCGTCGCTGACGAGGCGACGCTTGTGGTGCCGGGCCTTGTGCCACGGGTCCGCGAAGAAGGTCCACAGCTCCGTCACCGTGGCGTCCTCGAACAGTTTCGCCAGGCCCTCCGCGCCGTCCACCATCACGAGGCGGACATTCGTCACCCCGTCCCGGCCGAGCCGCCCCAACGTGGATGCGACCCCCGGGGCGAACACCTCGAAGGCGATGAAGTCCGCCTCAGGCCGGGCCGCGGCCATCGGCACGAGCGAGTCCCCCGCCCCGGAGCCGATCTCCACCACCCGGGGGGCCCGGCGCCCGAACACCTCGTCCCAGTCGATCCGCACCCCGTCGGCGAGCGAGGTGGTGCGTTCCGCGGTGGGGACCTCGACGACGAAGTCGGCGTGGTGCCGCTCCCAGGCGGCGGCCTGGGATTCGGTCATCCGGGTGCTGCGGCGCACGAAGCTCACGACGGCACGGTGGGGGCGCGGTTCGGTCACCCCGTGATGATAATCGAGGACCCGAGTTCCACCCCGGCAGCCCGGCCCGGCACGGCAACGGGTAGATTCGCACCTGTCGTGCAGCACAGGAATCCGGTGGGAATCCGGAACGGTCGCGCCACTGTGTCCCGCCCAGCGCGGGTCAGTCAGGAACTGGCTGCCCGATGCTCCCATTGGACGCGTACATCCAGGAAGGGTGAACCACCGTGAAGGCACGTCAACTCCTGATCCTCCTCGCCGCCCTCGCGCTGCCGCTGACGGGCTGCACCCCACAACCTCCCGCCCCCTCGCCGAGCTCCGACGTCGCCTCGGCCATCAGCCCCACCGGCGGGGCGTCGCCCCAGGTCGGGGCCGACGGATGCGTCACCTCCTTCGACCCCGCCGCCGACTACTTCCCCGACAAGGTGACCTTCTCCCACGCCACCGGGATCACCGTCGAGTACCACGGCTCCTACAAGACCGTGACGGTGAAGGAGCCGGTGCAGGGGGCGGCGCCCGAGACCTACGTGCTCGTGCAGTGCGGTGCCGCCCCGGAGCTGCCCGCCGACCTCGCCGCCGCGCCCCGCGTCACCATCCCGGTCAAGCGGGTCGTGACCACCTCCGCCACCCAGCTGCCCGCCTTCGAGCTGCTCGACGTCGTCGACTCCCTCGCCGCGGTCGACACCCCCGACACCGTGTGGTCGGAGCCCATCAAGGCCCGGATCGCCGAGGGTGCCGTCGTGGGGGTGGGCAACGGGACCGGCGGGTTCAACGTCGAGGCCATCGCGGCCCTCGAACCCGACCTCTTCGTCTCCAGCGGCTTCCCCGACCCGGCCCACGACAAGCTGAGGGAGCTCGGGGTCCCGGTGCTCGGCAACGCGGAATGGCTGGAGACCAGCCCGCTGGGCCGCGCCGAGTGGCTCAAGTTCACCGCGCTGCTCACCAACACGGAGGCTGCCGCCACGGAGGCCTTCGCCACCATCGAGAAGGACTACGAGGCGGTGCGGAGCCGCGTCGCCGACGTCACCGAACGGCCCACGGTCTTCACCGGCGCACCGTTCCAGGGCGAATGGTTCAAGGCCGGCGGCCGCAGCTACGCCGCCCAACTCCTCGCCGACGCCGGCATGACCTATGTCTTCGCCGACGACGAGTCCACCGGCAGCCAACCCGTCGCCATCGAGGTCATGCTCGAGGCCGCGGCCGATGCCGACGTGTGGCTCAACGCCGACTTCACCCGGCAGTGGGCGAACATCGCCGCCATGGGAGGCGACGAGCCCCGACTCCTGGAACTGCGCGCCGCCAAGGAGGGCAGGGTGTACAACCCCGTGCTGCGGGTCAACGCGACCGGCGGCAACGACTACTGGCAGCAGGGCGTCGTCCGACCCGACCTGGTGCTGCGTGACCTCGCCAAGATCGCCCATCCCGACCGGTTCGCCGACGTCGACTTCACCTTCTACGAGCAGATGCCCGCCTGATGCGGCTGGCACTGCGCGTCCTGGCAGTGCTGCTCGTCCTCGTCGTGACGGTGGGGGCCTCGCTGTGGCTGGGGCCCGCCAGCATCACCCCCGGCGAGGTGTGGGCCGCCCTGACCGGCGACGAGGTGCGGGCGGTCGCCCGGCTGATCGTCATCGACGTGCGGCTGCCGCGGGTGCTGACCGCCTGCCTGGCCGGCGCGGCGCTGGGGGTCGCCGGACTGGCGATGCAGACGCTGTTCCGCAACCCCCTCGCCGACCCGTACATCCTGGGTGTGTCCTCCGGGGCATCCCTCGGGGTCGCGGCGGTGATCCTCGTGGTGGGTGGCACCGGGGCGGCGACCCTCACCGCCGGGCTCGGTCTGGCCGGTGGCGTCGCCATCGTCGTGGCCGCCGCCACCGGGGCCGCGCTGGTCATGGCGGTGGTGCTGCTCCTGGGTCGTGCCGTGAAGTCGTCGGTGTCGCTGCTGCTCATCGGCGTCATGCTCGGTTACCTCGCCTCCGCAGGGGTGTCGGTCATGATGTCCTTCTCCACCCCTGAACTCATCGCCGCCTACTCGCGGTGGGGGTTCGGCAGCTACGGCGGGGTGACGTGGGACAACCTGCGGATCGTCGCCGTCGGCGTCCTCGGTGGCCTCACCGCTGCCGTCGCGCTGGCGAAACCGCTCGACGCGTTGCTCCTGGGTGAGCGCTACGCCGCGAGCCTGGGGCTGCGGGTCCGGCGCCACCGCGGCCTCATCATCGTGTTGACCTCGGTCCTCGCGGGAACGGTGACCGCCTTCTGCGGGCCGATCCAGTTCCTCGGAATCGCGGTGCCCCATCTCGCCCGGGGCCTGTTCGACACGTCACGCCACCGGGTCCTCGTCCCGGCGACGGCCCTGCTCGGGGCGTGCGTGGCGCTGCTGGCCGACCTCATCGCCGCACTGCCCGGCGACGGGGTGCTGCCGCTCAACGCCGTCAACGCCGCATTCGGTGCGCCCGTGGTCATCTGGATCCTCATCCGACGCCGGAAGGTGGAGCTGTGAGCCTCGTCCACCTCGTCGATCTCACCGTCGGGTACGGCCGCCGGGCGATCCGTTCCGGACTCGCGGCGGAACTGCTCGCCGGGGAGTTCGTGTGTCTGGTCGGCCCCAACGGGGCGGGCAAGTCGACGCTGCTCCGCACGATCTGCGGACTCCAGCCCCCACTCGCGGGTGAGATCCTCCTCGACGGAGCCCCGCTCGCCGGGATGCCCCCGGGCACACGGGCCCGGAAGCTCGCCGCCGTCCTCACTGACGCCGTCGACCCGGGGCTGCTCACGGTTGCCGAGGTCATCGCGTTGGGACGTCACCCCTACACCAGCTGGGCCGGCCGGCTGCGCGAGGAGGACGTCGACGTCATCAGGACGGCCGCGCGTGGCGTCGGGGTGGAGGCCCTGCTGGGGAGGAGGTTCGCCCGCCTCTCCGACGGACAGCGGCAACGCGTCATGATTGCCCGGGCCCTGGCCCAGGAACCCCGCCTGCTCCTGTTGGACGAACCCACCGCCTTCCTCGACCCGCCGGGAAGGCTGCGCATCTTCGAGCTGCTGCGGCAGATGGCCGCCGACGGTCTCGGCGTCCTCGTCAGCACCCACGACGTCGAGGTCGCGGCGCGACACGCGGACCGGTTGTGGGTGCTCGGTGACGGGGATCACCTCGTCGAGGGGACGCCCGCCGACCTGGCCGACGCAGGCACCCTGGACCGGGCCTTCGCCAGCGAGTACCGGCTAGACCCGGAGACCTTCCAGTTCCGTCGCTGAGGGGGATCAGGGAGGAATCAGGGACGCGGCTCGGGGTGAACACGGCTCGGGAGGCGCGTCACGGACGTAGGCTGGGGTCATGCGTGCGATCCTCAACCTGATCTGGTTCCTCTTCGCTGGACTCTGGCTCGCCCTCGGGTACATGGTCGCGGGGATCATCTGCTGTGCCCTCATCATCACCATTCCGTTCGGGCTGGCCGCCTTCCGCATGGCGCGTTACGTGCTGTGGCCGTTCGGGCGGGCGGTCATCCGCAGGCCAGGGGCCGGTGCGGGTTCACTCCTGCTCAACATCATCTGGTTCGTGCTGTGCGGCTGGTGGCTGGCCATCGGCCACGTCCTCGCCGCCATCGCCCAGACGCTCACCATTGTCGGCGTCGTCAACGCGGTGGTCTCCCTCAAGATGATCCCGGTCACCTGCTTCCCCTTCGGCAAGCAGATCGTCAGCCGTGCCGACCTGCCCCTGCACCGGCGCCCGCTCCACTCGATCTAGGGCGACGAACGACCCCGCCGGGTTCCTGGGGAATCCGGCGGGGTCAGGGACTGTGTCGGTCAGGACTTCTTCTCCGGCCACAGCTCCCGGGGCATCAGCTCGTAGCCGTTGAACTCGCGGGTGAAGCTGCCCGTGCCCTGCGCGAGACCGCGCAGGTCGATCGGGTAGTTGATGAGTTCCTTCTGCGGCACGAGCGCCTGGATGATGGCGTGGTGCTCGGCGTCCGCGTCGGAGCCCAGCACCTGGCCGCGTCGTCCGGCGAGATCCGTCAGCACCGGGCCGAGGAAGGCCTCCCCGACGGTGATCGTCACCTTGTCCACCGGCTCCAGCACCCCGATGACGTTCTCCTTGGCCGCCTCGCGCAACGCCAGGGAGCCGGCCGTCTGGAAGGCCATGTCGGAGGAGTCGACGGAGTGGGCCTTGCCGTCGTAGAGGGTGACGCTGATGTCCACCATCGGGTACCCGAACAGCGTGCCCTTCGCCATCTGCGCCTGCACGCCCTTGTCCACCGACCCGATGAACTGCCGCGGCACCGCTCCGCCCACCACCTTGTCGACGAACTCGTACCCGGCGCCGCGTTCCAGCGGGGTGATCTCGATCTCACACACCGCGTACTGGCCGTGACCGCCGGACTGCTTGACGTGACGTCCCTGCGCCTTCGCCGGGGCGATGAACGTCTCCCGCAGCGGCACCTCGACCGGCACCTCGTGGATGCCGAGCGAGAACCGCTGCTTCAGACGGGCCAGCAGCAGCTCCTTGTGAGCCTGCCCCATCGTCCACAACAGCTGCTGGTCGGTCTCCGGGTGGCGTTCCAGCCGCACCGTGACGTCCTCGACCGCCAGCCGCTGCAGGGCGCTGCCGAGCTTGTCCTCGTCGTTGCGGGTGTCCGCGACGATCGCCACCGGCAGCAGGGCCTGCGGCACCCGCCATGGCCGGATCGCGGCGGGACGCTCCGGGTTCGACATGGAGTCTCCCGTCTCCGCCTTCGCCAGTCGAGCCACGTACACGATCTCCCCGGCGATCGCCTTGTCCTTGCCGACCAGCTCCAACCCGATGGGGGCGGACAACGGGCCGACCTTGTCGGTCTCGTCGTGATCCGGATGGGACGGATCCTCCGCCTCGCCGAACAGCACCCGACGACCCGACACGTGGACCGGGTCGTCGACCTTCAAGGTGCCGGAGAAGATCCTGACCAGGGACAGTCGGCCCGAGTACTGGTCCGAGGTGGTGCGGATCACCTGCGCGACGAGCGGCCCCTCCGGGTCGCAGGTGGCGCGGGGCAGCGTCTCGCCGTCGAGGGTGATGATGTCGGGAACCGTCTTGGTGTTCGCGGCCGGGAACCCCTTCTCGATCCACTTCAGGAGTTCCAGCACGCCGACCTCGCTCGTGGTGTGAGCGGGCAGGACCGGGAAGAACCTGGCCGAGATGATGGCCCGGTTGAGGACCTCGTACACCTCGGCGACGGCGATCTCCTCGCCCTCCAGGTACCGCTCCATGAGGTCCTCGTCCTGGAGCTCCGTGATGATCGCCTCCAGCAGCGGCGCCCGCTGCTCCTCGATGAGGACGGACTCCTCCTCGTTGGCGTCGCGGCTCACCCGCGTGCCGGAGGAGTAGTCGTGGATGCGCTTGTTGAGCAGGGAGATGTTGCCCGTGGACCGTTCCCCGTCCCGGATCGGCAGCAGCGCCGCGACGACACCCTCGCCGAAGGCGTCGCGGCACACCTCCACCATCTCCAGGAAGTCGGCCTGCCCCTGATCCAGTTTCGTGATCGCGATGATGCGGGGGAGGGCCACCTGCTGGCACTCCTCCCACAGGGCGATGGTCGCCGGCTGGATCGCCTCCCCGGCGGGGATCACGAAGACCGCAGCGTCGGCGGCCCGCAACCCTGCCCGCAACTCACCCACGTACTCGGGGTGCCCGGGGGCGTCGAGCAGGTTGATCTGCACGTCGTCGGCCGGGATGGAGGCCAGCGTCAGCGACGCCGCCCGCTCGGGTGTGTCCTTCTCCCCCCGATACCCGTCGACGCGAGCGCGCAGCAGGTGCTCGAAGAGGGTCGTCTTGCCGGAGCCACTCGCCCCGACCAGGATGACGTTCCGGATCTGATCCGGGTTCCTTATTTCTGTGTGCGTACTCGTCTTTGAGGCCATGACGAAACACTAGTCCCTTGTCATGACGAATCGGAGCCGGGGGTGCAAACTCGTCACTCGATGGGGTGACCGCCGTGGCCGATTCCCGCCGACGGGACCCCTCCCGGTGGGGGCAGACTGGAGGGCATGACCGAGCTGCCGATGTCCGAGGACGCCTGCTACCGGGCGTGTGCGGCGCGGGAGAGCGCCTGGGACGGCCACTTCGTGTTGGCGGTGACCTCGACCGGCATCTACTGCCGCCCCTCCTGCCCGGCCCGGATGCCACGACGGGAGAACTGCCGTTTCCTCGCCACGGCCGCTGCCGCCGCCGCAGCCGGCTTCCGGGCCTGCAGGCGGTGCCGACCGGACCGTGTCCCCGGCTGGCCGGGCTGGGATGAGCGCGGTGACCTCGCCGCCCGGGCCGTGCGGATGATCCGCGACGGGATGATCGACGAGGTCGGCGTGCCGGGGGTGGTGGGGCGACTCGGTGTCAGCAGCAGAACCCTCAACCGGGTGCTCCAGGCCGAGGTCGGGGCCAGCGCCCAGCAGCTGGATCGGACCCGCCGCGCCCACACGGCCCGGGTGCTCATGGACTGCACGCAGTGGGGACTGGAGGAGATCGCCCTCTCCGCGGGGTTCGGCAGCCCGCGTCGGTTCCGTGAGGTCATGCGGGAGGAGTTCGGGGCGCCACCCTCACGGCTGCCCCGAGGTCGTGGGGCGGATCGCGACGAGGGAGGCCGCATGATCCTCGCGCTGCGGCTCCCCGGACCCCGCGGTGCGGCGGCCACGGCGATGCTGGGGGCGTTGCGTACCCACGCCGTTGCGGGGCTGGAGACCGCGTCGCAGGAGACGATCACGCGGTTGATCCGCACCCCGGCGGGAGCCGTGCTCGCGCGCACCGGCTGCGCGGGACGCGTGGAACTCGACCTGCCCGGCCTCGCGGCCCTGACCCCGGCCCTGGCGGTCGTGCGTCGCTGGCTGGCCTCCGACGCTGACACCGCCGTCGCCGAACACCATCTGGCCGACGACCCCCTGCTGGCCCCGCTCATCGCAGCCCGCCCCGGGCTGCGCATCCCCGGCGTCGTCGACGGCGCCGAGTTCGCGATGTTCACCGTGCTGGGGCAGCTCATCTCGCTGAACTCGGCGCGCACCGTCCAGGGCCGCCTGGTCGAGGCCTTCGGTGAACCCACCGAGGGGCTGGGAGGACGTTGGCGGTTCGCTCCGGCTCCCGGGGTGGTGGCGGAGGCCGGGGCGGACCGATTGCGGGCGGTCCTGCGGCTGACCCGCACGAAGGCGGAGGCCCTCCAGCGACTGGCCACCGTCCTCGCGGCCGGACTGCGCCTTGATCCGGACACGGATCGGACTGAGGCCCGCAGGATCCTTCTCGGGATTCGGGGCATCGGTCCCTGGACCACCGAGTTCATCGCGATGCGGGCGCTGGGGGATCCCGACGCGTGCCCGGCCGGTGACCTCGTCCTGCGCCGGGTGTTGGCGGTGGACTCGGAACGGGAGGTCCTCGCCCGAGCCGCCGACTGGAGCCCGTGGCGTGGACAGGCGATCATGCATCTGTGGACGGAGGCGAGCTACACATGAGACAACTGACCATCGAGCTGCCGGGAGGTCCTTGGACCTTCATCGTCGACGGCGAGGTCCTCGTGCGTGGGCTTCACGGCGGCGGGTCGGAGGGGTTCGAGCCCGTGCCGAGGTCCCATCCCGTGGCGCAGGCGCTCCGGGCCTACGCCGATGGGGAGGTCACGGCCATCGACTCGATCCCCGTGTCCCAGCCGGAGGGGGACTTCCGCGCTGCCGTGCGACGTGAGATGCGTCGCATCCCGCCGGGGGAGACCGTTTCCTACCGTGAGCTGGCGGCCTGGGCGGGCAATGCCGCGGCGGCCCGGGCGGCGGCCGCCGCCTGTGCCCGCAACCTCATCCCCGTCGTGGTGCCCTGCCACCGCGTGGTCCGCAGCGACGGGACCCTCGGCGGCTACGCCTTCGGCCTGGAGGTCAAGCAGGCCCTCCTGGACTTCGAGCGTCGATCCGGTCAGCGTCCGGGGGTCGCGAGTGACTTGCGTCGGACCGAGATGCGGACGGCCTCCCGGTAGTGCCCGACGAGTTCCCCGCACAGCCGGTGCCAGGTGCGGTCGAGGATCGATTCGCGCGCGGCCTTGCCGAAGGCGGTGCGTTTCGCGTCGTCGCCGACGAGGTCCACCACGCGGGTGCGCAGCTGCTGGAGATTTCCCGGCTCGTAGAGCCAGCCCGTGCGGGAGGGGTCGATGAGGTCCACGGGGCCGCCCTTGCGTGGTGCCACCACGGGCAGCCCGGAGGCCTTGGCCTCCTGGATCGCCTGGCAGAAGGTCTCCATCTCGCCCGTGTGGACGAACAGGTCCAGTGAGGCCATCGCCCTGGGGAGGTCCTCGCCGCCCAGCTGTCCCAGGAAGGCGGCGCCGGGGAGCAGCTGCTCGAGGGTGGGGCGTTCGGGCCCGTCGCCGATGATGACCATCCGGCTTCCCGGGATGTCCGCGAGCGCCGCGAGGTCCTCGACCTGTTTCTCGGCGGCCAGCCGCCCCATGAAGCCGATGAGCTTCTCGCCCCCGGGCGCGAGCCGGCGGCGCAGGCCCCGGCTGCGCTTGTCGGGATGGAACCGTTCGGAATCGACGCCGCGACCCCACAGCCCCACGCGGGGGATGTCGTGGTCGATGAGCTGCTGCCGCGCCCAGGTGGAGGGGGCGAGGGTCACCGTCGCCAGGGAGTGGACCTTGGTCACGTGGTGCCAGAGCAGGGGCTCGACGTGGGGGAAACCGTAGCGGGTGGCGAAGGCCGGGACGTCGGTCTGGTAGATCGCCACCATCGGTATGCCGAGGCGGGCGGCGACCAGTGCGCCCTTGTAGCCGACGATGAAGGGCGCCGCGAGGTGCACGACGTCGGGATTGAATCGGGTGAGGATCCGCTCGATGGTGAACGATGGCGTGGTGACGACCCGCACGGTGTCGTAGCCGGGGAGGCCGATGGAGGCCACCTGTTTCACGCGGAACCCGGCGTACTTGCGGGGGGTGCGGCGGCCGTCGGCGGGCGCGATGACGAGGGCCTCGTGTCCCTCGCGGCGCAGGTGCTCCAGCACCCTCAGGACGGAGTTGGTCACTCCGTTCACCTGGGGCAGGAAGGATTCCGCGATGACGGCGACTCGCACGCCCCCAGTCTACGGGGCCGTGGCAACGGGTGCAGCCACCGTCTTTTCTGGTGGTGAACCCCCGAAAAGGTGTAGCCTCCGGGACATGCACCTCTCCAACGCCACGGCGGAGCCCCGGACCGGACACCAGATCCCGCTGCTGCTGGGCACCGTCCTCCTGGTCAACATCGCCCAGATGACCCTCGGACCGATCATGTCACCACTGGCGCGCGACCTCGGCTTCGCGGAGTGGCAGGTGGGGGTGACGGTGTCCAGTGCCGCGCTCATGGTGGTGTTGACCTCCCAGGCATGGGGGCGTCGCGCCCAGGCGACGGGGTTCCGGCTCGTCCTCGTCCTCGGCCTGGCCATGGCCCTGGTCGCCATGACCCTGTTCAGCGTCGTGGCTGCGCTCGGGTTGGCGGGCGTGCTCGTCGGATGGGGGCTGTTCATCCTGTTCCTCCTCTTCAGGGGGATGGGCTTCGGGGTGTCCATGGCCGCGGTCCCTCCCACCGCCCAGGCCTACATCGCCGAGGCGACGGACGAGGGGCCCGAGCGTGTCAAGGGCATGGCCGGGGTCGGGGCCATGCAGGGGCTGGCCTCCATCGTCGGTGCCGTCATCGGTGGGATCCTCGCCGGGTGGGGGTTGATGTGGCCCATCATCGTGGCCCCGGTGCTCCTCGCGATCTCGCTCGGGGCGGTGGTGTGGGGGTTCCGCGCCCTGCCGCGGGTTGAGCAGGTGGAGCAGCCGAGACCGCTCAACCCGCTCGACCGGCGCGTCTGGCCCTTCCTCGTCGCGGGATTCGGGTTGTTCCTCGCCCTCGGGTTCATCCAGGTCACGGCTGGATTCCTCGTCCAGGACCGGCTCCACCTCGGATCAGAGATGACCGGACGAACCACGGGGATGCTGATGCTGGCCATGGGGCTCGGCATGGTCGCCGCCCAGGCAGGGCTGGTGCCGCGGCTGAAGTGGCCCCCGTCGATGCTGCTGCGCTGGGGAGTGGCGGCCGCGATGCTCGGGTTCATCCTGCTGCTCCCGGATCAGGGCGCGTGGCTCATGGTGGTGGCCTTCGCGCTGCTCGGGTTGGGACTCGGCCTGGCGATCCCCGGCTACATGGCCGGCCCCACCATGCTGGTCGAGCGCGACGAACAGGGCGGACTCGCCGGAGCCGTCGGGGCGACGAACGGGGTCACCTATGTGCTCTCACCCCTGGTGAGCACCCTGCTGTACGGCTGGTGGCAGCTGCTCCCGGTGCTCGTCGCGACGGGTCTGCTGCTCGCCGTCATGGTCTTCCTGCTCGTCCACCCGGCGTTCCGCCGACCCACCCCGACGGCGGACGGATGAGCCGGGGAGGACGTCGAGGCAGGCCACCCCGGCTGACCGCGGACGACATCGGCGAGGCCGTGCTCGCGGTCGGCTTCGACCGGCTCACCTTCGCGGCGGTGCGTGACCGGCTCGGGGTGGGGGAGAGCACCCTGTTCCGCCACGCCCCGGACCGCGAGGCGTTGGTGCGGCTGGGACTGGGGCGCATGGTGGAACTGGCGGACTGGCCGAGGCTCGAGGGAGGGTGGCGTGACGTCCTGACCGCCCACGCCCTGTGCCTGTGGGAGGTCTGTCGGTCCCACCCGGGGGCGGCGACCCAGGTCTCGCCGGGGCTGATCCCGGAGGCGGGGGCGAGGATCGCCGACGATCTGGCGGTGTTCCTCGTCGACTGCGGGTTCACCCCGGAGGATGCGGTGCTGGTCTGCGATCTGGTCCACGACCTCGTGATCGACAGCCTGCGCGGCTGGGAGCGACTCGCGACCCTCCCCGAAGGTACCCTCGCCCACGAACTCGGGGCCTTTCCTGCGTCCGGGGCATCCCCGCGGCGACGAGCGGTCGCCGCGGCCAGGGCGTCAGCGCTCGGCCGGGCCCCCGTCGAGTGGTTCCGGGCCAAGTTGGGGATCCTCCTCGACGGCGTCGCGCTCCGGCTCGCGCCCGGGCAGGGCGGGCCGGAGCGCGGGGATTCCCATGGTGGGCAGGCAATGGGGTAGACTCCTGCGTCGGCCCCATTGGCCGTTCCCGGGGGATCGCTGACCAACCCCCGGGCCCCCTGAGCCGGTCACCGGCTGTCAGCATGCGCATCGTGCGCCCCACGGCCGTCTTGTGTTTGAGCTTTCCTGATGAGACGAGGCGAGCCGCTGCCCGCGGAGTCCAACCAGCGGGCCCGAGACGAGCAACATTGAGGACCTCACATGGCCATGCCCAGGAAGAAACCCAAGTCGTACCGTGCCGACGGCACCCCCAAGAAGCGCTGGACCGCCGCCGAGCGGGCCGCCAAGGGACACAAACCCCGCAAGTCGGGCGGGGTGCGCCGCCATGATCGGGACGACCACCCGCGTCAGGAGTCCGGATTCCGGGACACCCGCCACCGCGACGAGCGTGGCTTCGAGCGTCGCGACGACCGCGGCCCGTGGCGCCGTGAGGATCGCGGCCGGGAGCGGCGCGATGACCGGTGGCACGAGGAACGTGGTGGCCGGGGACGCCGTGACGACCGCGATGACCGCGGGTTCCGGCGTCGGGACGATCGTGATGTCCAGCGGGGCGAGGATCGTCGCTTCGAGCGTCGTGACGACCGTGGTTTCGGGCGTCGTGAGGACCGCGGCTTCCGGCGTGAGGACGATCGCGGCTTCGGTCGCCGGGGCGACCGTGGCTTCGACCGTCGGGAGGAGCGTGGTTTCGACCGTCGCGAGGGACGAGGGGTCGAGCGTCGCGAGGATCGTGGCTTCGACCGTGGGTTCCGGCGTCGGGACGATCGTGATGTCCAGCGGGGCGAGGATCGTCGCTTCGAGCGTCGTGACGACCGTGGTTTCGGGCGTCGGGAGGACCGCGGCTTCCGGCGTGAGGACGATCGCGGCTTCGGACGCCGGGGCGGACACCGTCACGACCGCACCCGCCCCTTCCACGACCGGCCGCGTGGTTTCGGCCACGACCGCCGCCACGACTCCCATGACGCCGTGGAGGACCAGATGAGCTGGGAGGCCACTGCCGTCGAGGTGGAGGTCTCCGAAGCGGACGAGCAGTCCGGTTTCGCCGAACTCGGCGTGGCCACCCCCATGGTCGCCGCCCTCGCCCAGCAGGGCATCACCGAGCCGTTCCCCATCCAGCGGGCCACCATCGCCGACGCCATCGCGGGCCGTGACGTCCTCGGCCGTGGCCGCACCGGCTCCGGCAAGACCCTGGCCTTCGGGCTTCCGCTTCTCACGCGACTCGCCGCGGGGGAGCCGACCGGCTCGCCCCGGGCGATGATCCTCACTCCCACCCGCGAGCTGGCGCTCCAGATCGCGGACAACCTGTCCCCGCTCGCCGCCGTCATGGGTCTGGACCTGTACCTCGTCGCCGGGGGCATGGCCTACGGCCCGCAGATCAAGGCCTTCCAGCGTGGCGTCGACGTGGTCGTCGCCACCCCCGGGCGTCTCATCGACCTTCTCGAGCAGGGCGCCGTCGATCTCAGCCAGGTGGAGATCGCCGTGCTCGACGAGGCCGACCACATGAGCGACCTCGGCTTCCTGCCGGATGTGACCACCCTGCTCGACGCGGTGCCCGCGGACGGGCAGCGGCTGCTGTTCTCGGCGACCCTGGACGGCGCCGTCGACAAGCTGGTGCGCAGGTACCTCACCGATCCCGTCACCCACGAGGTCGACTCGGGGCGTGCCTCGGTCACCACCATGACCCACCACGTCCTGCACCTGGCCCCCCACCACAAGAACCAGATCACCGCCCAGATCGCCAACCGGGACGGCAAGACCGTCATCTTCGCCCGGACCCAGATGGGCTCCGACCGCATCGCCGGACAGCTGCGCCAGGCGGGCGTGCTGGCGGGGGCGCTCCACGGCGGGCTCACCCAGGGGGCCCGTTCCCGCATCCTCGCGGCCTTCAAGAACGGGGAGGTCCCGGTGCTGGTGGCAACGGACGTGGCCGCCCGCGGCATCCACGTCGACGACGTCACCCTCGTGCTCCAGGTCGACCCGCCCATGAACCACAAGGACTACCTCCACCGCGCCGGCCGCACCGCCCGCGCCGGGGAGTCCGGGGCCGTCGTCAGCCTCGTGCTGCCGCACCAGCGCAAGCTCATGCGCCGCCTCGTCTCCCAGGCCGGGGTGGCGGCCCAGCCGGTCGACGTCGCCCCCGGCAGCGACGAACTGCAGGAGGCCACGGGAGCCAGGGAGTGCCTCGGCGTCCCCATCGAGGAGGCCACCTACCTGGAGCTCATCGCGCCGAAGCCCCAGCCGCGTCGTCGGCCCCACCAGCACGGCCGCCGGGGCGGCCACCGCGGCGGAGGACGCGGCGGGCGCGGTCGTCGCTGGGAGTAGGATCTTCCCGTCATGACCGAAGAAGTCGAGCTGCGGCTGGCGAGTGACGCGGACGCCCCCGCGATGCTCGGGATCGCCCAGCGTGCCTTCGCCGCCCGACGCCCCGTCGACCCGCCCCCCGCGGCGCTGTCCGACACCCTCGACGACTACCGGCGGGCACTCGCCGAGGGCTGGGGGGTCTGCGCCACCATCGGGGACGGGCTCGTCGGCTGCCTCCTCATCGCCCGGGACGGCGAGGTCGCCACGCTGCGGCGGGTGGCGGTGTTGCCCGAGGAGTCCGGACGTGGGGTGGCGAAACACCTCGTGGCCGGGGCCATGTCCGTCGCCGCCGACGCCGGGCTGGCCCGGGTCGAGGTCGCCTGCCGTGTCGAGTTCCCCGAGCTCGCCCAGTGGTGGCGGATCCACGGTTTCGAGCTCATCCGCCGCGACGACCAGCACTGGTTCCTCGGCCGGGACCTGCCGGTCAGCCTCGATGTGCCCACCCCCGAGGCGATGCACGCTCTCGGGGCTCGGCTCGCCACCCTGCTGCGGGCCGGGGACGTGGTCATCGCCAGTGGCGACCTCGGCGCGGGCAAGACCACTCTCACCCAGGGCATCGGTGAGGGGCTCGGGGTGAGCGGGCCCGTCATCTCGCCCACTTTCGTCATCTCCCGCATCCACCCCAACCCCGGCGACGGGCCGGACCTCGTCCACGTGGACGCCTATCGCATGGGTACCGCGGGGGAACTCGCCGACATCGACCTCGACGCCACCCTCGCCCGATCTGTCACCCTCGTCGAATGGGGGGCCGGGGTGGCGGAATGGCTCTCGGACGAGCGCCTCGAGATCGACATCGACCGCTCGGAGGACCTGCGCCACGTCACCCTCACCGGCATCGGCCCCCGCTGGGCCGGTGCCCTGGACCCGTTGAGGACACCATGACCCTGACACTCGGGATCGACACCTCCCATCACGTCGCCGTCGGGCTCGCCCGTGACGGCGAGGCATTGAGCTCCCTGGTCCTGGCCGACACCCGGGCACACGGCGAGAGCCTCGTGCCGATGATCCAGCAGCTCTGCACGCAGGCGGGGATCGGCCTCGCCGATGTCGACGAGTACGTCGTCGGCATGGGCCCCGGGCCCTTCACCGGCCTGCGGGTCGGGATCGTCGCGGCTCGCACCCTCGCCTCCGTGGCGGGGAGACCCGTCCACGGGGTCTGTTCCCTCGACGTCATCGCCGCCCGCCACGAAGCCGTCCTCGACGAGTTCGTCGTCGCCTCAGATGCCCGCCGCAAGGAGCTCTACTGGGCCCGCTACGTCAACGGGGCACGGGTGGGGGAACCGTGCGTGACCTCCCCCGACCGGGTGCCGACGACCCTGCCCCTGTTCGGGCCCGTCCCCGAGCAGTACGGGATGCCGGTCCACGACCCCGCCGGGGTCGACCCGGCGGTACTGGCATCCCGCTGGGCCACGCTGCCCCCCGTCGACGGCGAGCCCTACTACCTGCGCCCCGCCGATGCCGCCGAACCGACGGCGAGGAAGTCCGCCCTGCCGCGGCTGAGGCTGCCCCGATGACCCTCAGCGTGGCCACCGTCGCCGACGCGTCAGCCATCGTCCGACTGGAGGACGCCTTCCCGGTGCGGCAACGGTGGAGCGAGCAGGCCTGGGCCGACGAGATCACCGCCGCGGACCGGCGTGTGTTCGTCGCCCGCGATGGCGAGGAGGTCGCCGCGGTGGCGTCGTGGCGGACCGCCTTCGACCTCACCGAGCTGCACCGGGTCGTCGTTGCGCCCGCACATCGGCGTCGAGGACTCGCCACGCAGCTGGTGCGCCGTGGGCTCGACGAGGCGGCGGCCCGGGGGATCGCCACCGCCAGCCTGGAGGTCGAGGAGGCCAACGAGGCCGCCATCGCCCTCTACGAGCGGCTGGGCTTCAGCACCACCGCCCGCCGCCCCCACTACTACGGCCACGATCGGCACGCCCTCATCATGGAGGCGGCGTGCCGGGAACCGGATGGAGAGGAACAGCCATGACCGAGCCCCTGATCCTGGGAATCGAGTCGTCCTGCGACGAGACGGGCGTGGGCATCGTGCGGGGCAACGAGCTGCTCGCCAGCGAGGTCGCCTCGTCGGTCGACCTGCACGTCCGCTTCGGCGGGGTGGTGCCGGAGATCGCGTCCCGGGCACACCTCTCGGCGTTCGTGCCGACCCTGGAGCGCGCCGCCGCGACGGCCGACGTCGACCTGTCGGAGGTGGACGCGATCGCCGTCACGGCGGGCCCGGGCCTCATGGGGGCGTTGCTCGTCGGCATCTCCGCAGCCAAGTCCCTGGCCGCCTACCTGGGCAAGCCGCTCTACGGGGTCAACCACCTCGTCGGGCACATCGCCGTCGATCTCCTCGACCACGGTCCGCTGCCGATGCCGACCCTTGCCCTGCTCGTCTCGGGTGGGCACACATCCCTGCTGCACGTGACCGACCTGGCGCGGGACATCACCGAGCTCGGTGCCACGATCGACGACGCCGCGGGGGAGGCCTACGACAAGGTGGCGAGGCTGCTGGACCTCTCCTACCCGGGTGGTCCCGTCATCGACCGGATGGCGGCCGAGGGTGATCCGTCCGCCATCCGCTTCCCTCGGGGGCTCACCGCCCGCCACGACCTGGAACGGCATCGCTTCGACTTCTCCTTCTCCGGGCTGAAGACGGCCGTCGCCCGCTGGGTGGAGACCGCACGGCTGGAGGGGCGCGAGGTGCCCGTCGCCGATGTGTGCGCCAGCTTCCAGGAGGCCGTCGCCGACGTGCTCGTCTCCAAGACCCTCGACGCCGCCGAGCACACCGGGACCTCGTCGATCCTGCTCGGCGGGGGAGTGGCCGCGAACTCACGACTGCGCGGGCTCATGGAGGAACGCGCCTCGCAGCGCGGTATCGAGGTGAGGAGACCGCGTCCCGCGCTGTGCACCGACAATGGCGCGATGATCGCCGCCGTCGGGGTGGAGGTCGTGCGGACCGGGCTCGCGCCCTCCCGCCTCGACTTCTCCGCGCAGCCCGGACTGCCCGTCACCCGGGTCGTCGTGTGATCTCAGTCCGGTAACAATCCGTCTCACGAACGCCCCAGGTGGTTCTCAACACCGCGAAATCGGACTAGGGTCCGGTGCCAATGGTCCCCAACGGGGATCGCGTGTCGGGATCGACCAAGGAGAAATTATGAAGTTCAAGGGCTCCAAGGCTGCCCTTGCCGCTCTGGTGAGTGGGGCGCTGCTGCTCGGCGCCTGTTCCAGCGGTCAGGACCCAGCCGATGACAGCACCAGGGTGAACACGAGTGTTGAGATCGCCAGCGGTCAGGACGCCTGCATGAAGGACGTCGGGGTGACGGAGACCAAGGACGGCCAGATCATCTACAGTCCCGGACCTGGGCAGTGGAGTGGTTACAACAATCTGACTGACGGCACCTACTCGACATACAACTCCGTCGTGGCTGACAGGATGGCCAGCTCCTTCGTGTACTTCGGCACCGACGGTACCATCTGCGAGGACAAGGACTTCGGCACCTTCGAGGTGCTGAGCGAGGACCCGCTTGAGGTGAAGTACACCATCAGCGACAAAGCCGTGTGGTCTGACGGCACCCCGGTGACCATCAACGACTACCTGCTGGACTGGGCGACGCAGAACCCCGAGTTCCTGGTCCCGGGCCGGGCGAGCGGGGACAATCCGGATGCAGAGGCGGTCTTCGAGCACGTCTCCTCGTCCTTCGCCCAAGAGGTGCCGGAAGGCCCGCAGGGTGAGGTGGGTTCCAAGACCTTCACCTTGAAGTTCAAGGGCGCCTACCCCGACTGGAAGATCCTGCTGGGCAACGTTATGCCTGCCCACGTGGTGGCCAAGCAGATCGGATTGGAGCCGGATGCTTTCGCGCAGGCCATCGTGGACCGCGATGCCGATACCGTGAAGAAGGCAGCTGAGTTCTGGAACAAGGGCTGGATCTTCAAGCCGGGCGAGTTGCCGGATGCCTCGCTCATTCCCTCCATGGGTCCGTACCAGATCAAGCAGGGTGGCTGGAAGGGCACGACGCTGACGCTGGAACCCAACCCCATGTACTGGGGCCCCAAGCCTGCGACCAAGAACTTGGTCTTCAGCTACGTTGACGACGCCCAGATGGCTCAGGCTCTGCAGAACGGGGACCTCAACGTCATTGACCCCCAGGCCACCGTCGACACGGTTGGGCAGCTGACCAACATCGGTGAGAGCGTCACGGTCAACACCTTCCCGACGCTGACGTGGGAGCACCTGGACTTCAACTTCCGCAGCAACAATGTCTTCTCCGACGCTCAGGGTGGCATCAAGCTCCGTCAGGCCTTCGCCCACTGCGTGCCGCGCCAGAACATCGTCGACTCGCTCATCAAGCCACTCGACCCCGGAGCCCAGATCATGAACGCCCGTGAGGTGTTCCCCTTCCAGACCGAGAAGTACAACGACATCGTGTCAGCCTCCTACGACGGTCGCTACGACCAGGTTGACCTGGAGAAGGCCAAGCAGCTCGTCGCCGAGTCCGGCGTCGCCACCCCGATCAAGGTGCGTATCGGTTACAAGGCCGGCAACAACCGACGTGCCGACACGGTGACCGCCATCCAGGCCTCCTGCAAGGAGGCTGGCTTCGAGGTCGTGGATGCGGCATCCGCCAGCTTCTTCGACAAGGAGCTGAAGAACGGTGACTTCGAGGTGGCGCTGTACGCGTGGTCCGGATCCGGACAGATCGCCTCCGGTCAGAACATCTACTCCACCGGCAAGCCGCAGAACCGGACCGACTACTCCAACGCCAAGGTGGATGAGGCATGGAACGTCCTCGCCGACTCCTTGGATGAGAAGGTTCAGCTGGAGCAGACCAAGATCATTGAGAAGGAGTTGTGGGACACCTTGTTCGGCATTCCGCTCTACGCTCACCCGGGTCTGACGGCCTACAGCTCGAACATCGAGAACATCCGTCCGACCACCACTCAGGGCAAGACGGTGTGGAACGGGCCGCAGTGGCAGCTCAAGTGATGCCGCACCTGTGAGATGAAGCCTCGGACGGGGGTGGGTGAGTCTTCACTCACCCCCGTTCCGCGTTCGCTCAACCGCCCATCAGGGGCGCCCATGCCACCAGAGCCGTCCCGGTGCTCTATCATCAGGCGCTATGGGTCTTCCCGGTGGGGCCCAGACCTGCCAGCCGGAATAGGAACTACCGTGATCAAGTACATCGCCAAGAGGCTCCTCATCTCCTTGATGATCCTCTTCCTGGGGTCCCTGCTGTTGTTCGTCCTGGTCATCAACTCGGGCGATCCGCTCGCAGCGCTCAGGGAGTCGAACGATCCCAACCGCGAGAACCAGATGGCTCAGATGACCAAGCGCATGGGCTTGGACAAGTCCTGGTACGAACGGTACTGGGACTGGCTCTCGGGGATGCTCCGAGGCAACTTCGGGGTCGCCTCCGATGGCTCCGAGGTGAACGCGCTTGTGCTGTCCGCGGCCTCCTCGACACTTCGAATGGTGGTGTTGGCCAGCCTGTTGGCGATCACCATCGGCATCACCATGGGCGTCCTGACGGCGGTTCGGCAGTACAGCGGCTTCGACTACGCCGTCACGATGATGGCCTTCGTCTTCTTCTCGCTGCCGGTGTTCTGGTTCGCTGTGCTGCTCAAGCACTATGCCGCCATCGAGTTCAACAACTGGATCGCGAAGGCCCAGTTCACACCACCCATGCTCCTTGGTATAGCGGTCTTCCTCGGTCTCGTCATCGCCGCCATCGTCGGTGGGCCGTGGAAGCGCCGCATCATCACCTTCGGCGTCCTGGCCGTGGCGTTCGCCGGGGTCATGACCTACTTCAATGCGACGACGTGGTTCCGCTCCCCCGTGTTCGGTTTGCCGGTCTACATCCTTCTGGTTCTGGGCGTGGGCTGCCTCATGGTTGTGCTCACCAGCGGTTTCGGCAACAAGGGAGTGCGCAACGCGGTTGCGGCCACCGCGCTCGTGGCGATCGTCGGCTACGGCGTGATGCGCGGTGTGCTCATGACCAATCCCAGCTACCTGCTCCTCCTGGGGCTGCTCGCCGTGGCCATCGGTGTGGGTGTCCTGGCTGGTCGTCTCCTCGGTGGCTTCTCCCGTCGCCAGGCCACCTTCGCCTCGGTCGTGACCGGAATCCTCGCCTCTCTCGCCGCGCTCATCGACCTGCTGCTCAGCAACTGGGCCGCCTACCTGAAGCTGCAGCCGCGCCCGATCCCGACCATCGGCTCCGCCACGGCGAACTTCTCCACCACGTGGTGGGGGCACAACATCGACCTGCTGACCCACATCTTCCTGCCGACGATGGCGCTGATGCTCATCTCCCTGGCCTCCTACACCCGCTACACCCGTGCGTCGATGCTGGAGGTCCTCAACCAGGACTACATCCGCACCGCTCGCTCCAAGGGCATCTCCGAGCGCAAGGTCATCACCCGACACGCGCTGCGCAACTCCCTCATCCCGTTGGCCACCATCCTGGCCTTCGACTTCGCGGGACTCATCGGTGGCGCCGTCATCACTGAGCGCGTCTTCGGCTGGCAGGGTATGGGAGCCATGTTCGCCTCCGGTCTCGCCGCCGTCGATCCCACTCGAGTGATGGCTTTCTATGCCGTCACGGGTACCGCCGCGGTGACCATGAACATGCTCGCCGACATCACCTACGCCTTCCTGGACCCGAGGATCTCCCGATGAGCAACGAGAACAAGATGTCCGAGAACACCCCCGTGGCCGAGCCCGAGAACCGCTTCGAGATCGAGGAGACCCTCGACGCCGCCGCCGATCGGTCCTACTCCCAGGGCGCACTGATTCGGCGCCGGTTCTTCCGGCACCGGGGAGCGATGATCGCGCTCACGGTGCTGACCCTCATCATCCTCATGGCCTTCACCTCCTCCGGGATCGGGCCGATCCCGGGCTGGTGGCCGAAGAATTACCTGGACGTCTACCCGACGGTCAACGGTGGCGCCCCGACGTTCAGGCTGTGGCCGTTCCGGATCGGGGAGCACCCCTTCGGGCAGACCACTGTCGGCAAGGACTATTTCGCCCTGGTCATGGAGGGGGCCCGCAAGTCCCTCATCATCGCCTTCTCCGTCGGCGCCATCGCCACGACGATCGGCACGATCATCGGTTCGGCCGCCGGATACTTCCGGGGCTGGATCGAATCCGTCCTCATGCGGGCCACCGACCTCGTCATCATCATCCCGCTGCTGGTGCTGGCCTCCGTGCTGGGCCGGATGACCAACGGCAACAACATCTTCTTCCTCGCGGGTGTGCTCGGTATCGTGGTGTGGACCGGTCTGGCCCGTCTGGTGCGCGGCGAGGTGCTCTCGCTGCGCGAGCGGGAATTCGTCCACGCCGCCAAGGCCATCGGCACCTCGAACTGGCGGATCATCTTCCGGCACATCCTGCCGAACTCCGTCGGGGTCATCGTCGTGAACTCCACGCTGCTCATCGCCTCGGCGATCCTGCTGGAGACCGCCCTGTCCTACCTGGGCTTCGGCGTGAAGGCACCCGAGACCTCGCTCGGGCTGCTGATCTCGGAGTACCAGACCGCCCTGACCACCCGCCCGTGGCTGTTCTGGTGGCCCGGCATGTTCATCCTGGCGATCGCGCTGTGCGTCAACTTCATCGGCGACGGCCTGCGCGACGCCTTCGACCCGCGCCAGCAGACGGACTGAGGACACTGACATGACTGAGACCAACACCACCCCGGCCGCCACTGAGCCGGTGCTCCAGTTCCAGAACCTGGACGTCAACTTCCGCACCGAGTTCGGGCGCGTCCACGCCGTCAAGGGCATCGACCTCGTCGTCAACCCCGGTGAGGTCGTGGCCCTCGTGGGCGAGTCCGGCTCCGGCAAGTCCGTGACCGCCACCACCGCGCTCGGGCTGCTGCCGAAGACGGCCCGGATCACGGGCGAGACCGTCGTCGCGGACAAGACCATCTCCAAGCTGGACGGCAAGGGCCTCCGGGCGCTGCGCGGCAACCGTGTCGCCATGGTGTTCCAGGAGCCCATGACGGCCCTCAACCCGGTCATCCGCATCGGCGAGCAGCTCACCGAGGCGATGGAGGTCCACGACGTCGCCTACGGGCAGCAGGCCTGGGACCGCGCCGTCGACCTGCTGAACGCCGTCGGCATCCCCAACGCGGAGCGGAGGGCCGGTCAGTACCCGCACGAGCTCTCCGGGGGTATGCGGCAGCGGGTCGTCATCGCAATGGCCCTGGCCTGTGACCCCGAGGTCATCATCGCCGACGAGCCCACCACTGCCCTCGACGTCACCGTGCAGGCCGACATCCTCGACCTGCTCCGGTCGTTGAAGGAGAAGCTCAACACCGGAATCCTGCTCATCACCCACAACATGGGTGTCGTGGCGGACATGGCGGATCGGGTCGCGGTGATGTTCAAGGGCAACATCGTGGAGCACGGCACCGCCGAGGAGGTGCTGCTCAACCCCCAGCACCCCTACACCAAGAAGCTGCTCGACGCGGTGCCGCACCTGGGCGAGGGGTTCGGCCAGTTCGGTGCCGCCCCCGCTGAGGTCGCGCCGGACGCGGAGCTGGCCCTCGACGTCAAGGACATGAGCGTCGAGTACAAGCGGGCGGGCAAGAAGCCGTTCCGGGCCGTCGATGGGGTGAGTTTCGACGTCCGCCGGGGTGAGATCGTCGGCCTCGTGGGTGAGTCCGGCTCCGGAAAGTCGACGATCGGTCGCGCCCTGTTGGGGCTCATCCCTTCCACTGCCGACCATGTCCGCGTCCTTGGCGAGGACCTCATCAACCTGCGGGGACGGCAGGTCAAGGAGTTGCGTCGCCGTATCGGCGTGATCTTCCAGGATCCCGCCGCTTCGCTCAACCCGCGTCTACCTGTCGGCGACGTCATCGCTGAGCCGTTGCAGGTCCACCGGATCGGGGACAAGAGGTCGCGGGAGCAGAAGGTCCACGAGTTGCTCGACGCGGTGGCCCTGCCGAAGAGCGCCTACAACCGCTACCCGCACGAGCTGTCCGGCGGCCAGCGTCAGCGGGTGTCCATCGCCCGTGCGCTGTCGCTGCGCCCCGACCTGCTCATCGCGGACGAGCCGACCTCGGCCCTCGACGTCTCGGTGCAGGCCTCGGTGTTGGGCATGCTCATCGGGCTGCAGCGTGACTTCGGCTTCGCATGCCTGTTCATCAGCCATGACCTGGCCGTCATCGACTCACTGGCTCACCGTGTCGTCGTGATGCAGCACGGTAAGATCGTGGAGAAGGGTGACTGCAAGGACGTCCTGCTCAACCCCCAGGAGGAGTACACGAAGCGGCTGCTGGCGGCTGCTCCCGTGCCGAACCCGATCGAGCAGCGGCAGCGCCGTGAGGAGCGCCATGCCCTGCTGGCCTCGTTGGGTGAGGAGATCGCCGAGATCGACACCCGGGAACTGGACCAGTAACCGCATGGACCTGGCCTCGTGGGCGGCGATGTCGCTGTGGGAGCAGCTGGACCTTCTCGTCCAGGAGCATCCTGTCGTCGTCGACCGCCCCCGTGGCACCCGGCATCCGAGATTCCCTGACCTGGTGTACCCGCTCGACTACGGGTTCATCGACGGGACGGTGGGTGGCGACGGTGAGGGTATCGACGTGTGGGTGGCGGATCCGGCCGCCCGGCACGTCCCGGCATTGTTCGTCACCTTCGATCCGTTGAAACGCAACAGCGAGATCAAGGTGGTCCTCGGCGGCGGCGAGGCCGAGTTGGGCAGCGTCGTTGACTTCTTGACGCCCTTGGCCCTGTCCCACCTGCTCGTTCGTCGGCCCGGGCACTGATCCGGCGACTGGGTCAGCCGTGGCCCATGAGTTTGTCGATGGCCCGGCGGTCCTTCTTGGTCGGGCGTCCGGCACCGCGGTCGCGTCGCGCCATCGGCACCGAGAGGTAGGAGGGGCGTTCGGGGGAGTGGTCCTTGTAGGCCTTCTGGGCGATCGGGGCGCCGACACGCTTGCTGAGCAACTCGACGACCTCGAACTCCCGGGTCCAGCCGGGCTCCTTCACAGTCACCCGGTCCCCGGGCTTCACCGGGTGCGCGGGCTTGACCGGGTCGCCGTTGAGGCGGACATGGCCTCCCGTGACGGCCTTCGTCGCGAGTGAGCGGGTCTTGAAGAGCCGTACGCTCCACAGCCACACGTCCAGTCGGGTCATGTCTGCAGTGTAGAGGGCGCGCGGAGAGGCGAAGCCACTGCGGCCACCCCAGGGTTCGCCTGTGTTGAACGCGGCTCGCCTGTCTCGTTGGGCAGGCGAAGTGAAACGAGGCAGGCGTTTCCGATCCAAGGCAGGCGAATCAGTGTCCCGGGACGCTTCCCTCATCCCGCGCACCCTCTATGCTCGAGCCCATGGGAACCCCCACGTTCATCACCGAGCTGCGTCACCACATCGGCCACGCCCCCCTGTGGCTGGCCGGGGCGGAGACCTTCGTGCTCCGGGACGGGGACACGGGGCCGGAGGTCCTGCTGTTCCGTCGCACCGACGACGGCGAGTGGGCCGGGATCGCGGGCATCGTCGAGCCGGGGGAGCATCCCGCCACGACCGCCGTGCGGGAGGCCAAGGAGGAGGGCTGCATCGACATCGAGATCGAACGCCTCCTGTGGATCCGTGTCACGGAGGAGAGGGCCTACCCGAACGGCGATCGCTGCCAGTTCCTCAACCACGGATTCCGGGCCCGGATCCGCTCCGGCGAACCCGGTATCGGCGACGGCGAGGCCAGCGACTGGGGCTGGTTCCCCGTCGACCGGCTCCCCACGCCCCTGCAGCGGGGAACGGACGGCCTCGTCAGGATCTGCGTCGCGGATCCCGACGACGTCGTGATGGACTTGAGCGGATGGTGAGGCGACTCGGGGCCGCGTTGCTGGTCGCGGCCCTCGCGGGATGCGCCAGCGCGTCGCAGCCCCCCGGTCCCGGCCCGACCGCCAGCCACAGCGCCAGCGAGCAGGCCACCCCGCCGACGTCAGGGGCCGGACTGCGCGACCTCGGCTTCCAGCACGGCCCCGAGGACCTGTGGCTGCCGAAGGACCTGGAGATCGTGGAACGTGTCGACGTCGCCAACAACGTCACGCTCGTGATCGCCAGCCCGATCGGGGCGGAGGTCGCGGCGTGGCTGCGGGAGGAGCTGCCGAGGGCCGGGTTCCGGATCACCGCCGACGCCGCGGACTCGCTCCTGTTCCAGCGGGGCGAGTGGCAGGGTGCCTTCACCGTCACGGGCGACCACTGCGCCCTGAGTCTCCGCACCGACCGGGAATGACCCGCCAGGGGCCAGCCCACCGGACCGGGACATGACGAAGGGGGCGTGATTCCCCCAGGATCACGCCCCCTCCACCGTGGGTCACACCTGCTCCGGGGCCACCTCCCCGGCGACGACCGTCGCCTCCAGCTGGGCGGCCACCGCGGGGGCGGCGACACTGAGTGAACTCTCGCCCAGCGTCGCGAGCATCGTGCGCACATTCGCGAGCTGCTCGGTGATCGAATCGCGGCGGGCGGCGAGGGCGGCGAGTTCGCGCTCCGACTCCCGCTTCACGCGCTCCGCGGAGGCCCGGGCGCTCTCCAGCATGGACCGCGACTCCTGGGTCGTTCGCTCCTGCAGGGCGCTGGCATCGGTGCGGGCCTGGGTCATGATCCGCTCGGCCTCGTTCTGGGCCTCGGTGACCTTGCTGCTCGCGAGGTCCAGCGCCCGCTCGTGCGTCGCCATCTGGGCGGCGAACTCCTCAGCGGCCCGTTCCCGCCGCTCCGCGAGCGACGCCTCGAACTCGGCCGCGGCCGCGCCGGCGGCGGCCCGTTGCTTCTCGAACACGGCCTCGGCCTCCTGCCGACGGGCCGACGACTCGCGCTCGGCCGCGTCGAGGAGCTCCTCCGCGTCCGACTTGGCCTGCAGCAGCACCCGGGCCGCGTCGGCATCCGCCTTGGAGCGGGTCTCGTAGGCGTAGGAGTCGGCGGCGTTGCGGGAGTGCTCCACCTCCTGCTCCACCTGGACCTGCATGGACTCGGCATCCTGCTTCGCGCGGGTGAGGATGTCGTCGGCCTCCGTCTGGGCGAGGTTGAGGATCTTCCCGATGCGTTCACCGAGGGCGGAGAAATCCGTGGTCGGGGCGGCATTCGCGGCGAGGGTCTGGGCTTCCTTGGCCTGCTTCTCGAGGTTGCGGACCTTTTCCTGAAGGGACGACACCTCCTTCTCGGCTGCCTCGAGGGCCTCGTTCAGATCGTTGATCTCGGCACTCTGGGTGGCGGCTTCCTGAACAGCGGCGGCGTGGCTCTGCCGCATGCGGCGAAGCACGGAATCCACTTGGGCAGGGTCGTAACCACGTCGCACCATCGCGAACGTTTCGTCGGTCATCAGGGGGGCTCCTGGTTCTGGGTTGGGGGAGGTCGGACCTTCGCCGGGTTCGGCCTACTTAAGTTAGCACCCGAGCCATGAGCACTTCGACCCGCCCGGATGGAAGGATGGAAACATGACGGTGCCATTGAGGAAAGCTCTCGACGACTTCGCGCTCCTGGCCGTTGAGGGGCAGGACACGTTGGCGAACCAGCCCGGGATCGATGGGCCATGGGAGGTGGATCTCGAGGCCGGATGGCTTCGGATCGGCCAGGTGACCTTCGAGGTGGCGCTCATCGGGTCCTCCTCCTCACGCGACAACAGCTGGATGTGGGGCTGGTGCAACCGCGCCTTCGGGCCCCAGCACCCCGCCGTCGCCCCCATCCTCGTCGGCCGGGAGACGGCACGACGGGTCGGGGTGGTCGAGTTCGCCCTGGAGACCTTCTCCCTGAACGGGCTCAGCGACTACGGTATGCACCCCGGATCCGGGGTGGCTTTCATGGCGGCCCGGCTGTCCGGCCTCACCGCGATCTACTGCGGCCCCTACGACGGGGGAGTGGCCTACTTCGGGATCCGGGGGCTGGAACTCCCGCCCCCCGACCCCGTCGCCTTCCCCCGGCTCGCGGGGATGGCCGGTGCCTTCTCGGAGGACCACCGGCAGACCATCGGCCAGTACGGGAGGATGCGTGGGCTCAACCCCACCGTGCCGCCCGAGGGCGGGATCACCCTGAACTACCCGGGAGGTTCCCGCCTGACCTGCTCGTTCGACGGCTGGAACCGGCTCACGCGGATCACCGGGAACGTGTCAGCCCCGCCACAGTGACGGCCACTGCACCCCCAGGTCGAGCAGGATCTGCCGCAGCAGCGGCAGCGACAGGCCGACGACGTTGTGCGGGTCGCCGTCGATGCCCGTGATGAAGGCACCGCCCAGGCCGTCGATGGTGAACGCCCCCGCGACGTTCGCCGGCTCCCCGGAGGCCGCGTAGGCGAGCACCTCCTCCTCGGTGAGGTCGGCGAAGCGCACCACGGTGCTGGCCGCACGCAACGCCCGCTGCTCCACCCCGTCGCGCCGGACCAGGACGAAGTGCCCCGTGTGGAGGACCCCCTGTCGGCCGGACATGCGTCGCCACAGCTCCGCAGCGGCCTCGGCGGTGCCCGGCTTGCCCCGGATCCTGCCCTCGAACTCCAGGACGGAGTCGCAGGCGACGATGATCGCATCCCCCGTGACCCGGCCCGCCACGGACTCGCCCTTGCCCTCGGCGAGGATCTGGACGAGGCGAACCGGGCGCGGCTCCGTCACGGCGTCCTCGTCGAAGTCGCTGACGACGACCTCCGGCCACAGCCCCGCCCGCCGCAGCAGTTCCAGCCGGGACGGGGACTTCGACGCCAGGATGAACCGCATCAGAACCGGATGAACGTGCGCCAAGCGTCACGGCCGTTGACGACGGGAGTGCGCACGGTGCGGTAGTAGGACTTCCAACCGCCGGCCAGGGGACGGTCCTCGGCGGCCTTGAGCCGCCCCTCCGCCATGCAGACGCGGAGCACGGCGACGAGGGCGGCGAGTTCCTCGTCGCTGGCCCCACCGCCCGAGATCGTGAACCGGGCCTCGGGCTCCTGCTCCGCGCTCACAGCGGGATGTTCCCATGCTTCTTGGGCGGCAGCTGCTCACGTTTCGACCGCAGCAGCCGCAGCACCCGGATGATCTGGGCCCGCGTCTCGTGGGGGTAGATCACCTGGTCGATGTAGCCGCGCTCGGCGGCCACGTACGGGTTGGCGAGTTCGTCGTCGTACTGCGTGATGAGTTCCTGACGCAGCGCCTCCGGGTCCTCCGCGCCCTGGAGGGTCTTGCGATGGAGGATGTTCACCGCGCCCTGGGCGCCCATGACCGCGATCTGGGCCGTTGGCCAGGCGAAGTTGACGTCCGCGCCCAGGTGCTTGGAGCCCATGACGACGTACGCGCCGCCGTAGGCCTTCCGCGTGATGACCGTGATGAGGGGCACTGTCGCCTCGGCGTAGGCGTAGATCAGCTTCGCGCCCCGCCGGATGATCCCCTGGTGCTCCTGGCCGACGCCGGGCAGGAAGCCCGGGACGTCGACGAAGGTGAGGACGGGGATGTTGAAGGCGTCGCAGGTGCGCACGAACCGGGCCGCCTTCTCGGAGGCATCGATGTCGAGGCAGCCCGCGAAGTTCGTCGGCTGGTTCGCCACGATGCCGATGGGGCGGCCCTCGATCCGGCCGAAACCCGTGATGACATTCGCAGCGAACAGCTGCATGACCTCGAGGAACTCGTCGTCGTCGAGCACGTTGTGGATGATCTCCCGCATGTCGTACGGCTGGTTTGCGGCGTCGGGGATCAGGTGGTCGAGTCGGCGGTCGTGGTCGGTGATCGTCAGGTCGACCTCCGCGTCGTCGTAGACCGGCGGGTCCTCCAGGTTGTTCTGGGGCAGGTAGCTGATGAGGTCCCGCACGTACTCCAGCGCGTCGGTCTCGTCGGCGGCCAGGTAGTGCGAGTTCCCGGAGCGGCTCGAGTGGGTGCGACCGCCGCCGAGTTCCTCCATCGTCACGTCCTCACCCGTGACCGTCTTGATGACCTCGGGGCCGGTGATGAACATCTGCGAGGTCTGGTCCACCATGACGACGAAGTCGGTGAGGGCGGGGGAGTAGACGTGCCCGCCGGCCGCCGCGCCCATGATGAGCGAGATCTGCGGAATCACACCGGAGGCGCGGGTGTTGCGGCGGAAGATCTCGCCGTACAGCGCCAGCGACACCACACCCTCCTGGATGCGCGCGCCACCGCCCTCGTTGATCCCGATGAGGGGGCAGCCGGTCTTGAGGGCGAAGTCGATGATCTTGACGATCTTCTCGCCGTAGACCTCGCCGAGGGCCCCACCGAACACCGTCACGTCCTGGGAGAACACGCACACCGGCCTGCCGTGGATGGACCCGGTCCCCGTCACGACGCCGTCGCCGTAGGGTCGGCGCGCATCCATGCCGAAACTGGTGGACCGGTGTCGGGCGAACTCGTCCAGTTCGGCGAAACTACCCTCGTCGAGGAGGGCCAGGACGCGTTCCCGCGCCGTCATCTTGCCCTTCGCGTGCTGCTTCTCCACGGCGGCGGCGGATCCGGCATGAATGGCCTCGTTGATTCGGCGCCCCAGGTCGGCCACCTTGCCGGCTGTGGTGTGGATGTCGATCTCCATACCGGGCACCCTACCTTTCCGAGGACGGGCACACAGGAGATTCCAATAGGCTGTGGCCATGAGCGAGAGGTTGTGGCGGGAGATCCGGTGGATCGACAGCACCGGATCGACCAATGCCGATCTCGCGGTCGAGGCGAGACGTGGCGTGTCGGAGGGTCTCGTCCTCGTCGCCCGGGAGCAGACGGCGGGCCGTGGCCGTCTCGATCGTTCCTGGAGCAGCCCGCCCGGCGCCTCGGTGTCGATGTCGCTGCTGCTGGTCCCCCGTCACCCCTTCGAACACTGGGGATGGCTGTCCCTGCTGGCGGGGATGGCGGTGCGTTCCGCCCTGGCCGGGATGGCGGCCGACCCCCAACGCGTCCAGCTCAAGTGGCCCAACGACGTCCTCATCGACGGCCGCAAGGTGTGTGGGATCCTCAGCGAACGGGTGGAACACCCCGACGGGGCCAGGGCGGTCGTGGGCATCGGGATCAACGTCGGCATGGATGAGGCGGACCTTCCCGTCCCGAACGCGACCTCCCTGCGCCTGGCGGGGCTCCCGGAGGACCGCGACCACGTCGTCACGGAGGTCCTCGCCCGGTTCGAGAAGCTCTACCTGAGCTGGCAGGACGGCTATGACGTGCGTGCCGACTACCGGAGGGCGTGCAGCAGCATCGGGGCTGAGCTGCGGATCATCGTGGACCGCGACGAGACGGTCGAGGGGATCGGCGCCGACGTCGACGAGCAGGGGCGGATCGTCGTCGACACGGCCCTGGGCCGCCGGGTGTTCGCCGTCGGTGACGTCATCCACGCGCGGTTGACTGCGGGATGACGCCGCGACGTGCGAGACTGAGGACATGGCGTTGAAGCACGACCTCCTGGCCCGGGACGAGCAAGTCGTTCTCCACCTGCGTACGCACCTCAAGGCCCTGTTCTGGCCCCTGATGGCGTTGTTCGCCTCCGCCGCGGTGTTCGGGGTCCTCCTCGCGTGGCTGCCCGCCGACTGGCGCCCCTGGAGCACCTACGGTCTCATCGCGCTGTTCCTCATCGTCGTCATCGCGATGGTGATCGTCCCGTTCCTCAGGTGGCGGACCTCCACCTACACGGTCACCAATCGTCGGATCATCACCCGGCACGGCATCCTCAACAAGACCGGCCATGACCTGCCGCTGCGCAGCATCAACAACGTCACCTACGAGCGTTCCGTCACCGACCGGATGCTCGGCTGCGGCACGCTCGTGCTGGAGACGGCGGCCGACGAGCCGCTGTCGCTGCCCGACGTGCCCGGGGTGGAGCGGGTCAACACCATCATCGCGGACCTCCTCTTCGACGGGCAGCCGGATCCGGAATAGGATCCCCGCGTGGATCGTCGCTATCGGATCGGGATCATCGGGGGCGGGCAGCTGGCCCGCATGATGCAGCAGGCCGCCATCGGTCTGGGTGTGGAGGTGAGGCTCCTGGCGGAGGCCGCGGAGGGCTCGGCCGCGCAGGTAGTGCCGCTCACCACCGTCGGGGACTTCACCGATGCGGCGACGCTGGCCGCCTTCGCCGAGACCTGCGACGTCCTCACCTTCGACCACGAGCACGTCCCCACCGCGCACCTGCGCGCACTGTGGGACGTCGTCGCGATTCGGCCGGGCCCCGACGCCCTCGAGTACGCCCAGGACAAGGCCAGGATGAGGGAGCGGCTCTCCGCGCTCGGGGTACCGTGCCCGCGTTTCGCCATCTGCCGGACCGAGGCCGACCTCGTCGCCTTCGCCGAGGACCAGGGGTGGCCGGTGATCGCGAAGACCTCGCGTGGGGGCTACGACGGCAAGGGGGTGTGGCGCATCGACGGCCCGGACCAGGTGGGGGAGCCGTTCGCCGCCAAACCGGACGTCTCCGCGGGCGAGGAGGTGGTGATCCTCGCCGAGGAGTTCATCGACTTCGAACGGGAGCTGTCGGTGATCGTGGCCCGGTCGTCGAAGCAGGCGGTGGCCTATCCCGTCTCCTGGACCGTGCAACAGGACGGCATCTGCGTCGAGACCACCACCCCGGCCCCGGGGCTCCCCGCTGAGCGGGCCAGCGAACTGCAGGAACTGGCCCTGAGGATCGCCGGCGAGCTCGACGTCATCGGTGTGCTGGCGGTGGAGCTCATGGCCGCCAGGGACGGACGGATCGTCGTCAACGAACTGGCGATGCGGCCCCACAACACCGGGCACTGGAGCATCGACGGGGCACGGGCGAGCCAGTTCGAGAACCATCTGCGTGCGGTTCTGGACCTGCCATTGCGGAGTCCCGCCATGACCTGCGACGTCGCCGTCATGAGCAACGTGCTCGGCGGTGGCGAGGGTGACCTCACCGGCGCCCTCCAACACGTCAACGCCCGCGACCGGGAGATCGCGGTCCACCTGTACGGCAAGGAGGTGCGCCCTGGCCGGAAGGTCGGGCACGTCACCGCCTGCGACTCCGACCTCGAGCGCGCCCGCGCCCGCGCCCACCACGCCGCCCGCTACCTGATGGGAGACCCCGATGCCTGATGTCGCCATCCTCATGGGATCCGACTCCGACTGGCCGACGATGCGCGCGGCGGCGGAGGCCCTCGACGAGTTCGGGGTGAGCCACCACGCCGACGTGGTGAGCGCGCACCGCATGCCGGAGGAGATGGTGGAGTTCGGTCGGACCGCCCACGAGCGCGGCTTCAGGGTCATCATCGCCGGGGCCGGGGGAGCGGCCCACCTGCCGGGCATGCTGGCCGCGTTGACCCCGCTGCCCGTGATCGGGGTGCCGGTGCCCCTGAAGTACCTCGACGGGATGGACTCGCTGCTGTCGATCGTCCAGATGCCCGCCGGGGTCCCCGTCGCCACCGTGGCCATCGGCAACGCCCGCAACGCGGGCCTGCTCGCAGTGCGGATCCTCGCGGCGGGCGACGAGGCCCTCACCGCGCGCATGATCGACTTCCAGGCCGGGCTCAGGGACATGGCCCGAGCGAAGGGGGAGACCATCCGTCACGGATGAGGCCCTCGGGCGGAGAAAAGGCTGGGCCCCGACCGTGAGGTCGGGGCCCAACTTCGATCGAGACGATCGATCACTTGATGGCGAGACGGACGGTGAAGCCGGCGTAGTGGTCGTCGAGCTGCTTCATGACCATCCCGAGCCCGTCGAGCTTGCGGATCTCGGCACCCTGCGGACCCTCCGTGGCCCCGGGGACCGACTCGAGCACGTCGCCGAGGTTGACGTAGACGATGCCCGTCGCGCCGCCGGCGTCCTTGATGACCCGCTTGTAGGTCTCGTCGTCGGCCAGCCGGGACTTGGGCTTGATGAGGTCCTCCGGCGACCCGTTCCAGGTGGTGTAGACCTTGTCACCCTCGGTCTTCGAGGTGAGCCCCTGCGGGACCTGGGCCTTCACCTTGTCCAGGAGAGCCTCGTGCTTGGCGACGTCCTTGGTCTTGACGACGATCCCGAAGGACGCCTGCGAAGCCGAACCGGAGATGGCGTCGGCGAGGCTGCCCGGGGCGTGGAGGGCGAACTGGTTGCCGACGAGGGCCGCGAGGTCCTCCTTCGAGGTCACCCCGAAGGCCTCGAGCGCAGGCTGCGTCTCGGGACGGGCCGACAACTGCTCCCACAGCCGTTCGATCGCGGCATCCGAGGCGCCGATGCCGACCGCACCCATGGCGTCGCCCGGAAGACCACCGACCAGGTCGTCGACGGCCTCGCCCTTCTCGAGGAGCTTCTCGGACTGCCAGCCGACGCCGTCGAGGACGATGGTGCTGTCCTCGACACGGAGCCCCGCGGCGAAATGCATCTGACCCGTGCCCTCCGGGACCATCTGCCCGGACTGCTCGGCCAGCTGCGTCACGCCCGAGTCATTGACCCACGCGGTGACGAGGAAGCTGCCCGAGAGCTTGCCGAGGTCGGCCTTGAAGCCGGCGTTCTCCGACAGCGGGGCCTTCTTCACGCTCTCGGCGTCGGGGAGGGGCTGCGAGGAGATGACGAGATGGTCGTCGACGATGCGGTACTGGCTCGGATCGCTGACCTTGGTCTTCGCGAACTCCTCCGCCTTCGCGGCGTCCTTCTGGTGCACCGCGGTGATCTGCACCTGCGGGGAGAAGGGGTCGGCGGGGTCACCCGGGTAGAGGCCGACGGTGACGGAGTCACCCAGCCACGCCTCGACCTCGCTCCACTCGATGCCGGAGCCGTTCTGGGCGGCGAAATCGACGAGGGCCTTCTTGTAGTTGCCCTCGGTCATCTCGAGGCCCTCGGTGAGGGACGGGAACTTGTCGACGAGTTCCTTGACCGCGAGCTGATCCTTCGCATCGGGGTTGAGATCGAGGCTCAGCACCGCGAGCGGGTTGTCCGGCAACACGGTGGCCGCCGCGATGTTTGCGGGCTTCTTCAGCAACGTCACCGCCGCGATGGCGCCACCCGCGATGAGCACGAGGGCCAGGACGGCTGCGACGATGAGCGTCGTCTTGGACTTCTTCTTGACAGCCGGTCCCGGCTGCCCCGGGTACGGACCGGCCGCCGGCTGCCCCGGCATCGGGGCGTGGGGCTGACCCTGCCAGGGCTGCTGACCCTGAACCGGGGGCTGCTGACCCGGCATGGGCTGCTGACCGGGCATGGGCTGCTGACCCTGCCACTGGGGCTGGCCGGGGCCCTGTGGGCCGTTCGGGTTGAAGGGCTGATTCATCGTGACCTCCGAGATGCGTGACACGTCCAGCCGAGTGTACCGGAGGGCGGGTTCAGGCTATTTTGCGTACTTCGCCAAGGGGGTGGAGTCCCCCTTGATGACGGCGTCGAAGACCTCCCGGCTGCCCTCGGGGTCCCACAGCATGACGCTCTGGTCGCCGCGGGTGGCGTTGGCGTCGGCGACGGGGACGCTCAGCGACAGCCCCGCTCCGGTCGCGGCGGAGAGGAACACCTGCGCGCCGCCGACCGCGGCCATCGGGCTGGTGTCCTTCCCGCGTCCCAGGGTGTGGGCCGCCGCCATGTTGAGCCGCCAGTAGGAGACGGGGTTGAGCAGCAGCATCGGGTTGAGGGCCTTCTTCGCGACCTTGCCGATCACCTCACGCTGTCTCGCCATCCGCCCGAGATCACCGAGCGGGTCGGCCTTGCGCATCCGGACGTAACCGAGCGCCGTCTTGCCGTCCAGCACCTGACAGCCGGCGGGGAGGTCGAGATGGGAGTCCCGGTCCTGGATCGGCTGCTCCGGGCAGACCTCGATGCCGCCCACCGCGTCGACCGCCTCCACGACGCCGAGGAAGCCGATCTCCAGGTAGCCGTCGATGCGGATCCCCGTGTTCGCCTCGATGGTCTGGATGAGCAGCGGCGCCCCACCCCAGGCGTAGGCGGCGTTGAGTTTCGCCTCCCCCTTGCCGGGGACGTTGACCCAGGAGTCGCGGGGCAGGGAGATCATCGCGGGTTCGCCCGTCGTGGGCTGGTGCAGCAGGATCATGGTGTCCGTACGGCGCCCCTCGGTGTCGCCGGTGCCCAGCTCGCCGCGTTGCTGCTCGGTCAGGGAGTCACGGCCGTCGGAGCCGACCAGCAGCACCGTCGTCCCCGGCTGGTCCGCCGGCCGGTCCCCGGCGGGGGTGGCCTCGATCGTGGCGACGTTCATCCAGGCGTGGACCGGCACACCGATCATGAAGACCAGCCAGGCCAGCACGAGCAGACCGACCACCTTGAGGAGGCGACGCCGCGGGCGTCGGCGCGGCGGCCTGGGCGGCGCCGCGGGGCGCGTCATCCCCGGTGGGGGCGGTGGCGGTGCGGCTGGGGTGCCGGGGGTGGGAGCGGCCGTGCGGTACGGGCTGGGCGGGGCGGGATAGCCGCCACCGCCGCCGGGCCGACGCCGTGCGTCGTCGAGGTGCGCGGCCTCCCGCGGGTGCTGGATCCGCGTCGGCTGGGGGTCGGGTTCCCGACGGTACAGCCAGTCCAGGTCCTCGTTGCGCTTCTCATCGGCCATGCCAGCCAGAGTACCGAAGCGCGCCCACAGGAATCCGGCCCACGACGGCGTGGCTGCTCCGTTGACCCCGCCCGGGGGTTCAGGCTAGGAGGGAACAGCGACTGGTGACGGTCACCCCCGATCCGTCCCTCCCCAACCCCCAGGAGGTGTCGTGCCCGTCTCCGTGCGAATCCGCAGGGCCTTCAGCCTCGTCATCCTGTCCGCGATCCTGCCCGGCTCCGCCCAGTGGTTGGCGGGCAACCGGGCGGTGGGTCGGGCCGCGATGAGGACGGTGCTGGCCCTCGTCGGGCTCGCGGCGCTGACCGGGCTCGGGTTCCTGGTGTTCCCGGGACCCACGCTGTCGCTGCTCGTGGGCGGCCCCATGACCAACTTCCTGCGCTTCGTCGCCTGGACCCTGCTCGTCGGGTGGGTGGTGCTGCTCGTGGACGCCTGGCGCCTGGCGCAGCCGCCGTCGCTGCCGCGTCGATCCCGACTGTGGCTGAGCCTGTGCTGCCTGGTGCTCGTCGCCGCGGCCACCGTGGCCACCGCCCTGGTCTCGAACGTGCTCGCCGCCACCGGACATGTCGCGACGGTGCTGCAGGGCGGGGGAGAGACCGAGGCGAAGGCGGGGCGCTACAACGTGCTCCTGCTGGGGGTGGATGCGGCCGAGGGGCGCGAGGGGCTGCGGCCCGACTCCATCAACGTGGCCTCCATCGACGCCGCGACGGGCCGCACCGTCATCCTCGGCCTGCCGCGCAACCTCGCGCGGGTGCCCTTCCCGAAGGACTCGCCCCTCCGGCAGCTCTACCCGGACGGCTACCGCTGTGACGACGGGGGGTGCATGCTCAACGGCATCCACGCCCTCGGCCTTGAGCACGCCGATCTTTACCCCGGCCAGGATGCCGGGATGGTCGCCCTCACCGAGGCGGTGGAGGAGACGCTCGGATTGGACGTCAACTACTACGCCATGATCGACATCGCTGGGTTCCAGAGCCTCATCGACGTGATGGGTGGGATCCGTCTCGACGTCGGCCGTCGGGTGCCCATCGGTGGGGGCAGCTCGGAGATCTCCGGTTACATCGAGCCGGGTCCCGGGGTCCACCTCGACGGCTACCACGCGTTGTGGTTCGCCCGTTCCCGGGAGGGGTCCGACGACTACGAGCGGATGATCCGCCAGAAATGCGTCATGGCGGCCATGTCGAAGCAGCTGGATCCCCTCACGGTGGCCACCCGCTTCCTCGACCTCGCGGAGGCGGGCAAGGACATCGTCCGTACCGATGTGGGGCCGGGACAGCTGCCCGAACTCGTCGACCTGGCGCTCAGGGGTCGGGAACTGCCCATCGAGTCCGTCAACTTCTCGCCCCCGCTCATCGACACCGCCCGCCCCGACCTCGAACTCATCCGGGCCACGGTGAAGGAGACCATCGCGGCCTCCGAGGCGCTCGACCACGCGACGGCGACACCGACCCCGGCCACGCCCACGGCGGAGACCGCCCCGACCCAACCCGCGGCGACGGCCGAGCCGGCCCCGTCGGTCGCCCCCGAGTCGAGCAGCGACTCCCCGGAGGCCGAGGTCCCGATCTGCCGGGTAAGTTGAGGCCCGTGAACCCGCAACCCCCTGTCAGCGTCATCATGCCCGTCCTCAACGAGGAGCGGCATCTCGAGGCGGCCGTGCGTCGTGTGCTCGACCAGGGATACGAGCCGGGCATGGAGGTGGTACTCGCCGTGGGGCCCTCCCGGGACCGCACGAGGGAGATCGCGGACCGCCTCGCCGCCGAGGATCCCCGGGTCACCGTGGTGGACAACCCCTCGGGCGCGACCCCGGCGGGGCTCAACGTCGCGTTCACGGCGGCACGCCACGACGTCATCGTTCGGGTCGACGGACACGCAGAACTCTGCGACGGCTACATCGCCACCGCGGTGCGGCTCCTCGACGAGACCGGGGCCGCCAACGTCGGTGGGCGGATGGAGGCCCGGGGGACCACACCCTTCGAGCAGGCGGTCGCGGCCGCCTACAACTCGCCGATGGGGCTGGGTGGGGGCGGCTTCCATCTCGCCGACACCCCGGCCGGCCCCGCCGAGACGGTGTTCCTCGGGGTGTTCCGGCGCGACGCGCTCGAGCAGGTCGGTGGCTTCGACGAGGGCCTGCACCGGGCCCAGGACTGGGAACTCAACCATCGGCTGCGAGGCGCGGGCCTGCTCGTGTTCTACTCGCCGGAGCTCCGGGTCGTCTACCGGCCCCGTTCCTCGCTCAGGGCGCTGGCCAGCCAGTTCTTCCGCACCGGGCAGTGGCGGCGCGAGGTGATCCGTCGTCACCCGGAGACCGCGTCGCCGCGTTACCTCGCCCCGCCGGTGGTGGTCCTGGCCTCCGTGCTCGGGCTCCTGGTCGGTGTCCTCGGGCTGGTGCTGCAGTGGCCCCTGCTGCTCCTGGGATTCGCGGCCCCCGTGCTCTACCTGCTCTTCCTGGCAGCCGCCACCGCCACGATCCCCACCGACGGGATCGCGGCGCGGCTCAGGCTCCCCCTGGTGCTCGCGACCATGCACATGGCCTGGGGGCTCGGCTTCCTCCGCGGCCTGCCGGACTAGACGAGGACGCCCCGCTCCTGGGCCGCGATGTGGCGTGCCCGTGTTGCGTCGCCTCCCGTCACGGAGACGGTGCCGCCACCCCCGAGCACCGGGGCCACGAGGAGCTGGGCGATGCCCTCCCATCCCCCTTGCGGGTCGTGGAACACGCTCCTCGACGAGCGTGGCGGCACCTCGGCGACCTGCCGGTGGTCGAGGTCGTCCCAGGCCGGCATGTCCCCGGTGAGGGGTTCGGCCAGGTGGAGATCCGGTTCCCCCAGCGCATCGGCGAGATCAACCGTTCCGGGCGGGGGCTCCGGGAGGCGCAACCCCAGCGGGTGCAGGGAGCACACCACGGTCTGCGGCCCCCGGGTGGCGCTGTCGGAGGCCACCACGGCCAGGTCCCCGGGGCGCGACGAGATCGCAGCCCCGCGCTGCCACACCGCCGCGCAGACGACCCATGTCGCCCAGTGGCCGGGATGGGTGGCGGCCAGCTCGACCTGCACCTCGTCCCCGGGGCCGATGCCGAGCCCGTCCATGAGGTTGGCCGTCTTGTCCACCCAGTTCCTGAAGGTCACGGCCGACAGCTCCACCCGGGAGGCGGCCTCCTCGTCGTAGTGGACGAGGAGGGGATGGGAGGCGGGCAGGGCCCTCAGGGCGTCGGCGAACAGCATGGTGCGAATCTACTGCCCGGTTCGTCGCCAGGTGCATCGGCGAGGATCCTGCGTCGTCGCTTCGGCCGAGTGCGGGCGTGATGATTGCACCGGCTCCGACGGGCTGCCTATCGTGTCGCCATGCGATACGCGGTGGTCATGGCAGGGGGGTCCGGGACGAGGCTGTGGCCGTTGTCACGGCAGGGTGCACCGAAACAGCTCTTGGAACTCTTCGACGGCAGGAGCCTGCTTCGGCTGGCCTTCGAACGGATCCGTGGGGTGGTGCCCGACGAGGCGATCCTCGTGTGCACCTCCCGCGACTACATCGACGTCGTCGCCCGGCAGCTGCCGGAACTCCCCGCGTCGAACGTGCTGGGGGAGCCCGTGGGGCGGGACTCCCTGGGCGCGGTCGCCTGGTCGGCGGCCGTTCTAGCCCAACGGGACCCGGACGCGGTCGTCGCGATGCTGAGCGCGGACCACATCATCGAACCCGTCGCCGACTTCCGGGCGGCGCTGGAGCGGGCCTTCGAGGTGGCCGAGGCCAGGCCGCGCGGGCTCGTCACGATGGGCGTCGTCCCGACGGAACCGAACACGGGCTTCGGCTACCTGCACCGTGGTGAGGACCTTCCCGGCCTGCCCGGGGCCTGCCGGGTCATCGAGTTCCGGGAGAAGCCGGACCGGGCGACGGCCGAGCAGTACCTCGCCTCCGGGCGCTACTGGTGGAATGCCGGGATGTTCGTCTGGCGGGCCGGGCTGCTGCTCGACCTGCTGGATTCGCTCGAACCGGAGACCGCTGAACGGGTGCGACGCATCGCGTCGCAGCCCGAACTCCTCGACGAGGTGTTCCCCACCCTGCACAAGATCTCGGTCGACTACGCCGTCATGCAGCCTGCATCCCGCGGAGCCGTGGACGCCGAGGTGCTCGCCGTGCCCCTCGACGTCGACTGGGCCGATGTCGGCAGCCACCAGAACCTGGCGGCTCAGTTCGCGCTCGACGATGACGGCAACCGTCGTGAGGGTGTCACCGTCAGTCTCGACTCGAAGGGGTGTGTCCTGGTCAACACGGCCGGTGAGGGACATGTCGTCGCCACGCTCGGGTTGTCCGGGGTGCTGGTGGTCCACACCCCGACGGCCACCCTCGTCAGTCCGCTGTCGGAGTCGGGACGGATCCGGGAACTCGTCGAGCTGGTCCGTCAGGAGTGCGGGGCGGAGTTCGCCTGATCGAAGAGCACCGGGCCCGGGCGGATGTCCTCCAGCCAGGTACGGGTCTCCCTCACGTGTGCCATCGCGAGGAAGCGGGCCCCCTCCGCGTCGCGGCGGGCGATGGCGGTGGCGATTCGACGGTGCGCCTCATCCGAGATCGCCTTGAGGTCGCGGTGTGACTCCTCCTCGAAGACCCGGTAGTCCTGGCCTCGCCTGCGCATGATTCCCAGCAGCGTGGCGATGAGGGGGTCCTCGGCCCCCGCCACGATCGCGGCGTGGAACTCGGCGTCGAGACGTTGCGCCTCGTCACCGGGTTCGACCGCGGCCAGTTGCTCCGCCAGGTCGAGGATCCTGTCCCGACCCTCGTCGGTGAGGCGGGCCGCCGCCTGGGCCGCGGCGTGCCCCTCCAGCACCTCACGCAACGGGAACAGCTCGAGGTAGCGGTCCAGCGGCAGGAGGGGAAAGACCATCTCCAACCCGTGGAGGATCTGTGGTGGTCCCATCGGCGAGACCGTGCATCGGCCGCCGGGGCGGGCCTCCAGGGCACCCGCCACGGTGAGCATGCGTTGTGCCTCCCGCAGGGAGCTGCGGGAGACGCCGAAACGTTCACACAGCTCGGCCTCGCTGGGGAGGGGGTCGCCGCACCGGAGCAGGCCGGTCGCGATCATCCGGCACAGCCCGCGCCGGGCGGTCTCCACGGCTGTCACGGAGGTCATGTCCTCAAGGAAACCACGCCATTGGCCGATCCGGGAGATGACCCGCGGGGGAACAGGGGAGTCATTGTCAGACAAGAGGTGCCCAGATGGCGAAGATTTGCCCCGAGAGTGCGGCAGATGTGCTCCAATTGTCTGACGAAAGGTGTGAGGATGCAGCTCAGAGTCGATCAGCAGCACACGAGGGTCCGCTGGACCCTCGACCCAGCCGTACGTCACCTCAACCACGGGTCGTTCGGTGCGGTGCCCGTGGCCGTCCAGGAGAGACAGCATCGGTTGAGAGCCGAGATGGAGGCCAACCCGGTGCGGTGGTTCGCCGCAATCGGGGAACGGGTGGCCGAGGCGCGTGAGGACCTGGCCGACCTGCTCCACGTACCCCACGGCCACCTGGCCCTCGTCCCCAACGCGTCGGCGGGCGCCAGCGTGGTCCACCAGTCCCTCCTCGGGCAGGGGCCCGTCGACGTCATGGTCACCAGTCACGGCTACGGGGCCATCTCCGCCGGAATGAGCCGGCTGGCCGCCCGCACCGGGGGGCGGGTCCACCGCATCCACATCCCGTTGGACGCGGCAGCCGAGAGGGTCGTCGACCTCGTCCACGAGGCCCTGACCCGGCACCGCCCCCGCCTCCTCGTCATCGACCAGATCACCTCATCGACCGCCAGGGCCTTCCCGGTGGGGGAGATCTGCACCCTGGCCAGGGGGCTGGGGGTCACCACGCTCGTCGACGGCGCCCATGCTCCAGGAGTCCTTCCGGACCCGGTCGTCCGGGAGGCCGACCACTGGGTGGGCAACCTGCACAAGTTCGTATGCGCCCCGCGCGGGACGGCGGTGCTCGTGAGCCGGGACGGGGACTCCCTGCACCCCGTCATCGACTCGTGGGGGGCGGGACGGAACTTCCCGGAACGCTTCGACCACGTCGGCACCCTCGACGTCACCGCGTGGCTCGTCGCCCCCTTCGCCTGGCGGCACCTCGACGAGGAGGTCGGCTGGGAGGCCATCCGCAGCTACTCGGCCGAACTGGCCGATGTCGGGGTGGCCCGGGTGGCCGACGCCCTGGCCGGCCTCGTCAACGATCCCGTGCCCGACGTGGGCCAGCCCGTCGGGCCGATGCGGCTGCTCCGGCTGCCCACGGGGCTCGGCGCCACCCGGGAGGATGCGGATGCGCTCCGGGTCCCCTTCAACGACGAGGCGGGCATCGCGCTGGCGTTCACGAGCTTCGAGGGATGCGGGTTCCTGCGGCTGTCCACCCACATCCACACCACCATCGACGACCTCGACCACCTGGCAACGGTGGGGATCCCCCTGCTCCACCGTTGGGCCGAGCGAAGGGAACAGGGGGATGCGCCAACCCAACCGAATCACTTCAAGGAGGAAGCATGAGACGAACCCACCTCGTGGCGGCGGCCACCCTCGCCGCGGCCCTGACCCTGGGGGCCTGTGCGGGCGACGGCCGGAGCCAGAACGCCGACGGCGGCCCCGTCACGATCACGATGGTCGAATCCCTCACGAGTCCCGCCCGCACCGAGCTGCTGAAATCCCTCATCAAGGAGTTCGAGGGGCAGCACAAGGGTGTGAAGGTCGAACTCGTGTCCCCGCCCACCGACCAGGCGGACGCGAAGATCCAGCAGATGCTCCAGTCGGGATCCGGGGTCGATGTGCTCGAGGTGCGTGACCTCACCGTCGGCCCGTTCAGCAACAACGGCTGGCTGCACGACATGGCCCCCGAGCTCAAGGACTGGGAGGGGATGTCGGCCCTCACCGAGCAGGCCCGCACCGCGGCCACCAGCGAGGACGGCAAGACCTGGTTCGTGCCCTACGGCTTCTACGGCATGAGCCTGTTCTACCGCACGGACCTCGTCGCCGAGGCCGGATTCGACGGCCCCCCGAAGACCTGGGAGGACCTCGTCCAGCAGGCGGCGAAGATCCAGGACCCGTCGCAGAACCGCTACGGCTACGCCTTCCGCGGAGGCAAGAACTCCGCCGGACAGCTGCTCAGCATCCTCGAGGCCTACAACGCGGACTCCCTCGACGTCACCAACGCCTACAAGGTGACCAGCGGCGCCACCATCTTCTCCACCCCGGAGTCGCAGCAGGCGCTCGACACCTACATCGAGCTGTTCCGCACCGGATCCCCCGAGTCCTCCGTCGCCTGGGGCTACCCGGAGATGGTGCAGGGATTCACCAACGGCTCCACCGCCTTCCTGTTGCAGGACCCCGAGGTCATCGCGGTGGTCAAGGAGAGCTCGCTGACCCCCGAGCAGTGGAACGTCGCGCCCAACCTCCTCGGCCCCACGGGAAAGGCGGCCTGGCCCCTGGCGACGGCGGGCTGGGGCATCACGTCGTTCTCGAAGCACAAGAAGGAGGCCCTCGAGCTGGTGAAGTTCCTCTCCGGTGAGGCCTCCACCCGGTTCGCGAAGGAGAACTCCCTCGTGCCGATCCAGCAGTCGGCGGGTGAGGACGAGTTCTTCCGAACCGGTCCGTGGGCGGCCTACGTCACGATGACCTCCCAGCCGGAGACGTGGATCGCCGTGACGGAGCCCCGCAGCTCGGCGTGGTGGACCGAGTGGATGCAGCGTTCGGAGACGGATCTGCAGAAGGTGCTGCTCGGTGAGATGACCACGACCGATCTCCTCAAGGGATGGGACCAGTACTGGACCGAGAAGTGGGCCGGGTGATGTCCCAGCCTGCCCCCGTCGGCCCGGGTGGGGCGGCCGCTGCGAGCGGTCACCCCACCCGGGGCAGGAGTTTCCGCCTCCGCACGGCGCTGACCATCCTCGGCTTCCTGGCCCCTGCCGTCGTGTTCGTCGCGGTGTTCACCTACTTCCCCCTGTTCCGGGGGAGCGAGATGGCCTTCAGGCGCTGGTCGCTGTGGGACCTGACCGCCACCCCGTTCATCGGTCTCGACAACTTCAGGACCCTCGTGTCCGACCCCTTGTTCCTGTCGACGATGTGGAACTCGGTGATCTGGGTCATCGGCTCGCTGGTGCCACAGTTCGTCATCGGCTTCCTCATCGCGCTGGGGCTGCGCAAGCGGTTCCGGTTCCGCGGGCTGTACCAGGCGGTGGTGTTCTACCCGTGGGCCGTCTCCGGATTCCTCATCGGGATCCTCTTCCGGTGGATGTTCAACTCCGAGTTCGGCGTGGTCAACGACCTCCTCATGCGGATGGGGATCGTCGACGCCCCCATCCCGTGGCTCGCGAAACCGGAACTCGCCATGTTCGCCGTCATCGTGGCGAACATCTGGTACGGGGTGACCTTCTTCGCCATCATGATCCTCGCCGCGCTCCAGTCGGTCCCCGAGGAGATCCTCGAGGCCGCAGCCATCGACGGGGCCGGGCGCTGGCGGACCCTGTTCCAGGTGACGATCCCCACGATCGCCAGCACCCTCGTGCTCTCCGTGCTGCTCAGGGTGATCTGGATCTTCAACTTCCCCGACGTCATCTACGGCATGACCGGTGGCGGCCCCGGCGACCGCACTCAGATCGCGACGACCTGGATGATCCAGTTCACCCAGCAGGGCAACTACGGTGTGGCCTCCGCCCTGGGTTTCATCGTCATGGGCGTGCTCATCTGCTTCACGGGCCTGTACCTCGCCCTGTTGTCAAGGAGGGCTGAGACGTGATCCACAAGGACCCACTCCTGCTCCGCGTCGTTCGGGTGGCCGGCCTCGGGTTGTGGTTGCTCATCACCATCTTCCCGCTCTACTGGATCATCCTCACCTCGCTCAAACCCGCCCGGCACATCGCCGAGTACCCGGTGCGCTACTGGCCGCGCGAGGTCAGCGTCGAGAACTACACCTCGCTGCTGGACAAGGCCCAGTTCGGGACCTACCTCGTGAACTCGCTCGTCGTCTCCTCCGCCGCCGCGACCGTCGCGACCCTCATCGCGCTGCTCAGCGGGTACGTGCTGTCCCGGTTCTCGTTCCGGGGTAGGGGAGCGGTCATGGGGGCCTTCCTCGTGACCCAGATGATCCCGGCCTTCATCGCCCTCGGCCCGCTCTACCAGGTGTTCACGGACCTGGGGCTGGTGGACACCCGATTCGGCCTGGTGCTCGTCTACATCGCCATGACGATCCCGTTCTCGGCCATCATGCTGCGGGGCTTCTTCGCAGGGGTTCCCGACAGCCTGGAGGAGGCCGCGATGGTCGACGGGCTCACGAGGCTGGGGGCGCTGTGGCGGGTCATCGTGCCTGCCATGACCCCCGGGATCATCGCGACGTTCATCTTCAACTTCGTCAACTGCTGGAACGAGCTGTTCCTCGCCACGACGCTGATCAACCGTGACGACGCCCGCACCATCCCGACGGCCCTCAACAGCTTCATCTCCGGCTTCAACATCGAGTGGGGACCGTTGTCCGCGGCCGCCGTCATGACCATCGTCCCGACGATGCTCCTGTTCGCGGTGGCCAGCCGCTGGATCGTCTCGGGCCTCACCCAGGGAGCGACGAAGGGTTGACAAGGATGAGCGACGTGGATGCGCAGTTTGCAAGCCGACTCGCCGAACGCGCTTGACTCCCTGGAATTGCGCGTGTGTAATTTTCAGGTGAAAGGGGGAGGCATGGACAACATCTGGGAACTCACGGCGGGGGCGGACGAAGAGTTTGCGTGGCACCAGCATGCCCTGTGCGCGCAGACCGATCCGGAGGCCTTCTTCCCTGAGAAGGGGGGATCGACCCGCGAGGCGAAGCGCGTCTGTTCCAGCTGCACCGTGCGCAGCGAATGCCTGGAGTACGCGCTGGCCCACGACGAACGGTTCGGCATCTGGGGGGGACTGTCCGAGAGGGAGCGGCGCAAGCTGAAGCGTCAGGCGATCTGACTCCTGCCCCGGAGGATCTGGCTCCGGCACGGTCCTTGGGCTATCGTCAACGCGAGCCCCTCCCGCCGGGAGGGGCGGCTGACAGGAGGGGATCCGCTTGACTTCCGATGGCGCCATCGACGACCTGTGGTCATGGATCGACGAGGAACCCGACGACGACGTCCCCAACCCCATCAACCCCATGGACGTGGTCGCCGTCATGGTCGTCCACAACGCGGCGGACTGGATCGTGCGGCAGCTGAGGGCCCTCCAGGCGCTCAATCCCCGTCCGGGACGCATCATCGCCGTCGACAACGGCTCCACCGACTCCTCCAGATCCATCCTCGAACAGGCGCGGGCCGCGGGTGTCCTCGACGCCGTCGTCAACGGGGACCCCGGCTGGGGATTCGGGCAGGCCGTCCAGCACGTGCTGCGCGGTGACGAGCCCTGGATCTGGCTGCTCCACGACGACTCCGCCCCGGCACCCGACGCCCTCGGGCAGCTGCTCCGCGGCGCGGCCCTCACCAACGCCGACCTGCTGTTCCCGAAGCTGCTGCAGCCCCGCCGGCGCAACTACCCCGAGACCCTGTCCGAGATCGGACAGACCATCACGCGCTCCGGTCGGAGGGTGAGCAGCGTCGAGGAGGGGGACATCGACCAGGGGCAGGACCGGGCCAAGGAGACCCTCGGCGGATCGACCGCCGGCCTGCTCATCCGCGGCGCCGCCTGGCGGGGGCTCGGCGGTCTGGCCCCGGAGCTTCCCCATCACCGCGACGGTGTCGAGCTCGGCTGGCGTGCCCACGAGGCCGGGGGGAGGGTCACCACCTGGCCGGAGGCGGCCCTCACCCACCGTCAGGCGGGGATGACGGGGGAGCGCACCACCCAACACGGCGTCGACCCCCACGAGGAGGATCGACTGGCGGCCCTGCGTCTCGTCGCGTCCCGGGGCGGGAAACCGCGGCGGATCCTCGCCCTCGTGGTCGTGAGCTGGCTGCGGGCACTCGGGTTCCTGCTGCTGAAGTCCCCGCGCCTCGCCAAGGCGGAGATCCGCGCGGCCCGCCGCCTCGTCGCGGAGCCGGACCGGGTACGCAACCTGCGCTCCCGCGTGCAGGGCGAACCGCGCGACGTCTCGGCCCTGCTGCCCAACCGGTTCTGGCCGGTCCGCAACGCCTTCGACAAGCTGGGCTCGGGCATCGCGGAGCGCTACCGGGACTTCACCAACCAGGAGTCCGGGATCAGCATCGACGAGATGACCGGGGACGACTACGCGGGCGGCCCCACTCGTCGACGCGTCTTCACCCCGGTCGCCCTCCTGACCACCCTGCTCGTGCTCGGCGGCGCGATCGCCGCGCGCACCCTCCTGGGGGGCGGGGAGGTCTTCGGCGGGGGCCTGCTCCCCGCCCCCGACGGCTTCCAGGCGGCGTGGTCCCGTGCCTTGACCCCCGTCGTCGACACCCCCGGGGCCAACGCCCCCTGGCTGTCCATCGGCGCCTTCCTGTCGATGTTCACCCTCGGCATCCCCCAGTGGCTCGTCATCGCGGCCCTGGTCCTCGTGCCGCTGCTCGCGGCGCTGAGCGCCCACTCGCTGCTGCGTCGCCTCGACGTCACCCAGGGGACCGCGGCGATCGTGTCGGGCGTGTGGGCGGCTGCCACCCTCCTGCTCGGTCTCGTCACGGCCGGCGACGTCGGGGGCATGGCCCTCGCGATCGTGTTCCCCGCCCTGGCCCACGCCCTCCTCGTCATCGTCACGGATGAGTCCGCGGGGGCGGAACGGCTGCGTGCCCCGGCGGGGGCGGCCTTCTGGCTCCTCATCGGCACGGCGGCATGGCCGCTGCTGTGGGTGCTGGCCGCGATCGCCGGGGTCGTGTGGGTGGTGCTGCGTCGTCACCGCTTGGTCGAGGTGCTCATCATCGTGCTGCTGCCCGCGGCGTTCATGGCACCGTGGGTGCCCACCCTCGTCGCCTGGCCGGGTCGGATGCTGACCGGTCCGGATCCGTTGGCGTGGCCGACCTTCATCCCGGCCGACCTCGCCCTGTTCGCCGGCCGCATCCTGCCGTCGGGATTCCCCGCGGTGGCCAACATCATCTTCTTCGCGGTGCTCGGCCTGGCCGCCGCCTACGCCACGGCCCGGCTCACCATGCCCCGACAGCGCCTGCTGGTCCTCCTCGGAGTGGGGGTGCCGGTCGTGCTGGGGGCCCTGCTCTCCCGCCTCGCGATCCCGGTCCACGGCGGTGAGGCACGTCCCCTGCTGTCCGGGTGGGCGCTGCTCATCGTCGCCGCCCTGCTCGCCCCGATCGTGGCGTTGCGGGAGAACGAGGAACGGCCCCGGACGGACCGACGCGTCGTCCTGGGGGCACTGACCGGGGTCGCCTGCCTCGCCCTCGGCGTGTGGGTGGTCCTGGGATTCGCCGGGCCGGTCACGAACCGTCCGTCGGCGCTGCCCGGCTACGTGCGCGACGTGATGGCCTCCCCCCGTGGGACACGCGTGCTCATGATCCAGGCCGTGCAGGAGGGACGGATCGCGTGGAACATCGTCGACGCCACCCAGCCGGGCTGGGGTTCGGGGGAGCGGCACCCGGCCGGCTCCTTCGAGGCCGACCACGCCGCCCTGGTCCAGCTCTTCGGGGGCGGCGACGCCCCGGAGGACCTCGCGGAGCGGTTGGCTCGCAGCGGCATCAGCCACGTGTGGATGCGCGGCTTCAGCGCCGAGCAGTTGGCGGCCGTGGGGAACGCGGCAGGACTCACGCGCAACCCGGCCGATGACGACACGGTGGTCTGGACCGTCGTCGGGCTGCCCTCGAGGGTCCGGATCGAGACCGGGACCGAGGTGGTCCCCGTGGTCGACGGGCACGTCGAGGCCGCCGACTCCGAGCGGTTGCTCGCCCTGGCCGAGGCCGAGGACACCCGGTGGGAGGTGCGCGTCGACGGGGTCCGCCTGGAGGAGGCGCTGGAGGGGCCGCCGGTCGGCTTCACCCTCCCGGCGGGGACCGGCGGAACCCTCAGCTGGGGGCTGCGTCCCGCGTGGGGTGCCTTCGGCTGGCAGGTCTTCGTGCTGCTGGCGCTCATCGCCCTGGCCGCACCCACAGCAGGAGGGGCCACCTCGGCCCGGCGAGGACTGGAGGACTGATGTTGAAGCGAATGCTCGAAACCCTCGTCGGATGTGTCCTCTTCGCCGCGCTCCTGTTCGGGATCACCCGCCTGACCCCGGCGGACCTGCCGAGGGGCACCACCGTCGAGACGACGCGCAGCACCAAGGTCGTGTGCATCCCCGCAGCGGAGGGGGCGACGGTCCGGCTCGCCGGGATCCACTCGGCCGCGGCCCTGGACGCGGCCCCGACACCCCAGACCCGGGCGGTCCTGCCGGAGCAGACCCTGCCCGTCGTGGCCGAGGGGACGGAGGGTCCCGTCGGCGCTGCCATGACGGGCGTTGATGCGGTGCGCACCCTCACCCCGTGTGTCCGCCCCGTCTCGCGGGGCGTCATCTCGCTGCCCGCCACCGCCAACACGGAGCTGCGGATCGTCAACCCTGACTCCTCCGAGGCGGCCATCGACCTGACGCTCTTCGGCCCCGACGGGGAGATCCAGTCCTTGGGAGCCCGAGGCATCGCGCTCGGTCCCCGCTCCCAGAAGACCATCGCCCTGTCGGTGCTGACCTCGGAGGCCACGCCCGTCGGTGTGGTGTTCCAGGCCAGCCGCGGCCGCGCCGCCGTCGTCGCCGTCACCACGACCGCCACGAGCGGGACGGCCGCGGTTCCCGGTGAGGCCGCGACCAGCCACTGGCTCCCCGGTGTCATGGCGGGGGTCCCCGAGGCCTCGGTGGTGCTCGCCAACCCGGGCGAGGACCGCGCGACGGCCACCCTCACCGCCTACGGCACCACCCCCGCCTACACCCCCGGCGGGGCGGAGTCCATCAGCATCCCGCCGCGCTCCACCGTCGTGGTTCCCCTGGCCGGAGCCCTCGCCGGTGAGGCCGCCGCGATCCGCGTCACCTCGGATCTCGAGGTGCTGGCGGGTCTCGCCGTGGTGAACGGAGACGGCGCCCAGGTCGCCCCCGTCAAAGCGGGGAGGACGGTTCGCACCCTCGCCCCGCCCGGGGGCACCCTCCAGGTGACCAACCCGGGATCCGAGACGACCACCGCCACCGTGACCGTCGTCACCGAGGCGGGGGAGAGCGTCGAGACCCTCGAGGTCGGCGCCGGCATGACCGTCGCCCTGCCGCTCACCGCGGAGACAACGGAGGGGCACCTGGTGAGCGTCCAGGCGCCGACGGAGGTGTTCGGGGCGGTGGTTTCCACCGGTGAGGCGGGCACGTGGGTGGCGCCCCTCGAGTCCGCCGACAGCGTCTCCGTGGCCCCCATCGGGGCGGAGCTGGACCCCGGCCTCCACTGAGGAAAGGACGTGTTGGAGGGTGCGCGGATAGGGGGATCGTGACGAGGATCGTCACGGTGACCTCATGGCAAGGCGGACGACGAAGAGCGCACTGGATCGTGCGTTCAAGGAGGACAACGCAGCCAAGGGGTCACCGGGGCGACCGCAGTGGATTCGCCTATCCGCGCACCCTCTTAGTCCTCCCAGTCCGGGTCGTCCCCGACGAAGTCGCTGAGGGGGCGCCCGGTGAGGGCGCTCAGCTGTTCCACGATGGTGCGGTGCACCAAGGAGCGCAGCGCACCCCGGCTGGAGGCGCGGTGCTCCAGGGGGCGCTCGTAGATGACGATCTGGGCGGGGCGGCCACGGGTGGGCTCCAGGGCCGCCGACATCGGCACCCGGTCCCCGGACCAGGCGGTCCGCAGGAAGGGGACCTCCTCGACCCCCACCATGATGCCGTTGAGGGCCTGGGGATCGACGGCGGCGATCTCCTCCAGTGCCCAGGTCACGCACTGGTTGAAGTACTCGGTGCGACGCGGGCGATGCAGGGGGACGGTGCGTCGTCCCCAGGCGTGGGGCAGGGCCAGCGGCCCCCGCAGCCCCCGTTCGTGTCGGTCCCGATTGCGTGGCATGCGGACACTCTAGTGGCCCAGGAGTTAGGCTTCCTTGGTGCGCCGTTGTTCCCGATCCGCGTGCGGCCAACCGGCCGTCGCCACTCTCACCTACGTGTACGCCGACTCGACGGCTGTCCTCGGCCCGCTGGCCGTGTCCCCGGTGCCGGGGGCCTTCGACCTGTGCGCCACGCACGCCGCACGCACCTCCGTCCCCTCGGGCTGGGAGGTGATCCGCATCCCGTTCGACCGGCGTCCCCGCCAGGAGGAGCCGGACGACGAGTTGTTGGCGCTCGCCAACGCGGTGCGGGAGATCGGGCTGCGCCACGACGACCCGATGCCCTCGACGCCGGCCCAGTTCGTCGACCAGGACGACCACGTGCCGCCTCCTCCGCCAAGTGGCCGTCATCTTCGCCTCCTCCCCGCCATCGAGTGAGGGATAGGCTCAGGGCATGCTTGCTGAGCAGATCTTCAAGGCCAATGACATTCGGGGGATCGTCACGGGGAAACAGCCGGAGTGGGACCTGGACGGCGCGCGACGACTCGGAGCCGCCTTCGTGGCGGAGCTGGGACTCGACGGGGGCTCCTTCGTGGTGGGGCGCGACATGCGTCATCTGGGGGAGGAACTGGCGACGGCGTTCATCGACGGGGCGCGTCGGGTCGGCGCCAGCGCCGTCGACGTGGGGCTGACCTCCACGGATCAGCTGTGGTTCGCCTCGGGGATGCTCCACCTGGCGGGGGTGCAGTTCACGGCGAGCCACAACCCCGCCGAGTACAACGGGATCAAGTTCTGTCTTCCCGACGCGGCACCCGTCGCCGCCACCTTCACCGCGGACCTGCGGCGTCGCGCGGCCGACATCGAGCTGGGGGAGCAGCCACGCGGCTCCCACACCCACCGGGACATCGTCGGTGACTACGTCGCCTTCCTGGCTCGGCTCGTCCCAACGGGTCAGGGGCGCAGGCTCCGGGTCGTCGTGGACGCGGGGAACGGGATGGGCGGGTTGGTCGCCCCGGCGGTGCTCGCCGAGAGGCACGTCGACCTCATCGGGCTCTACCTGGACCCCGACGGGTCGTTCCCCAACCATCCGGCCAACCCCCTGGAGCCCGAGAACCTCGTCGACGCGCAGGCCGCGGTCCGCGAGCACGGCGCTGACCTGGCGCTGGTCTTCGACGGCGACGCCGACCGCTGTTTCATCATCGATGAGCGGGGCGAGGTCGTCGATCCATCCGTGGTGACGGCGATGATCGCCCTGTCCGAGCTGTCCCGTGAACCCGGTGGCACCATCATCGTCAATGCCATCACCTCCCAGGCCGTCGCGGACGCCGTCGAGGGCCGGGGGAGGCTGGTCCGCTCCAAGGTGGGTCACACCCATGTCAAGGCCCTCATGGCGACCCACCGAGCCGTCTTCGGTGGGGAGCACTCCGCCCACTACTATTTCCGGGACTTCTGGGGCGCCGACACCGGGATGCTGGCGGCCCTCCATGTGCTGGAGCTCGTTCGAGGGAAGGGGGTGCCGTTGTCCGTGCTGGCCGCCGAGTTCGACGGTTACCACCGTTCCGGGGAGATCAACTCCGAGGTGGCCGACCATGCGGCGGTCACCGCCACCGTGGCGCGTGCCTTCGCCGGGCGCGGCCAGTCGGAGACCTTCGACGGGCTGACCATCCGGGATGCCGAGGCGGGGTGGTGGATCAACCTGCGCCCCTCGAACACCGAGCCGTTGCTCAGGCTCAACGTGGAGGCCCGTGACGCCGGGACGATGGCGGCCCTGCGCGATGAGGTGCTCCAGATCATTCGTTCGTCACGAGGAGAACTGTCATGAGTGAAGCCGACATGGATCTGTCGCCGGAGTTCCTGGCCATCGCCGCCTGCCCCGCCTGCCACGCCAAGTTCGCCGTCGACTACGACCGCACCGAACTGGTCTGCACGGCCGCCACCTGCGGGCTGGCCTACCCGGTCAAGGACCGCATCCCTGTCCTCGTTGTCGACCAGGCCCGCAGCACCCGGTAGGCCGTCATGTCCACCACCTGGTTCGATGACTCCCGTCTCGAGGCCGACGGGTTGGAGGCCACCGAGTCGCTGTGGTGGCTCGCCACCGCAGGCGCTCGCATCCGGCGGGCCGCTGGCAGTGAACCCGTTGGCCGGTTGAGCCGTGCCGACCGGCCGCGCGGGGTCCTGGTGCTCGGCGCGGAGGCGCGCCTGGTGCGTGCTGTCCTGGAACCGGTGTGTCCGGTGCCCTTCATGGCCTGGCCGGGCCCCGTGCTTCCTGCATGGGTGGGGCCGCTGGACCTCGTCGTCGCCCTCGGATCCCACGACGCCCACGCCTGGCAGATCCGTTGCGTCTCGGAGGCGGTTCGGCGGGGGGCCACCGTGATCGTCGCCGCCCCTGCCGACTCGGCGCTGGCCGCGGCGGGGACGGGAACCAACTGCACCCGATTGCCCACGCCCCCGGACGACCCGATGGCTGCGGCGATCGCGGTCCTGTCGTTGCTGGGGCAGCTCGACCTGGGTCCCGCCGTCGACGTGGAACTCGCGGCGGCCGCGGCGGACAGTGTCGCCGCGATGTGCTCGCCGTCCAGGCCCATCGGGGACAACCCGGGCAAGGATCTCGCCATCGGCCTGGCGGACTCCGTCCCGCTGGTGTGGGGCGGCACCACTCTTGCCGGACGTGCCTCACGGCGGATCGCGGAGGCGTTGCGCCGGGCGAGCGGGCGGGTCGCCCTCGCCGCCGACGCGGAGGAACTGGAGGCGGTGCTGCGTGGCACCACACCCCGCGACGTGTTCAGCGACCCCTTCGAGGGGGAGACGGAGATCTGCCCCACGCTGCTGCTGCTCGATGCCGATCTGGTCCCCTCGGAACTGGCTGGGACGGCGTCGCGCCTGATGAACCTCGCCGACTCGGTGGGGGTGCGGGTGTGCCGGATCAACTCCGGGGATGCGGAGCTCGGGGCCCTGGACGTGGAGCGGTACGTCACCCTGTTGCAGCAGGGTCGCTACGCCGCCGCCTATCTCGGTGTGGGTCGTGGCACGGTGACCTGATCCGCGCACCCTCTCCTGTCGTCTTTTTGGCCGTAGGTCTCGATCCGGTGTCGTTCTTCGGCGAGCTGTGCGAGAGTGTCACGGTCCCGAGGGCGAACGAGAGGGCGACCGCAGGTGAGTGAGTGGAAGATCAACCCGTCCGGTGTGAGGGAGGTGCTGGAGAGCGCCGAGTCGGCCCGGGGCGAGTTGTCCAAGGCGATGGGTCCGAACTCCTTGGAGGTGATCACCGCGGGGCTGACGTGGTGTCCTGCCCTGTCGGCGGGCATTCCTGAGGCGGTGGGCAGGATTCTGCAGGCACACGAGGAGAACTTCCGTGCGATCGTGAACCACGTGGATTCCGGCATCGTGGGGGTCACGGCGGCTGCGAACACCTATCTCGATGCCCAGCTGGAGATGGATGCGACGGTGCGGGCAACCCGGGCATCGGCGGTCGAGAGTGAGATGTTCCGGGCGGCCGAGAGCGGGAACTTCAGCTTCTTCGAGGAGCTGGCCTCACAGGCCGGGGAGGAGACGCCGTGAGCGACGGATTGATCAATCCGGACAAGTTCATCTGCCGCTCCTTCGGACTGGACCCGGAGGCCGTGGAGCAGGCCGGTGAGGGACTGGGCAGGATGGGTCTGGAGATCCTGCGAAAGGCCCACGGGGTGGCGAAGGTGTGGCGTCGGTTGCCTTCTGTGTATGAGTCCCCTGAGCAGGAGGCCGTGTACCGGATCATGGCCCCGGCGACGGTTGCGGCGGCGCGGATCAGGGAGGACCTGCTGAAGGCGTCGAAACCGCTCGTGAAGTACGCGGAAGCGTTGCGGATCATCAAGCCACGTCTGGAGGCCCTGGAGAACGACGCGCGTGAGTTCCGGTCCTCGGTGCTGGAGGAGTATCCCGGCGGTGAGGGATGGCGGGTCGATCATCAGGCGGTGGAGCGGAACAAGGACCTGTTGGCCAGGTACAACCAGTTGCACCGGCAGGTGGTTGATGAGATCAGTGCCTGTGAGAACGAGTTGCGGTCGATCGGTCTGGACGGGGCGATGGAGTGTCTGGCGCCGTCGTCGGGATTGCCGGCGGAGTTCGACCAGGTTCAGGAGTATCCGTGGGGGGCACCCGGGGAGCCTGCGCCACGCAACTTCCTCGAGTCGTGGATGTACGGTGCTTGGGACAACGTGGAGGAGTTCAAGGACGGGATCAGTGCCCTTGCTGGTTATGACGAGCACGGGAACCACAGTTGGGAGAACTTCGGGAACGCCTGGGACGGGGTCAGGGACTTCGTGTGGACGCATGTGAAGGTGGCAGCGGGCACGCCGCAGGAGATGCTGTCCTTCAACCCGAGTGATGAGTACAAGGCGGATCTCAACAAGCTCGCCACCGTCTGGGGCGAGGGGGTTCAGTGGGATCATCAGGCCCACCTGAGGGGTGAGAACGGCTGGCACGCCTATGAGGAGGACTTCCATCGGGCCGGGGCGAAGACGGTGACCGGGATGATACCGGTCCTCGGTTTCGGCAGGATGATCCGCCGGATGACCCGGGGGAAGGTTCCGGTACCGGCCGGGATTCATCCTGTGCTGGGGATCGTCGGCGCCGGGGCGCACCGGGTGACGCAGCCGTTGGTCCATGTCGGACAGCGGTTGCGCTCCCTCGGGCGAGCGGGCTGGGACCGGATCATGGGTCCGTTGGATGAGAAGCTGACACGGTTGGCGAATCAGGTGGCGCAGGGGCTGGACCAGGTCAGCGGAAATGGTTGGAGAAAGGTTGCCCTGGCGGGGGCCGACGTCGGCGGGGGCGGGCGTTCACCGGGGCGTTGGGGCTCGCATGGTCTGGTAGAGACGGTGGTCGATGAGGATCTGGCCCGTGGTGGGTCCAGGAGGAGTCACGGTGCGGGTGAGGAGGGGGTTCCCCGTCGGGCCGCTGACTGGTCGGGGGACGCGGAGCCGCCACGTCGCCCCACACCGGAGGGGCCCGACCTGCCGGAACCGGCTGACCCGGTGCGTCGGGATCGGCATGGGAACCCGTTGATCGTCGATGAGAACGGCAAGCCGTTGCCGGAGGATCGAGGGGATGGGCGCAGCCACTACGCCAGCGACCCGGAGGGCACCTTCCGGGACACGCAGGGCAAGCTGCGCTCCTCGGTGGACGGGGCGAAGTTCGCCGAGGATCCCTACGCCGGGGACGCGAGGATCGTCCACCACCACGACTGGACCCAGGCCCCGGCGGCGCGGGACTGGGCCGATGCGGCCCGACAGGCCGAGTTCAAGCAGGCCGCCAAGGCCTGGGAGGAGATCCGCAGCGCCACCCGCAAGGCACGGGCGGCGGCCAAGGAGTCCTTGGAGTTCGCCCGGGAGTGGCTGGCCCGGGTCGATCCCGGGGTCGATGTCGACACCAGGGGCTACAGTACTCTCGCCAATGCACTTGAGAGAAAATCCAAGTCCTTGGACCTGACCGATGCCGAGAGGGCAGCGCTGAAACATCACCAGAAGCTGCTCGAGGATGCTGGAGAAGCGGAACTGAAGCTGCAGAAGGCCTCGGAGTGGGCGGGCGATCGTGGTGGCCACCTGACCCTTGAGGATCAGGGGCGCAGGGTGATCCTGGGGGAGACCGGCGGTTCCCCTAATAGTCATGCCTCTCCGGGGTCGGGGACCATGGATCAGGTGGGGATCAGCGGCCCGGACATCGAGCCGCCCAGCAAGCAGGCCGTCCAGCCGGAGCGCTATGAGATCGCCTTCGGCGAGAACAAGGGTGGCAACAGCCCCAGGCTGGGGTCGCGTGGCGGGGCCCAGCAGGGCACGCTGCCCTACCTGCATGACCTGCTCTCCGGCAAGGGGGATCCCCGGCTGGCTGAGCGACTCACCGCGCTGCGCGACGCCGGGGAGCATCCCGGTTTCTTCGAGGCGCTGCGCCGGGGCGAGGTGGTGGTGCGCTACCAGTTCGTCAATGCCCGACCGGACGGCACGCTGCGTGCCGGGGAGTTCAACCTCGGGGCAGAGGTGCGCCTCCGCTGGGATGGCGGCGACACCTTCGAGCTCATCACTGAATAGGAGACGGCTGTGAGACACATTCCTTTCGAGACGGCCCGGACCTGGATCGAGCGTCTGGCGGGGTTGCCTGCTCCGGTGAAGATGGGTGACATTCCGGGGTTGGCGGCGGAGTTCGGGTGGGAGCCCACCAAGTGGGATGATGAGTACAGGTATGAGGAAGGGGGGGAGTCCCAAGTTGTTTTGGTCACGGGGGAAGATGAGGGTGGAAATCTTTTCAAAGTGAGCTTTGACCTGGTTAGGAGTTGGGCTGAGGATCTGTCGGGGAATGTTGGGGTGGTGGATTTCTGGGCCAGGTATGTGGAGGCGTTTTGTGGTGCTTGGGGTGAGCCGTGGAGTGTGATGACGGATGTTGACATGATTGATTTCATCTGGAAGTTGCA
>NZ_RQYT01000120.1 GCF_003932785.1 Arachnia propionica | reverse complement strand
TCGCCGTCTGCACCAATTCATCAGCAGCATCGGCGCCACCCGTCAATGACCGGGCGATCTTCACCAGATGCGACAGATTCGCACTGACGAATTCCTTGAAGTTCTCCTGAACCTCCACGCTGGTTGGCATCTCGCCCTCCTTTCACCCATCCAGACGACCCACACCCCCGCCAGGGTTCACATCCTCGTCGAAGATGTTCCCCGGGAACGAAAAACCCCGGCCCCCGGCCAGGGGTCGTGGAGGGCCGGGGACCGGGGCGGTCTCAACTCGCCTCACGCGCAGGTGAGGTCCTCCTGCGGGAGATCGGCCAGCGGGATGAGCCCCAGCTGGTCGCCCTGGTGCAGCATCGGCAGCACGCAGCTGGGCTGCACCCCCGGTGTCGGCGGGACCGCCGCAGGCACCGTCACGATCTGCGGGCTGTGCCGCGACGACAACCCGTTGAGATACAACGCAGCGATCCCCGCCACCAGGGCGAACACCGCCACCACGGTGACGACGACGATCCGCTGGCGCAGGTTCCGCCGCTGCTGGGCGTACTCCCACACGGCCTGCGGAGTCAGGGAGGTCCTGCCGGACTGGCCGTGAAGCACATCCCTCAGGTCTCGAGTGTCCATGTCACGCTCCCTTCGCCTCGAGGTCGACCACGCGCATCTTGTTCAGCGCGCGGGCAGTGGTTGACTTGACGGCGCCGACCGCAATCCCCAGTTCGTAGGCCGTCGCGGCCTCCGTCAGGTCGGCCAGATAACGAAGAGTGATGACCGCCCGTTCCCGCGGCGACAACGGCCGCAACAGCTCCTCGATCGTCGATGAGCTGTCGAGGGAGCGTTGCGGATCCCCCCACGCCTGACTCGCCGTCGGCTCACCCTGGTCATCCGTCGGCCGGAAGATCTGCTGGAACCGACGCTTCCGACGCCACGAGTCATA
>NZ_RQYT01000119.1 GCF_003932785.1 Arachnia propionica | reverse complement strand
GGTGGGGTCGAGGTCGAGGCCCTCGATCCAGGCCAGGGCCTCGCGTTGGGGGCCGGGGCGTTCGCCGCGTTCGATCACGCTCAGCAGGGCGTCGAGGAGGGCGGTGTCGTCGGTGGGCTCGGTGCGGCGGAGTTTCGTGGCTGCCTCGCGGATCCTCGCCACGCGTTCCTCCCGGCTGTCGAAGGAGTTGTCGAAGCTGCCCGGGATGGCGCAGGCTGCGAGGAAGTGGTCCTGCCAGCGCTCTCCGGGGGCGGGCATCGTCCCCGACCAGCCGATGAGGTAGGCGGAGGAGTCGGGGAGGGGGAGATCCAAGGCGACGACGAGGCGCGATATGAGAGCGTTGGCGGTCTGGGTCGCCCAACGTTTGCGCAGGAGGCCGGTGAGGAAGGCCGTGGTCCATTCCTGGCCCCGTTGGGTCGCGAGCCGGACGAAGGGTTCGAGTCCGTCATCCTCCCGCAGGTGGAATGTGAGCCCGCGGTCGAACAGGGACAGGACCTTCGCCGCCGGAACCTCGAGGGCGGCGGCCGCGAGGGGAAGCCGACTGGCGATGCGGTGCCGCGCGTCGTACGACTCGCAGGCGGCCTCGTCGAAGGTTTCGACGATCCTCCCCTCCTCGGTCCGGATCGTGCTGGGTGTCAGCTCGCCGGGGTCCAGTTCCTTCCGCCACTGGGCCAGCGACTTCGGGGCCTGTTTTGACAAGGTGCGTCGCTCAGTGCCTCCAGCCGGGAGACGAGGTCCTCGGCGTTCTGGCTGGTCCTGATGAGGTTCGGGATGTCGATGGTCACAGCTGGTCCTTGATGAGGCGGGCGGTGGTGATGGCCTTCGACGAGCCCTTGCGGGCGGCCAGGGCGCAGATGTTGGGCAGCTCGACCTTGTGCGGCACCTCGGGCAGGAGGGCGAGCACCGTCTCGAGGATGGTTGAGGCGGTGGCAGGGACCTTGTTGGCTGCGGCGAGTTCCTCCGCGATCTCGGTCAGCAGGGGCCAGGCCAGCGCGAGGCCGCCGGCCTCGGCGATGAGGGCCAGCAGGGCCGCGACCTTGGCGTCGGACCGTTCGATGCCAAGGCGCGCCGTTTCTGACCAGAGACGAGTCCACAAGGGGGAGTGCCAGGCCGTGAGGAGGTCGTCGGGGATCAGGCGTCCCTCGTCCCAGGCCTGCAGCAGTTCCGCGGCGAGGGTTGTGCGGTCCTTGACCAGGATCGCCCCGGCTGCGGCCAGTGTGGCGACCGCGAGGGGCTCGTCGAAGCGGCGCGCCACGGCCAGGCAGTCGGGCAGCCTCCTCAGGGCCGCCGCCGGGCCGGAGCGGGCGATGTCGTTGAAGACCTTGCTGACGGGGCGGGCCAGGTGCGTGGGGATGAGGTACTCGGGGATGCAGTACTCCCCGCTGGGGACCTCCAGCACCTCGTGCCACCACGGCTCGTCGCCTTGGACCGTGAAGATCGGTTTCATCTGCCAGGCTGGCACATCCTCGACGATGAATGTGGGTGGTTCCACGGCTGCGTCGCGCCACACGGTGAAGATGCTGGCGAAGCCGTCGTTGAGGCCGCGGATGGGGGCGTCGATGTCGGCCAGTTCGTCGCAGCGGTCGCGGTCGCATCGTCCCAGCGCGACGGCGAGGTCGGCGGGTTCCAGGGCGA
>NZ_RQYT01000118.1 GCF_003932785.1 Arachnia propionica | reverse complement strand
CTCTCTCCCAGGGGGAGTGGGGGTGGGCGAAGTAGACCGGCATCTGGGTGGCCATCGTGAATGCGGCATGGCCGGTGCATCTCGCTGCCCTAGACGCCGGGTGAGGGTGCCTTTCATCAGGTCGGGCAATCCGGTGACGTGGCTGATCAGGGCGTCACACACCCCGTCGGCGTCCTTGCCCTTGGGCAGGGCCAGGATGGTCACGAACCGGGTGGTGCGCTCGACCAGGGTGATCGCAGCGGTTTCTCCTGTGGGCGCCGATGATGAGGTCTCCTTCCCAATGCCCTGGGACCCGCCTGTGGGTGGCCTCCTCGGGTCGGTCATCGAGACAGAACGATCCCCACGATCGGGGCCTTGCGTTCCCCCAGACGACGTCGGGGTTTCCGGGAGATTCGCTTCGAGCGCAGCAGGATCCCGTGCTCACGCAGGGTCCCGGCATCGCGTAGAACCCGGGCCGTGGATCGAGGCGTCACGACTCCTCCACCCGGCCGCTGCGGTGCCCAGTACAAGGCCCAAGGGTCTCATCAGCGGCTTCGGCCCGCAGCCGCCCCGCGATCTGGCGGGGACTCCGCGAGCGTGTCAGGTCAGCCATGACCCTGACTTTCAACACTGGATTGGCGTCGACCTTGCGCGCCTTCGGGCGACACTGACGCTGGTGGGCCGCCACATCCGCGCTCACCGGCCGATACCCACCAGATACCGTGTCCCGGGCGATCTCCCGCCAGACCACTGAGACATCACGACCGATCCGCTCAGCAACCCGACGCAAAGACCACCCCTGATCCAACCCCCGTGCAATCGCAGCCCGACCGGTCATCGCCAACATCCGCCGCAACACAGCCTCCCGCCCTTGACCAGCACTGTTGCCACGACCCTATGACACTGCCCCGCTCCGAGGTGCCTCACGTAGGAATGAGCGCGAAGGGTGGGTTGGTGCCTCACGTAGTGTGAGCGTGAGGCTTGCGGTCATTTTGGGGTTCGG
>NZ_RQYT01000117.1 GCF_003932785.1 Arachnia propionica | reverse complement strand
GGTGGGGTCGAGGTCGAGGCCCTCGATCCAGGCCAGGGCCTCGCGTTGGGGGCCGGGGCGTTCGCCGCGTTCGATCACGCTCAGCAGGGCGCCCAAGAGGGCGTCATCGTCGGTGGGTTCGGTGCGGCGGAGTTCCGTGGCTGCCTCGCGGATCTTGGCGATGTGCTTGTCGCGCTCGGGGCGATTCCAGAAGGTGTCGGGGGTGGCGCAGGCGGCGAGGAAGTGGTCCTGCCAGCGGGTCCCCGGGGCGGGCATTGTCCCGAACCACACGCCCAGATGGGCCGCCACGTGCGGGACGGGCAGGTCCAGGCGGACGACCAGGCGCGAGATGAGCGATGAGGCCGCCTCCGCGACGGACGACTGGGCCAGGAGCCCGGCCATGGTCTCCTCCACCCACTCGGTGCCCCGCTCGATCATGAGGTCGGCGAGGTGCTCGGTGGCCTCCTCGCGCTCCAGCATGGTGAAGCCCTCGCGGGGGGCGAGCTTGACCAGCTGGGCGGGGGTGGCGCCCAGGGCGACGGCGACGAGCAGCAGGCGGCCGGATGTGCGATGGTGGCGGTCGAACGCATCCACCGCCTGGTTGAGGAGCTTCCTGCGGGTCGGGTCGCTGATCTTCGGGATCTCGTCGCGGTCGAGCGTCCACCACTGCACGGCCTTGCGCCACACCGGGAGGGACTTCCGCATCACGGACGTCCACTCGGCGCGTTCCTCGTCGGTGAGGGAACGAAGCTGGGCGACGAGGGCCTCCGCGTTGCCGGCCTTGACGACGATCTGCGGGATGTTGATGGTCACAGTTTCTCCTCGATGGCTCGGGCCAGGGTGATGGCCTTCGACTTTCCCTTGCGCTGAGCGAGGGCGCAGATGTTGGGCAGCTCAATCCTGTGCGGAACCTCGGGCAGGAGGGCCAGCACCGTCTCGAAGATGGTTGAGGCGGTGGCAGGGACCTTGTTGGCTGCGGCGAGTTCCTCCGCGATCACCACCAGCAGCGGCCAGACGAGGGCCAGGCCGCCTGCCTCGGCGAGG
>NZ_RQYT01000116.1 GCF_003932785.1 Arachnia propionica | reverse complement strand
ACTGGCGGGCTTTTCGAATTACATCGTCTCGAATGACAATGATTGTGTCCGCACTGATGTGGTTGCGGCGAATTTTGAGGCGGCTGGTGGTAGTGGTGTGGTGTCGTCGGTGTCGAATGACGCGATCGCGCAGAGTTTGGCCGCTCATGGGATCTCTGAGGAGCGCCCGGAGTTGGAGATCCCCGCTGTGGAGGCGATCGGGAATCCGCCGACGTCGGGGTATGCGAATGATCCGGTGAACACGGCGACGGGGAACTTCGTGGAGAACGAGGAGGACCTCCGCTGTGAGGGTGCGGCTGGGTTGTTGGGGTGGGCGCGGTCGTACTCGTCGCTCAGCCCGAAGATCGGTGGGCACGGCCCCGGGTGGGCATCCTTTGATGGTTGCGGGCTTGAGGTCACGGATGAGGGTGCTGCGTGGACTCTGGTGGACGGCCGAGAAGTGTTCTTCCCCAGGTTGGGGGATGGGTTTGATCGCGCCGGGCATGAGAACTACTGGTTGACCCGTGAGGGCGACGGATTCGTGGTGTCGAACAATGCCGGGGCGAGGTGGACACACAACGCAGCAGGCCGCTTGATCTCGTTCATGTTGACTGATGGCGCCGTGATCGAGTTTGTCCATGAGGGGGAGCGGTTGGTTCGGATCCGCCACCTGCGTGGCCGGGAGTTGATGATCCTGTGGGAGGGGGATCGGATTGTTGCGGTGGAGGCCGATGATGGCCGCCGTATCGACTACCACTACGAGGATGGGTTCCTGGTGGAGGTGGTTGGGCCGCTCGGGTCACGCCGTTACGAGTGGAATGAGCAGGGACTCATCTCGGCGGTGATCGATGCTGATGGTGTGGTCGAGGCCCGGAACACCTATGACGAGCAGGGCCGGGTGGTGTCTCAGACCTCGCCGTTTGGGCGGGTGACGCGGTTTGGGTATCTGCCGGGGCGGGTGACGGTGGTCTCGGATGAGGATGGGTCGCGGTCGAACACGTGGGTCGCGGATGCCCGGGGCCGGGTGGTGGGGATCACCGATTCGGA
>NZ_RQYT01000115.1 GCF_003932785.1 Arachnia propionica | reverse complement strand
AGAAGAAGATCGCCCAGTTCGAGAAGCGCGAGCCCAAGCCCGTCTGCGCCCAGCTCGTCGTCCCGGTCTCCCCGACCGTGACCCCGGGCGTCTGCGAGAACGGCGCCACCACCCCGACCGATCCGACCGTCGAGGTTCCGACCACCGAGGGCATCACCTACGGTGACCCGGTCATCACCAAGGACGGCCGCAACGTCACCGTCACCGTGACCGCCACCCGCAAGGACGGCTTCATCATCAACGGCGGCAACCTGCCCCAGGGCTGGGTCTACAACAACGACGGCACCGCCACCTTCACCACCACGGTGGAGCAGCCGGTGTGCGCCCCGGTGACCCCGGTGGATCCGACCATCACCCCCGGTGTCTGCACCCCGGGTTCCCTGACCCGCAGCGAGCCGACCGTCGAGGTCGCCGTCACCGAGGGCATCACCTACGGTGACCCGAAGATCAGCGTCCAGGGCACCACGGCCATCATCACGGTGACCGCCACCCCGGTGGGTGACAAGCAGCTGATCGCGGATCTTCCCGCTGGTTGGGTGAAGGATCCGCAGGGCAACTCGGCGACCTTCACCAAGGCGATCGACCATCCTGCATGTGAGGCCACCAAGGTTGTCCCCGTCGCACCGAAGGTGACCCCGGGCGTGTGCACCCCGGGTTCGACCACCCCGAGCGACCCGACTGTCGAGGTTCCGACCACCGAGGGCATCACCTACGGTGACCCGGTCCTCACCAAGGACGGCCGCAACGTCACCGTCACGGTGACCGCCACCGCCAAGGAGGCCTACGTCATCGACGGCGACAACCTGCCCGAGGGCTGGAAGATCAACCCGGACGGCACCGCCACCTACTCCGTCGTGACGGAGCAGCCGGTGTGTGAGGGCACCAAGGTGATCCCGGTGGATCCGACCTTCCAGGTCGGCCAGTGCACCCCCGGCGAGGTCGAGCCGACCGACCCGACCATCACTGCCGCCACCACCGAGGGCATCACCTACTCGGCCAGCTGGGCGGTTGACGGCGACGAGGTGGTCTTCACCGCC
>NZ_RQYT01000114.1 GCF_003932785.1 Arachnia propionica | reverse complement strand
GGCGCTGTTCGCTGATCGGGAGGGCCTTGAAGGCGCCCATGGCGAGGGGGTCGTGGCGTGGGACACCGGCCTTCACGGCTCGTCGGTACCAGGGGGGCAGCAGGAGTCTGGGGAACCAGATGAGGTAACCGAGGAAGAAGATGAGGATGCAGGACAGGCACGTAAGAGCGATGATTCCGCCCACGACTCGTGGGATGACCGAACCTATGAGTCCCACAGGGGAGAGGAGAAAAGCCACTCCGCCGAAAAGGAGGGAGAGTGGCGTGCAGGAGAAGCCTCGATACCCCTGAACGAAGCGAGGCACGGGTTCTGTGTAGAAAACCCAGCCCTGTATGGCGGCCAATGCTCCAATTGCCATGAAGGCAAGGGAGACGATCACCTGACCGAAAGCTGCGGAAACCAGGGGGGTGATGGCAAGAAGGGTCATCCGAAAAGTCCTTCAAATGGTCCCTTGGAGAGGTTGAGGATGCCCTCCCCGATGTCTCCGGCGATGTCCCCGATGGTCCTGTCCCCCATGGGAATGCTCAGGGCCAGGCCCACGGCAACGCCCGCCACGACACCGACGGGGCCTCCGAAGGCTGCTCCGGCTGCGGCCCCAAGCAGGATCGGTGAAGCCACTTGGGCTCCTGCCCGGAGTGTTCCGATCCCGGCGACGTGGAGGGCACGTTCGCTCTGGGTGAGGTCTGGGCGCTGCTCGCGGAGTCTCTTGTCGGTCTTGCCGTACTCCTCGACGGCGGTGATGTCCCATCGTGCGGCGTCCCCCGCCGCGGAGACGTAGTCCGAGGTGTCGAGTTCGGGCCAGTGTTCTGGAACTGTGCACTTGAAGGCGTCGCCGCGGAGGTTCATGGTTGTTCCTTGTCCAGACCTGCGGTGATTCCGGCCGAGAGGCCGGGGAGGGAGGTCGTGGCCTTGGTGGCGTCGGTGATCGGTGCGTGTGGGGGAGGCTGCGGTGCTGCGGGTGCGGGCGTCGACTGAACCTCGGCTCGGGCGGTGAAGCTCACCAACTGGCGCTGTTCGCTGATCGGGAGGGCCTTGAAGGCGCCCATGGCGAGGGGGTCGTGGCGTGGGACACCGGCCTTC
>NZ_RQYT01000113.1 GCF_003932785.1 Arachnia propionica | reverse complement strand
ACTGTGATGATCTGGGCAACATCAACCGGGTCCAGCTGCCCGATGGCGCGACCTGGGAATTCACCCACGACGCCATGTCCCGCCTCCGCCACACCGTGGACCCGTCTGGTGGGGTGTGGCAGCGCTGTTACGACCAGTACGGCCGGTTGAATGAAACCACCGACCCGTCAGGGGTGCGGGCATACCAACACCACAACACCCAGGCCCAGGAGATCACCATCGGGGATGCCCACGCCTCCACCACGGTGACGCTGGATGTGTGGGGACGCCAGATCGCAGCGATCCTCCCGGATGGGTCTGAAACCCGGGTCAGGTACGACCGCGCTGGTCGGCCAGTCGAATACACCGACCCCGCAGGTGGCTCCACCCGGATCGAGCGTGACCCGGCAGGCCGCCCGGTCCGGATCCGCCGCCCCTCAGGCGCATCACTGCGCTACGACTACGACCAGTGTGGCCGGGTCGCGGGGATCCGCAACGAACTCGGCTTCCGCACCACCCTCACCTACAACCAGGATTCCCAACTCATCGAAGAACTCTGGCCCACCGGTGAGAAGGGCTGGACCCGCTACGACCCCTGCGGCCGTGTGGTGGCTCGTTTCTCCCCCGGCGCAGGCTCCTACCGATGGGTCTACGACAAAACCGGCCGGGTGATTGAGACCCGTGACCCCAGGAACGGGCTGCGCCGGTTCCGCTACGACCCCGCCGGACAACTCACAGCCGCGGTGGCGGGGAATGGTGGCGTCACCCGCTACACCTATGACCTCAACGGGAGGGCGGTCACCGTCACCGACCCCCTCGGTGCGGTCAGCCACCATGTCTTCGACCCCATGGACCGCTGCCTCAGCACCACCAATGCTCTCGGCGCCACCACGACCTGGGGTTACGACCCCGCCGGACGATTGATCCGCAGCGTCGATGCGGACGGCCACGTGGTTGAGACCAGCTACGACCAGGCGGGACTGGAAACCACCACCATCATCGACGGGGCCACGTTCTCCCACATCACCAGAAACGCCGCGACCCGGCAGGTCCAGGTCGAGGACCACTCCAACCCCGACCACCCCGTCACCCACGTCCTCACCTACGATCCCCGCGGCCTCCTCACCCAGCA
>NZ_RQYT01000112.1 GCF_003932785.1 Arachnia propionica | reverse complement strand
GGACCCGCTCGGGCGTCGGGTGGAACAAGACTGTGATGATCTGGGCAACATCAACCGGGTCCAGCTGCCCGATGGTGCGGCCTGGGAATTCACCCACGACGCGATGTCCCGCCTCCGCCAGAGCATCGATCCGTCTGGTGGGGTGTGGCAGCGCTGCTACGACCAGTACGGCCGCCTCAACGAAACCACCGACCCGTCAGGGGTGCGGGCCTACCGGCATCACAACACCCAGGCCCAGGAGATCACCATCGGGGATGCCCACGCCTCCACCACGGTGACGCTGGATGTGTGGGGCCGCCAGATCGCAGCGATCCTCCCGGATGGGTCGGAAACCCGTATCAGGTACGACCGCGCTGGTCGGCCAGTCGAATACACCGACCCCGCAGGTGGCTCCACCCGGATTGAACGCGACCCAGCAGGCCGCCCGGTCCGGATCCGCCGCCCCAGCGGCGCGTCGATCCGGTATGACTATGACCAGTGTGGCCGGGTCGCGGGGATCCGCAACGAACTCGGCTTCCGCACCACCCTCACCTACAACCAGGATTCCCAACTCATCGAAGAGGTCTGGCCCACCGGTGAGAAGGGGTGGAGTCGCTACGACCCCTGTGGCCGCATCACCGCCCGGTTCTCCCCCGGAGTGGGAAGATACTCTTGGGTCTACGACAAAACCGGCCGAGTCATCGAGACCCGTGACCCCAGGAACGGGCTGCGCCGGTTCCGCTACGACCCAGCCGGCCAACTCACAGCCGCGGTGGCGGGGAATGGTGGCGTCACACGCTACACCTATGACCTCAACGGGCGTGCGGTCACCGTCACCGACCCCCTGGGTGCGGTCAGTCACCATGTGTTCGACCCCATGGACCGGTGCCTCAGCACCACCAATGCTCTCGGCGCCACCACGACCTGGGGTTACGATCCCGCCGGGCGGTTGATCCGCAGCGTCGATGCGGACGGCCACGTGGTTGAGACGGCCTACGACCAGGCGGGACTGGAAACCGCCACGATCGTGGACGGGGCCACGTTCTCCCACATCACCAGAAACGCTGCGGCCCGGCAGGTCCAGGTCGAGGACCACTCCAACCCCGACCACCCCGTCACCCACGTCCTCACCTACGATCCCCGCGGCCTCCTCACCCAGCA
>NZ_RQYT01000111.1 GCF_003932785.1 Arachnia propionica | reverse complement strand
CCCGGCCACTCCGGTCAGCGCCCTGTCAGAGCCAGTCCACCCACCGACCGTGAGGTGAGGCGACGGCGAGCGCCCGCCCGTCGAGGGCCGCAACGAAGTGCGGACGCGACGGCCGGGGCGCGGAGATCCCGGGCATGATGCGGGGGCCCTCGAAGCTGAGGTGATGGACGCCGGCACCCCGACGACGAGGTGAAACCCGTAGCCAGCCCACCACGAACCCCACACCACGCCCAACCCTCATCCTGGCGACGGGCATCCAACCATCATCCAGACTTTCTCAAAATCACTTCCCCATCGCCTCAAGCTCAGGTAATATATTTACCCAAAATCCGAAGCAAAGGAGCTGGTAGCCATGAACAGTAGAGAAGGTCCAGGCACAGGACTAACGACTTGGTTGGGATTGACCGGAGATCACAAACCTCAGCCCGGCGAAGTGCGCCCCCTCTGGGATCAAGTCCCAAAGAAGCGATATCTCGCCATATCAATCCCACTGACCCTCTGCGCGGTCGCCCTTTTTTTCCTGCTTCTTCACGAAGGCCTGCCCTGGCCCTTCGCCTCGATGTTTGCCGTGCAATCATTCGCACTGGCTCTCCTGATATTCGAGCGGGCCTCCATCAAGGTAGAGAACCCCCCTGCCACAGAGAGGAAGAAATGAAAAAATAAAGCGCGCTCATCACCGCCCTCATCACCGCCATAACTACCTTTACTCGTTGCCTCATCAGCACACGCGGCCCCACGACCCGCGACCGACCACTTCGACACCTGCTCCGGAGTCGAGCGCTCACTCAACCACCCGGGAGAGATGAGTTCACTCGGAGAGAATCTCGGCCCCGGCGTCTCCGAAGTGTTGACAGATGAAATTCGAGCACTCACCAACCAGGGCTTGGCCAGCATAGATCGCCCTCCACTTCCCAGTGACAGTACGGCACTTCGCTACTTTGACAACGGACAGATTGTCGCCTTGGATTCTCATGGTTCCGTCATTGCTGAGATCAGCCGACCAGACACAAATCCCGGGAAGGCGATTCGCCAAGCTGAAGGCGTTATTCACGGAACTGATGCGGTTGCTCATTTTGGCTCCAGCGCCGTCCTCTCCACCGCTGGTCGAGCAGGGTCCGGAGCCTGCGGAGGACCCGTGTCGAGACCTCCGT
>NZ_RQYT01000012.1 GCF_003932785.1 Arachnia propionica | reverse complement strand
CCCTACGCCATGGGAGCCTTCAAAGCCCTCCCCGTGGAGAAACAGAAGGCAGCAGCCCAAGGCCGCACACCAGACCCCCACACCCCCTTGGAACCACCTCAACGATCAGAATGACCATCGCAACACTCACCCCGGCCCACAACCTTCTTTTCCGCTGGTCGAGCCGGACTTCGTTGACGGCCGGGACGGCACGGTACTGGCACCGGGGGTGCAGAAACTCATCAATGACCCGGACTTCCCGAAGAACGGCCCGATCCTCATCATCACCGACGGCGACTGCGACATCTTCACCGTCCCCCGCGACCACGCCTTCCTGGTCCCGAAGGGCTGCCACCTCCCGTTCCGCCCCAAGGGAGACTTCTTCGAGATGAGCTGACTCTCGGGCCTCGGTCGGAGCAGCCAACTCACCGGGACGCCGTCACGGAGCGCAGTTGCTCCACCAGGACTCGCTCGTCGGCGGCTGCGAAGAACACGCCGTCCGCCTCTTCCACGAGGGTCACGGCCTGCTCCGCGACACGCACCCCTTCGCGGCTCAGCGCGATGAGCTTCTGGCGCGCGTCGGCCCGTCCGTCGACGCGACTCAGATGCCCCCTGCCCTCCAGCGCCCGGAGCACCTGGGAAGCGGTCATCGGGTCGATGCCGACCAGTTCGGCCACCCGACGTTGTGACGGCGGTTCGGCGGCCTCCTGCTCCAGCCACCACACGGCGGCGAGCACGACGAACTGGGTGTGGGTCAGGCCCACAGGCTCCAGGGCCGCCCGAACGGCTCGCTGCCACTGAAGCGTGACCCGCCACAGCAGGAAACCCGGGCTTCGGCGTGGGTCGTCGAATCGGGAGGTCATGCGGGCTCGCCCTCGAGGTGACGCAACAACCCTTCGCCGCTGGCCTGCGCGGAGTTCGCGAAACTGCGACGCAGGAGCCGGCCCCAGAGCCAACCGAGTGCCCCCACCACCGACACCTCGACGACGACGCGGCTGCCGTCGTGGCCGGGCTCCACCTGGTGCAGGAACACCAGACGCGCCCCGGGCAGTGAGGTTTCGTTGACGAGACGCCGCTCCTGCTCCAGGACCGTGATGGTGAACGTCGCACTTGGTCCGCTGCGGGGCTTGAGCTTCCCGACGGCCCCCACGACGGCTGGGCCCCGGAAGTCGACCTCGCTCACCTCGGGATCCCACACGGGCCAGGACTGTGGGCGTGCCCAGCAGTCGAAGATGGTCCGGGGCGGTAGCGGGCTGGTGGCCCGGAAGGAGCTGAGCATCATCATGCCGACAGTATGTGCACATACTATTGTGGTGCGCAAGGCGCGGCTCTGGTTGGATCCAGCACACCGAGGGAGTAACCTACGGAAGCGTAGGTTACTGAAACGTAGGTTGATGATGCAGCACTCCCCCGCCCCCCAGCCCCGCCTCGACTCACGTGGCGTGAAGCCCATGCTCCGGGGCTGGCTCCACCTCGGATTCACCCCTGCCCTGCTCATCGCAGGCCTGGTGCTCACCGTCTTCGCGCCGACCCTGGCGGGACGGATCGGCGTCGCCGTGTGGACGCTCAGCGGGGTGCAGTTGTTCGGCGTGAGCGCCGCCTACCACCGCGGCACCTGGCGCGACGCCACCCTGGAGTTGTTCCGCCGTCTCGACCACTCCAACATCTTCGTGTTCATCGCGGGCACCTACACCCCCCTCACCCTCACCCTCCTCGACGGCGCCTCGCGCTGGATCCTGCTCAGCCTGATCTGGGGCATCGCGATCCTCGGCGTGGTGTTCCGCACCTGCTGGCTGACCGCACCCCGCTGGCTCTACACGCTGCTGTACGTGGCCATGGGGTGGGTCGCGCTCGGCTGGATCGGCGAGTTCTGGGCCAGCGGCGGCCCCGCCGTCGTCATCCTCATCGCCGCCGGGGGCATCATCTACTCCATCGGCGCCATCGCCTACGGCACCCGCTGGCCCCGGCTGTCGCCGCGCGTCTTCGGCTTCCACGAACTCTTCCACGCCTGCACCATCGCCGCGGCCGTCTGCCACGCCGTCGCCATCGGCCTCGCAGTGTTCTGACAGTGTTCTGGCGCTCTAGAGTTGACCCATGGCACAACCCCTGAAGGACCTCATCGCCGCCGACTGGGCCGATGCGCTGGCCGACGTCGAACCCCGCATCCACGCCATGGGTGACTTCCTCCGCGACGAGATCGCCGCCGGGCGCAGCTATCTTCCAGAGGGGCCGAACGTGTTGCGCGCCTTCACCCGCCCCCTCGCGGATGTCCGGGTGCTGATCGTCGGCCAGGACCCCTACCCCACGCCCGGCCACGCCGTCGGGCTGTCCTTCTCCGTCGCCCGGGACGTGCGGCCGCTGCCGAAGAGCCTCATCAACATCTACAAGGAACTGGCCGACGACCTCGGCATCCCGCCCGCCCAGCACGGCGACCTCAGCGCGTGGTTCGACCAGGGGGTGCTGCTGCTGAACCGGGTCCTGACGGTGGCGCCGGGCAGTCCCGGATCACACCGGGGCAAGGGCTGGGAGGAGGTGACGACGGCGGCCATCTCGGCGCTGGCCTCCCGCGGCGGCCCGCTGGTCGCGATCCTGTGGGGGCGCGACGCCCAGTCGACGACCCCGCTGCTCGGCGACGTCCCGGTCATCGCGAGCGCCCACCCGTCGCCGCTGTCCGCCCGCAACGGCTTCTTCGGCTCCAAGCCGTTCAGCCGCGCCAACGCGGCCCTCGAGGCGCAGGGCGCCTCCCCCATCGACTGGGCACTGTGACCAACCCACGGTTTCGCCTGTCTTGACCCCGGCTCGCCTGCCATTCTGGCGGCTCTCCTGTCCAACAAGACAGGCAATGTGAAAGAAGGCAGGCCTTTCCACCCCAAGGCAGGCGAAACCAGTGATGAGGGCCGCAGCGGATGCACCTGTTGGTGCGGCCCCATACTCTTGTCCGCATGGACATTGACGTGGCTGGATTTCTTCAACGCAGGCTCAATCCGCAGCTGGTGACCCAGGAGGAGGCACTGCCCGGGCGCGATCAGCCGATCCTGGACCCGATCCCCCGTCACGCCGTCCTGGGGCTGCCGCTCGACGAGGTGCCCGAGGGTTGCGAGGTCGCCCATTTCGCGATGGGCTGCTACTGGGGCGAGGAGCGCCTGTTCTGGGAGACCGACGGCGTGGTCAACACCTCCGTCGGGTTCATGGGCGGCATCACCCCCAATCCGACGTATCGGGAGACGTGCACGGGCCAGACGGGCCACACCGAGACCGTGCAGGTGGTCTTCGACCCGGCGCGGATCAGCTACGACGACCTGCTGAGATTGTTCTGGGAGAATCACGACCCCACCCAGGGGTTCCGGCAGGGCAACGACGTCGGCACCCAGTACCGTTCCGCGATCTTCCCCACCGACGAGGCCCAGCTCGCCGCGGCCACCCGGTCCCGCGACGCCTTCCAGGCCCGCATGACGGAGTCGGGCTACGGGCAGATCACCACCGAGATCACGCCCGGGGCGACGTTCTACCGGGCCGAGGAGGAGCACCAGCAGTACCTCCACAAGAACCCGGGCGGGTACTGTCCGAACCACGCCACGGGCGTGCGCTGTGGCTGAGGTCGACTGCGGTTTCGACGACGGCGAGCGCTGGTTCCGGCTGCGCGCCGTCGCCGTCATCCTCCACGAGGGCTCGGTGCTCATGATGAGCAACGAGACCGACCCGTACCTGTACACGATCGGCGGCGGGGTGCATCACGGCGAGACGGCCGAGGAGGCCGCGATCCGCGAGGTACGGGAGGAATTGGGAGTTGACTACGGCATCGACCGGTTGCTGTTCATCCACCAGAACTTCTTCACCGACGAGCATTCCCCGCTGCTGGTGGGCCGGGCCTGCCATGAGGTGTCCTTCCACTTCCTCATGACGTTCGACCCGGAACAGCAGATCCGCCCGGGCGGGGTGACCCAGGACGGGAGACGGGAGCAGCCGGTCTGGGTGCCGCTCGCCGAGTACGGCCGGGACCGCCGCGCCTACCCGACCTTCTACGCCACCGAGCTGCTAGCCCCACCCAGGCATCCCCGCCTCATCACCACGGGACGTGGCAGCACACAACCCTCTACATGATAACTCCTGGCCAGAGTTACTCCTCCTTCCCCTTAATCTCTTCCATCCTCCTCCCTGGATGACTATCATTCCGATATCGGATCTATTCTATCGAAGGAGATGGGAATGAAGGTGAAGAGACGACTTGTCGCCCTCGCAGCAGCCGTCGCGCTGTTCGGCTCAATGGCCGCACCAGCGCAGGCTTACACTGAGAGCGGGCGACAGAACTGCTCGGGTGGTGGGGCAACCGTGTCTGTCCGAGGACAGATGCAGCGGCTCGACAAGGGACCGCTTATTCTCAAGATCAACGGTCGCCAAGTCGCCAAGCATTACGGCACATACTACGGTTACGGCCACTCATACGCCAGAACAGCCAACTGGTCAGCCAGCGCCGTAACCCTCCTCCGCTCAGGCTCCTACGGCTTCTGCACCCCACCGGCATGAGGCTCTCCGTAGCGCTCGCTGCTCTGGTGGGGGTGTGCAGTCTTGGCCTGGCCAGCTGTACGCCCCCGCCAGAGTCCAGCTCCTCCCCCAGCACCACCGCACCCCGGACCTGGGACCCCAGCTTGTGGGAGCCAACCGTGAAGATCACCGCCAAGACCTTCACAGAGGAAGAGCGCTGGGCTGTCCGCGCTGAGCAACTCAAGCACCTCGAGCCGGAGACGGGACCAGTGCCAGAGGTGGAACTCATCCGCTGGACCCAGAGTTACGAGGACTACTCCGTCACCATGTCACAGTGTTTGAAGGACGCTGGTTTTGATGTGACTCCCGGCTACAGAGGGCCAGACCTGGGGGAAGGGATCCCAGAAAGTCAGATCCCGGCTTTCGACTTGGCCTACTACAAGTGTGATTCCCAGTACACGTTGGACCCACGCCTTCGCGGCGACTGGTCCGAGGACCAGATAGGACTGGTCCACGACTACTTCGAGCAGTACTACATCCCCTGCATGAAGGCCCACGGCCAGCCCGTCGTCGAGGAGGGCAAACCCACCCGGGACGTCTACGTCGCCACTTTCTTCACGACTGAGGACCGTTGGTGGCCCTACCCGGCCGTGGAGGTCCCCGCCGATGTGGCCAAGGCATGTCCCGAACTCCCCCCTGACACCGCGTTGTACGGAGGATGAGTGAAGAAGTTCCTTGTCGCCGTGGCCGTGCTGCTCGCCCTGGGGATCGGTTTCCTCGCCGGGCGGGTCACCCTCGCCCCGCCCCAGGCCACCACCCAGGCCGACGACTCGTCGGTCACCGTCGAGGTGGTGGAGCGGGAACTCGGCCGGGTGCTGACCCTCAGCACCACCGTCGAGCGGGCCAGTGCTCCCGCTGCGGTCAACCGGCTCGAGGGCACCGTCACCGCCGTTGGTCCCGGCGGTGAGGTGACCAACGGCGACGTGCTGTACGCCGTCGACGGGGTGGCGGTGCGGGTCATCGCAGGTGCCATCCCCTTCCACCGGCCCTTGGGTGAGGGCGACAGCGGCCCAGATGTCACCCAGGTGCAGGCGGCCCTCGTCGCTGCCGGGCACACCACCGAGGCCCCAGACGGGCAGTGGCGCTCCTCCACCACCGCCGCGATGCGGGCCTGGCAACGCGCCGCAGGCCAACCCGAGACCGGGGCGATGGCCCTGGGCGAGCTGGTGGCCGTACCCACCCTGCCCGCCCAGGTCACCCTCGATGCCACCCTGCTGTGGCCCGGTGCCGCCCTGGCCGGGGGTGAGGTCGTCGTGCGCGCCATGAGCGGCGACCCCACCTTCGCCATGATTCTCACCCCGCAGCAGGCCGAGCTCGTCCCACCCCAGACCACCGTGACGGTCCGCCACGGCGACCACACCTGGGAGGGCATCACCGGCGAGCACATCCCGAACGACCAAGGGGTGAGCGTCCCCATCACCGCCCAGGACGGCACCCTGCTGTGCGGCGACCAGTGCGCCGCGCTTCCCGGCAAGGCCAACCTCCTCACCGACGTCCAGGTCATCCCGCCGGAGACCGGACCGGTCGTCCCCGTCGCCGCCCTCACCACCCAACCGGACGCCACCACCACCGTCACCGTCGTCTCGGGAGGCACCGACGAGCAGCGCACAGTCACCATCCGCACCGTCGCCGACGGCCTGGCCGTGGTCGACGGGGTGAACGTGGGCGAGCAGGTGCGGGTCTTCGGCCAGCCCTCGCCGCGCCCGGAGTCCTCCCCGTCATGACCGGGCTCAGCATCGAGGATCTCCGCTTCGCCTACGCCAAGGGCAACACGGAACTGTTCGACGGCCTGAGCCACCGCTTCACCCCCGGAGCCGTCACCGCGCTGACCGGCCCGTCGGGACGCGGCAAGTCCACGCTGCTGTACGTGCTCGGGCTCATGCTCACCCCCTCCTCCGGGACCGTCCACATCGGCGACGAGCCTGCCTCGGCCCTACCTGATCACCGCCGCGCCCACCTGCGGGCCACCCGGATCGGGTTCGTCTTCCAGGATTCGGAACTCGACCCGTCGCGGATCATCCTGGACTCCGTCGTCGAACCGGGACTCTACGCCGGGGCAGACCGCGGCGAGCTGCGCACCCGCGCCCGCGACCTGCTCACCCGCTTCGGTCTCGCCGAGCGGGCGGACCACCGCCCCGGCCAGATCTCCGGCGGCCAGGCGCAGCGCGTGGCCATCTGCCGCGCCCTGGTCAACTCCCCGACCATCGTGCTGGCGGACGAACCCACCGGCAACCTGGACCCGGACAACTCCGCCCTCGTCCTCGACGCCCTCGCAGAGGCGGCCGGGGAGGGCAGAACCGTGGTCGTCGCCACCCACGACCCCACCGTCGTGGCCCGGGCCGACGAGGTGCTGTCACTGTGAAGCTCCGCGACCTGCTCCGCGAGGCCCTTGCCGCCGCCCGCTGCTCCCCCGTCCCCAGCGCGCTGGTGGCTGTCGTCGTCGCCGCGACGGCGTGCGTCGCCCTCATCACCGTCGGCCGTCAGGCGGCGCTGGAGGCTGACCTGGCCCGGGAACTCGCCGGCCCCGGCGCCCGCACCGTCACCGTCACCGACGTGAACGGCTCCCGGTCCCTGGGCCCGGCCGCCGTCGATGTGCTGCGAGGACTGTCGAGCGTCGAGGCCGTGGTCGGCAGCACCACCCCCGTCGACGTGGTCAACGGGGCGGTCGGGGAACCGAAGGTGGCGCTCGTCGCCCTCGTCGGCGACATCGAGCGGGCCATCACCATCACCCGTGGCAGACTCCCCCGGTCCCCGGGCGAGGCCGTCATCTCGGTCGAGACGCAGCGACGCCTCGGCCTCAGCCACCCGGTCGGTCACCTGGACGGGACGGATGGGCGCCAGTGGGCCGTCGTCGGCTCCTTCGAGCCTCGGGAACCCTTCACCGACCTGGCCACGATGGCTGTCACCCGGTTCGACGGCGATGAACCGCTCCGTCAGATCCGCACCATCTCCATCAGCATCGACACCGCCTCCGCGACACAGAACGCCGCCCTCAGCATCGTGTCCGCGGGTGCGAACAAACTCAGCGTCGACTCCCCACTGGCGGCAGCCGCCGCCGGGAAGCTGGTGGAGCGGCAGGTCACGGGCTTCGGGCGTTCCCTCCTGCTGCTCATCCTGGGGGCGGGCGGGTTCTTCGTCGCCGTCGTGGTGCTGGCCGATGTGTTGATCCGACGCCGGGACCTCGGCCGACGCCGTACCCTCGGCATCACCCGCGGCGACCTCATCACCCTGGTCGCGCTCCGCACCGCCATCCCGGCGGGTCTCGGGGCGGGTACAGGGATAGCGCTCGGCCTGGGGCTGGGGGCCCTGTGGGGACACGCGCCGGGCCTGGACTTCGCCGCTGGGGTCGCGGTACTGGCCTGCATGACGGCCCTGCTGGCGTCGATCCCCCCGGCTGTGCTGGCTGCGAACCGAGACCCCGTGGCGGTCATGCGGACAGCCTGACCCCCTCGGGTGGGTCGATCAGCCGTCGCCGCACTCCAATTTCGCTGGTCGAGTCGGCCCGCGAGCAACGCGAGCCACCCGTGTCGAGACCTCCAACGCCACGTGCTGAGGATACGGGCCACCTTCTCTCCGTTGGTCGAGCCGAGGCCGGAGGCCTCGTGTTGAGACCTCCGCAACCATCCCGGCGAACCCGCACCGGGTCTCGACACGGCCCCCGCCACTGCGTTCCGGCGAGCGGCTCAACCAACAGAAACCGAGGGAAAAGTTCTCCCCAACCCCTTGCACTAGAACACCCATTCGATTACAATGGGGTCATGAACCCCCTCCCCGCCACCCTCGCCGAGGCCTACCAGGCCATTCATGAGGCGGACGCCCACGCCCGGGCGGCGGAGGTGGCCCTCATCGTCGGGATCGCGAAAGCCGCGGAGTTGTATGAGGTCGACGATGCTGCGGTGATGGAGGCTGTGGAAGGGTTCCTTGAGCCGGGTGGGGACGGGACGCCGTCGGTGGGTGAGTTCCTCGCCCACGAACTGGGTGGGATCCTTCAGATCTCCCCCGATGCGGCGTTGGAGAAGATCGGAACGGTTCTGGACGTCAGGTTTCGGTTCCCGGCGTTGTGGGAGGCCTTCCTCACGGGGAGTCTGCGCTGGTGGCAGGTCGCCGAGGTGGTGAACCGGCCAGCCATCTCCCAGCTGAACGCGGAGGCAGCCTCACGGTTGGATCGGAAACTCGCCGTCGCTCTCAGGTTGTGGTCGTGGCAGCGGATCCGCCGCAACCTGGAAGCATGGATCATCGCCGCCGACCCAGATGCGGCCCGGGAACGAGAGACCCGGCAGCGGGAGAACCGCTACGTGGCAGTCGATACCGTCAAGAACGGCCACTGCGCGTTGTACGGGATCCTGGATCCCCGCGACGCGATCGACTTCGACCACGCCCTCACCGAGGTCGCGAAAACCCTCCCGGCCGAGACCGGGGATCTGAAACAACGCCGCGCCGCCGCCGTCGGAGTCCTCGCGAGACGGGCGGGTGGGCAGGACATGCTGCCCCAAGCCACCCTCATCGTGCACATCAACGCCGACGACCCCGCCCTTGATCCGGATGCCGATTCGTCGGGTGTGGTTGAGGTGGAGCGGTGGGGCGCCTTCCTCACCAGCCAGCTTCCTCGATTCTTGAAGGACTCGAAAGTCACCGTCCGACCGATCGTTGACCCACTCCGTCATGCACCGGAGGATCTCCACGACCCCTCGCTCGGGCTCCGCGCCGCGGTCACCGCATTGATGCCGGTGGATGTGTTCCCCTACGCCTCCCGGGCCTCCCGCAGTTGTGATGTGGATCACACGATCCCCTACCGGGACGGCGAAACCGGGCAGACCCGCTGGGGGAACCTCGCACCCCTGGCGCGCAGGTCACATCGGGCAAAGACCTTCGGCGGCTGGACACTCACCCAACCCGCGCCGGGCTGGTTCCACTGGAAGTCTCCGGCAGGGTTTGAGTATCTGGTGCATGCCACCGGCGGCACCATCCACCTGCGAACCCCCGAACCAGTCGTGCGGGTGGAGGAGCCACCTCCACCCTGGCTCGACCCACCAGAACCCCCAGAGACCAGACCGGTGGAATCCGAGGCCTGGGAATGGATCCAATACGCCCTCCACTGAACACCCTCTTTACGCACCCCGTTGACCGAGGTCGATACCCCCTGCCTCCGGCTGAAGAAGCGTCGGTGAGGATCCTCTTTCTCCACGCTGGTCGAGCCGAGGGGTCCCTCTTCCCTCCGTTGGTCGAGCCGGGACCCGGAACGCAGTGGAGGGACCCGTGTCGAGACCCCGTGACCGTTCGCAGGGACTGTTGCGGAGGTCTCGACACGCTCGCTTCGCTTCGCGGCTCGACCAGCGGAAGAGCGTCTCCCGGGCGCTAGCCCTCAGCGCGACGACGCAGCATCGTCGGGACCCAGACCGGGACGTACGGAGAGACGCAGCCTGCCGAGGTGGGGTGATCCCTCAGGATCCCCAGCCGCAGCCCCATCTCCAGCACCCGCTCCCGCTTGTCCTCATGCTCGATGCCGATGTTGCCGAGGCAGGTGTTCATCGCCCACTGGAGTCGCTCCGGGGCGGCCTGGATGCCCGCCTCGATCCGGTCCAACAAGTCATCCAGATCCAGCACCTCCGGCTTCTTGACGACCCGGTCCGTCGCCAACGCCCACCCCGCGGCCGCCACGTCCGGCGACTCGTCGTCCATCCAACACTTCCGCAACGCATCGGCGTGAACGGACTTCGCGACGAGGTAGCTCACGAACCAGTCCCGCTCCTTGTTCGTGGCCGCCTCCCTCAGCCACCGGTCCAGCTCCTCCTCCGAGAACTGCTTCGGCCGTGCGACAAGGAGCGCGACCAGCCTGGCGTTGGGTTGCCGCGTCGCCCAGAGCGCCCGCGCCAGCTCCGGCTGGGCCCCCAGTTGCTTGGCAATCCCACGCACCTTCGTCAGGTTCACCGAATGGGTGTTCCCATGGCGAAGGTTGATGGCGAGCGCCTTCGGATCCTCCAGGGATTCCAGCTCGGCCAGCACGTCGGGAAGGACAGGTCGAATCACGCGTCCATCCTAATCAGCCCGCGATTTCACGCCCAGCCCGGGGGCAGGAACCGTGCAGACGAAATTGAAGGTTGAGACAAAACGTTGAAACAAATCTGCCCGGAAGGACGACGCGGTCGACGTGCAGGAGCCGGGGAGCGGCCCCCGAGGTCTCCTAGAATGACCGGGTGAAGCCGACCCGAGCAGCCGCCATGACCCTTCTGGTGCTGCTCGCAGGCTGCGCCCCCGGCCATCCCGGGGCCCCTGGGAGCCCGTCCACCAGCCCCACCACGACCGCGTCGGAGACAGCTTCCCCGTCGCCGACCCCCACCACCCCGGTGCCGATGCGCCTGACCAAGGAGCTCACCCACGGCGGGGCGGAGCAGGTGCTGAAGCGGATCGCGAAACTCCACGGCAACCTGCCCGCCCTGAAACTCGACGTCTCGGAGACGGAACTGACCGTCACCCTCCTCACCCGGCAACAGCAACCGTTGACATTGCGGTGGCGCGACGAGCAGATCGTCGAGGTCGACTCCGACGTGCAGTACCTCGGGCAGAGCACCTTCCACCCCACCGATTTCGCGCTCGGCAACATCGACGGGATGTTCACCACTGCCGAAACCCTCGGGGCGAAGGGCGGCGACAAGGTACTGCAGATCGTCGAGTACCGGCCCGGCGAGGTCTTCATGACCGTCACCACCAGCCCCGAGAGCAAGACCGTGTTCTTCACCCGCGACGCGCAGCCGGTGCGCAACCTCGGTTTCTCCTCCGTCGCCGACATCACCCAGGGAATCACCGACGTCGTCGCCGGGGCCAGGTCCGCCGCCCAGGTCGGCTTCGCCCCCGACATCGGCTACTGGCTCGACCTGCCACCCAACGCGGGCGTCACGGAACGTCGTTCCCGCACCGGGGCCCTGCCCGTGTTCGTCACGCGACGCAACGAAGCCACGGACCGTCCCTTCTTCGATCCGGCGGCGATCGACCCCCTCGTGCTGGCCCGCGGCATCGAGAAGTACAGCCCGGACCCGGCGAAACCGTGCCGGGTGGAGATCGACTCCCGATTCACGAAGGTGGCGCCGACGGTGCGTTTCGACTGCGACGGCAGGATCCACTGGACGGATCTGATGGGCCAGGAGTACGCCGAGGCGGAGCTCAGCTGAGCAGACCCATCCGTTGGGCCTCCGCGGTGAGTTCGTCGCGGACGCGGGGATGCGCCACCTGGATCATCCCGAGCGCCTGATCGCGCTGGCTCGCCCCGAAGATCCGGGCTGCTCCCTGCTCCGTCACCACCCACGACGGCTGCAGTGACGTCGTCGACTCGCTGAGTTTCGGCACGATGGTGGAGCGGTCGGCCTTGGGGTGCCACGACTTGAGGGCGATGATCGACTGCCCGCCCGGGGAGTGGATGGCCCCGACGACGAAATCCGCCTGGCCGCCCGTACCGGAGATGATCCGGTCATTGACCCGGGTGGCGTTGACCGCGCCGAACAGATCGACCTGCAGGGCCGTGTTGATGCTGGTGACCGCAGGCTGCTGGGCGATCATGCCGGGGCTGTTCGTGGTCTCGCAGCGCAACAGCCGCAGCTGCGGGTTGCTGTCCGCCCAGGCGTACATCTCCGCCGACCCGTAGGCGAAGGTGGCGGTGATCGGGTGATCCGGGTCGAGGACCCCCGTCATCGCCAGGTGGTGGAAGCCGTCCGCCATGAGCTCGGTCCACACCCGTAGGCGTTTCGCCCCGCGGAGGGCCTTCAGCACCGCCCCGGGCAGGGCACCGATCCCCATCTGGAGGGTGCCGCCCTCGGGGATCATCGCCGCCAGTCGCTCACCAAGGGCCGCCGACTCGTCGTCGATGGGGACGTCCCCGGCGACGGGAACCGGTTCGGCGATCTCCACCGCCAGGTCGATGTCCGCCACGTCGAGCACCCCGTCGCCGTGGATGAAGGGCATCTCCTCGTTGATCTGGGCGATGAGCACTCCGCCGCGGGCCTTGAGGGCCTCAATGGCCCCGGGGATGATCTGCACCTCGATGCCGAGGCTCACCTTGCCGTCGACGACGCGGGAGGTCTGAACGGCGACGACGTCCGGGGGCAGGGTCATGGCGAACAGTCTCGGAGTGACGGACAGCCGTGCCGGGTAGTAGTCGACGCGTGGGTTCCCGCGGAGACCGGAACCGACGAAGCTGGTCTCGATCCGCACCCCGTCACGGTCAGGCAGCCGCCCCAGACCGTTGACGATGAACAGTCGATACTCGGGCACGGCGGCATCGAGGAGGTCGAGCAGGGCACGGGGAGTGCCGAAGCTGCCCTGGGTGACGATGCGGGGATTGGCGGGCAGGGCGGGCAGGGCCTGCCCCAGCTGTTCCGGGCTGACGATTCTCACAGGTCGGCATCCGAGACGGAGAAGGTGTCACAGGACCTGGGGTTGCCCGTGTCGAAGCCGATACTGACCCAGCGCTGCCGCTGCTCGGAGCTGCCGTGGGTCCAGGACTCGGGGTTGACGAAGCCTCCCTGCTGCCGCTGGATGTGGTCGTCGCCGACCGACTTGGCCGCGTCGGCGATCCGCAGCAGGTCATCCTTGGAGACGGCCGCGATGGGCGATTGGGGGTCCTTGACGGTGTTGTGGAAGAACACCCCCGCGTAGCAGTCGGCCTGGAGCTCGAGGCGGACCTGCTCCGAGCCATCGCCGGAGTCGCGCTTGATGGAGCGGATGATGCCATCCAGGTTCTGGATGTGGTGTCCGTACTCGTGGGCGACGATGTACAGCTCGGCGGCGTCGCCACCGGCGGCACCCAGCTGGTTCAGCAGCGTCCCGACGAAGGAGTCGTCGATGTAGACGGTGGAGTCGCCGGGGCAGTAGAACGGCCCCATCTGGGTCTGGCCCATGCCGCACGCCGTGCGGACGGTGCCGGAGTACAGTTCCATGTCGGCGTACTTGTAGTCGCGAATGGCCCCGGACCAGTACTTCTGTACGGCGGTCTCGTAGTAGGCCCACCGGCAGTCGCGGTTCTTCTTCGCGTCCTGGCCACTGCACTCCGTCTGGTAGGAGCCGGGCTGGGCGTTGGAACCGCCCCCCTGACCACCCATGAGATCACCGACGTTGAGGCCGAGCGAGGGGCCGAGGAACAGGGCCAGGAGCAGGATCAGGACGCCACCGATGCCCCCGCCGACTGCCATCGGGCGTCCACCCCGGCCACCGCCCAACCCGCCGCCGAGGCCACCGCCGAAGCCGCCGCCGGAACGGCCACCACCCCCACCCGCTCTGCGGGTGCGGGTACCGGAAAGGTCCGCGCTGTCGCGATAGTCCACGTCTCCTCCTGAGAACGACCTACCCCAGCCTATCCGAGAAGGAATAAGAGGGTGCGTGGATAGGGGGGTCGTCACGAGGATCGTCACGGTGACCTCATGGCAAGGCGGACGACGAAGAGCGCACTGGACCGTGCGTTCGAGGAGGACAACACAGCCGGGGGGGCACCGGGGCGACCGCAGTAGATGCGCCTATCCGCGCACCCTCTAAGGTTGACGGATGCGCATCCTCGGCTTCTCGGACGACAGCTGCCTCGTGACGAGCTTCGAGGTCGGCCACGGCCAGCACCCGAGACACACCCTGTTCCGCCAGGGCTGGGTGCCGCTGCGCCCCTTGTCAGCCCGGCTCATCGACGAGGACGTCGAGGTGTCGTTCCGGGTGCGGCCGGTGCGGGGCAGGGACCGGGAACCGCTGGTCCGTCCGGTGCATCACGAGGAGCCGGACAGCCCCGAGATCCCGACGGTGCATCAGCGCATCGGGGCGTACGCGGTGGTGCTGTCCCCCATGGGGCTGCTCGGCACCGTGAACTCCAACCTCACCCGGGCGCCCGGGACCTGGACGCTGCCTGGCGGCGGCCTCGACGCCGGGGAGGCCCCGGAGGACGGGGTGCAACGCGAGGTGTTCGAGGAGACCGGTCAGCGGGTGCGGCTTGGCGAGCTGCTCGCACTCCAGTCCGATCACTGGATCGGCAGGGCGACGAACGGGGTGCTGGAGGACTTCCACGCCCTGCGCATCATCTATGCGGCGGAATGCGGGACACCCAGCCGTCCCGTGCTCCACGATCTGGGGGGATCGACGGAGCGGGCCGACTGGGTGCCGTTGGAGTCCTGGCGGGATCGCCGCTGGACGAAGGCGGCGCGCCGGGTGCTGAACCAGCACCTGGAGCGCGTCGCGGGTCAGTCCTGCTGGAAGTAGGACAGGATGCGGAGGATCTCGACGTAGAGCCAGACCATGGTGACGGTGATGCCGAAGGCAGCACGCCACGACTCGGAGGCCGGGGCCTGGGCCTCGATGCCACGCTCGACGAAGTCGAAGTCGATGACGAGGTTGAACACGGCGAGGCACACGGCGAGGACCGAGACGCCGATGGACAGCAGACCAGCGCCGGAGCCGACCTCACGCAGCCCGGTGTTGATGCCGAGCATGGCCAGAACGAAGTTGACCAGCATCACGCCGGCGAAGGCCATGGTGGCGATGGTCACCATCTTGCGGAACTTGCCGGTGACGCGGATGTTGAAGAACTTGTAGGCGGCCAGCGTGGCGCCAGCGGTGACGAAGGTGGCCAGGACGGCCGACATCACGATGCCGGGGTAGAAGGTCTCGAACACCTTCGAGATGCCACCGATGAAGACACCCTCGAGGATGGCGTAGACGGCCAGACCCACCGGGCTGATCTTCGCGCGCATCCCGACGATGAAGGCGGCGGCCAGGGCGGCGAGGCTGCTACCGATGGCGACGGGGATGGCGAGCTCAGCCGGCACCACCATGAACGCCGCGGCGGCGACCGCGAAGACGATGAGGAGCGAGATGGCGGTCTTGGCCAGGACGTCGTCCAGGGTCATGACGCCGCCGACACGCTGCGGCTGGGGCTGCTCGTAGCCCATGGGGGCGCCCGGCTGTCCGTACGGGGCCTGACCGGGCTGCGGGTAGCCGAAGCCCGGCTGGGGCTGTCCGTACCCCTGCTGCGGGTAACCGTAACCCGGCTGGGGGTAGCCGTAGCCGGCCGGCTTCGGAGGACGGTTGAACGCCTCACTACGGGAGAACACGGGGTTGGCCATGCTTGATGCCCTTCACATTCGTTTGACTCTTGCCCTCCAGTCTAGACGCCAGCGGGGACAGAACCCAGACCTCTCATCGTATGACCTTGCGGGAACAGGGATCCGGCACGACGGTCGCCCTGCGTCGTCGTCGACGCGAGGGAACACAGCCCCTGCGGGGCATCCACCATCGGCCTTAGAGGGTGCGCGGATAGGCGGAGTTGACCTTCAGGAAGCCTTTCGGTCTCTACCAATCGGCGAGCTGTTCATCTGATGATGCTGGTGGCAGGCCGCGATCATCTCATCGTCGTGGGTGGCGATGACGACCGTGGCCCCCTTGGCTGCGAAGTCGGCGAACAGCTCCACCACCAGGCGACGGTTCGCCGCATCCAGCGAGGCCGTCGGCTCGTCCACGAAGAGCACATGGGCGTCACGATGGATGGCGCGGGCCAGGGCGAGGCGCTGTTTCTCCCCACCGGAGAGATGGCTGGCCAGCTCGTCCTCCCGTCCCGCCAGGCCGACGTGTTCCAGCACGGCCTTCAGCTCAGCGGTTTCGCCTCTCCGCCGCAGGATGACGTTGAAGGCCACCGACTCATCATCGATGATCCCGTAGTCCTGCAGCACGAAGGCCGCGTGATCTCGCCAGAAAGCACGGCAGGATCGCGCACTCCCCCCTGAGATCACCGCCCCATCCGCGGTGACCTTGCCCTCGCTGGGCGGCAGCAGCAGTCCGAGGGTGTGCAGCAGGGTGGTCTTGCCGGACCCCGACGGCCCGATCAGAGCGGTCATCTCCCCTGGCACACATCGGACGGACTCTCCCACGATGATCTGCTTCTGGTCGATCCTGACTCCGACGTCATGGGCTTCGATGAGCATGGGTCTCCGAATCCTTCCTAGAGCTTTCGATGCGTGATGCGGGCGAAGATCGTCGCGGCGGCGGCGGCATGGGCGAGGTACAGCACAGCCAGCCCCACAATCCCCGCCACCGCAGTCGCCAGCAGTGCAGCGGGGGTTTGCAGCTGGAGGAACAGGGCCACGGCCACCACCACGGCGCCAAGGATCAACTCACGGCGGGCGCGTGGCCGTGTCACCTGCTCCCAGGTGGCACCACTCAGTCGCATCGGGAAGTCACGGCGGGTGTTGAGCAGGGCAGCAATCACCGCGTTCACTCCGGCCGCGACGAGGAAGGCAGCCGTCATGGCCACCACGGCGACACTCAGGATGCGCGCCAAGTGGGCTGCGAACTGGGCGCGCAGGATGCCCTGCTCCGCCGCATACAGCGGAAGGATCGCTCCCTCCACCCCCAACTCGGCCAGCCCGGCCTCATCCAGCCCGGCCTCGTGCAGCAAATCATTCGTCTCAGCCACCCCAGTCAGCAGGACATTTCCGGTGGAGGCGAGGCTGACGAGATTCGATGGATTGAACACCGCCTGCACCGTCGGCGCCTCGATCACCAGGACATCAGTCAGGAAACTCAACTGCCCTGGCCTGCCGCCATCAGCCACCGGGTACGCCACTCCCTTTGCCGGAACATGCAGCCTGAGATCCGCCAAGACCTCTTCTTCAGAGCGAGTGCCTCTGCTCCAGATCTCCCAGGACTCCCCCAGGCCTCGTTGGATCACCGGCCATTCCTGCTCCATGGAAACCGGAACGAGCGCATCCTTGCCAACCGACGTCGAGACGAGATTCATCCACCCGGAGTTGACAATGGAGATGGCGGAGTAAGGCCCGAAATCAGCAGACCAGTCCGACTCCTTGATGGTGTAGGACATGACGACCTGTCCTTCGGATTCAGCACGGGAAACCGCCTGCTGGACTCGATTCGCCACGACATCGAGATGATCCGGGCCGACTTCGAAGCCCAACATGACCTGATCAGAGAACTCATACCACGTGGCAAGCTGTTGGGCGGTCTGCTCCGTCTCCTGAACGGCCAGCCACGCTGGCCCTGCCGAAGCAACCAGGGCGAACAGCGTCAACGCTTGGACGATGCGTGCTGGTCGCTGCAGCATCGTCACCGCGGGCTTCCGAGTGGCGAACAGTGCGGCACTGGGCCAGGCCACCACCGACAGCAGGAGGATCACGACCCCACACAACACGAAGGCGATGATCTCGAAGGAGACCATCGCCTGGGCGAAGAGCGGAACGTGAAGCCAGCCACGAGAGAGCCCGACGAGCCCGCAGCACAGCACCCCCACCAGCACAGCGCTGCCCAGCAGATACAACAGATATCCTCCGATGTCCTGGGCCTGGATACGCCACGGCGAGCCTCCGGCCAACACTCGCAACGCGCGGGACCTGGCCCTGGCGGCAAGCCAGAACACCGTGAGCGCCGCCACGAGCAGGGCGGCTGCCGCCACCGGAGCCATGAAACCGCTCTGCGAGGCTGAGACCAGCGACCGTACCGTGTCAAGCACGGAGGCCTCCGTCACGGTGACCCCGATCCCCTCTGCCCTCAGCGCGCTGACTGCCTCACCCAACCGGGCCGGATCCACCACGAGGTAGGCCCCATCAGGCTTGGAGTTCGCAAGCCGCTCCGGGGCCACCACCTCGGAGTCCCGCTGCTCCCCGAACCACTCCACACTGCGCAGCGATTGCCCGTTGATGGCCACGAACACCTCACGCCCGGTGTCCTCGAGGTCGGGGGCCACCTTGTACAGCCCGAGGTGGTACTCCTCCCCAGTCCTTCGGAGCAACTCCCGACCTGCATCAGCTGCGATCCCGGTCTGGCTGAAGTCAACCGTGATCTGAGCCTCCACCCCCAGGCTCTGCGGCCAACTGCGGTCATGGAAGTCGGCAACCATCGCCGCCATGAATCCCAGCAGGCCGAACAGCACGACCATCGTCGCGGCAACGACCTTCCTCTGCACGAAACCTCCCGAAATCCTTCAGCTCACCTTGTTCCTGACGGGCGTGGCGCAACGTAATCCATTGCACCACGCCCGCGGAGAACGGTCAGCAGACCCTGTAGTAGTACCTACCCTCCAGCCCTCGGGAGTTGAGCGTCCAGATCTCAGCGATCGACTTGTTCCCCGGACTCGTGTCGATGCTCCGGGCCGTCTTCTGGATATTCCCGTAGATCCTCTTCTGCACGGTGCTGCCGTGGCACTTGTTGACCGTGTAGTACGAACGCATGAAGAGCTCGTAGTAGCCGTACTCCCACTTACCCCCTGCGCTCGGGTACTGCGTTCGCATCCCCGGCGACTCCCACGCGCCTGCACCAGCGACCTGTGCTCCTGCGAACAGCCCCACGGCGACCACCGTGACCGCGACTCGCTTCCCCAAGTTCCACTGCATGACGGACTCCTCTCCGTACTGTCGACCACAGCGACAGGTGTCTGGTCAGCGCCGTCGCCTTCCCCTGTGGTCCGGGTTTTCAGGTTGTCCCCGGTGGCCCCTGTGCCCACCGGGTGAGCAGGCCCGCTCATCCTTCATGTTTCCGGCTTGCTCCAAAGTGTGACACGAGTTCGCGACATTTTCGGCACATCGCTGGCCGGTTCTTCCGCTCCCCCTGCACAAGGACTGCTCGGTGCCCCCGACGGGATTCGAACCCGTACTTGGGCGGGTTTAAGCCGCCTGCCTCTGCCAATTGGGCTACGAGGGCTGGTCCAACAGTTCCAGGGCGATGCCGTCGAGGATGTCGGTCTCGCTCACCAGGACCTCACCCGACGGGACCCTGGCGCTGATCTCGTCCAGGATGAGGGTCCCCGCCCCGATCACCCCGGCGCGCAGCGGATGCATGCACGGTTCCTGCTCGATCTCCGCGACCGGGGTGGTGTTCCAGTGCCGGACCGCTGCCTCGATCCTGGCCCGGCTCAGCACCGATCCGTGGACGGCCTCGCGGGAGTAGGCCGAAAGCCCCAGAGCCCTGGCCGCCGTACTCGTCACGGTGCCCGCCACCCCGACCGCCGTCGCGATGGACGCGAACTCCACCCCTGAGCCGTCGAACATGCCGCCGATGAAGCGGCGTGCCGCCTGGAGTTCCGACTCCTGTGGGGGGTCCGAGGGCAGCAGCCGCTCCCTGACCCGCACCGCGCCGACGTCCAGGGACACCGCCCAGGTCACCGCGCCGTCGTCGTCGAGGACCACCAGCTCGGTGGACCCTCCCCCGATGTCGAACACCAGCACCGGCGCGGGCGCATCCACCCCCGACAGCACCCCGGCGCTCGACAGCCGGGCCTCCTCGTCACCGGAGATGATGGACGGCTCCACCCCCAGCCGCTGCCGCACCCCGTCGACGAACAGCTGACGGTTCGTCACGTCCCGGGCCGCAGAGGTGGCGACGAAACGGAGCCGCTCCACGTCATGGTCGGCGATGATCCGGGCGAACTCCTCCACGACGACGAAGGTCCTGGCCAGGGCGTCGGGATGGAACTCCCCTGTCGCGTCGACCCCCTGACCGAGACGCGCCAGCCGCACCTCCCGAGCCAGCTCGCGCAGGGTCTCGCCGTCACGTCGCAGGATCAGCAACCGCACGGAGTTGGTGCCGCAGTCGATGGCGGCGACGGTGGTCATGGGGCGACCTCGCAGCAGATGTCCCCGATCCGCTCGCGGATGAGTTCGAGGGCCTCGTCGCCGAGCGGATTCACCCCCGGCCCGGCGGCGAGGGCATGGCCGACGAGCACGTGGAGACACTTGACGCGGGTGGGCATGCCCCCGGCGGAGATGCCCTCGATCTCGGGCACCATTCCGAGCGCGGCCCGATCCGCGAGATAGGCCTCATGGGCCAGGCGGTACCGGGCGGCGAGGTCGTCGTCCTCCAGCAGCCGCCGCGACATCTCGGCCATCACTCCCTCCGCCTCGAGGGCGGAGCAGGCCGTCACCAGCTTGGGACAGGTGAGGTAGTACACGGTCGGGAAGGGGGTGCCGTTCTCCAGCCGCGGCGCCGTCTTCACCACGCCGGGCCTGCCGCAGGCGCACCGCCACGCGATGTCGACCACCCCGCGCGGGGGCCGACCGAGCTGCGCCTCGAGGATCTCGAGATCCTCCCGGGAGATGGTGGGGTTCATGGGGTTCCTGACGGGCTCGGCATCGGAATGGACGGGACGGTGTCCTCCTGCCCCTCGACGGGGCTGTCCGCGACCTTCACCGACCCCCACAGACCCTCCCACCACAGGCCGCCGCCATGGCGGGTGGGGGCGAGGACCGTCGAGTCGCCGCCGATCGGTTTCCCGTCGGCGCCGATGACCCGGTAGCCCGTCTCGCCGGGCAGCACCCAGCCCAGCCGCTCCCGGGCCTCGGCCTTGATGAAGGCGGGGTCGCGCCAGCGTTCCAGCTGGTCCTCCAGCTCACCGATCCGCTCCCGGGTGGCGTGGATCTCGGCACGCTTCGCCGCGATCTCCTGTGCCTGCGCGAAGTACACGCGGAGGCTCTGCGCCAGGGTGACACCCAGGGCGGCCAACACGACGGCGAGCAGCAGCAGCCGCCACGTCACCGCGAGGGCACGATCCGAGCCCCGGGGGCGACGGGGCGACTCCTCGATGTCGTCGGCCTCCTCGACGTCCACGGGACGGGGCCGGGTACGGCCCGAGACGCGTTCGCCACGACGAGCAGCGGTCCGGGACCGTGGCGAACCACGACCCGGACCGCTGCTCATCGGCTTGCTGCGAGGTGCTCCAGGCATGCAACCAGTGTGACGGATCCGTCGGTGGGATCAGCCCTTGAAACGCGGGAACGCGGAACGACCGGCGTAGACGGCCGCGTCGTCCAGGTTCTGCTCGATGCGCAGCAGCTGGTTGTACTTGGCGACACGGTCGGTGCGGGCCGGGGCACCCGACTTGATCTGACCGCAGCCCAGCGCCACCGAGAGGTCGGCGATGGTGACGTCCTCGGTCTCGCCGGAACGGTGCGACATCATGGTGCGGTAGCCGTTGCGGTGCGCCAGCTCCACGGCGTCGATGGTCTCGGACAGCGAACCGATCTGGTTCACCTTGACCAGCAGGGCGTTCGCGGTGGCGGTGTCGATGCCGCGCTGCAGCCGCTCGACGTTGGTGACGAACAGGTCGTCGCCGACGAGCTGGACCTTGTCGCCGAGACGCTCGGTCATGGCCTTCCAGCCGTCCCAGTCCTCCTCGTTCAGCGGGTCCTCGATGGACACGAGCGGGTAGGCCTCGACGAGTTCGGCGTAGTAGTCGATCATCTCGGCCGCCGACTTCACGGCACCCTCGAACTTGTACCCGCCGTCGCTGTAGAACTCGCTGGCGGCGACGTCGAGGGCGAGGGCCACCTGGGAGCCGGGCTCGTAGCCGGCCTTCTTGATGGCCTCGACGATGAGGTCGAGGGCGGCGCGGTTGGACTCGAGGTTCGGCGCGAAGCCGCCCTCGTCGCCGAGGCCGGTGCTGAGCCCACGCTCCTTGAGGACCTTCTTGAGGGCGTGGTAGACCGCGGCCCCCATCTCGACAGCCTCGGCGAAGGTCTCGGCGCCGATCGGGGCGATCATGAACTCCTGGATGTCGACGTTGGAGTCCGCGTGCGAGCCACCGTTGAGGATGTTCATCATCGGCACGGGCAGGATGTGGGCGTTGGGGCCGCCGACGTACTGGTACAGCGGCAGTTCCGCATCCTCTGCGGCCGCATGGGCGACGGCGAGGGAGACGCCGAGGATGGCGTTGGCGCCGAGCTTGGCCTTGTTCGGGGTACCGTCGAGCTCAATCATGGCCAGATCGATGGCGCGCTGCTCACGGGCGTCGAAACCGAGGAGTTCCTCGCCGATGACGTCGAGGACGTTCTTGACGGCGGTCTGGACCCCCTTGCCACCGAAGCGCTCACCTCCGTCACGCAGCTCGACGGCCTCGAAGGCGCCGGTGGAGGCCCCGGAGGGGACGATGGCACGCCCGGCGGCCTGGGAGTCGAGGACGACCTCGACCTCGACGGTGGGGTTGCCGCGGGAGTCGAGGACCTCGCGGGCGTCGATGAACTCAATAGCTGCCATGGGGAGCCCTTCTGTTGTTGTGGCGACGAGAGTGTCTGCGAGCCCAGCCTACCAACGCGCGCACCTCGCCCATCAGCGGCCCGGGCTCCTCCGCTTGACCACCTGGGCAACGAGTTCCCTGCTGCACCCGACGGCCGCGGCGATCGCCCCGTAGGACCAGCGTTCCACGTCCTCGGCCCGGAGCCTGCGGATCAGGTCGTCGCGCTGTGCCCGCAGCTCCGCCGCCCGGCGCTCCGCCTCGGCCGCGCGTTCATGCATCTCCCTGGCCCGGGCCGCGGTCACGTCCGACACCCCGCCGACACGGCGAGAGGCGCCGCCCCTGGCACCGGTTGGTGCCGGGACGACGCCACTGAGGGGATCGTCAGAGCCCACGCGAGAACTCCGAGATGAGGTTCGGAACACTCAGGTCGAAGCCCGCCACGTCGAGCATGCCGGGATCCTCCGGGTCGGCGATGGTGAACTCCGTGGCGGTCATGCCCACCACGATGAGCTTCGCATCGATCCCCGTCCGCTCGCGGTATTGGCGCAGCGCCTGGTGCGGGTGGATCTTCCCGCTCCAGGTCTCGTTGTCGGTGTGGACGATGAAGGTGTCGACCATCAGGTTCCGCTTCTCGGCGTACAGCATCGGCTGCGCGCAGTCCGTGGTTCCGAACGGCAGATCCTCCATCCGACGCAGCACGTCGTCGAGACGCTGCTTCGGCGAGATGTCCAGGGGGACGAACAGGTCCTGGAAGGCCATGACCTGCACGGCGGGCTCGGTGGCGAGCTGCACGAGGCTGAGCGCCGCCGACGCCTCCCGCGGGGAGAGCGGCGTGCCCGCGAGTCCGCCCCAGGTCATCGACCCGGAGACGTCCAGCCCGATGAGGGTCCGCTTCCCCGCCGGGGTGACCTGCCCGAAGGCGGCGTAGAAGGCGGCGTCGAGCGCGTCGCTCACCTTGGCGGTGGGCTCCCACGTGGCCGTCCCCCGGAACGACCGCCCGGCGGTGTAGGTGCGGGCGGCCGCGAGGATCGCGACGGGGTGGACCCGGGCGCGACGGAGCCGCTGCGGGTCGGTGAGCTGCGCGCACACCTCGTCCGTGCGGCCGCCGAGCCCCGGCAGCATCCCGAGCCGGGTGAGGCGCGGCAGTTGCCTGAGCAGCGCGGTCTGCGGGATGCCGACGTCCAGGAGCGCGTCCCAGACGGCGGTCTCCTTGAGGGCCGCGTCGGGCAGCATCTCCCAGGTCAGGTGATGCCTGCGGATGAGCTCGGTCCACGAGGCGACGTCGGTGGCCGCCTGGGCCTCGACGAAGCCGCGGATCAACGCCGGGGTGTGGTCGTCGACCGCGGCCCGCGTGATCCACTCGAACGTGGAGCGCAGCTCCGGCACCACCGTCGCCGGGTGGGACAGTCGCAGCAGGTCGCGGTGGCTCCAGCCCTCGCGCTGACGGTACTTGACCGCTTGGTAGGCCAGGGCGTCCGCGCCCTTGTCCAGGTACCAGTTCCCGACGGCCCGCCTGAGTCCTCGGCCCCAGCCGCGGAACTGCTCGACGTAGCGGGCGAAGGCGAACAGGTGGGTGCCGGTCCGGGCGACCCGGGGCAGGGCCGCCAGCGCGAGCGGGGCCGCGTCGGCGACGGAGGTGGCGTAGGCCAGGGCGAACAGCGCAGGCCCCTGCTTGGGCGCGATGCCGCCCTCGGAGACTTCGACGATGGCCTCGACGAGGCCGACCGGGTCGGCTGCCGCCATCCGGGCGAGCACTTGGGCGTTGTCCAGCGCGAGTTCCCGCGGGGAGGCGTAGTAGGTGCCGCCGTCGACGCCCAGGGTCAGGAAGCGACGCAGGCGTGCTCGATCGTCGAGCTGGAAGGTGTGGCCGCCCGCACTGTTGGGGACCTGACGCGAGTCCGCCGGTTCGTTCTGCGGCGTGGTGCGGGTGCTGATGCTGCGAAGGGGATCCATGACGTCGCCTCCTTTCTGGTTGCCATGGCAGTCATGGGGTGCTGGGGCCGGGCGGGCGTGGGGTGAGGGCCGGATGGGGCTTGCGCCCGAGTGTTCTGGACCGCTGAACTACCCCGAAGGGGGCGGGATTCGAACCCGCGTCTCTTCCGTGAGAGGGATAACCGACACTCTTCGGCCCGCCCGGGCCGAGCACGAGGGCTGCCCGGGCGTGGGGTGGCATCCGGCGTCAGAACGCCTGGGGCGTTCTGACGGATCATCGGGTGGCGATCCGTTTGGGGACTTGAACCCCATCTCCCGAGGATTTGCTCCAAGGGATTTACCGATAACCGAACACCGTCGGCCCGGGCAGCAGGTATGGAATTGTGGTGGGCCGGGCGGACGTGGTGGCGAGGACCGGAGCAGGGCGCTCTGCCTGGTTGAGCCACACCAACGGTGGCGGGATTCGAACCCGCAACCTCCCTGTCCCTGAGGTAACCGACCCTCATCGGCCCACCCAGCGAAACGAACATGAAGTTGTGGGGCCGAACGGACATGGTGTGAAGACCGGCTGGCTTTCGCCGACTGCTCTACCAGCTGAGCTACCCCCGAGGGGGGCGGGATTCGAACCCGCGACTCGTCCATTATCAGTGATAACCGATCTCCTCCGGCCCGTTCGGACCAGCTGTGTAGAACAGTACACACCTGTCAGAGGCATGTCAACCGGGTGCTGCGTCGCCGCCCTTCACCCCGGTTCGCCGCCCTTCACCCCGGCTCGCCTGCCTTGACCCCGGCTCGCCTGCCTCCGCCCTCTCACCACCCGACGCCCACCCACCCGCTCTGACGCCGTTGGCCCCGACGCCCCCCTGCCCTCGCCCGTCGCCAACCTCGCCCGTCGCCAACCTCGCCCGTCGCCAACCCTGAGCACGAATCGCCGCCCTGCTTCGATGTCAGCGTTGACATCGAAGGCTCGGGTAAGCAACCCGGCGGTTCCTGCCCACGACGCCCGTGGGTTTTTCCACAGTTCACGGGAACGAGGGCGCGAGGTGACCGATCGCGGCTGATGCTGCCCATGAAGAAGTATGAGCATCTACCTGAGCAACCCTGGTTTCGGCATCATCACGCGACAGGAGGCCCTGCGTTCCGGCATGTCGCGTCGCGAGTTCGACGCCGCCGTCGCCGTCGGGCATCTCACCCGGCTGGATCGGTGTCATTACGCACTCCCCGAGGCGGATGCGGACGTGGTCGCGGCCGTCACGGCGGGGGCGTCGCTCGCGTGCACATCGGCGCTTCTGTTGCACGGAGTCGACACCTGGAACGACGCGGATCTGCACCTGCAGCTCCCGCGATACAGCCATCGCACCCGTCCGCTCCCCGAGAGGGCACGCCTCTGTGAGCGCAGGGACGACCCGTCACGCCACGTGGCGCAGTCCCTTGACCACGCCCTGTTGTGCCAGGCCCGCCATCACTCGACGGAACAGCTCGTCGTCTCCCTGGACAGCATCCTTCATCGAGGGCTGAGGACCCGGGCAGAACTCCACTTCCTCCTCCAAGGAGCCGGGGAACGGATCGGCACGGCATTGTCGCTGGCGACCGCTGCAGCCGAGTCACCCCTGGAAAGCGTGCTCCGTTTCCGGCTGGCCCGGAATCGCCTCCGAGCGGTGCCGCAAGTGGTGATCCCCGGCGTGGGCCGGGTGGACCTGCTCGTGGCGGGGAGGCTGATCGTGGAGGGGGACAGCAAGCAGTGGCACGACAACGAGGACAGCTTCGAGACCGATCGCCGTCGGGACCGCGAGGCGATGATCCGCGGGTACGACACGATCAGGGTGACCCACCGCCAGCTGGTGGACGAATGGCCGTCGACCCTGCACGCCATCCAGTCCGCGCTCAAGAGGAACCGACGCCCCGTGCCCGCCGGGACCGCGTCGCCCCGCTGTACACGAATCGCCGCTTTGCTTGGCTGAGACGCGGTTTGAAACGTTCCAAACGAAGCAGAACGGCGGTTCGTGCACAGGCTCGAGCGGGGGCCGGGCAGGCTCTGATCGCGGAGCAGCCCTCGGTCGCGGGTCAGGTCTCGGGCGTGGCTTTGCCCTCGGCCTCGGTGATACGGGACTCGAGCTGCCGCAACGCCGACCGGACGGCCGCGTCGGCGTCCACGCCGCTCGCCTGTGCCCTCGCCACGAGCGCCTGGATCTGCTCGCCGACCTCCTCCGCCGTGATGGCACCGTCGGGGAGGTCGACGGGGACCGCATGGGCCCGCGCCCGCGAGATCACCTTCTGGGTGCGGGCCAACGAACTCAGCGACCGGGCGATGCCGTCCAGCGACGAGGTGCGTCCCTTCTCCGCCCGCTTCATCTGCTCCCAGGTGGCCCGGAGATCCTCGGGGACCTCCTCGGCCTCGAACACCCACGGGTGGCGGGAGATGAGCTTGTCAGCGATCCCCGCGGCGACGTCGTCGAGGTCGAAGCGCCCCTGGTCCTCCGCGATCCGGGCATGAAAGTAGACCTGCAGCAACAGGTCGCCGAGCTCCTCACGCAGTTCCTCATCGGAGCCCGCCTCGATGGCGTCGACGACCTCGCAGGTCTCCTCAACCAAGTGCGTGACGAGACTTCGATGCGTCTGCTTGGCGTCCCACGGGCACTCGACCCGCAGGGTGTCGGTCACCTCACGCAACCGCGCGAGTTGCCCCCGATCGGCCACTACTTCTCCGAGAGCACCGACAGGGAGCCGCCCTCCGGATCCCAACCGTCCCTGAGGTCGAACTTCCCATACCTGGGGTTGAGCTCGACGGGGATCTGGTCGAACACCTCCACCTGCGCGGGCTCGAGGCTCGTCTGCATCGCGTTGAAGAGGAAGAAGCCCTGGGCGACGGGCCAGCAGGCCGTACCCTCGACCTGCTTGACTGCGGGGTCCTGACGAACGGCCTTGTCCAGTTCGGCCTCATCCACCGGGGCGCCGATCTGCTCGTACCCCTTGAGGGCCACCTCGCGCAGGGTCAGTGACTGGACGACCAGGAGTTCAGGCATCCTGGGATTGATCGTCTTGCATGCCTCGAGCGCGGCGTCGACCTGACCGCGGGTGATGGTCGTCCCGGCCACCACGGCCGCCGTCGACGAGGAGGGCGCGCACCCGGCGAGGGCGGCCACGGCCAACACGGGAACAGCCAGACGGACTGCGAGCTTCATGCGTTTCTCTCCTTGCTACTCGCCCCGAGCATATCCCCTGTGTGCGCTTCGGTCAGGCCGTGCACCACGTGACATCGGAGCGGAGGGCAGCGGCCACGGCGTCCAGTGACGTCGTGAAGTAGAAGTGCCCTCCCGGGAAGGTACGACTCCGGAATCGGACCGAGGTCATCGACGCCCAAGCACGCACATCCGCCGCAGGAGCAACCGCGTCCACTTCCCCCGCGTAGGCCACCAGAGGAACACCAACGGTTCCTTCCCGACAGCGATGGGTCTCGGCGGCACGCAGATCATGACGCAGCAGCCTGATGAGGTGATGCCTGAACTCCGGGTGCTGGAACAACCCCTCCGGAACGGCCCCCATCTCCTCCACCTGGCGCACCAGTACGTCATCATGTGCACGATGCAGGCCGCGGTCCAGAGACCCCTGCGTCGGCGCTGGATGTCCGGAGACGATGAGCCCACGAAGCTGTTCCCCCAGGCTCAATGCAGCCTCGAACGCAACGATCGCGCCCATGCTGTGTCCGAACAACACGACAGGCTCCTGCAGTCCTTGAACCTGCTCCACCAGCGAGGCAGCCAGAACACCCAGCGACGGTGAATGAGGCTCCCGGATGAGACGTTCCCGTCCCGGATAGTTCACTGCACACACCCTCATCCCCTCCCCCAGAGCAGCGCCCAACCCGCGATAGAACGCTGGCCCTCCCCCTGCATGGGGACAGATCACCAAGGTGGCCCCACCCACCGTCGAGGGGCTACCCAATTCCACCACCCAAGATGCCTTCATGCGAGCAGCCCCCGGTTCGCAGGATCCAGGTGTGCAGCAGTACGGTGGAACAGCCTGATGCGACGATCAGGACGGGTCTCGATCTCGGCACCCCCCTGCCAACCATGGCGGGACAACGCCCGATGCATCCGGACGTTGTCCACATCCGGGTCTGCCACCACCACCTCACACGAGCGATCGGCCACCATCAGGGCGTCGGCCAGAATCGGTAACAGGGGCGAGAACCGTCCCCGTCCCGTCAGCTCAGGTCGCCCCACCGCGATGTGGAATCCCATGTCGTGTGGCTCCGAACGATAGCAGCGTCCCACCTCATCTCGAGCTGCCCGATAGATCTCCACATACCCCACCGGAGCCCCCTCCCAGAGCACGATCGCAGGAACCGAATAGGTTCCGGCCAACTGGGCCTCGAGGTGGCTCATCCACCGCTCCGTCGGCCAGGCCTGTTGCCAGGTCTCCGCCAAATGCGGCAAGGACATCCACGCCGCTACCATCTCGGCATCCGTTGCATGGTCAGCACACCTCAGCGCTACAAGGGCATGTCCCAAGCGCGTCGCAGTGAGACCCGGCAGGTCCGGGATCGGTGGTGGTTCGGCAAGAACCCACTCCGGTGGGAGGTCAGCTCTCAACCGGGGCAACACGGGCCAGCTCACACCTGCCACTGAGCAGCCGCCCTCCACTCGTCCCTCATTCGGGCGTACTCTCCTCCCGCCATTCCCAACACGGCAGGAGGCCCTTGCTCCACAACGCGTCCCTCCTGCATCACCACAACGACATCCGCAAGTTCGACCATCATGGGACGGTGCGTCACCACGAGGGTGGTGTACTCGTGACGTACCTTCCTGATGCTCTCCACGATGGCGCGTTCGTTCTGGGGATCCAACGCCGACGTCGCCTCATCGATCAGGAGCAGTCGCGCCCGTTTCGCCAACGCCCTGGCGATGCCCACCCGTTGCCTCTCCCCACCTGAGAGTTCGGATCCACGTTCACCCACTGGTGTCTCCCAACCCTTGGCGGAACCGAGAAGAATCGGGGTCAACATCGCGGCCTCCGCGATCTTCTCGATCTCAGGCTGGTTCAACTCGGGGTTGACGAGAAGCAGGTTCTCACGCAGTGAGGCATCGGCGAGGACGGTGTCCTGGAAAACGACAGCGGCATTGCGACGTAGCAGATGCACGGTTTCCTGACTCGTTCCCTCGATCCCTGCAACGGAGATGGCTCCTGCGTCGACCTCCTGCAGCCCGGCCAGCACCCGAATCAACGTGGACTTGCCCGAACCCGAAGCCCCAACCACCACGGTCACGGTTCCCGGCTCGAGATCGAGATCCACATCAACAAGACCCAAGCCGCCATCGGGGTAGGTCGCCTGAAGGCCACGGAGCCGAATGTGCGGGGGCTGATTCAGCAACTCCGCTTCCAGTGGCTGAGGAGCCCTCAGGATCTCTCGCACCTCTGCGAGACTCCTGCTCATGGCACCCACCCCTGCGACGGCGCCTGCCACAACACCGACCTGTTCCAACACCCGCAACAGGACGATGACCAGCATCGCAGCGCTGACAGCGTCGACGGCCCCTCGGGAAAAGGCCAGCCAGGCCGTGGCACCGAAACCGAGCAGCACCAACTGGAGCACCAGGCTGAAGAGGAACTCGCCGGGGATCTGCCAGAGAAGCAGCCGCAGGACCCGGCTGCGGGTGCTCCTGATCGCCTGTTCCACGAAGCCACGTCCCGCGGAGAGACGACGTGAGGTCCGCAGGGAGGGCTGCGCCCAGGCGAACTCGAAGAGACGATCATCAAGCTCCGCCGTGGCTTCCGTGTAAGCCTTCTGAGCGCGGGCCTCAATTCGAGTGCTGGCACACAGGGCCAGCAGGGCCAGGGCACCACCGATCAAGGTCACCACCGCCACCGGAACGGAGACCGTCATCAAGCCGACACCCAACAGCACGGTGAAGGCGATGGCAGTCACGACAGGGGTCACCAGAAGGATCACTCCTGAGGTGGCCTCGGTGGCCCCGGTGGACAGCAGACTCCGAAGTGCGGCGGCGCGCTGTGCCCCGGGGCCTGGAGTGTTCATGACCGCTTCCGGGACCCGTTGCTGGATGACGCGCATCACCTCGATACCGAGACGCAGGCCCCGCCTGGCGCTGAGGACGTCCACTGCCCACGCCGCCACGATGAGCCCCAGCAACAGAGCCACCCAGACACCAGCGGTTGCCGGCGTACCCCCGAACAGTGCTCGCCCCAAGGGAAAGAGCACCAGGACGGCTGCTACCTGAAGCCCGGCCGACGACACTGCCAGCACGAGATAGCCCCAGAAGTCTCGAGCACTCGTGACAGCACGCAGATGAACCAACATCACCGTTCCCCCTTTCCCACACTTGCCTGCCACAACTTCACATACACGCCGTCACGCTGCAGCAACTCCGCATGGGTTCCCGACTCGGCGACCTTCCCCTGTTGGAGCACCACGATCCGGTCCGCTTGCTGCACGGTGTGGAGCCGATGAGCGATCATCAGCACGGTACGGCCCTTCAACAACGCGTCCAGGCCCTGCCGAATGGCCCATTCCGAATCGGGGTCGGCAGCAGCCGTGGCCTCGTCGAGGATCACCACCGGAGTGTCTGCCAGCAGGGCGCGGGCGATCCCGATCCGTTGCCTCTCCCCACCCGAGAGCCGACCGTTGTCGACGACGGTGTCGTAGCCCTGCGGCAGCCGCATGATGCGCTCATGGATCTGGGCCGCTGCGGCCGCCGCCCGGATCTCGTCATCCGTGGCCTCGGGACGGGTCAGCGCGATGTTGTCCCGCACGCTCGCACGCAGTAGCTGCACGTCCTGCAACAGGATTGCCACTTTTCCGTACAGCTGGTCCGAGGTCATCTCCCGCAGGTCGACCCCATCGATGCTGATTCCGCCTTCCTGTGGATCCCACAGCCGGGCCAACAGGGCAGCCACTGTTGACTTTCCGGCCCCGGAGGGGCCCACCAGGGCCGTCACCGTTCCCCGTTCCAGTTCGAGGTCAAAGGAGGAGAGCACCTTGGGTTCGGCTCCGTACCCGAACCCCACCCCGGAGAAGTGGACATGTCCCGAGGGCGCACGACGCCCCGTCGCATGCTCGAGCTCAGGAGTGCTGAGAAGCCACTCCAAGGCGTCCCTCGAGGCGAAGGACTGGACCAGGACATTGATGCTCGAGGTGATTCCGAGGAGTTGGGAGCCGCACGAGGTACCGATGACAAGGAAGATGACCAGGTCGCTCGGTGGCATCCAGCCCGCGGTCGTGAAGGCCCACCCCGCCAGAACGAGCAGTCCCAGTGTCGTCATGGGGCGGTTGATCATCACGGCTTGGATCTTCATGAGGCCGGTCTCCGCCTGCCACTGGGCAACGAAGTCACCCGAACGTCGCAATGTTCCCGGTAGGTCCACCACCGCCTTCGATCCATAGACCCGGGCCTGATCGAGGGTGTTGAGAAAGGTCTGTGCCTGTCCCGAGGCAACCGCAGAGTTCTGCTGCACGATCGCGGTCTTCTCCGCATCCCGCCGCGAGATGCGGACCATGACGAAGAGGAACACGCCCAAGGGAACCAGCAGCACCAGTGCGAGACGCCACTGAACGTAGAAGAGATAGATCAGCGTGGCCACGGGCGCGACGACGGCAGCCACCAGATCGAGAACCGCATGGGTGACCACGTAGTGCAGGGCCGTGACGTCATCACTGACGAGCGACTTCACATCCACAGTTCGTCGACGTGCGAACCACCCCAACGGCAACGACGACAGCTTGTCCATGAGCCGTCCGCGCAGAGCAGCAGCGAAACGGGCATCGTAGAGATGCATCCCGAAGAGCAGTCCGGTGGTTCCCAGAGCGGCGACGCCCATGACAATCACGGCGATCAGCCCGAGGGTCAGGAACTCGTCCACGTCCGCACCACGGAGGAAGGCGCGCGCCACCTCGGCGAAAAGGATGAAAGGAACCAGTTGGAGCAGGGACAACAGACCCTGGATCACCCCGCCGATGGTGAGGGCGACACGGGTGGGGGCGAGTATCTTCTCCGACGCCACCGGCTGCGGGGACACTGGTTTCGCCTCCTGCTCCTCCGCAGCCTCCTGCAGGACACGCGACTTGCCCATGGCCCGCCCCTTGACCCAGTAGGCCTGGGCATGAAGGGTGGCCTTGTTGAGTTCATGTTCCCGCTCCAAGGGGATGCGGGCCCGCCGGGTGGCCAGCGATTCGGCTGTCACCCAGGCATACCAGCCGGTCCAGTCCTGCCCGGCGATGGCCTGAGCCAACCCCTGCCCATCAGGGAGTTCCTCCACCCATTGAGCCGTGATGTTGGGCCCTTCCGGGAGCGGCAGCCCGACATCCCGCTCATCGTGTTGCTCGAGATAGACCACGACGGGGTGTTCGGGGGGAATGGATGTGGCCAGGGCATGGATCGCCGGATACGAGGCCAGATCCCCGAGAAACAGATACCCCTTGGGTGCCGGGTCGAGCAGGGCAAACGGTTCCTCCCCGAACCTCATCGCGACGATCTGGTCCCCTGGTTCACAGGTGGTGGCCCAATAGGAGGCGGGCCCCATGGGGTGGTGGACGACGAAGTCGATGGCGAACTCCCCGGTCGCAGGGGAGGTCCAGGCCAGGGTGTAGCCCCGCTGGAACTGCTTGCCCCCGCCGTCAGGATCCGGGAACCACGCACGCACCCAGTTTCCGGGGGCCTCCCCGTCGGGGTTGAGCAGGGAGTCAGAATGCAGGAACACCCGGATGAAGTGCTCCGCCCGCTGCTCCCGCCCGGTCACCGTGAGCACGTGCTCCTTGGCCCCGAGTGTTCTCAGCACCGCTCCCTGGAGCCCCTTACCCACGGTTCGCCTCTTCCTGTATCCGGTTCTGCGTCCTCACAGCATGCCTCACCGTTGCTGCTCCTTGTTCACCTTGCCCACTGCGGTCAGCGGAAACTCCTCAACCACGAACAGCTCATCCGGAACCGCGAAACCGGCAATCCCACTACGCCTGACCTTCGCGATCAACTGCCGGGCAGTTGAGTGTTCCGTCCCTTCCGCTGACCTCCGAAGGATGACATGGGCCACGATACGTTCACCCCAGCGTTCATCCGGGACTCCGACAACGGAGGCGTCATGAACCTCGGGTAGACCCAACAGGGCGCTCTCCACGGTTTCCGGGGCAACCTTCTCACCACCACGGTTGATGATGTCATTGACCCGACCGGTGACCGTCAGGTAGCCACGGCTGTCTCGAACCACGAGATCACCCGGGACATAGAAGCCATCCGGGGTGAAGCATCGGGCGTTGTGATCCGGTGCCCGGTAGTAGCCTCGGATCGTGTAGGGACCACGGGTCTGGAGCAGCCCCTCCACACCATCGGGGACGGGGTTGCCCCGTTCATCGACGACCCGGACCTCGTCATCCGGGGACAGGGGACGTCCTTGGGTCCCCATGACGGTGTCATGGTCATCATCCAGCCGGGTGTAGTTGCACAGGCCCTCTGCCATCCCGAAGACCTGCTGCAACCGACAGCGCAACGTCCCCTCGACACGTTCGGCAATCACACGACTGAGTTTCGAACCGCCGACCCACACCACCCTGAGCGCGGTGTGCTGTGACTCCTCGGCCTGCACGGAGTTCAACCAGCTCAAGAGCAACGGCGGGACCAAGGCAATGTGGGTGACACCTTGCTGCTCCAGCAGGGCGAAACCTGTCCCCGGCGATGGATCCGGGGCCATCACGACCCTGGCCCCCACCGCCAAAGCCCCGTGCAGGCCGGGCGAGGACAGCGCAAAGTTGTGCGCTGCGGGAAGCACGACGGCCATGACATCACCGGGACCAAGGTCGCTGATCTCGGCAGCCGCACGGGAACAGTAGTCGTACTCCTCATGGAGCCGAGGAATCAATTTCGGGTTCCCGGTGGTACCTCCGGAGAGTTGCAGCACAGCCACATCCTCGGGGGAGACCTCCGGTAGCTCAGCAGGATCAGGTTCCGGAAACCTGCTCCACGGAGGATCATGGGCCACCGGAAGATCCAGAACCTGGAGCCTCGGCAGTTCCTGTTGAACCTGGTTGGCGACGCTGCTGTAGTCGACGACACCAACCCGTCCGGTGGTGATGATCGCCGACGCCTCGGCCTTGCGTGCCACATGCGTCAATTCGACACGGCCGTGCGAACTGAGAACCAGCACTGGACGGGCTCCGGCTCGCAACAGACCAAAATAGCTCTCCACCCAGGTGACGCTGTTGGGAAGGTAGAGCACGACATTCATCCCCGGTCCGATTCCACGCTCAGCAAGCCAGGCAGCACAGCGCACACTGGAGCGCGCCAGTTCCTCGAAGGTGAGGCATCGGGAGGAGTCCGAGACGAAGAGGGCCGACCCGAAGCTCTCCGCCGACCTGTCAAGCACCTGTGGCAAGGTCAACCCTCTCCAATGACCGGCTTCCCGATACCTCGCCACCATGTCTGACGGGTAGGGCACCAACCCCGGATCGTTCAGATGTTGTTCATGGTTCATGGTCACTCCTTCACAGCTACGGTGATCAGATCGTGCAGGCTCGCTCCCCTGAGAATGTCCGCTGCGGTCACAGCATTTCCCGTGACAGCCGCAAGCGCACGCTGCAGTGAGAGCGCCTGTGTCGAGTCAATCCCCAATGAGACCAAGGAAGTGGAACGCTCGAGTTCGGCATCAGCCGAATAACCGAGTGTTTCGCGCACCACTGCCTCAATGGTCGTTGCGACCTCTTCAGCACCCGAATCGGACACGGGTTTCCCCTGCTGCTCCTGGCGATGCTGAACCGGTTCTGCCCGGACCTCTTCGGCTGCGAGCCTGTTCGACGGCGGGGTCACCAGATGTTCGAACAGCATGTTTGCACCGATCAAGGAGAACACTCCTGCCAACTGCTCCCAGTGGGCGGCGGCGATGCTCACGAGACCCGGAGGGGAGGCCAGGGCAATCGCCACCGCCGTGGACGGGTCCATGGGCCTCAAACCAGATTTCTCGATGTCTTCCAAGCTCCTGACCACAGCCCCTGTGTGTCCATGGTGTGGCCACAGCCCCCAACGAATCACCGTGGTCCGGTCATTGTCCGCAAGGGAGAGGACCTCGAGAACCCGATTGGTCGCGGCATAGACCGCATGATTGCGGGCCCCGATCCCTGCGGACAGGGAGGAGAACACCATCAGACGGTCCTCCGGGCGCAGGAGGTGCTCCCGAATTGCTGGCACGGCCCCCGACTTCGCCTTCAGAGCCGCCTCCCAGTCGGAGTCGGCAACCGCCTCATAGTTCACGACGCAGTGGACGACGAGGCGGGCACCAGAACATTCTGGCAGCGAGGATGCAAGATTCTGGATCGCCGCAGGATCCGTGACGTCGCACCTTTGATGCACCACCTCAGTGCCGTTGGCGTTGGAGATGGCCTGCAGTGCCGCTGCGGACAGACCTTGGGGAGTGCGTCGCGACACGACCACCAGCCTCCGACACCCCTGCTCGGCCAATCGTCGGCAGATCTCAAGCCCCACCACACCGGTTCCTCCCAGGATCACCGCCTCTGCATACTCCTGACGGTCGGATAGAGCCTGATCGATGACGAGACGCCTACTGTGGAGTTCGCCCTCGAGCACGGCAAGGCTCCACTCACTTCCGATGTGGGCTGCCGTCATGATGTGGCGGGATGCGGATGCGAGGTCATCAGTGGCCCCGACATCCAGGTGCCGCAACTGCCTGGGGTGGAAGTCGGCGGCCATGCAACGTGCCATCGCTGCTGTTGCCGCTGCGATGGGATCTGGAGCCTCACCCCCGAGGTGACGTCGATCCTCCGCCCCCCTTGTGACGATGAGGAGATCCGAGGCGGATGATCCACGCAACGTCTCCAACTGACGATGGAGGTCGGCCAGCGTGGAACTGAGGCGGTGTCCCTGTCCCCCGCCGGGTTCCACCATGACCACGAGGACATCGGGCTCCTCCGCCACCACCTCCGCCCCCAGACGCTCCGCCGCCTCCCTGAGTGACCGGACCCACTCCTCAGAGCCGCAGTGCAGGAGAACCCTTCTGGGGGCGGGAAGAAGGTGGCCTCCCAAGGGCTGCCAGCTCTCGCCCAGGCACTGCGGAACAGCGCCGATCCTTCCCGGAGTGCCGCAGGAGGAGTCAGCCGGCGCCCACAACACCTCGGGTTCCCAAGAGGTGGGCGGAAAGTGCAACGGCACGGAAGGAGTCCGATCCGGACGCCAGATGGCGATCTCCCTGTGACTCACGAGTACCTCGGCGAGACGATCCGCGAACCCGACCGCGACCGGTTCGTCACGATGCCCGCTGCTGGTGGTGAGGATGTCAGGGCGGTTCGCTGTAGCCGCCGTCTCGGCAACGCTGACGAGCAGAGCGGGGTGAGCGGACAATTCGATGAAGGAGGAGGCCCCTTGCTCCAGCGCGTTTTCAATCGCAAGATCGAACCTAACCCGATGTCTCAGGTTGGCGAACCAGTAGGCCCCTTGGAGCCACCCCTCTGGGATGGGCCCTCCCAGGGTGGAGCTGATGAACGGGATCTGGGGCTCCCTGAAGGGGCGATGACCGAAACTGGCTTCGAGGAACTGGCGGCTCGGGTCCATCAGGTGGGTGTGGCTGGGGAAATCCACCTCGATCCGTCGCAGAAAAAACTCTTCCTCGGCGAGCATCTTCTCCAGAGCCCTCACCGCACCCAGCTCTCCCGTCACCACATGCTGTGAGGGCGAGTTCACTGCGCACACCTCGGCCCAGCCGGGGAGGGTGGGTAGGAGCCTTTCGATTCGATCCCGCCGAGCACCAATCAGCAGCATCTCGTAGCGTCCCTTCAACGCATACTCCCTGCTCACTCCTGCCCGCCCGACGATGACCTGAGCGGCCTCCTCTTCGGTGACGAGTCCTGCTGCGCAGGCAGCCGCCACCTCGCCTTGGCTGTGTCCCACCACCATGGCGGGGGTCACCCCCCACTCCCGCCACAAGGCGTGGAGACCCAGCATGTGGCTGAAAAGCGCGGGCTGGACGAGATCGGAGGGAACCGCATCCAGCAGATAGGACCGAATCGACATTCTCTCGTCGAGACACTGGGCATCAATCCGGTCCACGGTATTCCGGTACGCCGCGCTGAACTTGTACAGTTCACGGCCCATTCCGGGATGTTGACCTCCCTGTCCGGGGAAGATCATCGCTGGGCTTCGGCTCTCGGCGTGACCGACATGGACCGAAACCTCGGGAAGGACCTGTCTCCCCCCACCGCTGGCCACCCACTCCAGCCCTGTGAGCAGCCCCTCCCGTCCTCTCACCCGCAGTAGTGCCCGCCAAGGTTGGGCAGAGCGGGTGGCAGCCACCAGTTCACTGAGCTGAACAGGAGTGACGGCAGGGTCCCGACGAACAAAACCCGCCAACGCGGTTGCTTCTCTCCGCAACCCCGAGGCAGTCCGTGAACTGATCAACACCGCCACAGCGCCATCGGGAAAATAAACCCTCTCAGACATGATGCTCCTGACGAACCTCGATGATCGCGTGCGCGTTGGTTCCCGAGACCCCGAAACTGGAGACCGCCGCAAGCCGCGGCCCGTTCCATGACTCAACGGCCTCAGGAACCCGGATTCGATGGCTCCCCCAGTCGATCACCGGGTTCCAGGGATCGGAATGCAGGCTTGGCGGTATACAGCCATGCCAACCCGCGAGGATCACCTTCGCCAATCCGAGGAACCCAGCCGCTGCCTGGGCATGTCCCAGATTGGACTTCACCGAGCCGAGGAGGAGTTCGTCATCCCGCTGATACCCGTACACAGCAGCGATGGCCCTCAATTCTCTGGGATCTCCGGCAGCAGTTCCCGTACCGTGTCCTTCGAGCAGGGCGATCTCCTGGGGAAGAACACCCGCATCTTCCAGAACCTGGCGGTACAGCTTTTCTTGGGCGTTCTGGGAGGGAACAGTCAGGTGGGCTCCGGACCCGTTGTGGTTGACCCCCACCGCCCGCACCTCCGCCAGGACCCGATGCCCCAGTTCCAGCGCCCGACTGTTGCGTTCCATCACCACGACCACAGCACCCTCACTCCAGATGGTGCCAGCCGCCGACGCTGAGTAGGGACGGCAAAACCCCGACGGATCAAGGGCCCGGTGACGGGAGAACTCAACATATGAGCCTGTGGTGGCAATGACGCACACGGCACCGGCCAGCGCCCACTCACACTGCCCCAGGTACAGCGCGTTGCTCGCCTGCTGCAGGGCCGCCAAGGACGAGGCGCAGGCCGCATCCAGACTCACAGCAGGCCCGGAGAGATCCAGCAGGTTCGAGATTCGACCAGCCACGGAGGAATTCAGGTATCCGGTGAATCGCCGCCCGGACAACAGCGGATCGGGGATGTGCACCGCAGGACCGTAGGCATTGGGCGAGACCCCCATGAAGACCCCTGCCCGGTGTCCCTCACCGATCAGTGAGGCGGGATCGATCCCTGCCTGTTGCAAGGCCTGCCACGCCGTCCTCATGGCAACCCGTTGTTGCGGATCCATCCCCTCGGCCTCACGTGGCGTGACCCCGAAAAAGGGGGCGTCGAAGCGGGTCGCGTCATGCAGAAAACCACCGGAATCCGGCACCGGGCCCCATCCCATCCGGTGTGGCAACTCAAAGATCCGATCCAGGTCCCAGCCCCGATCCCGCGGCAGAGGCTCCAGCAGGGATCTTCCCTCCTCGAGGGCGTCCCAGAAGGCTCCCGGTCCGAGGATTCCCGCTGGCGCCTCGACACCAAGTCCGACGATGACCACTGGGTCCTGAACCAGGCGGGCACCGCTGGCCACGGTACCTTGCCTCGAACTCAACGGCACAGTACGTCCACCTCCTCGGCCACTCTTGCCGCCACAGGGCCGACAGCGTTCTTGATGAAGAAATGGTCTCCTGCAAACATCACCACATTGAGCGGTCCAGTGGTTCGCGCACCCCAGCCACGCAATGCGGCTGGGGTGACCCCCGGGTCATCCCAGCCTCCGAGGGCAAGCACCGGGACATCCAGGGAGCCGGAGTCGTCGTCGGCGTAGCTGTCGAAGGCGGCGTAGTCCGCCTTGAGAGCAGGCAGTACCACCGAGAGCACCTCCGGATTCCGCAGCACCTCAACCCCGGTACCCTCCAGACCTGCCAGGTGTTCCAGGAGTCCTTCGTCGTCGGTGGGGTGCTGCGGCACCGCCTCGGTCAGCTGAGGGGGATGGGTCGCAGAGACCACGAGCAATCGAACAGGCAGAGCGCGACGTCGCAGCAACCTGGCCAACTCGTAAGCGATCAAACCACCCATGCTGTGTCCCAGGATGGTGATGGGTCTCGGTTCCGCTGCGGCACGGATCCGATCCTCCGTTTCCGGAAGCAGGCCCTGAGCGTAGCCCAGGACAGTTCCGGGGGCAGGGATCGAGGATCGGTCCTGTCGTCCGGGATAGTGGGCAACGACAACCTCTGCAGGGCTGTCCCCAGCAGCTGGGTAGGCCTCCAGCTCACGGACGAGGGCCGCTGCCAGGCCCCGATAGGCGGTGGCCCCTGCCCCGGCATGGGGACACAGCAGCAGCAACGGCGCATCAGCTGTTGCCGCCCCGGTGAAGCCACGAAGCCAGGAGTTCACGTCGTCGGTCATCTGTCTGCCTCTCTCACCGTGGGAAGTCGGAACGCCTCCAACGCCAACTGGTCGAAGTCATCGATCAGCTGGCACTCCTTGATCAGCGCATCAGGTTGTGCGGCCATGGTTGTCAGGGCGGCCACGAAGACATCGAGCAGAATTCGACTCTGCTCCTCGTCGAGGACGTCGGGAGCGGTGTGAAGGGAACACCGGAACACCTCGTCGCCACCCACCGACCCTGCTGGGAAGACCATGAGGACCGCGCTGGCATCGGTACTTCCTCCGGGACGAACCTGCTGTAGTGGCAGGCCTGCCGCACGCAGCGTGTCAGCCAGCTCCTCGTGATGCGGCGGATAGGACTGGAAGACGTACAAGGTGTCGAAGAGCTTTCGGACCCCTGCCATACGGTGAGCATCCACCAAGGACAGGTGTTCCCAGCCGAGCACCCGACGACGCAACGCCACCAGGTTCTTCACCGCCTGCCGCCAACTCCCCGCGGGGTCGAGATCGACAAGCCCCGGAACGGTGTTGGCGTAGCAGCCGATCGACTCCTCGATGCCCGGCAGTTCCAGGGTGCGTCCCGAGACCACCTCACCGAAGACCAGTGATCGTCTCCCGGTGAGGCTGCCCAAGGCATGCCCCCAGGCGAGCTGGCACAGCGTGTGGAGGGATGTGTTCTCCTGGGCGGCAAGTTCGGCCAACTGACCACAGCGGTCCCTCGGAAGCTCCGCCATGACCAGATACGGCTCCATCACACTGCTGCGGGGACCACCCAAAACCAAGGGTTCGACGGACTCCAACACATCAGCCCACACCCTCCGTGTCTCCTCAGCCTTGTCGAGGAGCAGCGCCGAAGCCCTCAGGAAGGTCCCGGGATCACCGACGACACAATGGCGCGCCTTGTCCCTGTCACCTTCGAGCAGCGCAGCCAGGACCCGGGCGAGCTCCAGCATCAGCAGTTGCCCGGTCCAGCCGTCAGTGATGAGGTGATGGCAGGTGATGACCAAGTGGCATCGATCGGGTGTGCGGAGCAGCGCGACGCGAAGCAGGGGCGGAGCTGACAGGTCAAAGGTCGAGCGGGCGTCCTGTTTCAACCACTCCGCAACCGCTGCCTCCTCCATCTCGAGTTCGATGGCAGGAACCTGCAGCCCCGAGGTCACCACCCCGACCAGATCCGACCCGGAAGCGGCTGGGGCGATACCCAGGCCAGGATGGTGGCCCACCACGATGCCTGCGGCATCAGCGAGCACTTCGGCGTTCAGCCGTCGGGAGTCGTCATGAAGTTCAAGGATCGACTGCACGATGTAGCCGTCGGCGCCTCCTGAGGCCAACGACGACAGGGCCAGCGAGCGTTGGAGCGCTGTCAGCGGGAGTACCTCCTTCACTGGGTGGCCGAACCTGGTGGACCAGGTGTCGACTTCTGCCTGGGTGATCTGCTGGACCACGAAGTCAGCGGGACAACGTCCCGGGTCCGTTGCCGCCAGCTCCACCAGATCCCTGAGCTCCTCCTGCCAGATCCTGAGGAAACGCTCAGCCTGCTCCACACTGACGTGACGTCCGGCAGCACGCAGAGTTGCTCGGAGCTCCGAACCCTCCGGGCGCTCATGCAACTCCGTGGTCAGGTCGAGCACCGAACCCAACGGGGTGTCAGGGCTTGCCCACCCACCAACTGCTGGCAGGCCCGGAAGAGGTTGCCATGCCCTGTGGGATGAGCTGTCGGTGGTGGTGAACACCCCGAGGTGATTGACGCAGAGTTCCGGAAGCGGGTGGGGGTGCTCCAGACGCAGCACCCCCGGACGTGCGGTGTCCTCGGGAAGGTTGTGCCGCGCGGAACGGACCGCTTGCAGGGTGGCGCGGGAGGATTCCTTCCGGGTGACGGGAAGAGGCCAGGAAGCCGTGAACCAACCGACAGAGTTCTCGGCGCGGACCGCCTCCGCGACCGGATTGTCCCTTCCGTGTCCCTCGACCGTCACTCCCGCCCCTGCCCCGGGGATGACGTCACCGAGAGCTGTCACCGCTGCCGCCAGAATGAGATCCAGCAGGTCACACCCCAGGGCTCGGGAAGCATCGATCAGATCAGCGCACATACCAGACCCCAGGACGATCCGGTGGGTGGATGCGGTCCGTTCAACATCCAACCCCGCCTCCAACATCACCCGCCCTGACACCTGCTCCATGATTGTGAGCCAATCTCGGTCCTGCCCTGCAGCAGACTGTTCGGCCAGCATGGCCGCCCATCTCAGGAAACCGTTCTCGGGATCGGAGACCTCGGATGCGGCCAGTTCGCGCTGGATCACCCGCCAACTCACCCCATCCACGACGAGATGACTCGCCACGATGACCAGACAACGGTGGTGAACCGGCCCATAGACACCCGCCGTCATCATTCTTCCCTCGGACGGGGCCAGGGCTTGGGCCAGTTTCACGACGACTGGTTGCAGGGAGTCTGAATCGGTGATCCGGATCTCCTCGGCTACGTCGATCCGGCAACCGGGGACTTCACCGGGCAATTCCAACCAGCCATCTGGAAGCAGCCGTGCCGCCAGGACGGGGTGCTGCCGCAGCACCCCGTCAAGACGCGCCGTCACCTCGGTCAAGTCGATTCCCGCATCGAGCCTGAGGACCGTGAACTGCACCAATCCGACGCTCTGCTCGTCCAATGTGGTCAATGGCCCCCCCAAGGGCGGCACCGGGGCACGCCTGGGACCCCATTCCCCGGTCTTGGGGACGCCCCGGGCGTCGCGGCACCCCTGGGCCAGCTCCGCGATGTCTCTTGCGGCGAGTACGGCCCGGGCGCTCACCTCCAGTCCAACCCGACGCAGCCCTGCAACCACGCGGATGGCTGCGATCGAATCCCCTCCCAGGGAGAACAGGCTGCTTCTCGGGCCAGGAGGTTCACCGAGGCCGAGAACCTCAGCCATGACCTCGGCCACACGTCGCTGAGCCCCTTCAAGTTGACCGTCGTCTCCCCCGGCAAGTTGGGGTTCCGGAAGGGCGGCTCGGTCAAGCTTGCCCTGAGCGGTCAACGGCAAGTCCTCGAGTTCCACCAAGAGCTCAACCACCATGTAACTCGGTACCCGGCGTCCCATGATCTCTACAACATCGTCGAGGAGAAGATGAACACCAGGTGCTGGCACCACGTACCCCACGAGTCGCCCAGCCCACACGGCAACTGCCGCCTGATGCACCCCCGGCACCTCGAGCAGGGCTGCCTCGACCTCACCGAGCTCCACCCGGTTCCCACGGATCTTGACCTGCTCCCCGGTCCGACCGTGGAAGACGAGTTGTCCGTCGCGCCGCCAGGAGGCGATGTCACCAGTGCGGTACATGCGTTCCCCACCGTCCTGCTCCACCGGGCTGATCCCGAAGGCCCTGCTCGTCTCCACCTCACGATTCCAGTACCCAGCGGCCACCTGAGCACCGACGAGACAGAGTTCCCCGGGTACCCCCACCGGCACCTCGACATCCCCCGGCCCCAGGATACGAACCGTGACGTTGTCCTCGGGACGACCGATGAGGCTCTCGCCAGCAGCCACCGCCAGTTCTGGGGTGAACTCGACCCAGGTCACGTCCATGGCGGCCTCGGTCGGTCCGTAGAGGCTGTGGACCCGGCACCCCAACAATTCACGAGCACGCAGGGCAAGATTGCCCGGTACCGCCTCCCCACCCAACAACAGATCCTCCAGGCAACGCATTCCTGACAGGTTTTCGACGGTGTCCAGGATGACCCTGAGGTGACTCGGAACCAGGGAGAGCACCTGAATCCGCTGGTGCGCCACCATTCGGGCCAGCGCTTCCACCTCCCCCTCCCACCAATCAGCAGGGGGAATCACCGTCGTGCCACCGCTGGAGAGAGGGTTGAGTAGTTCCGCAAGTCCGACGTCGAAGGTCACCGGCGCCTTCTGCAGCACTCTGCAACGACGGCCTCGGAGGAAGGTTCTTCCGTACCACTGCAAATGATTCGCCACTCCACGATGGAGGTTGAGCACTCCCTTGGGACTGCCCGTGGATCCTGATGTGTGGATCAGATAGCACGGATCCTCCCCTGACAGGGGACGCGTCAATTCCCCCACCGTAACCGATGCCGCGCTGCGGGCCCGAAGCTGCGCCTGGGTGCTCACGTCGTCGAGGTCGATCACGACGATGTCGCCGTAACTCCCGGGGTCACGGGAGGCAATCCCGGCGACCAGCACCAGGCTGGGGCTGGCATCCATCGCGACCTCCCGGATCCGCCGCGGAGGATGCCTGGGATCCACTGGGACGTGACATGCACCGGCTCGCAGCACCGCCGCCATGGCGATCGGCAACCACACCGACCTCCCCGTCGCGACGAGCACCCGATCACCAGTGGCAACGCCTCGAGCCAGCAGTTCCCGGGTGAGACGGTTGACCTCCGCGTCGAACTGTGCATAGGTCAGACGTTGCGTTTCCTGCCCCTGGGCATCGCACACAACGACGGCCGGGTTGTCGGCACAGGATTCCGCCGCATCCCGCAGCATCCCATCAACCGTTGCCGGTTCGATCTCGCGGCGTGCTCCACGGGCATGCTGGTCCAGGAAGGATCGATCCCTCCTCCCCAGCACCAGGAGCTCACGAAGGGGACAACTCGAGGTGGCCGAGGCGATCACCGTGTCCAGGATCTCCGCCACAGAGTCGACCAGATCAGCGGAGAGTCGTCGCTGATGGGTGAACTGCACCTCTGTGTGGCCAGGGTGGTGGAACACCTCCAACGCCAAGGGGTGGAGGGCGGCCTTGTTGTCGATGAGTTCCCAGTTGCAGCTCACACCCGGGAGCTGGGGGCCGGCGATGTCCTGGGTCAGGAAGAGCACCATGGTGGAGAACAGCTCCTCCCCGGCGGAACGGTCGATCCCGGCGGCAGCTGCGATCTCAGCGGTGGGAAGCGTCTTGTGCCGGAAAGCATCCGAGATCACCGTTGTGGTTGTAGCCACCAGATCGGCGAAGGTGGTACCCAAAACAGCCGACCCGTCCAGGAGCAGCGGAATCTGGTTGCTGAAATTGCCGAACAGCTGATCCTGCCCGGGTTGCTCGCGATTGGCCACCGTGGTCCCGATGACCGTCCGGACCTGCCCGGTGACGACTCTCAACGCCAAGTGAAACGCAGCGATGAACACCGCAAAGGGCGTGGTCCGGTGTTCCTTGGCCAGGGATCGAAGGTTGGCATCGGCGGCGACGCTGAGACGATGATCACGACGTGCCCCAGTTTCGCTGTCCTCGTGTTCCAAGGGCAGCGCGAGCTGGGGAACCCCGTCACGGAACACCCCCTTCCAGTAGGTCCGTGCTCCCTCATGGCCACTGGTCTGCTCCTCGGCGGCGAAGTCAGCAACCTGCCAGGTCGGGGCCGGAAGTTCTTGGGTCAGGTAGGCCGCACTGAGTTCTCGGGCCAAAACGGACATCGTCATGCCGTCCCACACGATGTGCTGCAAGGTCATCACGACCACCAATGTCTGCTCACCGACCCGCACCAGGTCCAGACGCATCGGGGTGTCCACCGCCAGATCGAAGGGACGCGCCACGGCTTCACGGGTGACGACATCAACATCGGTCCCGGGAGGGTGTTGCCGCACCTGTGGTGGGAGGAGGTCATGGACACACTGCCAGGGCTCGCCATCCTCACCCGTCGGATAGGTGGTGCGTAACACCTCATGGCGACGCACCACGGTGTGAAAGGCCTCGACCAACCGACGTTCATCAACCGGTTCCGCGCCGTCGTCCCATCTGAAGGTCAGCCTCAGACAAAGGTTGTAGGCACAGCTTGCTGGATCGAGTTGCTGCTTCGCCCAGATGTTTCGCTGGGCTGCGCTGAGCACTGGTTGTTCCGCCCTCGAGGGAGCAACCGGCGCCAAGGCCTGCCCCTCTCCCTGCCGTCGCTGTGCCAGCAGGGCCCTGACCTCATCGAGGGATCTCACGACACGTCCCCCGTGGCGACCTCCACCAACAACGCAGCCGTGTTCTCCAACTCATGAACCCGAGGATGAATGTGACGCAAGCGATCTGCCAGCTCCCGGATAGAACGATGCTCAAGAACATCAGCCACCTTCATCGTCCCCACTCCCAAGAACTCCCGCACCCGTGCCGTGTAGCTGGTTGCGAGAACCGAATCCCCCCCGAGATCGAAGAAGTCCCTCGTGGCACTGTGGACCTCCGAGTTGAGCACCTGCCCCAACAGGTAGCTGAGGGCGAGTTCAACCGTCCCTCGTGGCCCATCCTCACCGTCAGGACCAACCGGCGCCTCCCGGTGCCCCCGCGCAGCCAGTTGGCCAGCCGCCCTGCGGTCCTTCTTGCCGTTGCTTGTGACCGGCAGCGTCGCAACCTCGATGATGTCGGAAGGAAGCATGTGGGGCGGCAGCAGGGCAGCCAGTTGCTCCCTCAGCAGCGAGGTGGACAGCGGCCTGGTGATCTGCGGGGCCGGCTGGGCGATCGCAGCCAGGCGGGTGCCTTGAGAGACCACCACGATCGCTGCACTGACCTCTGCCAAGGATTCGAGCGCCGCCTCCACTTCTCCCGGCTCCACCCGAAAACCACGGATCTTGACCTGGTTGTCACGCCGTCCCAGGATCTCGACGACCCCGTCAGGGCGGTAGCGGGCCAGGTCACCTGTGCGGTACCACCGTTTCCCCGCCACGAGGACGAAACTGTCCCGAGTGCGTTCGGGATCACCTCGATAGCCCTCCGCGAGAGAGCGACCACCGATCCACAACTCACCCGTCACATGGTCCGGTGCGTCAGATCCGTCCTCACCGACCACCCGCATGGTGACGTTGTCCAAAGGCTTCCCATAGGGAACTGCCGTGGTCTCCCTCGGCAGCGAATCATCAACGATGTACGCCGTCGAGTGAATGGCTGCCTCCGTCGCTCCCCCGAGACCCACGAAGACGAGTCCCGGAACCGCGGCCCGAAACGCGTGGGCCAAGGTGGGTGGGATCCGGTCCCCACCGGTGAGCACCAGTTGCAGTGATGCCAGCTGATCGGGCCGGGCGGCCTCGAGGAGCATCCCCACCAACGCAGGGGCGCATCCCAGGAGGGTGACCTTGAACTCGGAGACGAGTTCGGCCCAGACCACGGCATCCATGGCCTGATGTTCATCCACCAGGACCACGTGTCCCCCCAGCGCAAGTGGCAGGAAAAGGTCGAGGACTGAGAGATCGAAGTCGTAGGCTGACAACGCCAAGGTGACCGGTGACCGACCCATCAGATCGAACCGGGAGATCAGGGAGTCAAGCGTGTTCGAAGCCGCCGCATGACTGACCTCGACGCCTTTCGGACGTCCGGTGCTGCCTGAGGTGAACAGCACGTAGGCGACGGCCTCCGGCATGACCGGAGCCGCCTCTGCGACCACTACTTCCAAGGTGGGGATCCCAGCGGTCAGTGCTGCTTCAACCTCCCGGGAGGTGACCAGGGTCACGGCTTGTCCGTCGACCATTACCTGGTCCCTGCGGCGTTCGGGCTGGTTCATTCCGAGCGGAAGATAGGCGGCACCGGCCAGCAACACACCAAGGATGGCGATGATCTGCTGAGGCCCCCGTGGCAGTTGCAGGGCAACCGTGTCTCCCGGGATCACACCCTGACCTCGAAGGGCGCGGGCGAGGGCGCCGGCCTGGCACAGCATCTGCTCATGGGTCAGCTCCCGGGCGAGGCCTTGTTCGTCCCGCCACCGGAGGGCAGGTGCTCCAGGGGTGCGCTGTGCCTGCTCGATGACGGCCTCGTGGAGAGTACGTTCGGGCAGTTCGAGAGCAGTGTTGTTCACCTCATCACGTACCTGACGTTGGGACGCGGGCAGATCAATCAAGCACGGCTGATCCCAAGCCTCATCCGAGGTGGCGAGCCGCCTCAGAGTCTCCATGAAGGCGGCGAACATATCCTCCGCGACCCCCGGGGGCAGTGCGTCCCGGCGAAGATCCCAGTTGAGCAGCATCCCCTTGTCGAACTCCACCACCTGAGCATCAAGGTCGACCTGAGGGCCCTGAGAGATGATGTGGATCGGAGTACCGAAGATTTCCCTCACCCTGGGAGAGAACAGATCTCCCAGGTCGAGGCCTGAGGTGTAGACGACATTCGCCGTGACCGGGTGTCCACGACGCCTTCCCAGGTCACGCAGCACCTCGAGGCCCGTGTAGGACGAATGCGCGGCGGCAGTGTGCACCTCCCGCGACAGATCCCGCACGGCCCGGGTGAAGTCCTCTCGGGAGGTCGAGGCACTGACCATCATCGAATTCGTGAAGTCCCCAACCACGAGGTCCACCTCAGGATGCACTGGTTCCCGGGCGAACAGAGGCATGTTGAGCAGCATCCGCCCCGTGTCCGACCACCGCCCCAGAACCTGGGTGAAGGCCGTCGCCACGACCATCGCCGGGGTCAGGGACCGACGGTGTGCCCTTTCCTGGAGGGCTTGGTACTCGGTGGCCGACAGGGTTGCCGCCAATCGGATGCTGCGATGCGGTTCGGTTCTGAGTTCCTCAGGTATGAACGGCAGCCCCGGAGGTTCCGGCAGCAGATCGAGTCGCGACTGCCACCACTGACGATCCTGCTCCCGACGCCGGGACTGTGCAGGCCCGGGAGATTCCAAGATCCGCTGCTGCGCGAGAAGGTAGTCGCGATAGGTCATCGTCAAGGGTGGCAGGGATGCGTCACCAGTGGTGAGTGTTCCCTGCATCAGGCAAGCCAGATCCTCGGTCAACTGTCGATAGCTCATGGCGTCCGCCGCGACCATGTCGACATCCAGATGGAAGCGATGCCTGCCGCCCGGGAGCAGTGTGAGTACCGGCAGCCACACCTGACCCGAGCTGAGGTCCAGGAGTTGATGGCTGTAATCGGAGCGCAACTCGTCGAGCCTGCGCTCGATCTCCTCCGCGGAGCTGTACCGGAGGTCGTGCACCACCAGGGGGCAGTCCTCCGGAACGGGAAGGACTCGCTGGAATCCGGTGTCCAGGACCGCCGTGCGCAGCATCGGATGTCGACGCAGCAAAGCGGATGTCGCTGTGCGCAACACGTCCGTGAAGGCCTCAGGGTCCTCGTGGCTGCCATCGAACTCGACGTACAGGTGAGCTGCAACACCTCCCAACCGCTGTTCCTGTCCCCGCCCCAACCAGTACGCGTGCTGCATGGTGGCCAACGGGAACTCGCCGTCGCCGGGATCATCCGAACGGGCCAGCTCAGGGATGGCGGCTGGGTCTGCGGCAGCGATCACAGCGAGCCAACCACCGAAGGTGGGATCCATCACCAGCTCTGAAAAATGCACCCGCACCCCCGCCCTGGCCAAGGCGTCGCTGATCGCCAGCACACGCAATGAGTCCAGCCCGAGACCGATGAGGTCAGTGTCCTCGGTCAGTTCCTCCGCCTCCGTGGGGTCAAGATCCAGTTCATCGGCAAGGCGTTCCCGCAACCATGCGGCATCGATCATCGGTCCTTCTCCTCCATGTCGTTGACACTCAGGGCCACGTTGCGGAGCCAACGTGTCGCATATTCCTCGATCTGGGCCTCGCCGAGAAGACCACGTGCACCGGCAAAACTGGCCACGAGTACCGGGCCCTCAGCCGTGGCCTCGACATGGGCCGTCACGGTCATCGAGAACCGGGCAGGCATGCCGTCCAGCTCCGGAGCACCAAGTTCAGCCAGCGCCTCTCCGGGGTCGAGGATCTGCCACGGGGTATCCACCCACGCGGAGAGGAGGTCCATCCGCCCCAAGTAGTTGAGGCAACTCGCGGCCAGGGCCTCCTCGTCCTCACTACTGGCAGCCACAGTCCGTGCGATCCAGCCAGCATCCAGAGTCTGCGGCACGGGTGCCCGACGGGTCAGCTCCGCGGTGAACCAGCCCACGGCTCGGCTCTCCTCCAGGCCTTCCCGCCCATGGACCTCGATGGTGAACCACAACTCCTCGCCAGCGGGATCACGCCGCGTCGCAGCGAACTCTCGATCCGTCCAAGCCGTGACCACCCCCAGGATGTCGTCCACACCCAGACCATCCTTCGCCATCCCCAGCACGGCGGATGTGGTGGCTGATGCGACCCGACGACACACCACCGGTTCAATCCCGACGTCGAGCCGGGGATCGCAGTGGCGGGACGCCAGCGTTGGCCCCAAGGGTCTGCGGTCAGGCAGATCACGGTTCAGCATCGCACTGCTGTCGGCGGGGACCAAGGACTCGGGCACGATCTCCAGGCCGCTTCCGAACCGTTGGATGTCCTCGGCGAGGATGTGCCAGGACACCACATCCACGGCCAGATGATGCACCGTCAGCAGCAACACGGGGGGCCTCCCGGGCGCACCGAGCCGGACGCTGGCTGCGCACAGCGGACCCCGCCAGGGATCCAGACACCTCACTCCGGCAGCACGTGCCTCTGCCAAGGAGTGACCTGCGGGCAGGATGTCGACCACTGGCGGCAGCCCCCCGGCAACCAGCTCAGATCCGTTGTCGTCGAGCCGCGCCGTCAAACTCGGGTGCGCAGCCACGAGGGCAGCCAGCAATGATTCGGTCATGTGCTGCAGTTGGGGCATCCCCTCCTCGGGAAGGGTCACGAGTTGACTCTGCGTCATGGACGCCAAGGCCTCCCCTGAGTTCGCGACGTGAGCACGAGCCAGCCGTGCCAGCACGAAGGTCGGCGAATCACCTCGGGAGTCCCCCGGGTACTGGTCGACCGACTGCCTCATGCGCAATGCGGCGTCGGCGATGCTGGGGCTCTCGACCAGATCACGCACCGAGACCTGCCAGATCCGTCCTCCGGGGACGGGATGGCGCAGCGAGGTCGCCAGATCCATCACGGCGATGCTGTCCAACCCAAGATCATCCAGTCGAGACGAGGGCGAGGGAGCGCTGCCGGTCATCCGCGACACCGCGGTGAGCAGATCCTCCAGCTGAGGGGTCATCTGGTGACCTCCCTGACCGGACTCCTGCAGCGAGGTCTGCTTGAGGTAGCGGCTGGCAGCAGCCCGATCCAGCTTGCCGTTGTGCGTGACCGGTAGTCGTTGAACGACAGCGACGACTCTGGGCAGCAGATACGTCGGTAGTCTCATGGCTGCCAGACGACGCACAGCGGCCACGGAGTGTTCCGTGACCACGAGGGCCCCCAGCCAGGGCCGCCCCTGCTCCTCCTCCGTCACCACGCAGGCATCGAGGACCCCGGGTAGGGATCGCAACACCGTCGCAACCTCATCAGGTTCCACCCGGTAGCCGTTGATCTTCAGTTGCTCGTCGCACCTGCCCTCGAAGACAACCGTGTCCTCGACTGTTCTTCGCGCCCGGTCCCCCGTCAGATAGAGTCTCCGCCCGTTCAGGCCATTAGGAAATGCGGCAGCGGTCTCCTTGTCCAGTCCAACATATCCCTCGGCCAGCTGTGCCCCCCACACAACCAGTTGGCCCGACATCCCGGCAGGAAGCGGCCTCAGACGGTGGTCCAGAACGGCTGCCGACATACCGTCGAGGGGCACTCCAATCGTTGGCCGAACGTGCTCCTCGACGCAGGCCATGAAGCACTCGACCGTTGCCTCCGTGGGCCCGTAGCAGTTCCACACCGTGCCCCCCAGGGATCGCAACCGGTCCCACAGGTCCTGAGCTATGGCCTCTCCTCCGAGGGCCAAGATGCTGGGGCGGGACTCCGCCTCGGCGAATCCCGCATCGAGCAGGCGCAGCACCATGGAGGGGGTGGTGTCGATCATGTCGATCTGGTGGTCCCTCAAGGCCCGCACCAACATCCCGGGATCATTGCGGGTCTCCTCGTCAACGACGTGGACACTGTGCCCACTCAACAGGGCCACCTGGGGTTGCCATGCCGCATCGAACCCCGTCGACCAAGCATGGGCCACCCGGATCGGGCGTCCCAACCTCCGTTGAGCGGGTCCGAGGATGTGGCGGTCATGGTGGCTCCAATAGCTCAGCAGTGCCTCATGGGAAACTGCCACCCCCTTCGCCCGGCCGCTGCTGCCCGAAGTGAAGACGACGTAGGCCAGCCGACGCTCCGGTGAGATCGGCAACTCACCGGGAGCCGGGGCTCCCTGTACTCGCCATGACACCTGTCCCAGCCGTGACGGATCCACAACACCACACCGGACATCGCGTCCCATCTGCGTCAAGGCCTCTGCCGTCGAGGGTTCGGTGAGGACCAGAGTGCTCCCGGCATCAGCGATGATCTGGGACATTCTCGCCACAGGCTGAATTGGATCGAGATGCACCGTGACCCCACCCGCGGCAGCAATGGCGAAAGGCGCGATCACGGCCCGACGATCACGTGGTAGGGCGACCGCCACGGGTTCGCCAGATCTCAGTCCGGCCTGGCGCAGAGTCCTCGCCAAGGAATCGACCCCGCTCTGGAACCCCTGGAGGTCCAGTTCCCCGAAGACATCGACGAGGGCTTGGGCGCGAGGGGCCCTTGTCGCAACCTCCTGCAGCATCTCGTCGATGGACTCCGGCAGGTCCTCCCTGCCTGGGGAACCGGCCAGATGATCCACTTCCTCGGGGAGCAGGATGTTGATCCCGGCCAACGAGGGCGCCGTCACCAGGTCCTCGAGTGCCACAGCGATCCGACGCGCTGTCCGGGTCGGGTCAGCAAAGGCCCAGCTGTCAGGGATTCGGGTGTCATGGGACTCAACTCGGACCACGATCTCCTCACCATCGACGAGGACCACCACCGTGACCGGGTAGTGACTGGGCGAATCGATGCGCAGCAGACGGGACGTGGCCCCGTCCCCGAGGCTGATGTTTCGATGAACGTCTCCGGCCGGGGTGTTCTCCACCACGAGAAGCGAGTCGAAGAGTTCACGACCGCCTACCCCCAGGGCCTGGGACACACCCGATGAACCGAGCCAATCGTGGCGCCGCAGCTGCGCAAGCCTGGCCTGCAGCTCGGCTCCCGCCTCATTGGGCGGACGATCGTCCACCCGAACCCGGACTGGGGTCGTGGTGACGAGTCCACCGATGATCCGATCCCCACCGGGGATCTCCGGGTGTCTCCCGGAGCTGGTGTTCCCGAATACGACGTCGTCCCGCCCAGCCGCGCTGCTGAGGATCCGCGCCCATGCCAGCTGCGCCAAGGTCGCGAGGGTGAGTCCCTGCTGTCGGGCATGGGTCAGGATGGCCGTGGAGTCGGCGGCCCCGATCCGCTGTTCTCCAACCACCGGAGCCAGAACACTGATCCGACGTCCAAGACGCGGCATCTCCTCCAGATCCTCAAGCTCCTCCCGCCATGCCTGTTGGGCGACAGTCGGCTCCTGAGCCGCGAGCCATGCGGCGTGGTTGCGCAATGGGGTCGGTGGCCCAAGCAGTGCCTCGTCACCCCGGATCAGGGCAACGAGTTCCTCGATGAGAAGCGGCATGCACCAGCCGTCAATCACCAGATGATGCATCGTCAGCAGCAGGATGCAATGACCTGAGCTGTCCTCCCCACCGACGTGGAGAAGTGTCGCCCGGATGAGTGGACCGTCTGAGATCGACAGTGGGCGGTTTCCTTCGGTGGCACGGAACCTTTGGGCGGCCGCCATGGGGTCGGGTTCGGTCCTGAAGTCGTACACCTGCCAAATTGGGCATCCACTGTCGAGGACCAGAAGAACGGGATGGGGCAATCCTTCACTTCGAACCCGACCAAGAAGATGTGGATGTCGCCGACACAGAGCTGCCAGGGCTGGACGCAATCGGGAGATCAGGTGTGGGGTGACACCGACCAGATCGAGTGAGATCGTCACCAGGTAGGGATCGTAGGTGAGATCCGCCCGGGAGATCGCTGTCATCCCTGCCTGGGTGGGGGACAAGGCGACCACGTCGAGGATCTGAGGCATCCCTACTCCTCGCTGACGAGCCGGTTGAGGGTCTCCGTGTCAAGCCCGGAGGCGCTCATGGGTGCCGCCGCAGCAACTTCCGGGGTTGCGGGGCGCATCCTGGAAGCAAGGGCTCTGAGGTTGGCGCTGATGAAGACGTCCCTGACCTCGATCTGCCACCCCAGGGCCCTCACGGCAGTCACCAGTTGCAGAGCCGTCATGCTGTCACCGCCCAAGGAGAAGAAATTGTCGCGCAGGCTGACGGCACGCTCTGGTCGTTCGAGAAGACGGCACACCTGATCGACCAGTAGTTGCTCCCAATCGTTGCCGGGCAGGACATCCGTGTGGTCCTCCGTCTCATGCGCACCTTGCAGGACCGCAGCCAGATCCGACGCGGGAACGGCAGTGTCCGGCGCCTCGACCCAGCTGGACGCGACCTCCGTCAGTACCGCGAGCACTCGCGAAGCTCCCACCCCGGCAATGGTGCGCACCAGCAGCTTGACCGTGGCGGCATCTCGTATTGCCGTCACCGAGCACAACTGCCCCTGGATGTCAGGTCCGTGACGTTCCAGTTCGCGACGAGCTTGATTGCTGGCGAGGGCTTCACTGAGCAGAACACGAATCATGGGCTCCCCGCCGCTCTCGATGGACCTCAGCGCGAGGCGAGGACTACAGGGCCAGGGAACAGACGGTGACACGGATTCGACACGTCCTTGGCAGGGCAGTCCGGAGATGGCTGCCACGACTCGCACGAGGACATCCTCCGGCTCTCCTTCACCCAGGGCCATGAGGTCGTCGAAGAGATCCCGGGGAAGGCTTGCCTGGGCCTGCTCGTACTCGATGGCCGTGCCCTGGCTGCTCCTCGACTGTCCTGTCAGTGCTGGCACAGGAAGACCCGAGAGCACCCGGTCCAAGATCTGGGACAGCCCATCGAGATCCATGCCTTCACCTGCCAGCGCCGTGACCAGGGCCGACCTGCCACGTCGATGAACCCTCAACCGCACCACATGTCCTTCGCCGGGCACCCCCAGGGCATCGGACCTCAGGATCTCCTGCGTCCCAGCCGACGAGGACCCCTCCTCGACCATGAGGCCAGACCCGCAGCGCGACAGGAGGGCGGCAGCGGACTCACCGTCACTCAGGGCGACTGCCACGAAGGCCCCATGAGCCACCGACTGATCACTTAGGCTAGGCATGCCTCATACAGTATGCATATATTTACGTTGCGTAAAGTCTCATCTCGGCGAAGAGTTGGAGGAGTGATTAATGCTGTCGTTGACGGTTCTTGGCGCAGGCCCCAAGGCGATCGCCGTTCAGGCCAAGGCGCATGCCCTACGTCGCATGGGGCTTCCGGCACCTGAGATCCTGGTCATCGACCCTCAAGGGGTCGGGGGCAACTGGCTGTCCGGCGGTGGCTGGACCAACGGACACCACCTGCTCGGCACCTCCCCGATGAAGGACGTGGGTTTCCCGTACCGAACCCGCATCGTTGATCCTCCCGATGCCCACGGGATCCGACCACTCAATCAGGAGGTGGACCGTTTCCTGTTCGAGGTCAGCTGGCCCCAGTTCCTCATCGACACCAGTCGCTACCCCTCATGGGTCGACCGCGGCCATCCGGCGCCACGCCACCGGGAATGGGCGGCCTACCTCACCTGGGTGGCTGAACGCACCGATCTGAACCTGCTCACCGGAACGATCCGCACGATCTCGGTCATCTCCGACCCGGGCCGCTGGTCCTTGGAGGTCCACCTCAATGACGGCCAACAGCACCATGTGGCGTCCGACGCACTCATGATCACCGGCCCCGGCACCAGCTCCCGCCGCATCGCGGAACTGCCCCAGGTCCACTCGTTGTCCAGCTTCTGGCACACGGTGACGGATGGCTCCCTACCTGAGGCCAACCGCATCGCCGTCATCGGTGGGGGCGAGAGCGCCGCCAGCATCATCAACGAACTGGTGCGTCACCCGTGCCAGGAGATCCACGTCATCTCGCCAGCGGCGACAATCTTCTCGCGGGGGGAGAGCCAGTTCGAGAACTCGTTGTACACCGAACCCACCCGCTGGCTCACCCTGGACGACACCGCCCGCCGCGATGTCATCTCCCGCACTGACCATGGTGTCTTCTCCAGGCGAACCCAGGATCTGCTCCACGTCGACGATCGTGTCTCCCATCTACGCGGCACCGCAGAGAGCGCTGCGCAGCAAAGGGAATTCATCTCAATCCGCATCACCGATCCCGTGCTGGGAACCCGCGAGGAGAACTTCGACCTGGTTGTGGACGCACGCGGCAACAGCCCCACTTGGTTCACCGAACTGATGGACGAAGAGGTACTGACCCGTCTGACCGCCGCCTGCAGGGGGGTACCAACTCCGGCGCGTGTGGAGGAACGGATCGGCACCGACCTCAGCCTGACAGGAGTTGAGCCGAAGCTGTTCCTACCGACCCTCTCCGGCCTGCGGCAAGGACCGGGATTCGCTAATCTCAGTTGCCTGGGAGAGCTGTCGGATCGGGTGCTGGCTGGTCTCGGGGTGGGAATGTCCACCCCAGATCTGGCGGATGAGGACGGCGAACCCAGGATCCCCACTGAGCTCGCCCCAACGGGTCGCGTCGAAAGAACCTGACCCTTGTCCGCCATCGATCGGATCACCGTAACCGGATTCCAGGCTCTGCTGCCGACCTTTGTGGCCGTGCACGAAACCTCAGAGGATCCCCCCGATGCCCTCCTTCTTCCCGACGAGCAGGTCCATCTCGCCCATGCCGTCGAAAAACGACGTCGAGAGTTCACCACCGTACGTCACTGTGCTCGTCAGGCCATGGGCGTCCTGGGTGTTGCGCCAGCCTCGGTGCCTCCCGGTCCACGGCGTGAGCCACTGTGGCCGGTCGACATCGTGGGCAGCATGACCCACTGCCTCGGGTATCGGGCGGCAGCAGTGGCGCGACGTCACACGACGCGGACCATCGGCATCGATTCCGAGACCAACCAGAACCTCCCGGACGGGGTTCACGACATGGTGATGAACCCCGTCGAGAGACGCACCGCGACAGCCCTGACCACCCACGACCCGCGGACCGCCTGGGACCGCCTGTTCTTCAGCGCGAAGGAAGCGGTCTACAAGGCCTGGTATCCACTCACCCACCTGTGGTTGGACTTCAACCAGTGTGCGATCACCCTCGGTCCCGGGGTGTTCCGAGCACTCGTCACGAGCCCGGAAGCCCCATCCACAGCCATCACACACTTCCACGGACGCTGGGGAGTGACGGGAGACCACCTCCTGACTGCCATTCACGTCCCCGAAACACCACGAGAGGGAAATGATGCGATCCGTTGACTGGAGAGTGGTCGCCGCAGCGGCGACCGTCATGATCGTCGAGGGCTACGACCTGAGCGTCTACGGCATGCTCCTTCCCGTGATGTCGGCTGACCCAAACCTCGGTCTGGACACGGCAGCAGCCGGTCTGACCGGATCAGCCGCCTTCATCGGCATGCTGCTCGGCGGCCTCACCGTCGGCCCGTTGTGCACGCGGTGGCGACACGACCGGGTTCTCATCAGCGGAGTGCTCCTGTTCTCGGCAGCCATGCTCGGCACCATGCTCTCTCTGAATGTCGTGTTCATGTGGATCACGCGGCTACTCGCTGGTTGCGGTCTCGGTGTGGTGCTGCCCTTGTGCATGGCAGCCGTACGCCGTTCCTGCAGCAGCGGGGCGATCCCCCTGTGCTTCTCACTGGTCACCGGAGGAATCCCCGCTGGTGGGGCGATCGCTGCGCTGGCCTCCCGCGCCACGGCGGAGCAATTCGGTTGGCGTCCCCTGTTCGGGGCCGGAGCCCTGCTGGGCGTGGCCCTGCTGCCGATGGTGAGCGTGGTGCTCCGCAGCCGATCCGTTTCGCAGATGTCGGAACGGGAGGAACGGCCTCCGGTGCCCTGGCGGAGTCTGGCCCTTCCCGCGACGGCAGGGGCCCTGGCCACTTTCTGTTTCCTCCTGTCCTTCTACGGGCTGATGACCTGGCTGACGAAACTCATGACCCAGTTGGACGTGCCTCTCTCAGGAGCCTTCCAGCTCACGATGCTCCTCAATCTCGGCGCCGTGGCGGGGTCGGTCCTCACCGGACTGACCGCCTTCCGCTTCGGGGCTCTCCCTGTGACAGTGCTCTCCGGCCTGACGGGTGCAGTGTGCCTGCTACTCGTACCCTCCCAACTCGTCAGCGGCATGAGCATGATCCTCGTCGTGGTGATGCTGGGCATGGCATCACCATCAACTCAGAACCTGGTCAACTCACTTGTCGCTGAGGCAACCGAGGATCCCTGGCGGGCCGGCCTGCTGGGATTCACCCTCGGACTCGGAAGACTCGGGGCCGTGGCCGCCCCGGTCATCGGATCCCACCTGCTGATGAGCACGCCCCCCGGGGAGGGGCTGGCCTCGCCACCGGGAGCCGTGTTCATCGCCTTCGCAGTCGCCAGCCTCGGGGGTGTGGTCTGCGCTCTCTGGCTGGGACACCTCGTGTCTCGGAGGAGATCCGAGCAGCAACGAGTCTCCGATTCCCGGCGGCTGGAGGAGACACTAGGACGATGAGACCGCCATCCCTCCCGCAGAACTCGTCGACGGACTGATTCCTCGTCGGAACAGCTCCGAACAAGAAGGGATCTACCACCGAGCACGACCAGTCGCTGATACCGCAGCCCCTCTGTTCGGGGCGAGGGCACCCATGTGGCCGATCGTTTACCCGACGATCGTGTCCAGGATGGTTCTGGCCCAGGTGACCGGGTCGTCGGTCGGTTTGGGGATCAGCAGCTGGGAGGTCGCCTTCTTGTGGACCGCCCCCGGGTGGAGCCTTCCCAGCCGCACCTGGCGCGAGTCCGGCAGCGACACCGGCTCGAAGCGAATGAACTTGCCCTGGGCGACGATCTCGTTCACCCCCAGCTCACGGGCCCGGTTGCGCAGCTCCGCCACCGCCAGCAGCTGCTCCACCGGCTCCGGCAGCGGGCCGTACCGGTCGAGGAGCTCCTCACGCACCGCGTCGACATCCGCCTGGGTCCTCACCTCCGCGATCTGCTTGTACATCTCGAGCCGCAGCCGTTCGGAGGCGACGTACTCGTCCGGTAGGTGCGCGATGACCGGCAGCTCAACCCGCATCACCGGCTCCGGTTCGGTGTCCTCCCCGCGGAAGTTGGCGACGGCCTCCCCCACCAGGCGCAGGTACATGTCGAAGCCGACGTCGGCGATGTGCCCGGACTGCTCCCCGCCCAGCAGGTTTCCCGCACCACGCAGTTCGAGATCCCGCATCGCGATCGACATGCCCGCCCCCAGGTCGGTGTGCGCGGCCATCGTCGACAGCCGTTCGTGGGCCGTCTGGCTGAGCGTCTTGTCCCTCGGGTACAGGAAATAGGCGTAGCCGCGTTCGGACGACCGCCCCACCCGGCCCCGCAGCTGGTGGAGCTGCGACAGCCCGAGCGTGTCAGCGCGGTCGATGATGAGGGTGTTCGCGGTCTGGATGTTGAGGCCCGCCTCGACGATCGTCGTGCACACCAGCACGTCGGCGCGACGCTCCCAGAAGTCGAGCATGACCTGCTCCAGCCGGGCCTCCCCCATCTGACCGTGCGCCGTCGCGACCCGCGCCTCCGGCACCAGTTCACGCAACTCCGCAGCCACCTTGTCGATGGACTCCACCCGGTTGTGGACGAAGAAGACCTGCCCCTCCCGAGCCAGTTCCCGACGGATCGCGGCCCGCACCTGGCCGTTGTCGTACGGCCCGACGAGGGTCAGGACCGGGTGCCGCTCCTCCGGCGGGGTGGCGATGACACTCATCTCCCGGATCCCCGTGATCGCGATCTCCAGGGTTCGCGGGATGGGGGTGGCCGACATCGACAGCACGTCGACGTTGACCCGCAACTCCTTCAACCGGTCCTTGTGCTCGACGCCGAACCGCTGCTCCTCGTCGATGATGACCAGCCCGAGATCCTTGAACTCGACCTCCTTCGACAGCAGCCGGTGGGTGCCGATGACGAGGTCGACGCGCCCGCTGGCCAGCCCCTCCAGCACCTTGCGGGCCTCGGCGTCGCTCTGGAACCGGGACAGCTGCGCCATGTGGACCGGGAACCCGGCGAACCGGGAGGCGAAGGTCTGGTGGTGCTGGCTGACCAGCAGCGTCGTCGGCACCAGCACCGCGACCTGCTTGCCGTCCTGGATGGCCTTGAACGCCGCCCTGACCGCGATCTCCGTCTTGCCGAACCCGACGTCGCCGCAGATGAGACGGTCCATCGGGACCACCTTCTCCATGTCGGCCTTGACCTCCTGGATGGCGGCCAGCTGGTCGGGGGTCTCGACGTGGCTGAAGGCGTCCTCGAGTTCCCGCTGCCACGCCGTGTCCGGGCCGAAGGCGTGCCCCCTCGTGGCCTGCCGGGCCGCGTACAGCTTGATGAGTTCGGCGGAGATCTCGCCGACGGCCTTCCGCGCCCTCGACTTCCGCTTGGCCCAGTCGGAGCCGCCCATCTTGTCCAGCGCCGGGGTCTCGGAGCCGACGTAGCGCGTCAGCTGGTCCAGCTGATCCATCGGGACGTACAGCCGGTCCCCGGGCTGCCCCCGCTTGCTGGGGGCGTACTCGATGACGAGGTAGTCGCGCACGGACCCCTGCACCGTCCGCTGGATCAGCTCGACGAACCGGCCCACCCCGTGCACCTCGTGGACGATCGGGTCCCCCGCCTTCAGTTCGAGGGGCTGGATGGTGTTGCGACGGCGGCTCGGCAGCTTCCGGGCGCCACGTTCCGGCCCCTGCTGACCCGACAGCTCGGCCGCGGTGATGAGCTCGACCTTCGCGTCGTCGTCGCGCCAGCCACGACGGAACCCGCCCAACACGACGTGGACGCTGCCGGCAGCGGGCTCCTCCTCCAGCTCGGAGAGGGTGGCGGGTATCCGGTGCTCGCCGAGGATTTCCAACATCCGGGTCGCGAGACCCTTGCCCTCGACGCCGATGAGGAGCCGCCACCCGTCGCGGATGCGCGACTGGATGTGCTCGACGGCCGCGTCGACGTCGCCGCGGAAGTCGTCGGAGGGGGCGACGGCGAGCTGACGGGAGTGCACCGAGTCCGCATCGAGGTTGTCGTCGGGCGCGACCTCCGCGGTGAAGGGGCTGAGCGTCCACCACTTGTGGCCGGCGGCCATGGTGTGTTCCCGCACGTCGCCGAGGTTGCGGTAGGCCGACGCCCCCAGGTCGATCGGGGAGGTGCCGCCGCTGGCCGCCGCCGCCCACGACGCGGTGAGGAACTCCTGGGAGGTCTGCACGAGCTCCGCCGCCCGGGTGCGGACCAGCTCCGGGGCGACGACGAGCACCATCGAGCGGGGCGGCAGCACGTCGGTGATGAGCTCCAGGCCGTCGACGAGGACGGGGATGAGGGCCTCCATCCCCTCCACCGCATGCCCCTCGGCAATCCGGGACAGCATGTCGGCGAGCTGCGGATGCCGCCCCAGCAGGTCCTTCGCGCGGGCCCGCACCGTGTCGGTGAGCAGCAGTTCCCGGCACGGCTCGGCCGTCACGGCTGTCAGTTGCTCGCCCGTGGAGCGCTGGTCGGCGACGGCGAAGGGCCGGATCTCGGTCACCTCGTCGCCGAAGAAGTCGATACGGACGGGGTGGTCGGCGGTCGGCGGGAAGACATCGACGATGCCGCCGCGGACCGCGAACTCGCCCCGCCGCTCGACGAGATCAACCCGGTGGTAGGCGGCACCGACGAGGTCCTGGAGCAGGGAGGTGAGGTCACGCTCCTCGCCGACCTGCACCGTCACCGGACGCATCGCGGCCAGCCCCTTCACCTGCGGCTGCAGCAACGACCTGACGGGCGCGACCAGCACCCGCGGCGGGGTCGGCGAGGTCAACCGGCGCAGCACCGCCAACCGTCGCCCGACGGTGTCGGCCCGCGGCGAGAGCCGCTCGTGCGGCAGGGTCTCCCAGGCCGGGTAGTAGGCGACGTCGTCCTCACCGATCATGCCGCCGATCTCGGCCGTGAGGGCCTCCGCCTCCCGGAAGGTGGAGCTGACGACGAGAAGCGTCCGGCCCGACGCCTCCGCCAGCAGCGCGGCCAGCGTCGCGAAGAACGACGGAGCGCAGGTGATGTCGCGGGCCTCCGCGCCGACGACCTGCGCGTCACGCAGGGTCGCCCGGATGGCGGCATCGGTCTCGAGAGCGGCACTCAGGCCCGGAAAACGCACCGGCCCATTCTGTCACGGCGTCGCCGCGGCACCGTCACCGCTTGTCGTGCAGCGCCCGGGCGTATCCCCACAGGTTCCTCGGCCGCGCCGCGATCCGCGTCGCCAGGTACGAGTACCAGCCGGTCCCGAATGGCAGGCAGGTGCGCGAGGTCCAGCCGATGTCAGCGAGGCGTCGATGCTCCAGGGGCCGTACCCCGTGGAACATCTGGAACTCGAAGGTGTCCCGGGTGCGCTGCGTCCGGTGCGCGAGGAGGCAGGCGATCTCGATGATGCGGGGATCGTGGGAGGCGAGCATCGGATAGCCGGGCGACTCCATCATGATCCGCAGGCACCTGACCAGCGCCAACGACTTCTCGTGCTCCTTGACGATGGCGACGTCGCGACCCGCCGGGTAGGAGCTGACACACAACCGCACCCTGGCGCCCTCAGCGCCGAGACGACGAACCTCCGCCTCCGCGACCCGGAAGTTCACCGGGATGGTGATCCCGAGGCCGGGATGCTGCTCCCTCACGGCCCGGTACAGCGCCATCACGGCCTCGTACTCATGCGGCCGCTGCATCTCGAGGGTGACGTGCGCGGACCGCTCCGCCGCCGCCACGCACAGCTCTCGCAGGGCGTCGCGGGCGGTGACCTTCGAGGTCCTCAAACCCAGCGACGACGGTTTGACCGAGATCTCCACCCCCGACATCCCCTCGGGAAGGGCTGCCAGCAGCTGCTGCAGGACCGCCGGGGTGTCGGACTCGGAGTCGCGCCGGGACAGATGGGTGAAGCTGAGCTCCAGGCCCTGCTGCTGCAGCCTCGTCGCCACCTCGACGGCGTCGGCGACCTCCTGCCCGGCGACGTAGTTGCGGGCCAGTTCCCAGAGGGCCTGGGAGGAGGCCGCCTGCCGGGACAACCAGGATCGCCGGATCATCCATCTCACCCAGTTCGCTGCACGGTTCATCAGCTGTCCTCCTTTGGCCGGGCGCCTGCGGCGAGTTCCTCGCGGGTCCGGGCGAGCAGGTCAGCGAGCAACGACGCCCGCTCCTCGCGGGTCCTCGCCCGCCGCGTCGACACCTCGTGGACGATGTGGCCCTCGTAGCCACGACGGCTCAGCTCCCGCACGACCTCCCACGCGTCCTGGTCCCCCTCCCCGGGCAGCAGGTGCTCGTCCTTGAAGGAGCCCCTCCCATCGGTGAGATGGACGTGGGTGAGACGGTCCCCCCACGCCGCGACGAGGTCGAGGGAACGCAGCCGGGCCGTGGAGGCGTGGCTGAGGTCGAGGGTGAGGTGGTCGTAGTCGAGGTCGGTGGGGTCCCAGCCCGGCGCGTAGGCCATGAAATCGCCGGCGAGGGTGCGCCACGGGAACATGTTCTCCACCGCGAAGGTGACCCCGCTGGTGCGGTTGAGCTCCCGGATGCCGTCGACGAAGCCGCGCCCGTACTCCCGTTGCCACCGGAACGGGGGATGGACCACGACGATGTCCGCGCCGAGCCGTCGCGCCGCCTCCGCCGAACGCTGGAGCTTCTCCCACGGGTCGCTGCCCCACACGCCGGGGGTGATGAGGAGTGTGGGGGCATGGACGGAGAGGACGGGGACCGCGTGGTGATCGCTCAGCGTGACGACGACCTCCTCGTCGCTGCTGATCTGGTCCGCTCCGACCATGAGTTCGACACCGTCGTAGCCGAGTTCCGCCGCGAGTTCGAAGGCATCCGACGTCGCCTCGGGGAACACCGCGGTGGTCGACAGGAGAACCGTGGGGGTGGGCACCTCACCAACCCTACCGACCGGACCCCCGATTGGGAGAGCGGAATGCTCAGTGGGCACAATGAGGACATGCATGTCGACCACATGATCTTCGCCAGCGGACCGGATGGCATCAGGGCGGATGCCGAACGCCTCGCGGATCTGCTCGGCGCAGACTTCAAGGATGGTGGTTTCCATCCCCGGTTCGGGACGCGCAACCACATCATCCCGCTGGCGAACGCCCGCTACATCGAGGTGGTGGAGGTCCTGGACCACCCAGCGGCCGAGAAGGCGCCCTTCGGGCAGGCGGTGCGCACCCGCTCCGAGATGGGCGGCGGCTGGCTCGGTTGGGTGGTGAGCGTCGACGAGATCGCCCCGTACGAGCGTCGCCTGGAGCGCAGCTCCGTCCCCGGGTCGCGGCAGTTCCCCGACGGCCGCAAGCTGGAGTGGCGGCAGCTCGGCATCCAAGGTCTCATCGCTGACCCGCAGCTGCCGTACTTCCTGCAGTGGGTGTCAGAGGATCTGCTGCGTCCCAGCGCCCTGACCTCCGACGTGCAGCTCACGTCGGTGCGGCTGTCCGGTTCGGCGGAGCGGCTCTCGGACTGGCTCGGGGTGCCGGTGGAACGGGACCTCGACGGCGTCGCGATCGACATGGTGGCCCCGAATGCCCACCCCGGGGTCATCGAGGTGACGTTCGAGTCGCCGCGGAAGGGTACCGTCGTCGTCTGACCTCTTGTGTCGGACCTGCTCCCTACACTTCTCAGGCATGGCGAAACAGGACTCGTTCCACTGCACCGAATGCGGCTGGACCACCCCGCGCTGGGTCGGTCGCTGCGGCGAGTGCCAGGCCTGGGGCAGCGTCGTCGAGCGCGGCGCCCCCACCCTCCGCAAGGTCCAGGCCGCAACACCGACCCGTTCGGCGCAGCGCATCTCGGAGGTCGCCACCGACGACGCCCGCCGCAAACGCACCGGCATCGCTGAGCTGGATCGGGTGCTCGGCGACGGGCTGGTCCCCGGCGCCGTCGTCCTGTTGGCCGGGGAGCCGGGGGTGGGCAAGTCGACGCTGCTCATCGACGTGGCCGCCAAGTGGGCGGGCACCGGGGAGACCACCCTGTACGTCTCCGGTGAGGAGTCGGCGTCTCAGGTGAAGTTGCGGGCCTCCCGAACCGGCGCCCTCCACGACGACCTGTTCCTCGCCAGCGAGAACGATCTGGCCACGGTGCTGGGCCACGTCGAGGAGGTCGCACCGTCGCTGCTCATCGTCGACTCGGTGCAGACCATCTCCGTCTCCGGCACCGAGGGCACCCCCGGCGGGCCCGCCCAGGTCCGGGAGGTGACAGGCGCGCTGGCCCGGGTGGCGAAGAACCGGAACATGGCCGTGCTCATCGTCGGCCACGTCACGAAGGACGGCTCCATCGCGGGACCCCGGACGATGGAGCACCTCGTCGATGTGGTGCTGACCTTCGAGGGGGACCGTCACTCCGGGTTCCGGATGGTGCGGGCCACGAAGAACCGGTTCGGCCCGGCCGACGAGGTGGGCTGCTTCGAGATGTCGGAGAGCGGCATCGTGGAGGTGCCGGACCCTTCGGGGCTGTTCACCACCGCCCACACCGACCCGGTGCCCGGCACCTGCGTCACGGTGACGTTGCAGGGGCGGCGGCCGCTGCTCGCGGAGGTCCAGGCCCTCGTCGCCCCGACGCCGGGGACGTCGCCGAAGCGCGCCACTCACGGCCTCGACTCCTCCCGGATCGCGATGATCCTCGCCGTCCTGGAACGCAAGGCCCGGCTGCCGTTGTCCCAGTTCGACGTCTACGCCTCCACCGTCGGCGGGGCCAAGGTGACGGATCCGTCGGTGGACCTGGCGGTCGCGGTGGCGGTGGCGTCGGCGGCGCTGGACCGGCAGCATCCGCGGCGCATCCTCGCGCTCGGCGAGGTCGGGTTGGCTGGGGATCTGCGTCGCGTGCCCGGCACGGAGCGTCGCCTCGCGGAGGCGGCCCGGCTCGGCTTCGAGCTGGCCCTCGTCCCGCAGGGATCGCGTGACGTGACGGTCAAGGTGCCGAAGCTGGCCGGGCTCAAGGTGGTGGAGGTCGACACCCTGGCCCAGGCCCTGGCCACGCTGGGCCTCAGCGGGTCGCGCCCCTGAAGGTGTCTTCCTTTCCGCTGGTCGAGCCGGACCGCGAGCTTGCGGGCAGTCCGTGTCGAGACCCTGGCGCACGTGCGCGGTGACCCATCCCCTGGTCCGTGCTGTGCGGGCACGGATTTTTTGTCGGTGGGGTGCTCTAAGGTTCTCCTCATGCAGCGACGCTTGAGCCTGACTGAGGGAAGTTCTGACAAGTTCTGGTACATCGACGTGGCCGGTACCGCGGTGACCGTGCGGTACGGTCGACGCGGGTCGGCGGGGACGACGAAGACCAAGGAGTACGACACCGCGGAGAAGGCCCTGGCGGAGGCGGAGAAGCAGGTCGCCTCCAAGGTGAAGAAGGGGTACACGGATGAGGAGGGGGCGTCGACGCAGGCGTTGACCCCGGTGACACCCACCGAGCCGACGCCGAAGACGGCTCCTGCTCCCGTTGCGGAGCCGGTGGTGGTGGAGCCGGTGGTGGTCTCGGATGCGGCGGCGGATGATCTGGGGCTGAGGGTGACGCCGTTCGAGTTGGCCTATGACCTGAGCCGGGAGGTCGTCGTCGAGG